>NZ_VWVS01000001.1:0-721380 GCF_008638355.1 Nocardiopsis deserti | reverse complement strand
ACCGAGCTCAGGATCGTGACCACGGTCGAGATCGACTCGCTGCCCAACCTGGTCACCAACGTCTCCCCCCGTGAGACCGCCACCCCCGAGTGCGACGAGATGCTGGCCAACGGCAACTACGTCGAGGGTGTGGGCTACGCCCTGGCCACCCTGGGCGACATCGACAACGTCTACAACTACGTGGACGCCGGTCACCACGGATGGATCGGCTGGGAGGACAACTTCACCGCCTCGGCCGCGCTGTTCTACGAGGCGGCCAACGCCGCCGGCGCCACCCCGGCCGACGTGCACGGGTTCATCGCCAACACCGCGAACTACTCGGCGCTGGTGGAGGACAACTTCGCCATCGGCGAGACCGTCGCGGGCACGCCGGTGCGCCAGTCGGAGTGGGTGGACTGGAACCAGTTCACCGACGAGCTCTCCTATGCCCAGGCGCTGCGCGAGGAGCTGGTGGGCCAGGGCTTCGACTCCGGTATCGGCATGCTCATCGACACCTCCCGCAACGGGTGGGGCGGGCCGGACCGCCCGGACGGGCCGGGGCCGTCCACGGACGTGAACGCCTACGTGGACGGGGGCCGCTACGACCGCCGCCTGCAGGCCGGGAACTGGTGCAACCAGTCCGGTGCGGGTCTGGGTGAGCGCCCCCAGACCGAGCCGGAGCCGGGTATCGACGCCTATGTGTGGATGAAGCCGCCGGGTGAGTCCGACGGGTCGAGCGAGTTCATCGACAACCCCGAGGGCAAGGGCTTCGACCGGATGTGCGACCCCACCTATGAGGGCAACCCGCGCAACAACTACAACATGAGCGGCGCGCTGCCCAACGCGCCGATCTCGGGGCACTGGTTCTCCGCGCAGTTCCAGGAGCTGCTGGCCAACGCCTACCCGCCCATCCAGTAACAACCACACCTCCCAGATCTCGGCTCCCTTCCGAGACGGGGCGCCCGTCCACCCCTGAGGGTGGGCGGGCGCCCGCCATGTGCGGGCCCTGGGATCATGGCCTGGGGCTCCGGGGCGCAGGGGTCCGGACACGACCATGGGGGGAAACGCGTGGCGGCACCGCTGGAGACCGACACCGTCGTGGTCGGACTGGGAGCCATGGGGGCACAGGCCCTGTGGCGCCTGGCCCGGCGCGGTGTGGACGCGATCGGGGTCGAGCAGTTCACACCCGGACACGACCGGGGCTCCAGCCACGGCGAGTCCCGCATCATCCGCACCGCCTACATGGAGGGCGCCGCCTACGTGCCGTTCGTACGGTCGGCCTGGCGCGCGTGGTCGGAACTGGAGGAGGCCTCCGGGACCCGGCTCGTGGTGCGCACCGGTGCCCTGATGCTCGGCGCGCCGGACAGCCCCGCCGTGACCGGGTCGGTCGCCGCCGCCGAACACCACGGCCTCCCCCACCGGGTGCTCTCCCGCGACCAGGTCGCCGAGCGCTTCCCCCAGCACGTGCTGCGCCCGGGCGAGGTGGGCGTCTTCGAGGAGGACGCCGGTGTGGTCCTGCCCGAGGCCGCGATCACGGCGGCCGTGCGGCTCGCGCGGGAGGCGGGCGCGCGGGTGCTCACCGGCGCCCGGGCGACCCGCGTCGTCCCCGACCCGGACCGCCCCTGCGTGGTGGTCGGGGACACCGTGGTCCGGGCCCGCCGGGTGGTCGTCACCGCCGGGTCCTGGCTGCCGCGGCTGGTGCCCGAGGTGGCGGAGCTGGGCGGCGGCCTGCGGGTCGAGCGGCGGGTGCTGGGCTGGTTCCGCACCACGCGGGACCCGTCCCCGCACGCGCACGGGCCGGTGTTCGCCCGGGACGGGGACGACTGCACGTGGTACGGGTTCCCCAGCATGGACGGCGGCCGGACCGTCAAGATCGGCGTGCACGCCGAGGCCCCGGGGAACAGGGGCGAGGGCGCCCAGTGGGGCGAGCCGGTCGACCCCGACGCCGGGCCGCGGGAGCCCGACGCCGCCGACGCGCGGCGGCTCGGACGGCTGGCCGCCGGGCTGCGCGGTGTGGCCCCGCTCCCCGAACGCATGACGTCGTGCATGTACACGATGACCGGGGACGAGCACTTCGTCATCGGGCAGCGCCGCGAGCTGCCCGGCTTGGTGCTGGCGGGGGGATTCTCGGGACACGGCTACAAGTTCGCCTCCGCGGTCGGGGAGGCCCTGGCCGACCTCGCCCAGCACGGGCGCACGGATCTGGCCGTGGACCTGTTCGACCCGCACCGCTGGGACTGAACGGAGCGGTTCGCGGGCGGCCGGGGTTTCCGGGACGGAGTGCGCCCGGCGCGCGGGAGCGTGCGATCATCGCTTCCACGCGCGGCGCGAGCGCGTCCTCCCCGCCCCCTCAGCCTCCCTCCGGAAGGACCGCCATGAACAGTCCCACCGTCCCGCGGACCGCGCTCGTCACGGGCGCGTCGTCGGGGATCGGCGCCGCCGTGGCCGCCGAGTTCGTCCGCCGCGGCTACCGCGTGTACGGGACCAGCCGCGACCCCGGTGCGGTGGCCGAGCCGGTGCCGGGTGTGGAGTACCTGGCCCTGGACCTGGCCGACGGGGCGTCGGTCGAGGCGTGCGCGGCCGCGGCGGGTGATGTGGACGTACTGGTCAACAACGCCGGGGAGAGCCAGAGCGGGCCCTTCGAGGAGCTGCCGCCGGAGGCGGTGGAGCGGCTGTTCCGGATCAACGTGTTCGGCGCGGTGCGGCTCACCCAGCTGCTGCTGCCGGGGATGCGCGCCCGCGGGTACGGGCGCGTGGTGATGGTGGGCTCGATGCTGGCGAGCTTCCCGCTGGCCTACCGGTCCTCCTACGTGGCGTCCAAGGCGGCGCTCAAGGGGTTCGCGAACGCGCTGCGCCGCGAGGTGTCCCCGTACGGGGTGGGGGTGGCCACGGTCGAGCCGGGGTCGATCAACACCGGCATCAGCGAGCGGCGGACCCAGTACCTGCGGGAGGGGTCGCCGTTCGCGGCCGAGTACCGCACCATGCTCAGGGCGCTCAACGCCAACGAGGCCGCGGGGGTCACGGCGGGGGCGGTGGCCCGGACGATCGTGCGCGCCGTCGAGGCGGACCCGCCCCGGCCGTTCTACGCGGTGGGCAGCAACGCCCCTGTGGTCTTCGCGCTGCGGCGGCTGTTCCCGCGCTCGGTCATCCTGCGCATGGTCGCCCGCAGGCACGGGCTGTAGTCGCGGGCGCGCCCGGGCGCGCTCTGTGCCCGCGGCTCGGGCGCACGCGGACCCGCCGCGCCGGAGAGGTTTCGGCGGCGTGTCCCCGGTCCCGGGTAGGTTGTCCCGACCACAGGACACCGGCCGCCCCGGGCGCTTCCGGGGCGGGCACGACGACGGAGCCGCCGTGAGACAACAGGTCCACTTCATCACTCTCGCCACAGCCGACCTGGACGCCGCCCGCGCGTTCTACCGGGACGGGCTCGGCTGGGAGCCACTCGCGGACGTCCCCGGGGAGATCGTCTTCTTCCAGGTCGCGCCGGGACAGGTCCTGGGCCTGTTCGACGCCGGGAAGTTCGACCGCGACCTGGGGCGGCCGCCCGGCACGACCGGGGTGTCGGGGCTGACGCTGTCGCACAACGTCGACGGCCCCGAGGAGGTGGAGTGGACCGTGGAGGCCATGGCACGGGCGGGCGCGAGGGTGCTCAAGGCACCGCAGCCGGGCGAGTTCGGCGGGGTCTTCCACGCCCACGTGGAGGACCCCAACGGCGTGGTGTGGGAGATCGCGCACAACCCGGGCTGGCGCGTGGACGAGACCGGCCGGGTCGTGTTCGGCTGAGGCCCGGAGGGCCGCCGGGGACCGCCGCGCCCACCGAAAGATCGACGGGTCCCCCAGCGACGTCGGGCGGCCGCGGCCCGAAGTTCCGGCCGGGTCACGGTTCCAGGGGGCGCAGGCGGATGTCGTGGCTCTCCGAGCCGGCCGCCGCGAAGCGCAGCAGCCGTGCGCCCTCCTCGGTGACCGCCTCCTCCTGAGCCGGGGTGAGCGGTGCGAACAGCCGCACGTCCAGCACGGCGGGGCCGCCGCGCCGGGGCCGCTCGATCCGCCACAGCCCGTGCACGAAACCGTCCACGGTCAGCGGCGGCTCGACCACGAGGTGGGGCCGCCGGTGGTCGGCGACGACGCGGGAGCGGTCGTCGTAGGAGACGAGCACGTTGTCGAGCAGCGCCAGGAAGCGGACCGGCGCGGGCGTGTCGGGGTCGGGGCGCGGCGCGTCGGGCAGGTCGAACAGCTCGCGGCCGTCACGGTCGCGCAGGACCCGCAGTCGCGGCCGCAGGCCCTCCACGACCGCGCGCATGCGGGTCATCCCGCTCCAGGCCTGGACGTCCTTGGCGGTGGCCGGGCCGAACGCGGCGAGGTAGCGCAGCACGAGGGTGTCCGGGGAGGGCTCGACGGCCAGCGGCGCGCCGAGCCACTCCTCGGCGAGGGTGAAGGGCGTGGCGCCGCGCCGCCCCCACGTGCCCGGCGGGTGCAGCACGGGCAGGAGTCCCTGGACGGAACGGGCCAGGGCGACGGGGGCGCGTCCGGGCCAGCGCTCGGCCAGGGCCCGGCCCAGGTCGGGGCGGGCGAGTCCGCCGTCGGCGAGGAGCGCGCGTGCGGCGGCGGCCAGCTCGGCGGGGTCGACACCGGGCAGGTCCCGGCCGAAGGCGCCCTTCTGCCAGCGGGTCAGCATGGGGTGCAGGACCGGGCGCAGCCACAGGTAGTCGTCGGCGGTGACCAGGTGCTGGGTGCCGCGGAGGAGGGTGGCGCGCACGACGTCGCGGCTGTGCAGAAGCCCGGTCAGGTCGTCGATCCGAAAGTCCCGGACACGGGACCACAGGCCCACGTAGGGCGGTTCGGGGTCCTGCGCCTGGAGGCCGACGAGGTGGTGGACGACCTCGGCGGCGGTGTGGTCGGTGGTCCGGCCGAGGAGCAGTTGGCGGGACAGGGTCGCCCGGTTGAGGGCGCGGCGGTCGAGCACGGTCATGGACGCGACCCTAGGAGGTGTGGAGGTCATCCGCTGTCCTGCACCCGTCCGCCGGGGTCGGCCGCTTCCCACGGTCCTGCGGGCGGTCGGGGCGCGGGTGCGCAGGCCGCCGGGGAGAGGGGCGCGTGCACCGCAAGGGGCGGGGCGGCGCGGACGTCGGCGGAGGTTGTCCTAGGTTGGGCGGAAGGACCGCAGACAACCGAGAGAGGTGCCGTGTGAGCAGCGTCGTCAAGTTCAACGTCCTGACCGTCCCCGAGGGTGCCGGGGCGACCCTGGAGGAGCGTTTCGCCAAGCGCGCCGGGCTCGTGGAGGACCAGCCCGGGTTCGAGGAGTTCCAGCTGCTGCGCCCGGTCGAGGGCACCGACAAGTACCTGGTGTACACCCGGTGGCGGTCCGAGGAGGACTTCCAGAACTGGGTGAGCGGCCAGGCCTTCCGCCAGGGGCACGCCCAGGCCGCCGCGGACGCCCAGAAGGAGGGCGCACCGGCCGGGCACGGCCACGGGCACGGCGGCCCGGCCGCGACCAACAGCGAGATCTGGGGCTTCGAGGTCGTCCAGCGGGTCTCGGCCCAGTCCTGACCGCCGGGACGGGTGCCCGCGCCCCGCGGCCCGGACGGGTCAGCGGGGTTTGCGGGCCTCGATGAGGAAGCGGGTCGTGGTGGCCGTGAACGATCCCTCGCGCTCGATGTGCTCGTGCATGTCCCGGAGTCGGTCCCGGTAGGCCTCCACGGTGAACCCGGGCACCATCCAGATCACCTTGCGCAGGAAGTACACGACCGCGCCGACGTCGAAGAACTCCGTGCGCAGCCGCTCCATGCGCAGGTCCACCACCTCCAGCCCGGCCGCCCCCGCCCCCTCGCGCGCCCGGTCCGGGTGGCGGGAGGCGCGCGCCTCCTCGGACTGCGGTCCCAGGAAGAACTCCACCACCTCGAAGACGCTCTCCGGGCCCACCTGCTGGGACAGGTAGGTTCCGCCCGGCGCCAGGACCCGGGCGATCTCCTCCCACCACACGGTCACCGGATGGCGGGAGACCACCAGGTCGAAGGCCCCGTCCGCGAAGGGCAGCGGCGGCTCGTCCCCGTCGGCGACCACCGCCGTCCCCAGGGGGTGGAGCAGCCGGGTGGCCTTGGCGATGTTGGGCGGCCAGGACTCCGTCGCCACGGTCAGGCGCGGGCGTTCGGGGATTCCCGCCAGCACCTCCCCGCCGCCGGTCTGGATGTCGAGCGCGGCGCTCGCGCGGGCCATGTGCCCGGCCATGGTGCGCTGGTAGCCCCAGGAGGGACGCTGTTCCGTGGCCCGGCCCTCCAGCCAGGAGAAGTCCCATCCCTGCGTCGGCTCCGCGTCGGCCTCGGCGACGAGTTCGTCGAAATCGCGTCCCATGGCGGCATCCTCCCCCGGGCTCCGCGGCCGGGTCCAGCGGTTTTCCCTCCCCCGGGCGACGGCGCGGGTCCGGCGGCGCGCGAAGATGGTGGACCATGAGAACCCTTGTCCGTCGTGTCGGCCTCGTGGCCCCCGCACCCGCCGTCGCGGCCGGTCTGGTCGCCGTGCTGGTCGGGGTGACCAGTTCGGCGGCGATCGTGTTCACCGCCGCCGAGGCCGCCGGTGCCTCCTCCGGGCAGATCGCCTCGTGGATGCTGGCCCTGGGTGTGGGCATGGCCGTGACCTGTGTGGGGTTGTCCCTGCGCCACCGGGCCCCGGTGGTGACCGCCTGGTCCACACCCGGCGCCGCGCTGCTGGCGGTGGGGCTGGACGGGGTGACGATGGCGCAGGCGGTGGGAGCGTTCCTTTTCTCGGCCGCGCTGATCACCCTGAGCGGCGTCACCGGGTGGTTCGAGAGGGTCATGGACCGCGTGCCGGTGCCGCTCGCGGCGGGGCTGCTGGCCGGGGTGCTGCTCCAGTTCGGCATGGGGCTGTTCACGAGCATGGAGGACGACTTCGCGGTCGTGTTCGCCATGTTCGCGGCGTACCTGCTGTGCCGCCGGTGGCTGCCGCGCTACGCGGTCATCCTGTCCCTGGTCGCGGGCGGGGTCGCCGCGGCGCTGCGCGGGACCCTGGACCTGGGCGGGGTGTCCCCGTCGTTGGCCCGGCCGGTGTTCGTGGCTCCCGAGTTCTCCTGGCAGGTGCTGGTGAGCGTGGGGCTGCCACTGTTCGTGGTGACCATGGCCTCGCAGAACCTGCCGGGGGTGGCGGTGCTGCGGGGCGACGGCTATCGGGTGCCGATCTCGCCGGTGATCGGGTGGACCGGAGCGACCAACCTGGTGCTGGCGCCGTTCGGGTGCTTCGGGATGAACCTGGCCGCGATCACCGCGGCCATCTGCACGGGACCGCAGGCGCACCCCGACCGCGAGCGCCGCTACCTGGCCGGGGTGTGGGCGGGGATCTTCTACCTGTGCGTGGGGGTCTTCGGGGCGACGGTGGCTTCGCTGCTGGCCGCGCTGCCGCCGCCGCTGATCCTGGGGATCGCCGGGCTGGGCCTGCTCGGAACGATCGGGGGCTCGCTGGCGTCCGCGCTGGGGGACGAGCACTCCCGGGAGGCCGCGGTGGTGACCTTCCTGGCGACGGCGTCGGGGTTCACCCTGTTCGGTGTGGGCTCGGCCTTCTGGGGGCTGCTGGCGGGGGCGCTGACGCTGGCGGTGACCCGTTCCTGGCGCCGGTCCCGGCGCGCGGGTTCGGGCGGCGGCGCCGGGCAGGACGCCGGGGACGCGCGGGAGGCCGACGAGGCCGTGGAGGCTGCGGAGACCGGGGAACACGGAAGGTCCGCCAAGACACAGGAGCCCGGTGATCCCGGCGCGGACAGCCGGGCGACTCGCGGTTGAGGGGGGTCCCAGCGCCGTCGACCGGAACACAGCCGCAGGGGCTCCGACACCGGTCGACTCGCGGCGAAAAGGGGTTGCCCCGTCGATCGGGACACGGCTATAACAGTCGCGGCCCCGACCACAGCGGAACCGGGGCCTCGACGACGAGAGGAGGCGGAGCCGTGTTCACCGCAACCACCGCGCTCGCGCCCTCCCGGGGCGGCCTCGACAGCTGACTCCCCGGAGCGGCCGGGCGCACGCACCGAAGGTGTCGCCTTGACCGTGCATGACCTGATCATCCGTACCATCACCGGACCCGGGGAGCTCGACCTCTTCAACCGGATCCCCTACCCCCAGAACTCCGAGTTCGCCGACGACCTCGCCCAGGGGCGCCGACGCCCCTCGTGGATGTGGGTCGCCCTGGACGGCGACCGCCTCCTGGCCCGCCTTTCCTGGTGGTGCCGGAGCAGTGACACCTCTCCCCTGCTGCTGGACGTCCTTGACGTGGACGACACTGCCGGGGACGTCGACCGCACGGGGATCCTCGAACACCTGCTGCGCACCGCCTCGGCGGCGACCCTGCCCGAAGGCGGGACCCCGCCCGAGTACCTGCGCATCGTCCCCGCCGACTGGCGCGAGGACACCGACAAGCGCCGTGCCGTGCGGGAGCGCGTGGCCGCCGTCGAACGCACCGGCGGATCGCTCCTGGTGGAGCGGCTGCGCTTCGAGTGGACGCCCGACGTCCCGGCGCCGGGGCCGGGCGACCGCCTCCGGTTCCGGCCGGTCCGGGACGAGGAGGAGATCCTCGGTCTGATGGTCCGGGCCCTGGAGGGAACCCTGGACGCCCACGACCGCGCCGACCTCGCACACACCACGGCGGAGCGGGTGGCCGCCGACAGCTGGAACGAGGAGTTCGCCCGGTACACGACGCCGCGCTCCTGGTGGCGGATCGCGACGCTGCCGGACGGCGAGCCGGTCGGCTTCGTCCTGCCCGCGCGCAACGACTACCACCCGATCATCGGCTACATCGCGGTGCTGCCCGAGCACCGCGGCAACGGGTACATCGACGACATCCTCGCCGAGGGCACCCGCGTCCTGGCTCAGGAGGGTGTGGACCGCATCCGCGCCGCCACCGACCTGGGCAACGTCCCGATGGCACGGGCCTTCCAACGGGCGGGGTACCCCACGCTCAGCGGGATCGTCAACATGACCTGGTAGGAACGCCGGAACCGGTTGGCCGCGGTCCGAGGCCCGGGCCTTGGACCGCGGCACCGGGGCACCGGGGCACCGGGGCTCAGACCGTGGCGAGAATCCGTCCGGCCTCGGCGACCGCCGAGTTCAGGTCCTGGGGGTCGGCGGTCATTCCGGCGACCACGAAGTCGATCTCCTCCAAACCCGCCATGGACAGCAGCGCCTTGTCGTTGGTGACCCAGACCCCGCGCTCGGCCAGGACCGCGTGCGCGGCCTGCGAGGCGGCCTGGGCCAGGAGACCCGCGGTCTGGGCGACCCGGCCGTAGGGGGCGTGGTTGTGCTGGGCGTAGGACAGGGTGGCCGCGGCCGTGCCCCGCCAGACGGGTGGTGCGCTACTGCGCAGCGCCTCGGGGTAGTCGGGCCGGGGCAGATCCCCCACGAGTACCCGGCCGATGGCGAGTTCGGCGACGACCAGGTAGGTGGGAATACCGGCCAGGTGGAACATGAGCGGTTCCACCTGGAACCGCCCCTGCCGCGCCTCGGCGAGCTGGTGCTCGACCACGTCCAGGTCGCGGTAGTGCACGTCCACCGCCCTGCCGTCGACGCGTAGCCAGGCACCGCCGTTGAAGACACCGCCTCCCCAGCCGCCGACCTCCGACACCTCCCCCTCCCAGCCGAGGTCCCGCAGTGTCTGCGGGTCGAAGTCACCCCGGTAGTAGACCGCCAGGTCCCAGTCGCTGTCGGGGCGGTGGGTGCCCTGGGCCCGGGAGCCGCCGAGGGTGACCGCCTCGACGGCCGGAAGGGCGGCGAGCCGGTCGGCGGTGGCGGACAGGAAGGTCGCGTCATCATGTGCGGAGGTGGCCATGGTGACCATCATCGCGGACGGCGTGTCCCACCCGCGATGAGGTTTGCGCCGAGCCGGTGACCACCGGGGACAGCGGCCGAGCCGAGCGTTCCCGACCGTCCGGTCATCTCCGTGCCGGTACACCCACCGGAGGCCGCGACCGTACAGGCCCCGCCGAGCGTTCCCGACCGCCCAGCCGTCTCCGCACCGGCACCCAGCGGAGGCCGCCGCAGCCGTGCGGGGCGTGTGCCACGCGTTCTGGGCCGTGCAGACCTCACCGAGCGCTTGGGCGCACGGTCATCTCCGCGCCGGTTCGGCCTCCGGCTGCTCCGCCCGGACGGTTCTGTACGTCCCCCAGCGCAGGAGGCGCTCAGCCGGGCCCCGGATCCCCGCACGGCGCATGAGGTCGGCCAGGACCACGGTGGCCGACCAGACGGCGACTCCGACCAGGACGGCGGCGGTTCCGGACAGCCGTGGCGCCAGGTCGAGGGCGTAGGGCGCGAACAGCACCATCCAGGCCACCGACTGCAACAGGTAGCAGGTCATGGAGCGCTGGCCGGTGGCGGCCAGGGCCCGCACGACGGGTCCGCGACGGCTGCCGAGGCGGACCGCGACCAGCGCGATGAGTGCGGCGTAGCCGAAGCCGCCCGCGTAGCCGGACAGGACGTGCAGCCAGCCCGCACCGGCCTTGAGCACGAACTCGGGAGCCCACAGCTGGGTGGCCACCAGGGCCTGCGGCAGTCCGCCGACCACGGCCACGGGGATGCCGACGAGAGCGACGCGGCGCAGCAGTCCGAGGTGGTGCTCGGGCTGTTCCATGACGCGGCGGCGGGCCGCCCAGACTCCGACGAGGAAGGGGAACACCGAACACGCCACGAGCATCGGGGTCATGACCGGCCAGGTGAACAGGCGTGTGACCATGTCGGCCAGCGGGTCCCGGGTGAGGACCCCGCCCGCCTCGGGCTCGGAGAGGGGAAGACTGTTCATGACCGCGTAGAACAGCGAGCCCAGGGAGGCCCAGGTGAGGGCGTGGGCGAGCAGGCGCCGGTCACCGGCGTGCAGCAGACCGGCGAACAGCAGGGCGATGAGCCCGTAGACCGCGACGATGTCGCCGAAGAAGAGCAGGAGTGTGTGCAGGAACCCGATCAGCACCATCCACCGGCCGCGTCGGCGCACCAGCGAGCGCACCCACGGCTCCGGACGCCCCTCAGCGGTGCGGCGCAGGTGGATCCAGGCGAGCCCGTAGCCGAACAGCGCCGCGAACATGGGGTACCCGCGCGCCTCGGCGAACAGCATCAGCAGGGCGGTGGAGGCGGTGTCGAGGAGGCCGCCCGGGGCGGAGCCCTGTCCCGCGGTGGCCATCACCCAGAGGATGTGCGCGTGCACGACGGCGATGACCAGCAGCATCACCCCGCGCGCCAGGTCGGGGGCCAGGGAGCGCCGGTCGAGTGCCACACCCCCGGTCGAGGGCGGCCGGGAGGGGGGAGCAGACATACTGAACTCCGTTCACGCGGAAGGGAACAGCATTGGATACGGGTCCGTATCCAATTCCCTTCCTAAGATACGGCATCGTCGCTTAGTTGGGAAGAGCATGGTTGACCGGGAGCGGCCGCGGGCTGACGACGAGGCGCGGGAGACGGCGCGGGACGCACGGGAGGAGGCGCCCCGGGCCACGCGCAGACGCGGGCGGGAGCTGCTCGACGCCATCCACGAGGCGGTCATCCTGGAGGCCGCGGACGTCGGTGTCGCCCGCCTGTCCATGGAGGGGGTCGCCCGCCGGGCGGGCACGGCCAAGACCTCGCTGTACCGGCGCTGGCCCACGCCGGGGGACATCCTGCTGGACGCGATGTACCACACCTACCCGCAGGAGCAGCCCGCCCCGGGCGCCGACGACCTGCGCGGGGACCTCGTCGGAGCCCTCACGCTCCTGCGCGACACGATGAGCCGGTCCCTGGGGCAGGCGATGTTCTCCGTGGTCGCCGAGGCCAGGCACCACCCCGAGCTCTACGACCGGTTCGTGCGGGAGGTCTTCGACTCCCGCGGCGGGCGCTTCACCCGCACCGTCCTCCAGCACTACGCCGACCACGGCAGGGTGGACCCCTCCCGCGTCACCTCCGTCACCGTCGACATCGGCGAGGCCATGCTCATCAAGTACGCCATGGACCACCAGGGTCCTCCCGACCAGGAGTACGTGGAGCGGATCGTGGACGAGGTGATCCTTCCCGCCCTCGGCCTGGACCCGCGCGCCCCCTCCCCTCCCGCTCCGGGGCGAGGGGGTTCTCCCGCTTCCTCCGACGGCTAGCTCACGCGGCGGGGCGCGTCACCGGAGGCGGGTTCGGGTCGGACCCACCGGCACGCGGCGCCGCGGACCGCTGGCACCCGGGCGGGCATCGGGGCCAGGACGTGCTCGGTGGATGCCGCCCGTCCCGTGAACCGCTGGGAGTCCGGCGGGCGCAAGGCTAGGGTGCGGGGCATGCGCATCCCTCCGTCCGTGGACGCCGCACGCGTCGAGGAACTCGACGTGGGGCTGTCCGGGGCCCGTGTGGCCCGGCTGTTCGACGCCCGGGACCGGCCCTTCGCTGTGCTCAAGTCGGTGGACGCCGACCGCGCCGACCTGGTGGACGAACTCCTGGACCAGGAACGGCGCCTGCGCTGGCTGGCCGGGCGGGGGCTGCCGGTACCGCGCGTACTGGACTCGGGCTCCTGGACGGGACTGCGCTGGCTGGCCATGAGCCACCTGGACGGGCGCGCCGCCCACGAGCCCTGGCCCGCTGGTGACCGGCCACGGGTGCTCGACCTGCTCGCCCGGGCCGCCCGCGCGCTGCACACCGCTCCGGCCGCGGGGTGCCCCTTCGACATGACGCTGCCCGCCCAGCTCGAACGGGCGCGCGAGCGGGTCGCCTCCGGGTTGGTGGAACGCTCCTGGGCCGCCGCGGGCAAGGAGGGGCCGCCCGCCGCCGAGGTGCTCTCCGAGCTGACCGGGCTGGCGCGCGCCCTGGGCCCCGGCCGGACCGCGCTGGTCCACGGCGACTACTGCCTGCCCAACGTGCTGCTCGACACCGGCTCCGTCCGCGGCGGGGAGGACGGCGCGCGCCGGTCCGCGCGCGGGGACCGGAGCCCCGCTCACCCGCACGCCTCCCCGCACGCCGAGGACGGCTGGGCCCTGGTGGACCTGGGCCGGACCGGGCTGGGGGACCCGCACGCGGACCTGGCCGACATGGCGGGCAGCCTGCTCAGTCCGATGAACCCGCAGTTCGGGCCGCGGGACGTCGAACGGTTCCTGGACGCCTACGGGCGGGAGGACGTCGACCCCGAGCGGCTGCGGCTGTGCGCCGGGGTCAACTCCTTCTTCTGGCCCGTGTGAGGGCCCCGGCCGGAGCGGCCGGGGCCCTCACACCGACGGCGGATCCGTCCCTACCGGGGAACGCCGTCGCCGTTGTCGTGTCCGTGGTCCCCGTTGCGATCCCCGGCTCGCGCCCCGGCCTCGCCCAGGCGCCTGTTGCGCTGCCGGATCCTGCGTGCCCTGGTGGTGAGTGGCGCCCTGCGTTCGCGCTGAAGGCCCGACCCCTCCGCGAACTCGGCGTGCAGCGAGCGCACGAGCCCCACCATCATGAAGAAGCCGATCGCGAAGAAGGGCAGCCCGAACACGATGATCGTCTGTTGCAGGGCGTCCAGGCCGCCCACGCCGGAGGCGGTGAGCACGGTCGCGGCGACCACCCCCTCGGTGATCCCCCAGAACACCCGCTGCCGGGTGGGGTTGCCGCTCTTGCCGGAGCAGAGCATGTCCACCACGAGGGAGGCCGAGTCCGAGGAGGTGGTGAAGAAGATGATGACGATGAGGATGGCCACCACCGACACGAACGTGGTCAGCGGGAAGTGCTCCAGGAAGGCGAAGAGGGAGCCGGGGATGTCCCCCTGCGTGACCACCTCGTCCACCAGTCCGCCGCCCTGGTCGCGCTCGATGTTGAAGGACGACAGCCCGAACACGCTGAACCACACGACGCTGAACGCGGTGGGCGCGGCCAGCACGCCGAGGATGAACTCCCGGATGGTGCGGCCCCTGGAGATGCGGGCGATGAAGATGCCGACGAACGGCGACCAGGTGATGGTCCACGCCCAGTAGAAGACGGTCCAGGAGCCCTGCCACCCGGTGTTGGCGAAGGTGTCGTTCCAGAACGACAGCGGGACCAGCATCTCCAGGTAGACGCCCGTGGTCTCGATGATCCCCTTGGCCAGGAACAGCGTCGACCCCGTCAGGAAGACGAAGACCAGCAGCGCCACGGCCATGTAGATGTTGATCGTGGACAGCCACTTGATGCCGACGTCGAGACCGGTGGCCACGGAGATCACGGCGATGGTCGTGACGATCGCGATGAGGATCAGCTGGCTGGCACGGCTCTCCTCCAGACCGAACAGGGTGTTGAGGCCGCTGTTGATCTGGAGCGTGCCCAGGCCGATGGTGACGGCGACGCCGAACAGCGTGCCCAGGACCGCGATGATGTCGATGGTCCGCCCGATGGGGCCGCTGATCCGGTCCCCGAGGAAGGGGTGGAAGATCGAACTGACCCGGAAGGGCAGGCCCTTGCGGTACACGAAGTAGGCGAAGGCGAGCCCGGGCAGGCAGAAGATCGTCCAGGTGTGCAGGCCGAAGTGGTAGAGCGTGAAGCCCATCGCCTCCTCGGCCGCCTCGATGGTCTGTGGATCGACGCCCGAACGCGGAGGCTCGGCGTAGTGGCTGATGGGCTCGGCCACTCCCCAGAACATCAGGATGCTGCCGATGCCGGCGGCGAACAGCATGGCGAACCAGACGGGGTTGCTGTAGTCGGGCGTGCTCTCCGGCGGTCCCAGGCGCACACGCCCGAACCTGCTGAACGCGATCCAGATCAGGAAGATGAGGAAGGTGGTCACACCGAGGATGTAGAGCCATCCCAGGTTGGTGAGTATCCAACTGGAGGTGGCTCCGAAGACGGCGTCCACCGTGTCGGTGAAGAAGATCGCGGACACCACGAAAACGATGGTCAACGCGGCGGACACGAAGAAGATCGCCGGGTTCGTATCGAGCCCCAGCTTTTGCGCCAGCTTTTCGAACATGCCGATTGCTTTCTGGTGTTTCGGGGACGTTCGTCGAGGGACAAGGGCCCGTCAGCCCGCACCGACCTCGGGCAAGGATACGTCCTTGGGGCGGGGTTCCCTGTTTATCCTTCCTTTTGGGGAGAGTCGGGAACGTCCTTACCCGCCACCATTAGCAGCACACCGAAAACTCGCTGTTTAAATATGCCAAAAGCCACATAGGGCATGTTCTTGCAGGGTTGTGTACAGTACGCACCCTTTCGCACGGGTACGTCCCACCTCGTCACCGTTCCCCGGCCCCGGGGGAGGCCGGGAGTCCGCCCGGAAAGGACGGACGACGTCCGCGCCCACGCGTCGCGCCTCGCTCCGCCGGTCCACGCGCGGAGGGGGTCAGGGCGCTGGGGCGGGGGGCGGGCTCTCCGACGGGCTCCGCCCCCGCACGGCGGGGAAACTCCTGTGGATGTCAGGCGTCGAGTTCGCCCAGCAGCTCGCGCACCCGCTCCGGCTGCTCGTGCAGCGACAGGTGCCCCGCGCCCTCGATGGTGTGGACGTCGGTGTCCAGGAACCGGCGGGCCGGCCCGTGCAGGCGCGCGGGCGAGAAGAAGGGGTCGTGCGATCCGGTCGCGACGGCGACCGGGGTGTCGGCCCAGGCGCGGAAGTGCTCCGCCGGCAACGGGCTGGGAGTGGATCCCGCGCGGCAGTACCGGGCCACCAGGGTCAGCCACTCGGCCTCGGCCCGGTGCTTCTCGCACTCGGTGGAGGGGCCGCTGAGGAACTCCACCAGGCGTCCGCTGGTCTGCTCGTTGGGGTGGATCATCCACGGCAGGGTGGCGCGCATCGACTCCGAGCTGACCCCGGCCGCGGTCAGACCGGCCGGGTTGAGCAGCAGGATCCCGGCGACCAGCGGGGAGGGCGTGGAGGCGAGCGCGATGGCGGCGCCGCGCGAGTGTCCCAGCACGAGGACGGGCCGGTCGGTGATCTGGGGCAGGAGCTCGTCGAGCCACGCGCCGTAGGTCTCGATCCTGGCGCCGCCGACCCTCTGGCTACAGCTCAGGCCCGGCTGCCCGGGCAGGTCGACCAGCAGCACCGGCCGGTCCGCGGACAGCGCCCGGGCCGCGGGCACCGTGGCGGCCGCGTTGAAGTTGGTGCCCGAGAGCACCAGCACCGGGGTTCCGGGGCCGCCCTCGGAACGGAAGGCCTGCGTGCTGCCCAGACTGGTCTCCACGGGCGGGAGGGGTCCGAGTTCGGGCCACTGGCTCAGGGCTTTGTGGCACCACGCGTGCACGGAGCGCTCGGCGGTGTCGGAGCGGTAGACGCGTGCGGTGCGGTGCGGGACGACGGTCATGATCTGCTTCGCCTAAGAGGAGACTGGACGCCGTCCTTGCTTGTCGGCGCGCCAAGAGAGGACTGTACGCCTCCGTTCGGCACCACGCCACTCGGGGACGCCGGGAGTGTCCGAACAGACACGCGAAAGAGATCCGCACCCGACACGGGGTGTCCTCTGTTGAGTTCTTCGCCCTGGTGTGAGGGCGTTCGTCCGCCCGTTCTCGGCACAGCCAGGCCCCGACCCCCGCCCCCGCGGGGTGTTCCCGGACCGGACACCGGCCCGGGAACACGGCGGTCAGCCGACCGTGGCGGGGTCCGAGCCGATCCGTCCGCCCCGGTCGAGCGCCGAGACCCGGTCCATGTCCTCGGCGGACAGCTCGAAGCCGAACACGTCGAAGTTCTCCCGGATCCGGGACGGGGTCACGGACTTGGGGATCACGACGTTGCCGAGCTGGATGTGCCAGCGCAGCACGATCTGCGCCGCGGACCTGCCGTGCTTCTCGCCGAGGGCGGTCAGCTCCGGGTCCTCCAGCAGCCCCTTGCCCTGGCCCAACGGGCTCCAGGCCTCGGTGAGGAGGCCGTGGCGGGCGTTGACGGCCCGCATGGCCTCCTGCGAGAAGTGGGGGTGCAGCTCGATCTGGTTGAGGACCGGGACGACCTCGGTCTCCGCGACCAGGCGGTCCAGGGTCTGCTCGGTGAAGTTGGACACACCGATGGACCTGGCGCGGCCCTCGGAGTGGATGCGCTCCAGCGCCTTCCAGGTCTCGACGTAGGCGTCCTGCCTGGGGCAGGGCCAGTGGATCAGGTACAGGTCGACGTAGTCCAGGCCGAGGCGGTCCAGGCTGGCGTCGAAGGCCTTGAGCGCGCTGTCGTAGCCCTGCTCGTCGTTCCACAGCTTGGTGGTGACGAAGAGTTCCTCGCGGGCGACGCCCGACTCGGCCAGGGCCCGGCCCGTACCCCGCTCGTTGTCGTAGATCCTGGCCGTGTCGATGCTGCGGTACCCGGTCTCCAGGGCAGTCGCGACGGCGGCCTGGGCCTCGTCGTCGGGAACCTGCCAGACGCCGAACCCGAGTTGGGGCATGGTGAGGCCGTTGTTCAGCGTGACGTGCTGCATGAGCGCCCTTCCGTCGTGGCGGACTCGTCGGTCTTCGTGGGGTGCTCCCCATGGTGGCGACCTGGAGTGCACTCCAGGCAAGCGGTTCAGGGTGTGAGGTGGACCAGCATCTTGCCGGTGTTGGCGCCCTGCATCATGCCGAGGAAGGCCCGCACGGCGTTGTCGATGCCGTCGACGACGGTCTGCTCGCTGCGCAGCCTGCCGTCGACGATCCACTCGGAGGCGCGCTCGGCGTACTCCTTCATCAGGTGGCCGTGGTCTCCGGCGATGAACCCGCGCAGGGTGAGGCGCTTGCCGACGGCCAGGAAGAGGTTGTCGGGACCGGGCGCGGGCTCGGTGGCGTTGTACTGGGAGATCGCGCCGCACAGGGCGATCCGGCCGTGGTTGCGCATCGCGGCGATGGCGGCCCTCAGGTGGTCTCCGCCGACGTTGTCGAAGTAGACGTCGATCCCCTCGGGCGCGGCCTCGGCGAGCTGCTCCTCCAGACGGCCCTCGCGGTAGTCGATGGCGGCGTCGAAGCCGAAGTCCTCCAGGAGGCGGCGCTTCTTCTCCGGGCCGCCCGCGGACCCGACCACCCGGGACGCGCCCAGCTGGCGGGCGATCTGGCCGGCGGCGGATCCGACCGCGCCCGCGGCGCCGGAGACGAACACCACGTCTCCCTCGCGCACCGGGGCGATCTCGGTCAGGCCCGCGTAGGCGGTGAGGCCGATCATGCCCAGTACGCCGAGGTAGGCCTCGACGGGCGCCAGCGAGGCGTCCACCGCGCGCACGGACTCCGCGGGCAGCAGCGCGTACTCGCGCCATCCGGCCGCGTGCAGGACGGTGGTGCCCACGGGGACGTCGTCGCTGCCCGAGGCGGTGACCACGCCCACCGCGCCGCCGTCCATCGGCTCACCGAGCCGGAACGGGGGGACGTAGGACTTGACGTCGTTCATGCGGCCCCGCATGTACGGGTCCACGGACATCCAGTCGTTGCGTACCAGGACCTGTCCGGGTCCGGGGTCGGCGACGGTGGTCTCCACGAGGGAGAAGTCGGTGGGCTCGGGCTCGCCGACGGGACGGGCCACCAAGTGGACCTCCCTGCTGGTGACGGACATGACGCGACCTCCGTGACTTCGCTGGGTGTTGACGCGGTGACCCGCGGACCGAACAGACACTAGTCCGAACAGCCATTCACTCACCAATAAAATCGGCGAAGTGAGCTATAGGAATGTCAATGGTTCGGGCACGGCGGCCGACCCGCGGTCCGGCGGACCGCTCGACCTACAGCAGTTGAGGACCTTCCTGGCGGTACACCGGTCGGGGTCCTTCACCGCCGCCGCGCAGCTGCTGCGGCTGTCGCAGCCCACGGTCACCACCCAGATCCGTTCCCTGGAGCGTCGGCTCGGACACCCCCTTTTCGAGCGGCTGCCCCGCGGGGTGGCCCCGACCGCCGAGGCCAACGACCTGGCCGCGCGCGTGGCCGAGCCCCTGGACGCGCTGGAGGTGGTGGCCGGGCGCGACGGGGGCGGCGCGTCCGCGTCGCACGCGCCGCTGCGCGTGGCGGGCCCCGCCGAGGCGCTGCACGCGCTGGTCCTGCCCGCGCTCGCTCCCCTGGTGGAGGGCGGCGTACGGCTGCGCGTGCGCACCGGTCCGGCCGAGGAGCTGCTGGAGGAGCTGCGCCGGGACAGGCACGACCTGGTGGTGTCCGCGGTGCGCCCGCGCGGGCGGACCCTGGTCGCCGAACCCCTCGTGGACGAGGAGTTCGTGCTGGTGGCGTCGCCGTCGTGGGCGGACCGGATCGGTCGCGACCGGCTCCACCGCCAGGGCGCCTCCGCGCTGTGCGCGGTCCCGCTGGTGGCCTACGACGACGAACTGCCGGGCCTGCGCCGCTACTGGCGGCACGTGTTCGGGGTGCGGCTGACGTGTGCCCCCGCGGTCACCGTGCCCGACCTGCGCGGGGTGATGTCGGCCGTCACCGCGGGGGCGGGGGTGACGGTGCTGCCCCGCCACCTGTGCCGGGAGGCGCTGGCCGAGGGGCGCCTGGTGGCGCTGCTGGACCCGGAGGAGCCGCCGGTCACCACGCTGTACCTGGTGCGGCGCCCGGGGGTGGCGGACAACCCGCGCCTGGAGGAGGTGTACCAGCACCTGGTGTCGGCCGCCCGCGCCTGCTGAGGGGGCCCGGAGGGGCGGCGGCGCCGTTGCCCCGAACCTCCGTCGCGGTGGTGTGGTCCTACCCCTGAACGGCGGGCGACGGCGCCCGCTCCGGGCGGGAGGACGGCGATGGAACGGGTACGGGCACTGGGAAGCGGTACGGAACCGGCGGATGGCGGGGTCTTCGTGTCCCGGCGCCGCTCCCCCGCGGTCACCGTCGTGGTCGCGCTGGCCGCCACGGGGCTCGCGGTGTTCGCCCTGCTGCGGGTCCTCGGCCTGGAACGGGGATGGCCCCTGGTGCCCGCCCTGGCCTTCACCCCCTACATGCTGGCCGCCGCACCGCTGGCGGCGGCGGTGGCCGGACTGCTGCGGCGCTGGAGGTCCATGGCGGTCCTGACCGCGGTGACGCTGGCGCTGGCCGCCGCGGTCGTGCCCCGCGCGGTGCCGTTCGGCGTGACCTCGGCGGGCGGTCCGGTCGTGCGGGTCATGACCCTGAACATGCTCGGTGGCGGCGCCGACGTGGCGGAGGTGGTGTCGCTGGTGCGCGACCGGGAGGTGGACGTGCTCACCCTCCAGGAGGTCACCCCCGGCCTGGTGCGCGAGCTGTCCGCCGCCGGACTGGACGGCCTCCTGCCGCACACGGTCGACCGCTCCGACCCCAGGGGCGTGCACGGAAGCACCGTCCACTCGGCCCTCCCCCTCACCGACACCGGTGGCGGGGATGCGGGCCACGACACCTTCGCGATGCCGACCGCCGTCGTGAGGCTGCCCGAGGACGGCGACGGGGACGGGGAGAAGGACGTCCTGGAGGTGACGTCGGTGCACGTCCCGCCGCCGCTGACCCCCGCGTACACCGGATCCTGGCGCGAGGAGCTGGAGGGCCTGGCCGAGGTGGACGACCCGGACAGGATGCGGGTCCTGGCCGGGGACTTCAACGCCACGCTCGACCACGCGGCGATGCGCGAGGTCCTGGACGCCGGGTACCTGAGTTCCGCCGCGGTCCTGGGCGAGGGGCTGGAGCCCACGTGGCCGGTGGGGCGCGCCGTCCCGGGCGTCGCCATCGACCACGTCCTGGTGCACCCCCGGATGGGCGTCGACCACCTGGAGGTCGTGGAGGTGACCGGCACCGACCACAGGGCGGTGTTCGTCGAGGTGTCCCTGCCCTCGCCCCGGTAGGCGTTCCGGCGGGGACGGGTGCACCGGAGCCCTCCTCTGCCCTCACACCGGTGGCACGGTCTGCCGTCGTTCCATGAGCGAGCTGCCCGAACCGATCACGGGGGCTCCCCTCCGGGTGGTCCTGCCCGACGAGTCCACGCAGATGTCCCCGAGAACCCTCGTCGAACTGGGCGTTCACACCGATGAGCCGGGCGTGGACGCGGTGCGGTTCGGCGGCGCGGAGGGCGTCGGCGACCGGAGGGAGCGGTTCGCGGCGGCGCTGCGCCGACCGGTGGCGCTGTGCCGACCGGTGGCGTCGGTCCGGTCCCGGACCGGTGACGCGCTCCTACTTCTGTGCGCCGAAGAGCCCCCGGCCGCCGTACTTCTTGTGGATGGCCTGTTTGGACACGCCGAGCACCTCGGCGATCTCGGCCCAGGTGGAGCCCCGGTTGCGGGCGCGGCGGACGAGGACGGCCTCGACCCGCTCCATCTCCCTGCGCAGCCGGACGGTGGCGTCCAGACCCACCAGCGGGTCGTCGGCTCCGGTGGTGCGGGCGAGGGCGGTCAGCTGTTCGGCGTCCATGGGTCAACTGTAATTGACATTCCTGTGGTGACACACCTGCTGCCGGACACGTCCCCGCCGGAGGGGCGGAAGGTCGCCGGATACCGTTCCGGGCTCCTCGGACTCCGCTCCCGACGGTCCGGCGGGGATACCGCCGCCGACGGCCCCGCGGTCGCGGATGGCACTCTGGAGTGCCGAACGAGGACCCGACGAGGGAGTGACGTGGGCGGCTACGACGAGGCGACCGTGCTGTTCGACCTGGACGGCGTGCTGGTGGACTCCACCGCGAGCATCCGCGCGGGACTGACCGCGTGGGCCGTGGAACGCGGTCTGGACGTCGGCGCGGTGCTCGAAGACCACCACGGGCGGACCGACGTGGACCTGGTCCGCCTCTTCGCCCCGCACCTGGACCCGCTGACCGAGGCACCCCGGATCGAGGCCCACGAGGCCGCCGCCGGGGACGGCGTCCGGGTCGTGCCCGGCGCGCGCGAACTCCTGACCGCACTCGACGCGCACGGGCGCCCCTGGGCGATCGTCACGTCCGGGAGCGACCTGATCGCGCGTTCGCGGATCGCGACGGCCGGGCTGCCCCTCCCCCGCGTACTGGTGACCGCCGACCAGGTGGTCGAGGGCAAGCCCCATCCGGCTCCGTACCTGCTGGGCGCCGAGCGCATGGGGGTCGCCCCCGGGCGGTGCGTGGTGGTGGAGGACTCCGTGAGCGGCGTCCGCTCCGGGCTGGACGCGGGCATGCCCGTGGTGGCCGTGGCCTCCACGACCGGCCCCGACGACCTCGACCACGCGACCACCGTGGTGGCGGACCTCGAAGCCGTGGCCGCGCTGCTGCTCCCCTAGACAGTGTTTTTTGGGACCTCCGCTTCGCTTCGGCCCGTGTTCGGGCGCCCGAAGCACGGGAACCTTCGGTGTCTCCGGCGGGTTCGCCCGTTCCTCACGAACCCGCCTCCACCACCTCCAGAACCCCGTGGGCGCCCGAACCCCCCCACAAGCTGAGGCCGGTTCAAAAAACAGACTTTAGGCCCCGTCCCCCGCCCCGGGTCGGGGCCGACCCCGTCCGCGAGGGAGCACTCCGCGCGGCCGGCCCCCCGCTCCTTCGGAACCGCTCAGAACCAAGACCCATCGACCGAGTCCGGCGCTGCCGGACCGCACGACAACGTACGGAGCACCCTTGAACGACGGCGTCACCATCGACCGGGCCCGCGCCGAGGACGTGGCGGCGATCGTCGCCATGCTCGCCGACGACGCGCTGGGCGCCCGGCGCGAGGACCCCGCGGACCTGACCCCCTACCTGGCGGCCTTCCGGGTGATCGTCGCCGACCCGCACCAGTTCCTGGCGGTGGCCCGCCGCGGCGGCCGGGTGGTGGGAACCCTCCAGCTGACGCTCCTCCCGGGCCTGTCCCACCGTGGCGCCACCCGCGCCCAGGTGGAGGCGGTGCGGGTGCACTCGGGCGAGCGCGGCGGCGGCCTGGGCACCGACCTGCTGGCCTGGGCCGAGGAGGAGGCCCGCCGTAGGGGAGCCGCCATGCTCCAGCTGACATCGGACGCCTCGCGCGGGGACACGCACCGCTTCTACGAGCGGCTGGGATACACCGCCTCCCACGTCGGTTTCAAGAAGCGGCTCGACTGACCGGACGCGGAACCGAGGAAGGCAGAACCAGCGTGCGCGGACCGGAGCGGCCGCGCGCCGGGCCCCGCGGCCGGGCGGACGGCAGAGCGCGGCTACGACGTCCGGCGGGCCAGATAGAGCCGCGTGACGTAGGGGACGCGCACGTTCCCGTCGGGGAAGTGCGCGGCGACGAGCGCGGTGAGGGCCTCCCGAGTGCGCTCCTCGCCGATGTTGCGGACCACGGCGGCCATCCTGCTGGAGGAGAGCGCGCTCCCGACGAAGCCGTCGGTGTCGAGTTCGCGCGTCCATGCGGCGGTGGACTCGGTGGTGTCGACGAGGCCGTCCTGGGCCTCCGTCTCGGCGGCGGTGTCGTAGGCGCGGTAGTCGCGCCGGTAGTCGTCGCCGTACTCCTCCATCAGGCTCTCGTGGGCGTCGACGAACGCGCTGGCGGTCCAGTCGCGGTCGTTGTTGAGGACGGCGACGGTGCCTCCGGGCAGGAGCAGGCGCGCGGCCTCGGCGTAGAAGGCGGGCCGGTCGAACCAGTGGACGGCCTGCGCGGCCAGCACAAGGGAGGCCGACGCGTCGGGGAGGGGGACCCCCTCGGCGCGGCCGTCCACGTACTCGACCCCGTCGGGCTCCTCGGCGGCGGTGGCGCGCATGGAGTGCCCCGGCTCGACGCCGACCACACGGGGGCCCGGGCCGAAGACGTGGCGCAGGGCGCGGGTGGAGATGCCCGTTCCCGCGCCGACGTCGAGCAGGAGCCAGGGTTCGGGCCAGGAACTCCGCGCACCGGCGAGGACGTGGGCGCGCAGCCGGTCGAGCAGGGGCCGGGGGTACCCCGGCCGGAAACGGCGGTAGCCCTCGCTGAGCTGGTCGAACGCCTGGGTCCTGTCGTTCATCGTGTTCCCTTCTCCCGTGCCCTGGTCTCCGGGTCCCAGCCTCCTGGTCCTGGCCTCCTGGTCCTGTGTACACGAACCCAGCCGAAGGGGCTCGGAGGCGGCGTCAGGCCTCGTGCGGCACGCGTTCGGCACGCGCGGCCCGGTACGCGGACGGGCTCGCGCCCGTGTGGTTCTTGAACGCGGAGCTGAACGCGAACGCGCTCCCGTAGCCCACCCGGGCGGCCACGGCCTCCAGGCCCAGCCCCGGGCGGGCGGTGAGCAGGTCGCAGGCCACCGTCAGCCGCCAAGTGCGCAGGTAGGTCATCGGCGGGGTGCCCACGGCCCGCTGGAAGCGCGCGGCCAGAGTGGCGCGGGAGACCGCGCACTCCCCCGCCAGGGCCTCCAGGGTCCAGGGCTCTGCGACGCGCTCGTGGACCAGCTCCAGCGCCCGCGCGACGACGGGGTCGCTGCGGGCGGTGAGCCAGTTGGGCGCGCTGTCGGGGTTGTCCTCCAGCCAGGCGCGCACCGCCATCACCAGCAGGCAGTCCAGGAGCCGGTCGTTGAGGCTGGTCTGGGCGACGTGGCCGGTGGTGATCTCGCGGGCGAGCAGCTCCACCAGCGCGGGGTCGACCCGGCCCCCGGGGAGCACCGCCAACGACGGCAGCGCGGCCAGGGCGAGGCGGCCGACCTCGCTGTCGTCCAGGTAGGCGCCCACGACCATGGTGTCGGTGCCGTCGGGGTCGTTTCCCCAGGTGCCGACACCGTGGCTCATGGACACGTGGACCTCCGCACCGTCGCGGGCCACGCACCGTCCACCCGGCAGGGCGGTGACGGTGGGCTCCCGGCCGGGGCTGTCGGCGATCACGTAGGGCTCCGGGCCGCGCACGAGCACCAGGTCGCCGGGACCGGCCTCGACCTCCTCCCCGCACGCCGCCACCCAGGCGTGTCCGGAGGTGACCACGACCAGGGTGAGGGCGGCCTCGTCACGGATGTCGATGCCCCAGGGCGGGCTCATGACGGTGCGCAGGGTGAAGGCGCCGCGCGCGCGTGGCCCGTCCAGGAGGTGCACGAGGGGGTCCATGGCCTCACCCTAGTGACGCGCACGGGAGGGCGGCGGCCTCCCGCCGGACACGCGGGGTGCCGTCCGGAACGGCGCCGACCGCCCGCCCGGTCAGGTCGGCTCCGGAGCCCTCCGGACCGTTCCGGGGCGCGGGCCGGGGAAGGAGGGGGGACGGAGCGGGGGACGGGGTGGAGCCCGGGAACGGCGGGAACCACACCGGATTCAGACGAACGCTTATGCACACCAGCTTTCTGACTATGTTCCGTCCGAACCCGGGCTGGTGGACTGGGGACATGACCACAGAACACGTCCTCGTCACCGGCGGCACCGGCATGACCGGCCGCCGCGTCACCCGCCTGCTGCGTGAGCGCGGCGCCGACGTCCGGGTCGGCTCCCGCTCCGGCGAACCCCGCTTCGACTGGCACGAACCCGCCACCTGGGACGCCGTCCTGGAGGGGGCCACCTCCGTCTACCTGTGCTACCACCCCGACCTGGCCTTCCCCGGGGCCAGCGAGACCGTCGCCGCGTTCGCCTCCCGCGCCGCCCGAAGCGGCGTACGGCGCGCGGTGCTGCTGTCCGGCCGCGGCGAGGAGGGGGCCGAGAGCGCGGAACACGCCGTGCGCGCCGTGTTCCCCGGCCTGACCGTGCTGCGCTGCTCGGTCTTCGCGCAGGACTTCTCCGAGAGCTTCCTGCTCGGGCCGGTCCTGGAGGGCACCGTGGCCCTGCCCGTGCCGGACGTGTCCGAACCGTTCGTCGACCTCGACGACGTCGCCGAGATCGCGGCCCGGGCGCTGACGGGGGACGGGCACGGCGGTGAGCTGTACGAGCTGACCGGCCCCCGGTCCCTGACGTTCACCGAGGCCACCCGCCTGATCGGCGAGGCCGCCGGGTATCCCGTCGCCTGCCGCCAGGTCTCACCGGAGGAGTTCGTCGCCGGGGCGGTCGCCGCGGGGCTGCCCGCGGAGGTGGCCCACGGTCTGACCGAGCTGTTCGGCGAGATCCTGGACGGCCGCAACGCCGAGCCCGCCGACGGGGTGGAGAAGGCGCTGGGCCGCCCGGCCTCGGACTTCACCGGGTACGTCCGCCGGGCCGGGGCCTCCGGGGTCTGGAGGCGCTGAGCGCGGGGGTCGGCCGCCCGGTCCGGGGCTCCCGGGCGGCCGACCCCTCCACGCCTACCCAACCCCTCCACGCCTACCCGGGTCCTCCCGCCGGACGGAAACGGGCCCCGAACCCCAGAGCGGACCAGAACCGGCCGTACCCCTCCAAGCGGGCGGCGTGCTCCTCCCAGGGGACGGGGACGTGCGACCACGCCTTCTCGGCCACTCCGGCCAGACGCGGCAGCAGCAGGAACGCGAGGTCGTCGAACCCGGTGAGGGTCTCGCCCCACACGGCCGCCTCCACTCCGGCGACGGCGACCCCCGGGGCCAGCGACCGGGCGGTCTCGCCGGGCTCCCAGTCGAAGGCCCCGGCGACCGTCACCGGCTCGTAGGAGGGCAGCCCGAGCCTGAGGCGCTCGGCCTCCTGGTCGGGTCCGGCGGCGTCGGCGTAGGGGCGGTCCAGGTAGACCAGCGAGTTCGGGGAGAGCAGTACCGGCACGCCCGCCCCCGCCGCCGCAGGAACGTCGCCGGGGGAGATCCGGAAGGTCTCCGCGGCCCGGTACACCAGGGGGTGGAACTCCTCCGGCACCGCGGTTTTGATGACCTCTGGATCGAACTCGTCCGGGGCGCCGATCCAGTACTGGAGGACGTCGTCGCCGGTCAGCGCCTCCGCGCGCGCGGTCTCCTGCCAGCCGACGACCCGTTTTCCCGCCGCCCGCACGCACGCGTGGGTGTGGCGGACGAACGCGACGTAGTCGTCGTGGCCCATACCGAAGGGCTCGTCACCGCCGAAGTGCAGGAACGGCCCCGGCGTGAGTTCGGCGAACTCCTCGACGACGTCCCGGGCGAAGGTGCGCGCCGCCTCCACGTCCGGGTGCAGGAACCGCACACGGGGATGCGGTGGTTGGACGTGGCCGTGGAGTTCGGGGTAGGCGTCGAAGGCGGCTCCCGTGTGGCCGGGCAGGTCGACCTCGGGAACGACGGTGACGTGCCGCCGGGCCGCGTACTCCACCAGGTCGGCGAACTCCTCCCGGGTGTAGTACTCCCGCGCGCCGTCCGGGCCGGGGCGGGTGAGCCGCGGCCAGCGCCGCGACTCCAGCCGCCACCCCTCGCTGTCGGTGAGGTGCAGGTGCAGGACGTTGAACTTGTGCAGGGCCAGGAGGTCGACGACGCGTTCGACCTCGGCGGCGGTGAGGAAGTGGCGGACCACGTCCAGGGACAGTCCCCGCCAGGCGTACCGGGGGCCGTCCTCCAGGACCCCGGAGGGGGCCCACACGTCGCCCCGCTCGTCCACGCGCAGGAGCTGGACCAGGCTGGTCAGCGCCCGGAAGGCCGCCTCGCCGCTGGCGCCGCAGACCTCGGCGCGCCCTTCGGCGATCCCGATCCGGTGGCGTTCGTCCGCCCCCGGAACGGGACGGGGGTCCACTCCCGTCACGGGTCCCGCCACAGGCCCCTCCGTCCCGGCGGAGCCCCCGTCGGGGGTCCGGGCCGTGTCCGGACCGTGCGAGGCGCCGCCCCGGTCGCCCCCCGCTCCCCACCGGTCGCCGTCCACGCGGACACGGACGTCGGCTCCGGCGCGGACGGGCTCCACCCGCAGGCCGTGCAGGGCCGCGGCCGTCCGGGCGAACCAGTCGTGCGCCTCCGGGGCCGCCCCCTCCAGTGTCAGCCGCCCACCGCGGCCCACCCGTACCGGCTGCCCGCCGGGGTGGACGATTGGTGCGGGGACGAGTCCGCCCGCGAGGAGGGTGCCCCCGGGGTCCGTGCCCGGGTCCGGGCCCGGCACGGCATCCCACCGCCGCGCGGTGGACCCGGTGTCCTCGCCGGGGGTGGCGGACGGGTGTTCAGGATGCGTCGGCATGGAACCGCCTCTCGTACTCGGCTCGGCGCTCGCGCTGGCGGCCGGGGTCCGCGACCGGGGCTGACAGCAGCAACCGCTGGGTGTAGGGGTGTTCTGGCGCGCGGGTGACCGTGTCGGCGTCACCGGACTCCACGATCGCGCCGCGGTGGATCACCGCCACCCGGTGGCTCATCGCCCGCACCACGGACAGGTCGTGCGACACGAACAGGTACGCCATCCCGGTGCGCTCCTGGATGTCCAGCAACAGGTCCATGACCGTGCGCTGGGTGGTCAGGTCCAGTGCGGACACGGGTTCGTCGCACACGATCAGGCGGGGCGAGACCGCCAGGGCCCGGGCGATCGCCACGCGCTGGCGCTGTCCTCCGGAGAACTCCCGGGGCAGCCGGTCCACCGTGTCGCGGGGCAGCGCCACCCGGTCGAGGAGGTCAGCGACCGTCCCCCGGGCCTCACGGGCGGGCACACCCTGGGCGAGGAGCGGCTCGGCGAGGGTGTCGCCGATGAGCAGGGAGGGGTTGAGCGAGGTGTAGGGGTCCTGGAACACCACCTGGATGTCCCTGCTCAGCGCGCGCCTCCTGCCCCGGGAGGCTCCGTCGACGCGTTCGCCGTCGAAGGTGATCGTGCCCCCGGCCACCGGGACGAGCCCGAGGACGGCGCGGCCGATGGTGGACTTGCCCGAACCGGACTCGCCCACCAGCCCCAGGGTCTCTCCGGGCCGGATCCGTAGCGACACCCCCCGCAGGACCTCCACGCGGGGCGCGCGCCACCCCCGTCCGGGGAAGGACACCCGCAGGTCGCTGACGTCGAGCAGCGCGTCCGGGTCCCTCACGCGTCCCCCCGTCCCTCCTGTACCGTCGGACGCCGCCCGCGGCCGTCCGCTCCGCCGCGTACCGGTCATCGTGTGCCCACCTCCCGGGTGCGCCACGGCGCGCGGGCCGGGGCGTCGTCGAGTACCGCGTCGAGGAGTTCGCGCGTGTAGGGGTCGCGGGGACTGGTGAGGATGTCGGCGGTGGCGCCGATCTCCACGATCCGCCCCTCCCGCATGACCGCCACCCGGTCGCACAGGTCGGCGACCACGCCCAGGTTGTGGGTCACGAGCACCATTCCCATGCCGCGTTCGGACTGGAGCCCGCGCAGCAGCGCCAGGACCTCGGCCTGCACGGTGACGTCCAGCGCGGTGGTGGGTTCGTCGGCGATGAGCAGGTCGGGGTCGCAGGAGACCGCGCCCGCGATGAGCACGCGCTGGGCCATCCCGCCGGAGATCTGGTGGGGGTGGCTCGCCATGACGCGTTCGGGGTCGGGGATCTCCACCCGCCGGAGCAGGTCCAGTGCCCGTTCACGCGCCTGGGCGCGGGACAACCCGAGTTTGGCCCTCAGGGGTTCGGTCAGGTGGTCACCGACGGTGAAGGCGGGGTCCAGGTTGCTCATGGGTTCCTGGGGAACGTAGGCGACCGTGTCGCCTCGCAGTCCCCGCAGGGTCCGCTCCGCCGCCCCGACCACCTCGGTCCCGTCCACGAGGACGCTGCCGCGCGAGACCCGCCCGCCCTGGGGCAGCAGGCCGAGCACGGAGAACGCGGTCTGGGTCTTGCCCGAACCGGACTGCCCGACCAGCCCCACGACCTCGCCCCGGCGCACGTCCAGGTCCACGCCGTGCACGACCTCGGTGGACGTGCCGTCGTTCAGGGTGTAGGCGACCGCCAGGTCGCGGACCGACAGCAGGCCGGCGCGCTCCTGCGCGCCCTCCCGCACGGCGGGTGGATCGGCCGCCGCGCGACGGACGCTCCGTCCGGTCGCCGGACCGGTCCCGCGGTCCTCCAGCACGTCGCGCAGCGCGCTGGCCAGCAGGACCAGCGCCGCACTGGTCAGCCCCAGCGCCAGGCCCGGCCACAGCATGAACAGGGGCGCGCGGTTGACGTTGGTGAACGCCTCGTTGAGCATCGCTCCCCATGTGGGCAGGGAGCCGCTGCCGATGCCGAGGAACTCCAGTCCGGCCTGTAGTCCGATGGCCATGCCCGCGACCAGGGCGACCTGGATGATGATCGGCGCGCGCACCACCACCAGGACGTGGCGGGCGATGATCCGCGAGTCGCTCAGCCCGAAGACGCGGGCGGCGTCCACGTAGAGTTCGCCGCGCATCCCGGCGACGGTCCCCCGGACCAGGCGGAAGAAGCTCGGCGCCACGAGCACCCCCAGCACCACCATCAGCACCCACACGCTGGGGCCCAGGACCGCGCGGGAGGCCAGCAGGACGACCATGGCGGGCAGCGCCATCACCAGGTTGGTCCACCAGCCGGCCAGGGAGTCGAACCAGCCGCCGTGGTATCCGGCGGCCAGGCCGGTCGGAACACCGATCACCAGGGCGACGGCGACCGCCAGGGCCGCACCGCCCAGGGTGTTGCGGCCCCCGTACAGCAGCCGCGTCCACACGTCGCGCCCGGAGGAGTCGAAACCGAGCGGGTGGCCGCCTCCGGACGGGCCGAAGGCGTCGCTCAGGTCGGCGTCGTTCGGGTCGTGCGGAGTCACCAGGGGTGCGAACACCACAAGGCCCACGATCACCAGCAGTACCAGGAGGGAAAGCACGGCCTGCGGATTGGTGAGGAAGCGGCGCACGGTGCCCGCCGACCTGCGCGAGGCGGTCGCCGCCGCGACGGGTCCGCTCATGAGATCCTCGCTTTCGGGTTGAGCCAGCCGACGAGGATGTCCACGATCAGGTTGATCACGACGACCACGATCACCGTCATCATCACCAAACCCATGATCACCGGCACGTCGCCTCGGGTCGTGTACTGGACGGTCATCGCTCCGATGCCGGGCAGACCGAAGATCTGCTCCACCAGGACGGCCCCGCCGAGCAGGCCGACGGTCTGCATGCCGAGCACGGTGAGCGCCGGGGTGGCGGCGTTGCGCAGCACGTGCCGAAGCACCACGCGCGACGTGGACAGGCCGCGGGCGCGCAGGGTGCGCACGTAGTCGCGGCCCATCACCTCGATGACCGCGCTGCGCACCTGCTGGGAGACCCCGGCGATCGCGGCGACCGACAGGGACAGGATCGGCAGGGTGATCGTGGACAGCCAGCCACCGAACGACTCGGACAGCGGCACGTAGCCGATGGCCGGGAACCAGCGCAGCTGGACCGCGAAGACCAGCACGATCACCAGCGTGACCAGGAAGCCTGGCAGGGCGTAGCCGACCACGCCGACGACCTGCACGACGCGGTCGACGGTGCCGCGCCGCACACCGGCCCACACTCCCAGCCCGAAGGAGACCACGGCGGTGACGAGCGTGACGCCGACCATCAGGCTGAGCGTGACCGGCAGCCGGTTGGCGATCGCCTGGGAGACGTCCTCGCTGGTGAACCAGGAGGTTCCCAGGTCCCCCCGCAGCGCGGAGGCCAGCCAGTCGAGGTAGCGCACGGCCACCGGCCGGTCCAGGCCGAGCTCGCTGTTGCGCACGTCCACGAGTTCCTGGTCGGCGTGGGGGCCGAGCAGTTGACGTCCCACGTCGGCGTCGGGAAGCGACAGCAGTGCGTAGGACAGGGCGGAGATGACGAGGAGGAGCAGCAGCCCCGATGCTGCCCGTCTGAGGATGAAGGAGGTCATGGCGGCTCCATGGCGCCCCGCCGCCCCGGCGGACGCGGGTCCGCCGGGGCGGGGGTCACTCGGCGGGGGTGTAGTTGTACAGGGAGGGGACGGCCATGCCCGACTGGGGCTGGATGTCCACGGTGCCGTCGGAGACGTGCAGGTACCTCATGCGGTAGAAGGGGACGAACCAGGCCTGTTCGACCAGGTGCCGGTTGAGCTCCTGGGCTGCCTCGACTCCCTCGCCCTCGGGCGCGGTGCGCAGCTCCTCCACGGTCTCCTGGACGGTGTCGTCGGTGCTGCCGAAGAGGTTGAACGTCCCGGGCAGGACGAGTTCCACGGTGGTCACCCACTCCTCGGCGGGCTGGGCGTTGTTCATGACCATGCCGGGGTAGCCCTGGTCGGTGAAGATGCTGGACAGGGCGTTGGCCTGGTCGAGGTCGTCCCAGGTGAGGTCGATCCCGACGTCTTCGAGGTCGCTCTGGATGCTGGTGGCCATGGCGTCGGAGGAGATCGCCTGCATGCGGGGCAGGGTCATCTCGAAGCCGTCGGGGTACCCCGCCTCGGCGAGGAGTTCGCGGGCCCGGTCGGGGTCGTACTCGTAGTAGGCGTCCAGTTCGGGGACGTAGGCGTCCGACTCGGTGCCGAAGACCTGGCTGGTGACCTCCCCCTGTCCGCCCCGGAGCTGTTCGAGCATGGTCTCCCGGTCGATGGCGTGGTTGATCGCCTGGCGCACCTCCGGCTCGCCGAGCGCGGGCACCATGGCGCCGTCGCGGTCGAACAGGATCAGGCCCTGGTAGTCGATGTGCTGCGGGGTGGTGACCACGTCCGGTTCGGACTCGGCCACCTCCTGCTGGTCGACGGTCTGGATCAGCGCGGCGTTGACCTGGCCGGTGCGCAGGCCGTTGACGATGGCGGTCTCGTTGTCGAAAACGCTGATGCTCACCTCGTCGTAGGGCAGGTCCTCTCCCCAGTAGTCGTCGGCCCGGGTGTAGACCCAGGTGGTGCCCACGGCGGTGCGCCCGGCGTCGAGCTCGTAGGGACCGGTGCCGTCGGGTGCGGTGGCGAGGGTGTCGCCGTCGAGGGAGGCGGGGTTGGCCATGAGCCCGGCGGCGTCGCTGAGGTAGTAGAGCATCGCCGGGTTGGGCTGCCCCAGGTGCAGGACGACGTGGGTGTCATCCACGACCTCGACCTCCTCCAGGTCCGCCATGGTCTGGGCCTGTCCGCCGCCCGCGTCGCGGAAGCGCTCCAGGTTGGCCTTGACCGCCTCCCCGTCGAAGGGGGTGCCGTCGTCGAAGGAGACGTCGTCGCGCAGGGTGAGGCTGAGTTCGGTGAGGGTGTCGTCGTAGGACCACTCGGTGGCGAGCATCGGCGCGTAGGTGCCGTCGGGGGCGCGCTTGACGAGGGTGTCGTAGACCGCCTGGAAGTGGGGCAGGGCGGAGCCCATCGCCTCGGCCGGGTCCAGGCTCTGGGGCAGGGTCATGGTCGCGATGTCCAGGGTCGGGGAGTCGGGGGTTTCCCCGGATCCGCCACAGCCGGTCAGCATGAGCACGACCGCTGCGGCCACGGCTCCCGTGTTGACAGGGGTCCTTCTCTGCATTTGCTCGCTCCGTGGGGGGAGGCCCGGGCGGAGACCGCTCCGGGAGGTTCGGTGAGGGGGAGATCACAAACTAACCACGTGGTAGGTTTTGTGTCGGCCACCGTACACCAACAGGTCAGGACCCGGAAGTCCGAGCGCGAGGATCGCCGGAGCCCACGCTCGGACCAGCCACCGGCCACCGGCCGACAGGCGCGTACGGAACGCACGACCCGCGAGGAGACCGCCCCGTGACCGAGCCAGAGCGCGCCAAGCCGCGCATGACCAAGGGAGAGCGAACCCGGCAGCGCATCATCGACTCCGCGAGCGAGCTCTTCGCCAAGTCGGGCTACCTCGCGGTCTCCCTGCGCGATATCGCGACCCACGCGGGGCTCACCCACGCCGGGGTGCTCCACCACTTCCCGAACAAGGAGGCGATGCTCCTGCGTGTCCTGGGCCGGCGGGACGAGATCAACGCGCCGCTGGTGCTGGGCCCGAGGGTGACCCCCCGGCTGCTGGTCGACAACCTCGTCGCGATCGCCGAACGCAACACCGGCACCCCCGGCCTGGTGGCGCTCTACGCCAAGCTCTCCGCCGAGGCCACCGACCCCGACCACCCCGCCCATGCGTACTTCGCCGGCCGCTACCACATCCTCCGCGAACGGTTCACCGAGGCGTTCACCGTGCTGCTCGCCGACCGCCCCGGCCTCTCCCCCGCCGTGGCGGCCCAGCAGTTCCTGGCGCTCATGGACGGACTCCAGATCCAGTGGCTCCTGGACCCCGACTCCGTCGACATGCGCGCGGCGATCGTGTCCTTCACCGAGATCCTCGGGCTGACCGGACCGGAACACTCCGAGGCAGAACACCCCGAACCGGAGCAACCCGCACCAACCGACCACCCCTGAAAGGCCCCCCGATGAGTACCCCCGACCTGGCCGCCAAGGCCTCCGCCACCTCAGGGTCCGGCACCTGGCACACCACAGCCGTCGACTCCCGACTACGCTCGCTGCACCTGGCCGACGGCCCCCACGGCCTGCGGAAACAGTCGGAGAAGGGCGACCACCTGGGAATCGGCGACAGCCTGCCCGCCACCTGTTTCCCGCCCGCCGTCGGCCTGGGCGCCACCTGGAACCCCGCCCTCGTGCGCCGGGTCGGCGAGGCGCTGGGCACCGAGGCCGCCGCCATGGGCGTGGACGTGCTCCTGGGCCCCGGCATGAACATCAAGCGGTCGCCGCTGTGCGGCCGCAACTTCGAGTACGTCTCCGAGGACCCGCACGTGACGGCGCGGATCGCCGCGGCGCTGGTGGAGGGGATCCAGTCCCGGGGGGTGGGCGCGTGCGTCAAGCACCTCGCCGCCAACAACCAGGAGACCGACCGCATGCGGGTCAGCGCCGACGTGGACGAGCGCACCCTGCGCGAGATCTACCTCAGGGCGTTCGAGGAGGTCGTCACCACCGCCAGGCCCGCGATGGTGATGTGCTCCTACAACCGGATCAACGGCGTGTACGCCAGTCAGGACCCGTGGCTGCTCACCGAGGTGCTGCGCGGCGAGTGGGGGTTCGACGGGGTCGTGGTCTCCGACTGGGGCGCCGTGGTGGACCGGGTCGCGGCGGTACGCGCCGGCCTGGACCTGGAGATGCCACCCAGTGGCACCGACCAGGAGGTCGTCGACGCCGTCGAGCGGGGTGAGCTGGACGAGTCCGTGCTGGACACGGTCGTGGAGCGGCTGTGGCGGCTCCAGGAGCGGGTGTCCACCGACACCTCCCGGTCGCCGGAGCACGAGGCGCACGACGCGCTGGCCCGCGAGGCCGCCCGCGAGGCGCTCGTCCTGCTGAAGAACGACGGCGGCGCGCTGCCGCTGGACCCGTCCCGTCCGGTCGCGGTCATCGGCGAGTTCGCCCGTACCCCCCGCTACCAGGGCGGCGGTTCCTCGCACGTGGTGCCCACCCGGGTGCACAGCGCCCTGGACGCGCTCACCTCGGCCGTTCCGGGCGGGGTGGTGTTCGCGCCCGGGTTCCGGCTCGACGGCACGGCCGATCCCGCGCTGGTGGAGGAGGCGGTGGCGGCCGCCTCCGAAGCCCGCACGGCCGTGGTGTTCCTGGGCCTGCCCGGCGCCGCCGAGTCCGAGGGCTACGACCGCACCGCCCTGGACCTGCCCGCCGACCAGCTCGCCCTGCTGGCCCGGGTCCGGGAGGCCAGCGAGCGCGTGGTGGTCGTGCTGTCCAACGGGGGCGTGGTGTCGGTGGCCGACTGGGAGCACGACGCCGACGCCGTCCTGGAGGGGTGGCTGCTCGGACAGGCCGGGGGCGCGGCCGTCGCCGACGTCCTCACCGGGGCGGTCTCCCCGTCCGGCAGGCTCACCGAGACCGTCCCGCTGCGGCTCAGTGACCACGCCTCCTACCTGGCTTTTCCCGGCGGGCACGGGAGTTCGGTGTACGGGGAGGGCGTGTTCGTCGGCTACCGGTACTTCGACACCCTGGACCGGCCGGTCGCCCACCCCTTCGGGCACGGGCTCACCTACACGGAGTTCACGTACTCCGACCTGGAGGTGGCCCCCGCCGGGGAGGACTCCTGGCGGGTGGCCTTCACCGTCACCAACACCGGGGAACGGGCCGCCGCCGAGGTCGCCCAGCTGTACGCGGGCGTGGAGCAGGAGTACCCGACCCGGCCGCGCCGCGAGCTGCGCGGTTTCGCGAAGGTGTTCCTGGAGCCCGGGCACGGCGAGCGGGTCGAGCTGGCTCTGACCGGACGCGACCTGTCCACGTGGGACCCCGAGCACCAGCGGTGGTCTCTGGCCGGTGGGACGTACACCGTCGCGGTGGGCGCGTCCTCCCGCGACATCCGGCTGACCGGGGAGGTGAGCACCCCCGGCGACCGGTTCGTCGCGCCGCTGACCGCGCGTTCCACCGTCGGCGAGTGGCGCGCGCACCCGGTCGGCGGACCGGTCATGGCCGAACTGCGCGCGGGCCTGCCCGGGCTCTCCGAGGTGCCCGAGGAGCTGCTGCGCATGGCCGACTCCCTGCCGCTGGTCACGCTGCACACGTTCGGACTGGGCGTGACCCCGGAGATGGTCGACCTGCTGGTCGAGGACGTGGAGAAACGGCGACGGGCCGCGATCGCACGCGGCGAGATCACTGGTTGAGAGGGGTATCCGATGCTGACCGAGGGCTTCCTGTGGGGAGCGGCCACCGCCGCGCACCAGATCGAGGGCAACAACACCGGCAGTGACGTCTGGGCGCTGGAGAACGCGCCGGAGTCGATCCTGCCCGAACGCAGCGGCGACGCCTGCGACAGCTACCACCGCTGGCGCGAGGACATGGACATCGTCCGCGACCTGGGGCTGAACGCGTACCGGTTCGGTGTGGAGTGGGCGCGGATCGAGCCCGAGCCGGGCCGGTTCTCGCTGGCGGAGCTGGCGCACTACCGGCGGATGATCGAGGGGTGCGCCGAGCGCGGGCTGACGCCCGTGGTCACCCTGCACCACTTCACGTGCCCGAGGTGGTTCAGCGCCGCGGGCGGATGGACCGGCCCGGACGGGATCGACCCGTTCCGCCGCTACGTTCGGCAGGTGCGGGCGATCCTGGACGGTGTGCCGTGGGTGTGCACGATCAACGAGCCGAACATGCTCGCGATGATCACGAGCATGCGCCGCGGGGGTGAGCGTAAGGAGAACGTGGCCGGGGCGATGCCGCCCCCGGACCAGGAGACCTCCGAGGCGCTCATGGCCGCGCACCGCGCCGCCCGCGAGGAGTTGTCCGGCCTGGCGGGGACGCGCAGCGGGTGGACCGTCGCGAACCAGAACTTCCAGGCGGTGGACGGTGCCGAGGATCTGGCCGCGGAGTGGGCGTACACGCGTGAGGACCAGTTCCTGGACGCCGCGAAGGACGACGACTTCGTGGGGGTGCAGGCCTACACGCGGGTGGTGATCGGTCCGGACGGTCCGGTGGATCCGGCCCCGGACGTGCGCCGCACCATCACCGGCTGGGAGTTCCACCCCCAGGCGCTGGAGGGCGCGGTCCGGCACACGGCCGAGCGGACGGGCGGCGTGCCGGTGCTGGTGACCGAGAACGGTATCGCGACCGCCGACGACGCCGAGCGGATCGCCTACACCCGGGACGCCCTGGCCGGTCTCGGGCGCGCCGTGGCCGACGGCGTGGACGTGCGCGGGTACCTGCACTGGTCACTGCTGGACAACTACGAGTGGGGGTCGTGGGCGCCCACGTTCGGCCTGGTGGCGGTGGACCGGGAGACCTTCGCGCGCACGGTGAAACCGAGCGCGCGCTGGTACGGGGACCTCGCGCGGACCGGTCGCCTCCCGGAGTAGCCGTGGCGGAGGCGCCGGATCGGGGGCGCCGGGCAGGGGATGTCCGCAGGGCGAACCCGCTCTGGCGCCTCCCGTGCGCGACGCGGTTGACTGGAGAACGGGGTCCCCTCCCCGCCCCCTCCGGGGCTCGCTCCCGTGGTGAGCCCGCTCCCGGAACGGCCGCCCTCCGTTACCGCCGATCGAACCGCGGGCCGGACACTCCCAGCCCGTCCCCGGCCCGTGCCCAGTGTCCGCACGCCTCCCGTCCCTCGTACGGGCACCGGTTCCCACCGCCCCGGGCGCGGACCTAGCGCTCCGTCCGGGGCGGCCCGCGTCCGGGGTCAGCAGCCCGCGAACTGCCGGGAGAGGGCTCCGCGGCGGCGCTGGAGTTCGTCGGTACGTGAGTCCGGCGCGGCGAGCTCCGCGCGGATGGTGGTGACCGGGTCCGGGGACGGGTCCATGCCGACCGGCTCGTCGCCTCGCCGCGGACGCGGGTCAGCGCGAGGGCGGGTCCGCGAAGGCAGGCACGGTCCGGATCACCTCGTCCGGACCACCCGCCGCAGGTAGCGCACCCAGTTCGCCGCGACGCCGCCGACCAGGGCCAGGCACGCCGCGAGGACGAACGAGGACAGGATCCACTCCCGGGAACCGTCGGGGCCGTAGACGCGGTTGGAGGCCCCGGCGTCCACAGCCGGGATCCGCGCGCCCTCCCGGCAGGTGTCGCGCCCGGCCGCGTGCAGGTAGACCCCGCGCGGTTCCCCTCCCCCCGCACCGGTGAAGGTCCCGTTGCAGGTGCACGACTCGTGCCCGGGGTGCTGGACGCAGGTGACGCCCGTCACAGTGAACACGCCCGGTGCGCCCTCGCCGCGCGCCGCGCGCAGTCCCTGCTCCAGTCCGGCGAACCCCACGTAGGCCACCAGGGCGGCGAGGACCACCAGCACGACGGAGAACTGCGGTGACGGGCGCCCGGCCCCGCGGGCCGCGCCGGAGCCGACTCCCGCGCGGGCGTCCGCGGGAACCTCGGCTCCGTCCTGCATGTCAGTGTCCCTCATCGCGCTCACACCCTCTCCCGCTCGTCGTCACGGGCCTCTCCGGACCCCTCGTCCGCGAGGTCGGACACGTCCGTGCCGCGCGGCACCCTGAAGGCCAGCATCGCGGCGACACCGCACAGGGCGGCGGCCATCAGCCACACCGGCCCGTAGCTTCCGCCCACGTCACGGGTGAAGCCGCCGAAGACCGCCATGGCCCCCGCCCCGACCTGGTGGACGGCGTTGACCCACCCGAAGACGATGGCTCCGTCGGCGCCGAAGAGTCGGCGGCACAGCAGGATGGTCGGGGGTACCGTCGCGACGTCGAGCAGGCCGAACACCACGACGAAGGCCACCATCGCCGCTCCGGCGCTGGGACCGAACAGCGCGGGCAGCGCGGCCAGGAGCACGCCCCGCCCCACGTAGTAGACGACCAGGAGCAGACGCGGGTCCACCCGGTCGGTGAGCCATCCGGACAGGATCGTCCCCACCAGGGAGAAGACGCCGATCGTCGACACCAGCGCCGCGGCGGCCGTGACGGCCATCCCGTGCTCCTGGGCGGCGGGCACGAAATGGGTCCACATGATGCCGTTGGTGGTCGCTCCGCACACCGCGAACGTTCCGCCCAGGAGCCAGAACCGGCGGCTGCGCACCGAGGAGAACAGGACCTCCACGGTCCGGCGCGCCGCGCCCCGGTCCGCCCGGGGCCGTTCCACGAAGGCCGGGGAACCGTAGGGGCGCTGTCCCAGGTCGGCAGGGTGGTCTCGGAGCACCAGGGCGATGAGGACGATCATCACTCCCGCCGTCAGCGCCAGGGTCACGATGGCCGGACGCCATCCCTGGTTGTCGACGATCCAGGCCAGCGCGGGCAGGAACACCAACTGGCCGAAGGCGCTGGCTCCGGTCAGGGCGCCGATGACCAGCCCACGGCGTTCGACGAACCAGTTGTTGGCCACGGTGGCGGCGAACGTCATCGCCAGTGACCCGGTGCCCGCGCCGATGAGCAGCCCCCAGTAGAGGGTCAGCTGCCAGGCGGTGGTCATGACAAGGGTCAGTCCGGCCCCCACCACGACGGTGCCCAGGGCCACCAGGGCGATGCGGCGGATACCGAACCGGTCCATCAGCGCCGCGGCGAAGGGGGCGATCAGGCCGTAGACGAGCATGTTGACCGAGGCCGCCGTACCGATCGCCCCGCGGGACCACCCGTACTCGGTGTGCAGGGGGTCGGTCAGGATCCCGGGCATCGCGGCGAAGGCCGCCGCGGCCACGATGGTCAGGCACGCGACGAGGGCGATCAGCCACGCGCGGTGGAACGGGGTGCGTGCGGGCTCTTGTGCGGAAGCGGGGTTCTCGACCATGGCCTCAGCTTCCTTCGCGGGCCCCTCCCCCGACAGTGTCCTGAAAGCCAACATGCGCAAGAATCGGGCCATGAGGATTTTTTCGCGGTCCGGCCGCCACCGCGTGGCCGTGCTCGTCCGGCACGGCCTGCTGCCCATCGAGTCGGGCATCGTCCACCGCCTGTTCGGCCAGGCCCGGGGCACCGACGGGGAGCTGCTCTACGAGGTCGTCACCTGCGCGCTGGAACCGGGGGAGGTCAGCACCGACACCGACTTCACGATCAACGTGGCCCACGGGCCGGAGGCCCTCGACGAGGCCGACACGGTGATCCTGCCCGCCGCCGACGAGGACTACGGCGAACGCCCGCACGCCCCCCTCGCACCGGCTCTGGCCGCGGCCGTCGCGCGCATCCCGCCGACCGCGCGCGTGGCCTCGATCTGCACCGGTGCGTTCGTGCTCGCCGCGGCCGGGCTCCTGGACGGGTGCCGCGTGACCACCCACTGGAAGTCCGCGGGCTACTTCCGCGCCATGTACCCCGGCATCGACCTGGACCCGGACGTGCTGTACACCGACAACGGGCGGGTGCTGACCGCCGCCGGGGTCGCCTCGGGCATCGACCTGGGCCTGCACATGATCCGCGTCGACCACGGCGCCGCCGTGGCCAACGAGGTGGCGCGCAGCACCGTCGTCCCGCCCCACCGCGACGGCGGCCAGGCCCAGTACATCCGCCATCCGGTGCCCGCACCGGAACGGGCCGCGACGGGGCGGGCGCGCGCCTGGGCCCTGGAACACCTCCACCTCCAGCCGGGCCTGCGGGAGATGGCCCTCCAGGAGGCCGTGAGCGTGCGCACCTTCACCCGGCGGTTCCGCGACGAGGTGGGGCTCTCGCCCGGCCAGTGGGTAGCCCGACAGCGCCTGGACCGGGCCCGGCAGCTGCTGGAGGAGTCGGACCTGCCGGTGGACAGGATCGCGCACGAGGCGGGTTTCGGCACGGCCGCGTCACTGCGCCAGCACATGCACGCCGAACTGGGGGTGTCCCCCAGCGCCTACCGGCGTACCTTCCGGGGCGCGCCGGACGCGACCTGAGCCCGTCCGGGATCCGGGGTTCCCGACCGGTGCCGCGGGCGGCGGGCTCCCCGGCGGGGACGTCCCGGCAGAGCGTTCGGTACGGCGCACGGTCCGGATCGGCCCCGGACGGTACCGGGGCGCGGGAGAGCGGGCCACGGGTGCGGGACCGCCCGCGGCTGCGCGGTTCGCGGCGTGAGGGGGCCCGGAACGGGTAACGGGGAACCGTGGGTCTCCGCCCACGCCCACCCCTCACCCCCGGGAGGCCCCGTGAAGCTCTACGCCGAGTACCCCGTGCGCGCGTTCCTCCAGTTCGCCTCCGACCTGCTCGCCGCCGCCTGGACGTACGCGTGGGTCAGCGCGGCGCTGGCGCTGCGCGAGACCCTCATGGCCCTCAACCGCCCCGGAGAACTCATGGTGAGCACGGGCGAGGGCTTCAGCGAGCACATGGACGCCGCGGCCGAGCAGGCCCGGCAGGTGCCCCTGGCAGGGGAGGCCCTGGCCGCGCCGTTCACCAACATGAGCGAGACCGGTGGGTCCCTCACCGCCGCCGGGGTCTCCTTCCAGGAGACGGTGGCCTCGCTCGCGCTGGCCCTGCCGCTGCTGACCGCCGTGCTCCCGCTGCTGCTGCTCGCCTCCACCTGGCTGCCCGTGCGCGCCCGGTGGGTGCGCCGCGCCAGCGCCGCCAGGCGGCTGCGCGGGCTCGCGCCCGAGGCGCGGTCCCGGCTGCTGGCCCTGCGCGCCCTGACCTCGGCTTCCCCGTCCCGGCTGGCCGGTACGCACGAGGACCCGGCGGGCGCCTGGCACTCCGGCGACCGGAGAACCGTGGAGGCGCTGGCCGCGCTGGAGCTGCACCGCCTGGGTCTGCGCCGGGTCTGAGGCCCCGCCCCGGACCCGTGCCGACGACGGTCGCCTCGGAGGCGGCCCCATCCGGCCGCTCCGGACCGCGCGAACGTCGTCGCCGCTTCCTAGGCTGGAGGGCCAGGCCCCCCGAGCACTCTTCCGGAGACCGCATGCACCTTTCAGCGCTGTTGGACTTCGACGCCGTCCCCCGGGACACCGACGACGCCGTGTCCGTCCTGGTCGACATCACCGCACCCGAACGCGAGGAGGACACCGAGCGCCCGCCCGCGACCCTCCAGGTCGTGCTGGACCGCAGCGGGTCCATGGGCGGAGGACGCCTGGACGGCGCGGTGCGCGCCCTGCTCTCGCTGGTGGAGCGGCTCGCGCCCTCCGACAACTTCGGGCTCGTGTCCTTCAACGGACAGGCCCGTGTCGAGGTGCCCTGCGGACCGCTGGAGGACAGGGCGCGGGTGCGCCGTCTGATCTCCGGACTGCACGCGTCGGGGGGCACCGACCTGTCCAGCGGACTGCTGCGCGGGGTGCAGGAGGCCCGCCGCGCCGGAGCCGACCGGGGCGCCACCCTGCTGCTGATCTCCGACGGGCACGCCAACCAGGGCGTCACCGACCACGACCTGCTCCGGCAGGTGGCGGCCGACGCCTACTCCCACGGGGTCACCACCACGACCCTGGGATACGGTCTGGGCTACGACGAGGAACTGCTCGGCGCGGTGGCCGACGGCGGCGCGGGCAGCGCCCTGTTCGCCGAGGACCCCGACACCGCGGGCGGCCTCATCGCCCAGGAGGCCGAGTACCTGCTGGCCAAGACCGCTCAGGCCGTGTCGCTGCGGGTTCCCTCCGGTCCGCTCCTGCGCACCGTCTCCGTGGTGGGCGAGATGCCCTCCCACCAGCTCGCGGACGGGTCCGTGGTGGTCGAACTGGGTGACTTCCACTCCGGGGAGCGGCGCCGCCTGCTGCTGCGCCTGGAGGTCTCCGGGTTGTCCGCGCCGGGCACCGTCGCCGCGCTGGAGGTCACCTACGCCGACCCGGTCACGCTGGCCAGCCGCACCGTGTCCCTGCCCGTCGAACTCGGCGTGGTCGCGGAGGGCGCGGCCGACGGGCGGGTGCCCCGGCCGGAGGTGCGCGCCGAGGAGGTCCTACAGCGGGCGCAGACCGCCAAGAGGAAGGCCAGCGAGGCCATGCGCCGGGGCGACCGCTTCGGCGCCGCGGGCCTGCTGGAGGACGCGCGGACGGATCTGGCCGACCACATGCCGCCGGTGGCGCCCGCCGGTGCCGCCCGGTACGGGGCACAGGCGGCGGCTCCGCCCCCGGAGGTGCGCGCGCAGATGGAGGAGCTGCGGCGTATGGCGGGGATGACCCGGACCGGCGACGCCTCCCGGGTCTCCAAGTCGCTGTACGCGAGCCAGTCGGGTTACTCGCGCAAGAGCGGCCGCCAGCGGTCGGGAACCGCACAGGACGGCGGGCACCGGGCCGAGGAGGACGGGAACCAGGTCGGGGAGGACGGGAACCGGTCCGGGGACGGTGGACGCGGGGCCCGGGACGGCGGCCCCGGTTCCGGCCGGGGTTCCCGAGGCTCCGGTCGAGGTACCCGGGGCGACGACCGCGATCCCGGCCGGGGCTCCGGCCGCGGTGTCCCCAGGCGCCTCATCCGGGGTCAGCAGACCGACGGCGGACGCCCCACCCCCGACCGGGACGCGCCCCCGCAGGATTCCTGAGGCGGCCCCGTGCGGATTCCGGACGCGGCCGGGGAAGCCAGCCGGGGACCGCGACCAAGGCGGCGCCCGACAGGCGGACGCCCCGGGGAGGCAGTGCCTCCCCGGGGCGTCCGGGTGCCGTCGCTCGGGGCGTCTCCCGCGACACGACTAGCGCTCGGCGTCGGCCAGCGCGGTGCGCACCGCGCCCGGGAGCTTCTGCTCCAGGAAGCGGGCCATGTCCTCCTCCTGGTGGAGGATGGCGGTCAGCTTGAGCGCGATCTGCTCCTCGCCGAGCGCGCGGGCACCCTCGATCAGCGCGCGGTAGGAGGCGATCTCGAAGTGCTCGGCGGCGTAGTCGGAGAGGGCGTTCTTGACCATGGTGTCGCCCGCGGGCCTGTTCGCGACGCCCTGCACGGAACCCATCATCCCGGCCAGGGCGCTCTTGACCTTGGACACGCTGCCGCCCAGGGACTCGATACATCCCTTGACCGTCTCGGCCTGCTCGCGCGTCTCCTCGATGTGCCGCGTGATGCGGGCGTGGACCTCGGGGTCCTTCTCCGCGTCCTTGGCGTGGCTCTCCAGAGTCTCCTCCAGGGACTTCTCCATCGAGTAGGCGTCGTTGAGCCAGTCGATCAGCTGCTCGCGGCTGTTCACACCGTTCCCCTTCGTTCGTCGTGTCACCCGGGCCTGGGGCCGCGACTACCCCCGGGGATTCGGCGACAAACGTCAGGGCACCTGGTAGGAGGAGTCGCGCACGTCGGTGATGGCCATGTGTCCGGGAGCGTGGCCGATGGCGAACTCCGGGGCGGAGGCCGTCACGGCCGCCTGCGGGGTGACCCCGCACGCCCAGAAGACCGGGACCTCGCCGGGGCGCACCTCCACCGCGTCGCCGTAGTCGGGCCGGTCCAGGTCCTCGATGCCCAGCGCGGCGGGGTCGCCCACGTGCACCGGGGCGCCGTGGACCGCCGGATAGCGCGAGGTGATGCGCACCGCGTCGGCCACCCGGTCGGCGGGGATCGGCCGCATGGACACCACCAGCGGACCGCTGAAACGGCCCGCGGGGCGGCACGGCCGGTTGGTCGCGTACATGGCCACGTTGCTGCCCGCCTCGATGTGGCGGACCGGAACACCGGCCTCCAGCAGGGGCGTCTCGAAGGTGAAGCTGCACCCGATGAGGAAGGCCACCAGGTCGTCGCGCCACAGGTCGGTGACGTCGGTGCGCTCCTCGACCATCCTCCCGTCGCGGTAGACCCGGTAGGCGGGCAGGTCCGTGCGCAGGTCGCCGTCGAAGACCGAGGCGCCCACCCGGCCCGGCTCGGTGACGTCCAGGACCGGGCAGGACTTGGGGTTGCGCTGGGCGAACAGCAGGAAGTCGAAGGCCGCCTCGCGGGGCAGTGCGATGAGGTTGGCCTGCGCGTAGCCCGCGCTGTAGCCGGAGGTGGGGACGCGCAGGCCGTCGCGGAACAGCGCGCGGGCCTGGGACGGGGAGAGGTCGGCCGGAGAGGTCATCGGTTCTGCCTTTCGTTCCGGGTGGGGCGGACGGTCGGTGTTCCCGTGGCTGCCGGGACGGATCGGTCCGTGCCGGGCGGCGGACCGGTGGGCCGGTCCGCCGCCGTGTCGGGTCCCGCCGCACCCGGCGGAACCCGGCCGGTCAGAGGGTGAAGCGCAGGCGGGTCCCGGGGCGCGCCTGGGCGGCCCTGGGCAGGTCCGCCGAACACACGACGGCCACCACCGGGTAGCCGCCGGTCACGGGGTGGTCGGCCAGGAACAGCACGGGCTCTCCGCCCGGCGGCACCTGGAGCGACCCCGCGACCATGCCCTCGCTGGGCAGCTCGCCGGAGCGGGCGCGTTCCAGGACGGGGCCGGACAGGCGGGCGCCGACCCTGTCGCTGCGCGGGGTGACCTCGTACGCGGACGACAGCAGTGTCCGGACGGCCTCGTCGGTGAACCAGTCCTCACGCGGGCCGAGGACCACCCGCAGGACCTCCTCGGGTCCGCCGACGGGCGGAGCGGGGGCGTGGTCCACGTTCGGGAGGTCCGCGGGCGCGGGCCCGACCGGGAGCAGCGCCCCGGGCACGGGCAGGTCGGGTCCCAGTCCGGCCAGGACATCGGTGCTGCGCGAGCCCAGGACCGGCGGGACGTCCACCCCGCCGCGTACGCCCAGGTAGGAGCGGAGCCCGCGGGCGGGCACGCCCATGGCCAGCTCCGCCCCGTCGGGCAGGTGCAGCACCGTGTTGACGGCGGCGCCCCGTCCGTCCACCCGCAGCGGGGCATCGGCCCCGGTGACGGCGACGGTCACCGGCCCGCGGGCCCGCACGCGCAGCCCGCCCAGGGTGACCTCCAGGGCGGCGGACCCCGGGGGGTTGGCGAGCAGACGGTTGGCCAGGGCGTAGGAGTCGGCGTCGGCCGCGCCGGAGCGGCCCACGCCCAGGTCGGCGTGGCCGAAGCGGCCCGCGTCCTGGACCGTGGTCATGGGTCCGGCGGCCACGACCTCCAGGGCCGAACGCCCCTTCCCGGGGACCGGGGCGTGCGCCGCGTTCCCCTCGCGCGGTTCCGACGCCGTTCCGCGACCCGCCACCGCGTTCCTTCCCCGTTCCCGCCCCTGCGCCCGTTCCTGTCCCTGTTCCCGGGCCGGTCCCGTCCGGGCCCGTCCGACACGCGTACTCATGAGGCCTCCGCGTCGGTGAAGCGCACGCGCACACCCGGCCGGAGCAGGCCGGGCGGTTCGCGGTCCAGGTCCCAGATCGGGGCCTCGGTGCGGCCCAGCAGCTGCCACCCCCCGGGAGAGCTGCGCGGGTACACCCCCGTGAACTCCCCCGCCAGGGCCACCGAACCGGCGGGCACGCGTGTGCGCGCCTCGCCGCGCCGGGGCACGTGCAGGCGCGGGTCGTCTCCGACCATGTAGCCGAACCCGGGCGCGAAGCCGCAGAACGCGACCGTCCAGGTGGCGCTGGTGTGCGCCTCGACCACCCCGCGCCGGGTCAGGCCGGTCAGCTCGGCGACGTCGTCGAGGTCCTCGCCGTCGTAGAACACCGGGATGGTGACGGTGTCGCCGGACTCCGGCCCGGTCCCGGTGGCCAGCGGCAGCCCGGTGACCGCGGCGGCGACCCCGCAGGGGTCGGTGCCGGGTCCGATCCGCAGCAGCAGCGTGCGGGCGGCCGGAACGACGTCGGTGACCCCGGGGACCGGCCGCGCCCGGAGCGCGGCGCGCAGCGCGATCACCTCGGCGAGGTCGGCGACCTCCACGAGAACGCCGGTGTCCGCGCACGTCAGGACACGCACGGCGCCTCCTCGGCGGGGGTCGGGAGCCCCCTCCTCCAGGCAGGGATCACGCGGCCTCCCCGGTGAACGGCGCGAGGGTGACGCCCTCGGCGCGCAGCCGGTCGGCCACGGCCCGGGCGATGTCCACCGCGCCGGGGCTGTCGCCGTGCACGCACAGGGAGTCGGCCTCGATGACGATCGGGGTGCCGTCGACCGCCTCGACCGGCTCGCCGTGGGCGATGCGCAGGCAGCGCTCGGCGATGGCGGCCGGGTCGTGCAGGACGGCGCCGGGCTCGCGGCGCGAGACCAGCGTGCCCTCCGGGGTGTAGGCGCGGTCGGCGAAGGCCTCGCGGTGGGTGGGCAGCCCGGCCTCCTCGGCCAGGCGCAGGAACCGCGATCCGGGCAGGCCCAGCACGGGCATGGCGGGGTCGAACTCGCGCACCGCGGCGACGACCGCGGCGGCCTGCTTCTCGTGGTGCACGATCGTGTTGTAGAGGGCGCCGTGCGGCTTGACGTAGCGGACGCGGTCCCCCGCCAGGCGGGTGAACGCCGACAGCGCGCCCATCTGGTAGACCACCTCGTCGGTCAGCTCGGCGGGCGGCACGTCGAGGAAGCGGCGGCCGAACCCGGCCAGGTCGCGGTAGCCCACGTGCGCGCCGACGGCCACTCCCCCGGCCGCGGCGTCGAGCGTGGTGCGCCGCAGCACGGACGGGTCACCGGCGTGGAAGCCGCAGGCGACGTTGGCGCTGGTGACGATGGACAGCAGGGCCTTGTCGTCGCCGAGCTCCCAGCGGCCGAAGCTCTCGCCGAGGTCGGAGTTGAGGTCGATGCGCAACGTCGGTGCTCCTCGTTCTTTCGTGTTGCCCCTTGCGGGGTTACCTACCCCGCCCGGGTGGCGGTCCGGGCGGGGCGGGGGCGGGATGCGGTGGGAGGGCGCGCGCCCGGCGGGCTACTGCCAGAGGTCGGCGATGCCGCCCAGGGAGCCGATGGCCATGTACGCGGTGAGCGCCCAGGCGGCGACGCCGATGACGATCAGCCAGCGCGGGTAGCGGTACCCGCCCAGGAGGTCGCCGGAGCGGCGGGCCGCGACCCACAGCAGGATGCCGAGGCCGACCGGCAGGATCACGCCGTTGAGGGCTCCGGCCAGGATCAGCAGCGTGTTCGGGGCCTGCCCGGACAGCAGCAGGATCGCCAGCGAGACGCCGATGAAGACGGTGACCAGGAGGCCCCGGCGCTTCTCCAGCCACGGGTGGAAGGTCGTGACGAAGGAGATCGAGGTGTAGGAGGCGCCGATGACGGAGCTGACCGCCGCGGCCCACAGGATCACGCCGAACAGGCGCTGGCCGACCTCGCCCGCGGCCTGGCGGAAGGCCTCGGCGGAGGGGTTGGCGGACGCCAGGATGTCGGCGCCGCCCGCGACGACGCCGAGGATGGCCAGGAACAGGACCACGCGCATGACGCCGGTGACGATGATGCCGGTCACGGAGGTCTGCGTGATGGCGCGGACGTTCTCGCGTCCGCCCTGGCCCGCCTCGACGAGGCGGTGCACGCCCGCGTAGGTGATGTAGCCGCCGACGGTGCCGCCGATGATGGTGACGGTGGCCAGGAAGACGTCCGCGCCGAACCGCTCGGGCAGGACGGCCTGGCGCAGGGCCTCGCCGACCGGGGGCTGGGACACGAAGGCCACGTAGACGGTCAGCACGATCATGGCCAGGCCCAGCACGACCAGGATGCGGTCCAGGGCCACGCCCAGCTTCTTGACGCCCAGGATGGCCACGGCCAGCACCGCGGACAGGACGGCGCCGAGCTGGGTGTCGAACCCGGTCATGGCGTTCAGGCCCAGCCCGGTGCCCGCGAGGTTGCCGACGTTGAAGATCAGGCCGCCGAAGACGATGAGCGCGGCCAGCAGGTAGCCCGCGCCGGGGAGGACCTTGTTGGCCAGGTCCTGGGCACGCGTGTTGGCGACGCCGACGACCCGCCAGATGTTCAGCTGGACCGCGATGTCGACCAGGATCGAGATGAGGATCGCGACCGCGAAGGTCGCGCCCAGCTCGGCGGTGAACGTGGTGGTCTGGGTGATGAAGCCGGGGCCGATGGCACTGGTGGCCATGAGGAACATCGCACCGAGCAGGCTGCTGCTGATCGCGATCCGCCCGACACGGGGGCGCACCTTCGGGGGCGCGGGGGGTGTGTCACCCATGGGTCACTCCAAGGGGTCCGATGTGGGTCGGTGACGCGATAACCGACCGCGCCATCGTTGGATTGTTGAACGATACTTCAATCCAACAAGACGGGTAAAGAGCCGGTATGCAAAAAACCCAGGTCACCTGTGTTGCAGGAGCGTTTCTTCGCCCCACCCTGCCCAGAAGCGCCGTTGGAGGAACCCCGGAAAGGGGTGTCCTAGAGCCCCCGTGGTGGAGCTGCTCGCCGCCTCGCCCGGGAGCCTTCGGAAGCCGGGACAGCCGTGCGGGAGGCCCGTGCGCAAGCCGCACGGAAGCCGCGCGGAAGCCACATGGAAACCGCACCGTGGCGGGTGAAGCGGACGCGCCGTGATCGCAGGAGCGGTGCGGTGAAGAACCCGTGCGGGGGCCGCGCCACGGCGCACTGGTCCGATGAACCGACTTCTGTCGGCTCCCCGCTCTCCCGGGAGTGCTCCGCGTCGGTGACAATGAAGTAACAGACGCCAGCCCCCTTAAGGAGCACCTGTGACGGCCACGGACGCCCGCACCGACCGGCCCCGCGGCCGCACGCGCCTCCTCCCTCCACAGCCGACGCAGGCCGAGCGGGTCGCGGAGCTGCTCCGCGAGTCCCTCATCGACGGCGTGTACCCGCCGGGACAGCGCATGTCGGAGGAACGGCTGTGCGAGGAACTCGGGGTCTCCCGCAACACCCTGCGCGAAGCGTTCCGGCTGCTGGTGCGCGAGCGGCTGCTGGTGCACCATATGCACCGGGGCGTGTTCGTCGGCCTGCCGACCAGCGAGGACGTCCGCGACCTGTTCAAGGCGCGGCGGTCCCTGGAGCTTCCCGCGCTGCGGGGCGCGGTGGACCCGGACGAGGAGGCGGTGCGGCTGGTCGGGGCGGCCGTGGACGAGGGCGAGGCCGCGCGCGGACGCGAGGACTGGTGGCGGATGGGGACGGCGAACATGCGCTTCCACCAGGCCGTGGCAGGGCTGGCCGAGAGCGCGCGGGTGAACGAGTTCATGAGCCAGGTGCTGGCCGAGACCCGGCTGGTGTTCCACGTGATGGACGCGCCGCGGGAGTTCCACGTCCCGTACCTGGACTGGAACCGGAGGATCCACACCCTGCTGGCCTCGGGGGACGCGGCCGGGGCGGCGGACGAGTTGACGACCTACCTGGAGACCTCGGAGAACCAGCTGGTCACCGCGTTCACCGCCATGGAACAGCAGCGGGGCTGACGCGCTGACCGGAGAGGTCCACCGGCCCGCCGCCCTCCGTGGCCCGCTCCCCCGCCGTGATCTTGTACCTATAGCGGGGTTCGAGCGCCGACATCGGCTATAAGTACAAGATCACCGCAGTTCAGGAGCCGATGAGGACCACGAGACGCCCGGCCCCGCGGTCCCCCTGCCCTCGGTCGCGGATGTTCGGTGCGGGTGTTCGGGTGGAGGCCGCTGGGTCGCTGGAACCCGGTCGCTGGAACCCGGTCGCTGGGGCCCGGTCTCCGGGGCTGGCGGTCAGGACGTGTGCTCGCCCCTGCGCGGAAGCGGGGGGCGAAAGCCCGCGCGGTCCTCGACGACGCTCTCCACGAGGAGGTCGAGACGGCCTCGCTGGATGGGAGGCCGCAACCAGCGATGGAATTCCCCCGTGGATGCGCTCGCCCGGGGCGTTGGAGGAGCACGCGGTCGCCATCGACACCGTGTCCGTGTCGGTGGTTCCGGGACTGATCCAGTCCCCCAAGTACGCACGCATGGTGTTCGCCGCAGGGCATCCGACAGCGACCATAGGAGAACTGGAGAGGCTTGCCCAGCTTCGCGTTTCCCGATACGCGTCGCTCACCAAACGGAACGATCCGCTGATAACTGCACTTTTTCCGATGCAGTCACTCAGGCACCTGCCCCGCGATGTCAAGGAGGACCAGGTCGACTATCTCCTCCGCCATCTTCAGCGTGGACGGCTTGTCGTGTACCTCATCCCGGAGAGCGCTCCGATCCTGTGCACACCCTCATCAGCGCAGCTGTACCGCCTTCGGGACGGCGCAACCGTCGCCGCATCCGACCACGCACAGGGCAATGTGGTACTGGAGAAGCCGGGAGACACCGAAGCGGTAGAGTCGCTGGTACGGGACCTGATCGGGCTCGCTTCCCCTCGCGGTGAGTCCGCAACGCTGTTGGAAGGACTGCTTCGATGACGGACGGTTTTCACAAGTTTTCCTACAGCAACGACGGGCCCCATTGTGTCGAGGTCCGGGAAGGTCGCGACACCCTTGTGCGCGACACGCAGAACCGCGACGCGGCGACCCTCTCCTTTCCCGCAGCCGAATGGGCCGCTCTCCTGACCAGCGAAACCACCGCCTAGACGCCGCCAGAGGGGGGCGAAAAGCTCCTCCTGAGAGGCCGCCCTACCTTGAATCCATGACGAAATACGCGCGGATGTACCGTCTCGGCCTCACCCCCTGGGAGCGCTACGGCGCAGCGGGCGGGACAGCGCAGCTCGGCGTTCTGCTCGACCGCGAGGCGCAGTCGCGTTCGACCGGACCCGGGCGGGCGCTGGACATCGGCTGCGGGCGCGGACAGTTCACCCCCGAGCTGGCCCGGCGCGGATGGGAGGCGGTGGGCGTCGACATCGTGCCGGAGGCGGTCGAGGCCGCCCGCCGCAAGGGCCCGGCGGAGGTCGCCTACGTCGTCGGCGACGCGACCGACCTCGAATCCTCCGGCCTGGGCGCCTTCGACCTCTTCGTCGACATCGGCTGCTTCCAGGGCCTGGACACGAACCAGCGGGCCGCGGAGGGACGGGGAGTGACAGCCCTCGCCGCACCTGGGGCCACCCTGCTGATGCTCGCCTTCGGCCCGTCGCGGTACCGGCGGCTCGTCGAGGGCGTCGCACAGGCGGAGATCGAGGCCGCGTTCCCGGGATGGGAACTCCTCACGGCCGAGGACGCGGAGACCAGCGGCCTGGGATGGCCGATGAACAAGACCTCGCCGCAGTGGTACCGGTTCCGCCGTACCGCCGAATGAGCCGTACCGCTGGATGGCACGAGCCCCGGAGACCGGGTCCCCGACCCGACCGGCGCGGGGTACCCATCACCCCGGTTCCGGTGGAGGAAACCCCGATGGCACAGATCCCGGAATGCCATGATGGAAACCTCATGGAACTGAACGGACGCCCCGTCAGCACCGGGGAACTCGCGGGCCTCGCCCTGTACGGCTACGGCCACTTCACCACCATGCTCGTCACCGACCTGCGCGTCCGCGGACTCGACTTGCACATGGAACGCCTGAGCCGCGACTGCCACACCCTCTTCGGCGTGGAACTCGACATCCCCCGGGTCCGCGAACTCGCCCGGCGCTCCGCGCGCGCCCATCCCTCCCCCTCGGTGGTCCGCGTCACCGTCTTCGACCCCCACATGGACCTGGGCCGACCCTCCGCCCGCCAGCTCCCCCACATCCTCGTCAGCACCCGCCCCGCACCGGCGAACACCTCCCCTCCCCCGGTCCGCCTGGGCACCCGCCTCTTCACCCGCGACACTCCGCAGGTCAAGAGCACGGGCCTGTTCGGAGCGATCCGCCAGCGCCGCGCCGCCCAACTGGACGGCTACGACGACGCCCTGTTCATGGGCGTGGACGGCCGCGTCTCGGAGGGCCCCACCTGGAACATCGGCTTCCTGGACGGCGGCGGCCTGGTCTGGCCGCAGGCGCCCTGCCTGCCGGGGGTGACCACGGCGCTCATCAGCCAGGCCGCCGAGAACCTCGGCGTCCCGGTGACCACCCGGCCGATCGCCTCGGCGGCGAGCACCCGCACGGCGGGCGCGTTCACCACCAACGCCACCACGGGCGTGCGGCAGGTGGCCGCCATCGACGGCGTCCACCTGCCGCAGGCCGCGCTGGTGCGCAAGTTCTCCGCCGCCTACGCGGACCTGCGGGGAGACCCCCTGTAGGACGGCTTCGGCAAACACGCGTTCCGCCGCGCGACGGGCGGCTCCCACCGGGCACGCGCCCGTCCGCGCCGCGCGGCTCCGCCGCCGGGCGCTACGCGCGCTCGGCGGGTCCGCCCTCCTCCGCGCGCTTCGGGGTCCGGCCCGCGCGCCCGGGCCACCACACGCGCGACCCGACGTCCAGGGACAGCGCGGGCACCAGCACCGTCCGCACGAGCAACGCGTCCACCAGCACGCCGAACGCCACCAGGAACGCCAGCTGGAGCAGGAACAGCAGCGGGATCACCGCCAGCGCCGCGAAGGTCACGGCCAGCACCACCCCGGCGGAGGTGATCACCCCGCCGGTGACGGTCAGCGCGCGCAGCACGCCCTCGCGGTGCCCGTGCAGCAGCGTCTCCTCACGCGCCCGGGACATGAGGAAGATGCTGTAGTCGATCCCCAGCGCCACCAGGAACACGAACGCGAACAGCGGCACCACCGGGTCCGCGCCGGGCAGGCCGAGCACGTGGTCGAACAGCAGCGTTCCCACTCCCAGCGCGGCGGCGAAGGACAGCACGTTCACGACCATCAGCAGCAGCGGCGCCACCAGGGAGCGCAGCAGCGGGATGAGCACGAGGAAGACCACCACGAGCACCAGCGGCACCACGACCGTGAAGTCGCGCTGGGCGGTGTCCAGGGTGTCCAGATCGGTGGCGCTCACCCCGCCGACCATGGCGTCGGCACCCTCGACGGTGTCCAGCTCGGCGCGCAGGTCGCGCACCGCGTCCACCGCCTCGGCCGACTCGGGGCCGACGGTGAGGACGACCTCGACCAGCACCCGGCCGTCCTCCACCAGGGGCGGAAGGTCGGCGCCGGGCGGGCCGGGCTCGGTCACCGGCGTGGCCCCGTCCACCACCGGCAGGCGTTCGGCGGCCCGGACGACCTCGTCCAGGTGGTCGGCGTCGGCGACCACCAGGGCGGGGGCCGCGCTGGCGTCGGAGCCGAAGCCCCGGTCGAGCGCCTCCTGGGCGTCGACCGCCTCCACCTCGGTGCGGAAGACCTCGGCCTGGCCGGTGCCCCCGGCGTCGAACTGGGGCGCGAACACGGCGGCGGAGGCCAGGACGGCGGTGGTGACGATCCAGTACAGGCGCGGCCTGCGCGAGACGGTGGTCGCCAGGCGTCCCCAGAACCGGTGGCTGACCACGACCTCGTCCAGGGTTCCGTCCGTCCGGCCGCCGCTGTGCGGGGCCACGGGCCAGAAGGCGGCGCGTCCGCACAGGGCGAGCACGGCGGGCAGGAAGGTCATCGCCGAGAGCAGGGCCGCGACGACGCCGATGGCCACCACGGGGCCGAGGCTGCGGGTGGAGGCCAGGTCGGCGGCGAGCAGGCAGAGCAGGCCGAGGATGACGGTTCCGCCGGAGGCCAGGACCGGTCCGGTCACGCCGCGCACGGCGGCCATGACCGCCTCGGGCACGCGTTCGCGGACGACCAGTTCCTCGCGGTAGCGGGCCACGAGCAACAGCGCGTAGTCGGTGCAGGCGCCCACGACCAGAATGAAGAGGATGCCCTGGCTCTGCCCGTTGAGGCTGACCAGACCGGCGTCGGCGGCCAGGTAGACCAGCGCGCCGGACAGGCCGAGCGCGAGCAGGCAGGCGAGGACGACCAGCACCGGCAGCAGCGGTGAGCGGTAGACGGCCACGAGGATGATCAGCACGGCGGTGACGGCAACGATCAGCAGCGTGGAGTCGATGCCGCCGAAGGCCGCGACGAGGTCGGCCGCGAAACCGGCGGGGCCGGTGACCTGGACCTGGAGCCCCGTCACGGGATCGTCGGCCAGCACCGCGCGCAGGTCCTCGACCGCGTCGCCGGTGTCGGTGGCCGAGTCGAGCGGCACCACGAACTGGGCGACGGAGGGGTCCTCCGTCCCGGGGAAGGGGCCGACGACGGTTCCGGAGACCCAGGGCTCCCCGCCCACGCGCTCGGCGACCGCTGCGATGTCGGCGAGTTCGCCCTCTCCGAGCGCCTCGTTGCTCCCACCGCCCCCGCTGTCCCCGGCGTCCTCGCGCGAGTACACGACGATCGCCGGGACCGCCTCCTCGCGGTCGAACTCCTCGGCGATCTCGCTGACCTCGGTGGACTCGGCGCCCACGGGCAGGAACGCGCCGGGGTCGTTGGTCTGCACCTCGCCGAGTCTGCCCAGGAACATGCCCAGGGGCCCGGCGCCCACCAGCCACACCAGGGCGACGAGCAGGGCCGCTCCGATCCACCAGCGCGACCGCCTGGCAGGCGGTCTGCCGTTGTCCTTGTCCACGTTCGGGATCCCTCTCACACCGACAGCTTGCTCGAAATTAAAGCATCTTGTTTTTCGAGTTACTTGCGGGCATGACCCTACCCCAGCACGATCCCGCCATGCGTCGGCCCCTGACGAGCGGCGCCGTGCCCTCCGTCACCGTCCACCGGGGGTGTGGACAGGCGCGAACGCCGTCGGCCCCGGTCCGCGCGGACCGGGGCCGGAAGGCCGGACGTCAGCGGGGCTCGGAAGCCTCCCCCGGAGCCGCCTGCTCCGGGCTCGCCTGGTCCCGGGCCTCCTGCTCCGCGGCCGTGACGATGTTGTCGGCCATGGCGCCGAACACGAACCCGTGGAAGGGTGTGACGGCCTTCCAGTACAGGTGTCCCAGCAGGCCGCGCGGGTGGAAGAGCGCGCGCTGGTGGTAGACCGTGCGTCCGCGCACGCGGGTCACCCCCAGTTCGAGCCAGGCCGGTCCGGGCAGGCGCATCTCCGCCCGCAGCCGCAGCAGCGCGCCGGGGACGACCTCCTCCACCCGCCAGAAGTCCAGGGAGTCGCCCACCCGCAGCCTCTCCGGGTCGCGCCGCCCACGGCGCAGGCCCACCCCGCCCACGGCCAGGTCGATCCAGCCGCGCGCGGCCCAGGCCAGGGGCCAGGAGTACCAGCCGTGCTCGCCGCCGATCCCCTCGACGACCCTCCACACCGCCTCCCTTCCGGCGTCGACGTACCGCGCGCGCACGTCGGTGTAGAGGCTGCCGCCCGCCCAGGCGGGATCACTCGGCAGGGGGTCGGACGGGGCGCTCGGCCAGGCGGCCGAGGACCAGCGGGTGTCCACGCGCGACTCGTCGACGCGGCGCAGGGCCAGTTCCACGGCCCGGTCGAAGCCGACCCGGTCGTGGTCGCCCAGCAGGTCGGACAGGTCGTCCTCGCCGACCACCGCGTCGTGGCGCAGCGACTCCACCAGCGGCCGGGCGATCGCGGGCGGCACCGGCGTGACCAGGCCGACCCACAGGCTGGACAGGCCCGGCGAGAGCACGGGGACGGGGATGATCAGCCTCCCGGCGATCCCCGCCGCCCCGGCGAAGCGCTGGATCATCCGGGCGTAGGAGAGCACCTCGGGACCGCCGATGTCGAAGGTCCGGTTGGTCCCCTCGGGGAGTTCGGCGCACCCGACCAGCAACCGCAGCACGTCGCGCACGGCGATCGGCTGGACGCGGCTGCGCACCCATCGGGGTGTGGTCATCACCGGCAGGCGCTCGGTGAGGTGGCGCAGCATCTCGAAGGAGGCCGAGCCGGAGCCGAGGATCACCGCGGCGCGCAGCACTGCGGTGGGCACGCCCGACTCCAGCAGGATCCGGCCGACCTCCTCGCGCGAGGCCATGTGCGCCGACAGGCCGTTCCCGTGCGGCGCGAGCCCGCCCAGGTAGACCAGGCGGGTCGTGCCCGCCGTCTCCGCCGCGCGGGCGACGTTGCGGGCGGCACGGGCGTCGGTGCCCGCGAAGTCGCGCCCGCCCGACATCGAGTGGACCAGGTAGTAGGCGGTGTCGACACTCGTGAACGCCTCGTCGAGGCCCTCGCCGCTCACCACGTCACCCCGGACCACCTCCACGCGGTCGCGCCAGGGCTGGTCGCGCAGCTTGTCCGGGGTGCGCGCCAGGCAGCGGACGCGGTACCCGGCCGCGAGCAGCTCGGGCACCAGACGTCCGCCGATGTAGCCGGTCGCACCGGTGACCAGGACGGACGGCCTCATCCGGTCGCACCGGTCACACTGGTCGCACCGGACACGAAGCTCAGTGCACCGTTGGTGGACAGGCCCGCGACGACCTCCCCCTGGGTGTCGAAGAGCGGGAGCCTGAGCACCAGCCCCGCGATGCCGAAGCACATGAGCACGAGTCCGGTGAGTCCTGCGCCGACGCGGTAGACCACGCTGAGACGGCGGTCGGCCGGACGCCTGGTGTCCAGGTCCATGGTGCTGCCCCTTCCGGTGTTCTCCCAGCTAGAGTTCTACGCGTGTGGTGCGCGACACAAGACGCACCGCTTTCGCAACGCTTGGGGCGCCATGGCCGACGCACTGACTCCCGGGGCGACCGCGCGCCTGCTCGGAGTCTCGCCCTCCACGCTGCGCAGCTGGGACCGGCGCTACGGCGTGGGGCCGCGCGAGCGCAGTCCGGGCGGGCACCGCCGCTACTCCCCCGCCGACGTGGCGCGGCTGCGGGAACTGTGCCGCCTGGTCGGCGAGGGCCTGCCGCCCGCCTCGGCGGCGGAGCGCGTGCTCGACCCGGTTCCCGGGGGCCGCGCGCCCGCTCCCGCCTCGCCGGTCGTTCCCCGGCAGCGGGGCGCCGGGGAGGGCGCGCGGTCCCGTTGGCGTCCCGGCGGGGACACCCTGCCGCTGGGTGCGGCCGGGCCCGCCCTCCAGGGGATCGCCCGCGCCGCCATGCGCATGGACGCCGAACTCGTGGAGCGCCTGCTGGAGGAGGCGCTGGACGGGTACGGCGTGGTGGCGGCCTGGGAGGACCTGGCGATGCCGCTGCTGTACGGGATGGGCCGCAAGTGGGAGGACACCCGGCGCTACGTGGAGGTGGAGCACCTTCTGTCGTGGTGCGTGTCCTCGGCGCTGCGCCGCGTGGCCGCCCCCGCGGACGCGACGGGCCGTCCCGCGGTCCTGGCCTGCGGCCCCGGCCAGATGCACAGTCTTCCGATGGAGGCGCTGGCCGCCGCGCTGCGCGAACGGGGCGTGCCGCGCCGGGTGCTGGGCCCGTGCACGCCCGTGGCGGCGACGGTGCGGGCGGTGCGCCGCACGGGTCCGCGCGCGGTGGTCCTGTGGTCCCACGCGGGGAACGCCGACGACGTCGCGGCGCTGCGGGCGGTGGTGCGCGAGGCAGCCGGGTCGGTGCAGGCCACGGCCGTGTACACGGCCGGGCCGGGCTGGCGGACGCTGGGCGCGGCGCCGGGGCTGGCCGCCGGGCACCTGGGCTCGCTCACCGACGCCGTGCGGGCCCTGGTCCCCGGCTGAGGCTTCTCCCCACGCCCCCGCGCAGCGCGTAGTGCCACGCCTGGTCCAGACTGGTCAGCGACATGGCCGCGACCGGCGTGCTCAGGCCCATCGCCAGCTCCCGGGACAGGCGCGAGCCCCCGTCCAGGAAGGCCAGCACGTCCCCGAGGCGGTTGGCCGCGAACAGCCCGGCGAAGAACTCCGCTCCCCGCACCCGCCCCGTGTCCAGGGCCCGCAGCATGACCGCGTCCATCGCCAGGTGGCGGCGCCGGTGGGGCACCGGCGGCACCGGGACCCGCCCCCGGGCCAGCGACCGCGCCACGGCGGCCGTCTGGCGACGCACACCGCTGAACGTGTACCCGGTCGAGGGCCGGGTGGCGCCGCCAGCCGTCCCCACCCGGAACACGCGCCGTCCCGCGCGGGGTCGGAACCGCGCGTCGGTCATCGGGATGACGCCCTGTTCGGCCGCGGTCACCTCCACGTCCCCCAGCCCCAGCAGGCCGCAGTAGTCCTTGAGCGCGCGCTCGTACTCGGGGGTCGTGAGCGCCTCGCGGCCGAACTCGGTGTACTCCACCAGCGCCTCGCGCGGTGACAGCGGCAGCACGTAACCGAAGGCCACGCCGTTGGCGGGCTGGGGAGGGCGCAGGTCCATGAGCACGGCCGAGGAAGGGTCGAAGGCATCGTCGGGCGCGCGCACGAACCAGCCGCGGAAGTGCTGGAGCAGGTGCGTGCGCCCGCGCGGGGCGGGCCGGGGCGGACGCGAGTCGAACACCCACGAGGCGGTCAGCTCCCGATCCGCTCCGCCCGGCCCGGCGCCCCGCACCACGGCGTGCCGGGCGCCGTCGACGACCTCGCTGACCAGAAGCGGGAGCTGGTCCACGTGTTCACCGGCCGAGGCGCGCACGTGCGCGTCCACGTCGGCCGACCGCAGCATCTTGTACGCGTAGGGCGCCGCCGAGGAGGCGTGGGCGGCCCCGTCCGGCCCCACCACGGACAGGTCCGACCAGCGGGCGGCCAGCAGGTGGTCCCACGGCCCGCCGTCGGGCTCCCAGAAGCACCAGGTGCGCGGTGGAGGGGTGTGCGGCCCCGGGGGCGGTTCCACGAGGGCGACCCGCAGCGGTCGGCCACGTCGGTCATTGACCCCGCGGAGCTGGTGGGTCAGGGTGAGTCCAGCGGCTCCCCCGCCGATGATCGCCACGTCGTAGTCGGCCATGCCCCCAGCATGCACGGGGACGGCCGCGCCCGCACGCGAACACCCCCCGGGAGGAGAACGTGGACACCACGACGCACGCGATGAAGGACGGCGCGGTCACCGGCGAGTTCGACCACGCCGCCGGAGCCTACGACCGGCTCGTGTCCGCCAACCCCGGCTACCACGCGCACCTGCGCGTCTCCGCCAGGCGGCTGGGCCTGCCCTGGGACGGCACGGGGCTGCGCCTGCTCGACCTCGGGTGCGGTACGGGTGCCTCCACCGCCGCCCTGCTGCGCGCCCTGCCCCGGGCCCGGATCGCGGGCGTGGACGCCTCGCCCGGGATGCTGGAGGCGGCCCGCGCCAAGCGGTGGCCGGACTCGGTCTCCTTCCACCAGGCCAGGGCCGAGGACCTGACCCCCGAGTGGGTCCGAGGGTGCCTGGGGGGTCCGGCGGACGCGGTGTTCGGCGCCTACCTCATCCGCAACTCCCCCGACCCCGACGCCCTGCTCGCGTCCGTGCGCGCGCTGCTGAGACCCGGCGGCCGGATCGTCCTGCACGAGTACTCCGTGGCCGACTCGGTGTCGGCCCGGGCGGTGTGGTCGGCGGTGTGCTGGGGGGTGGTGATCCCTGCGGGCAAGGCGCTGACCGGCCGCGCAGACCTGTTCCGCTACCTGTGGCGCAGCGTTCTGGAGTTCGACGGCCGCACGGCGCTGCTGGAGCGGATGCGCCGCGCGGGCCTGGAGTCGGTGGCCAGCGCGCCGCTGCCGGGCTGGCAGTACGGGGTCACGCACACCTTCGTGGGACGACGCCCGAACGGCGCTTCGATCGGCGCCCTGGGAGGTGTTCCGGGGGGAGCTTCGGAGGGTGTTCCGGCAGGCCTCCCGGACGACGCTCCGGAAGGGCCGCGCCGATGAGCGCTGACGGCGACGGACGCTCCGGAGCACGCGTCCTCTCCGCCGGGCCCGGCCGTCCCCCCGGCGCCCGCGACCCCCTGGCCGAGGCTGTCCCGCCCGCGCCGCCGACCGGCCCCGCGACCGAAGGGAGGCCCCGCGCCGTCGTGGTCGGCGGCGGCATCGCCGGACTGGCGGCGGCCTGCGCACTGGCCGAGCGGGACGTGGACGTGACGGTGCTGGAGCGCGAGCCCTCGCTCGGGGGGCGACTGCGCGGCTGGGCCACGACGCTCTCCGACGGCTCGCCCGCGACCATGACCCGCGGGTTCCACGCGTTCTTCCGGCAGTACTACAACCTGCGCGCCCTGCTGCGCCGCGGCGACCCCGGACTCGGCGCGCTGGTCCCGCTCACCGACTACCCGCTGGTGCACAGGGACGGACCGCGCGACCGCTTCTCGGGGCTGCCCGCGACCCCGCCGTGGAACGCGGCCGTCCTGGCGGCGACCAGCCCGAGCTTCCCCCCGCGCGACCTGGCGCGGGTCAACGTGCCCGCGGCCCTGCAACTGCTCGACGTGGACGTGCCCGGCGTGTACGAGCGGCTCGACCACCTCAGCGCCCGCGACCTGCTGGACGCGGTGCGCTTCCCGCCCACGGCGCGGCACCTGGCCTTCGAGGTGTTCACCCGCAGCTTCTTCGCCGACCCCGGCGTGCTGTCGGCCGCCGAACTCGCGCTGATGTTCCACGTGTACTTCCTCGGTTCGTCCGAGGGCCTGGTGTTCGACGTGCCTGGCTCGCCGTTCCCGCAGGCCCTGTGGGATCCCCTGGAGCGCTACCTGGCCAAGCGCGGGGTCCGGCTGCGGACCGGCGTGCGGGTCGAGGAGGTGAGCCGGGGCCGGGAGCACCGAGATGAGGAGCTCCGGGGACAGGAGCGACGGTTCACGCTGCGCGGGCGCACACACGAGGGCGGGGCCTTCACGGAGGACGCGGACGCCGTGGTGCTCGCCGCCGACCCCGCCGGAACCCGCGACCTGGTGGCGGCCTCGCCGGAGCTGGGCGCACCGGAGCCGGGCAGGGCGGAGCCGGGCAGGGCGGAGCCGGGCGGGGCGGCCTGGCGCGACCGGATGGCCCGGGTTCGCACGGCTCCCCCGTTCCTGGTGTCGCGCTACTGGCTGGACCGGCCCGTGCGCCCGCACCGTCCCGCCTTCCTGGGCACGGCGGGCTACCCCACCCTGGACAACATCAGCGTGCTGGAGCGCTACGAGGACGAGGCCCACGCGTGGGCCCGGCGCACCGGCGGGTCGGTGGTGGAGCTGCACGCCTACGCGCTGGAGGAGGGGTGCAGCCCCGAGTACGAGCGGCAGCGGCTCCGGGAGCAGGCCGAGTCCGTCTACCCGGAGCTGCGCGGGGCCCGCGCGGTGGACGCCCGGCACGAACTGCGCGCGGACTGTCCGCTGTTCGCCCCCGGCAGCCACCGGGACCGGTGCGGTGTGACCACGCCCGACCCGTTCGTGACGGTCGCGGGCGACCACGTGCGCACCGATCTGCCCGTGGCCCTCATGGAACGCGCCGCCACCAGCGGCCTGCTCGCGGCCAACGCCCTGCTGTCGCGGTGGGGGCGGCCGGGGCACACGGTGTGGACCGTGCCCCGGCAGGGACGGTCGGCGCCCCTGCGGGCGCTCGCCCGCTGGTCCCGGGGGTCCTAGCGGTCCCGGCGGTCCCGGCGGACCCGGCGGTCCCGGCGGTCCCGGCGGACCCCGTGGGAGGGCGGCTGGTCCCATCAATCCAGCGTCAGCCTGGGTTCTAGGGGTGCGTGGCTGGGGTGTGCTGACCGTTCTACGCCGACCCCGCTGTCTCCAGCGTCAGCCCGGGTTCTACGGGTGCCTGGTTGCTGACGCAGCGACGCTCTACAACGTGCGGGCCCCCTACGACGCGCGGTCACGTGCGGGGCTTGGTGGCTGATGTTGGTCTGAACCGTATACCTCCGCCCCCGGATGGCTGAGGGGTCACTCCCGGTGGGCGTTCCACCCGGCACTCTTCCGAACGCCTTCGTGACGCCCACCAGGCCCCTGGAGTGACCGGAGTCAAGGGATCTCCTTCGCCAAGTTCGCTAGGCGAACTTGCCCTCAGTCGGTCCCCGCCCCCAGCACTGAACCTTGGAGCCAGTGCCCACCACGACCGCCCACCCCCCACGGGCGGACGGGGAACCCGCACCCTCTACGGGTGCCCGGCTGAGGTCACCTGGAAAGGAACAACCCCTGCGGCGCACCGCCAGCCCGGGCTCTACGGGTGCCTGGGTGGGGTCGCCTGGAAAGGGTCACCCCCTGGGGCGGGCCGCCGCTGTCAGCTCTACGGGTGCACGGCTGGGTCTTGCGGAGGGCTCGACCCCCTACGGGGCGGATCCTCCGACTGCAGGGATGCGACACCAGTCTTCTTGGGAGGGCTCAGCCGGGCCAGCGGCCGGTGCTCCTGAGCAGGTACCGGCGCTCCGCGTAGTCCAGGTCGTCCTTCCACAGGCGCCGGGCGGCCATCCGCATCACGGGGCGCACCACCGGCCCCGCCAGCCTGCGGGCCAGCAGGAAGCCGATCCGCTCCGAGCTGGCCACGGTCGCCTCGATGACCGCCGTGCGCGGCACGCCCCTGTCGTCCACGCCCAGCGGGGTGGCGTGCGTCTCCACCACGCTGCCCAGGCCCTCGCCCTCGATGATGCGCATGACCACCGTGCGCGGGTCCGGGCAGCGGAACTCCGCGCGCACCGGCACGCCCCACCGGCCCGCCACCCGGAAGCCCACGTCCACGACCATGCGGTCCGGGTCGGGATCGGCTCCCTTGGGCACCTCGGTCACCTTCAGCCCCACGAACGAGTAGGGGTGGAACCACGAGCCGTGCCAGGGGTCGAGCCGGTTGGCCACCACGTCCTCGGGTTCGCACCGACCCGCCAGGCTCTCCACCGCCACCAGGCTCCCGGACAGCGCGGGGCGCTCGGGGACCACCGGCGCGTCCAGGGGCTCCTCCCCGCCCTCCCGGTCCAGGCGCACCCACACCAGGACGCCGTCGTCGTGCACCGGGTAGGGGTCCCACCCGGGGAAGCCGCCGCTGTCCAGCGACAGCCCGTGCCACCGGCACACCAGGCGCCCGGAGTCCACCGCGCCCCGGCACAGCGGCGCGCCCAGGTGCGGGCAGGCGCCCGGCCCCGCGTGCGCGGTCCCGTCCGGGGTGCGCCAGGCCACCAGCTCGGTTCCGGCCACGACGCGCCCGAACGGCCGGTCCGCGCGGACCTCGGTGCTCGCGGCCAGCACGAACCAGTTCCCCGCGGGCCGGGCGAGCGCGCGTTTGAGCGCCGACCCGATGACGGAGGGCGAGCCCTCCCGCCAGGTCGGCTGCTGCGTGTTCCACGTGGTGGCGGGCATGCGGCGCAGGGGGAGCCGCCGCGGTCGCGGGTCGGGCAGTGTCACGGGGTCCTCCAGGTACGTCGGTCGGGGGGCGGGGCGGACCGCGCGTCTCCTCAGCCGGTCCGCGGGCGCGGCACCCGGCCGCGCAGGGAGCGCGCGATCAGCGACCGCGCGAGGGCGGGTACGGCGGCGGCCGCCTTGCGGGTGTCCGAGACGCGGTGCCGGACGCTCCACACGTCGTAGTCGGCCGCACGCACCTCGTCCAGGATCGCGCGGTAGAGCCGGAAGGCGGTGGCGACACACGGGCGCGCCACGGGGGAGAGCATCGCAATGCCCGGTTCGGCCCGCCGGTAGAAGCCCTGGTTGACCTCCACCAGGTCGGCGAGGGCCTCCCGTACGCGCGGGTGCGGCTCCCTGGCCCGCGCGCACTGCTCCAGCAGCTCACGGTCCACGCCGTGCGCGGCCAGGGCCTCCTCCGGCAGGTAGACGCGGCCGCGCCGCAGGTCCTCGGACACGTCCCGCAGGAAGTTGGTCAGCTGGAAGGCCTCGCCCAGCGCGGCGGCGTGCGGGGCCGCCTCCTCGCGCGGGGCCACCGTCCCCAGGACCGGCAGCACCTGGAGACCGATCACCGCGGCCGAGCCGTACATGTACTCGCGCAGGTGCTCCAGGTCGCGGTAGCCGGTCACGGTCAGGTCCATGCGCATGGAGGCCATGAACGCGGTGAAGTAGGCGTGCGGCAGCGCGTACCGGTGGACCGTGTGCGCCAGGGCGGACAGCACGGTCGCCGTCTCGGGGTCCCGCGCGGGTTCCCCGTCCAGGACCCGGGCCAGGTCGGCGTCGATGACGTCCAGGCGGGCGGTCTGGTCCGCCACCGTGGCGCCCGGCGGCGGTTCGTCGACGATGTCGTCCACCCACCGCGCGAAGCCGTACAGGGCGTGCACCCCGGGCCGGTGCTCGGGCGGCAGCACCCGCGTGGCCGTGTAGTAGGTGCGCCCGTGGCGGGCGTGCAGGGCCCGGCACCTGAGGTAGGCCTCCCGCAGCGGCTCGCCGGTGATCCCGGCGGCGTCGAGTTCCGCGGTTCCCGCGTTCATCGGCCTCCTCCGGTTCTGCGGACCACCTCTGCCGCGGCGAGCTTCCCCGAGATCAGCACGGTCGGCAGGCCGACCCCCGGTGTGGTCCCGCACCCGGCCAGGACGGCGTTGGAGGTGCCGGGGACGGTGTTGCGCGGACGGAACGGCCCCGTCTGGGCGAAGGTGTGCGACAGCGAGAACGGCGTGCCGTGCGCGAGCCCCTGCCGCGCCCAGTCCGCCGGGGTGACCAGGTGCTCGGCCCGCACGGAGGCGTCCAGCCCGTCCAGTCCGCGCTCCTCCAGGACCCCGACCAGGCGGTCCCGGTAGCGCGGCCCCTCGCGGTCCCAGTCGACGCGGCCCGCGGCCAGGTTGGGCGCCGGGGCGAGCACGTACAGCAGGTGGCGCCCCTCCGGGGCCAGCGACGGGTCGGTGAGGGTGGGCTGGGTGACCAGCAGGGAGGGGTCGCTCATGGTGCGGCCCTCGCGGATGATCTCGGTGAAGGTGCGCTTCCACGCGGCGCCGAAGGAGATGGTGTGGTGGCCCAGCCGCTCCCAGGTGCGGTCGGTGCCCAGGTGCAGCACGACCGCCGAGGGCGAGTAGCGCGTGGCCACGGGGCGCCGGGGCGTGTGGCCGAGCAGCCGGTGGGCGGCGGGCAGGTCCGCGGTGAGCACCACCTGGTCGCAGGCCAGGCGCTCCCCGTCCCCGGTGACGACGGCGCTGACGCGGTCGCCCGCGCGCTCCAGGCGCACGACCTCCTGCCCGTAGCGGACGGTCCCCCCGGCCTTGGCGACCGCTCCCGCGAGGGCGTCGCCCAGGGCGCGCATCCCTCCCCGGGGGAAGTACACCCCGGCGACGGTGTCCATGTAGGCGATGACGGCGTAGGCGGCCAGGGCGCTCTCCGGCGCCACCCCGGCGTACAGCGACTGGAAGGAGAAGATCCGGCGCAGCCGCTCGTCGCGCACGTGGCGGCCCACGGCCGGGGCCAGCCTGCCGAAGCCGCCCATCGCGGCGAGCCGGAACAGGTCGGGCCGGACCAGGTCCAGCGGGGAGCGGAACCGGGCGTCGATGAACGAGCGCATCTCCACCCGGTACAGCCGGGTGAGCCAGTCGCGCAGCCGCAGGTAGCCGTCGGCCTCGCGCTGCCCGGCCACCCTGGCGACCTCGGCGGCCATCGCCTCGCGCTCGGTGTGCACGTCGATCACCGAGCCGTCGGCGAAGGAGGCGCGGTAGGCGGGGCTGAGCGGCACCAGGTCCAGCCGGTCGGCCACGGTCTCGCCGACCGCGCCCAGGGCCTCGTCCAGGAGTTCGGGCATGGTGAGCACGGTGGGACCGGTGTCGATCTGGAAGCCGTCCAGGTCGAGCCGCCCCGCGCGCCCGCCCGGGTGCCCCTCGCGCTCGACCACGGTGACCTCGCGCCCCGCGCCCAGCAGGTGCAGGGCGCAGGCCAGACCGGACAGCCCTGCGCCCACGACGACCACGGGGCCGCGTCCGCGCGGCCCGGCTCCGGCCCGGGGCGGGGTCGGCGGCTCGGAGGTCTCCTCAGGCACGGTGGTGCTCCTCTCCGGTGTCGCGGACAGCTTCCCCGCCTGATGGGTCACACACGGTCACGCGCGATCCGGGAGGCCAGGCCGCCCAGCCCCTCCAGCACGTGCGCGGGCGCGTCGAGCCCCTCCAGGTGCGCCCGCCCCTGTTCGGCGAGCTCACGGCACCTGGCGCCGACCAGGTCGCGTGCGCCGATGCGGTCCAGCGCGTCGGCCGCCTCCGCGGGGTCCACGTCCTCGTCGGGAAGGCCGATGCGGTCGAACAGCCGCAGCGCGGCGCCGTCCCCGCGCTCGCGCGCCAGGCGGGTGCCGGTCACGAGCAGCAGCGTGCACTTGCCCTCGCGGATGTCCTCGCCCACGGGTTTGCCGGTCCGGGAGCTGTCCCCGTAGACGCCGAGCAGGTCGTCCCTGAGCTGGAAGGCGATCCCCACGTCCCTGCCGTAGCCGCGCAGGGACCGCACCACCGCCGGATCGGCCCCGGCCATCGCCGCGCCCAGGTGCAGGGGGCGTTCGACGCTGTAGGAGGCGGTCTTGAGCATGTCCACGCGCAGGGCGGCCTCCTCCGAGCGCTCCCGGCGCGCCTGGGCGCGCACGTCGAGGAACTGCCCGGCCATGATCTCGGTGCGCAGGTCCCGCCACACGGCCCGTGCCCGGACGGGTTCGGGCACGCCCGGCAGGGCCTCGTTGAACATGTCGTCGGCCCAGACCAGGGCGAGGTCGCCCACGAGGACGGCCAGAGCCTCCCCGTACCGGCGGGGGTCGCCGACGTGGCCGTCCCGTTCGTGTTCGAGGGCGTGCGCGGCGTGCACCGAGGGGCGGCCCCGGCGGGTGGGCGAGCCGTCCATGACGTCGTCGTGGACGAGCGCGCAGGTCTGGACGAGTTCGACCGCGGCGCAGGCCTGGCGGGCGGCGCGGGCCGTCTCCCCCGAGGGTGCGCCTTCGCCCGCGATCCACCCCCACCAGGCGAGCAGGGGCCGCATCCGCTTGCCGCCGTCCAGGGTGAAGCGGACGGTCGTCCCGGCCAGGTCCCGGCCGAACTCTCCGTCGAGGTCCTCCGAGTCGCGGAGCCTGCGCTCCAGGTAGTCCTTGAGCGACTCCTCCAGGGACGCGCGCTCGTCGGCGACTCCTGCGTCCGGCGGGTGCGGGTGCCTGTGGGTGTTCAGGATGGGATTGACGGTGTCCTCCCCGGGTAGCATCCGGACAATGCGACTCGGTTTCCATGAATCTTGGCAACCGAACTACTTCCCCCTCTGCGAGGGTCGAACCCTTCGCTGGCGGAGGGGTGTGCGCCTCCCGGAGAGGGTGTGCGCGTCCCGGTGGCGCTTAGACTTCCAAGAACGGCCGGAGCCACCGGCCACGAACGCGAGAGAGGAACCATGGACACCGCGTCGGCCGCATCCTCTCCCCCCGACTTCGGAGGGTCCGGGACCGCGGATTCCGAGGCCAGGTCGCGGGCCGAACTCTACGACGCGTTGCAGACCGACGGGCAGCGACTCGCCGTACGGCTCATCCGCCTGCTGCACCGGATGGCGGAGCGCTCGGGGATGAACCCGACCGACTTCCAGTGCTACACGCTGCTGCGCGTGGGCGGTTCCATGACACCGGGCGAGATCGCCGACAGCCTGTGCCTGTCCACCGGTTCGGTGACCGGGGTGATCGACCGCCTGGAGGCGCACGGCCTGGCCGAGCGCACCCGCCACCCCGAGGACCGGCGCAAGGTCGCCGTCCGGCTGACCGGCGACGCCGCGCGCCTGGGCCCCTCCACCGCGCCCGGGATGCGCGAGGCGATGACGGCCGCGCACGCCGACTACTCGCTGGAGGAGCTGGCCACGATCACGGACTGGCTGGACCGGATCGGCACGACCCTGGACCGGCTGTCCGCGAAGACGGAGCCGTGAGGCCGGAGGGACGCCGGTCGGAGCCGTGAGCATGGAACCCGCAGGGGTCGAGTGAAGCGAGGGTGACCACTCCTACCCCGATACGTGCGGACATATGCCGTCATGTGTCCGAAAAAGGCCCATAGCACCACGAAGGATATTTCGCCGCTCGTAAGCCAACACTCCGCAGTTGTGCGGTTGCTTCACGAAACGGCTTCTGGCACCTACCATCCCACGGGACATGTCCGTGGACCGGTGCCCGCACCGGCCCCTCATCCCCCGACCAGGGACAGCGATCCTCCGGGGCTGGGAAGGAGCCAGCATCTCATCCCTACGCGAGTACATCCGAGAACACACCAACCCCACGGTCTTCGGGGTTTCCGGAGTCGTGATCCTCGCCTTCGTCATCGTCGGCATCGTCGCCACCGAGCCGATGCTCGACGCGGCAACCGCCACGCGGGACTGGATCGGGGAGAAGCTGGGCTGGGTCTACGTCCTGTCCACCACCTTCTTCCTCGGGCTGGCGATCTTCCTCATGCTGAGCCGGTTCGGGAAGATCCGCCTGGGCCCGGCCGACTCCCGGCCCGAGTTCGGGACGCTGCCCTGGTTCGCCATGCTGTTCACCACCGGCATGGGCATCGGCCTGGTGTTCTGGGGGGTGTCGGAGCCCATCCACCACCTGACCTCGCCGCGCTCGGCCGAGTTCGTCACCCCCGAGGGCGAGCCGCCCCCGCCCGAGGCGGCGGGTGAGGCCCTGGCCCTGAGCTACTTCCACTGGAGCTTCCACCCCTGGGCCATCTACATCGCGCTCGGCCTGTCACTGGGCTACTTCGCCTTCCGCAAGGGCCTCCCCCTGCGTCCCGCCTCGGCGCTCTACCCCCTCCTGGGCGACCGGGCCTTCGGATGGCCGGGCAACGTGGTGGACATCCTCGCCATCTTCGGCACGATCTTCGGCCTGGCCACCTCCCTGGGCCTGGGCACCCTCCAGATCAACGGCGGGCTCAACCACGTCTTCGGCATCCCCTCGAACGCCACCGTGCAGGCGATCATCATCATCCTCATCACCGCGGTCGCGCTGGCCAGCGTGCTCTCGGGCATCGACAAGGGAATCCGCCGCCTGTCGATGATCAACCTGTGGCTGGCCTTCCTGCTGCTGGTGGTCGTCTTCGCCCTGGGACCCAAGCTGTGGATCGCCAGCATCATGACCACGGGCGCGGGCGAGTACCTGAGCAACATCGTCGAGTGGAGCCTGGCCTTCCCGAGCCCGCTCGTCGACGAGACGGCGGCGGCCTGGACCACCGCGTGGCCCATCTTCTACTGGGGCTGGTGGATCTCCTGGGCGCCGTTCGTGGGCATCTTCCTGGCCCGGATCTCCTACGGCCGCACCATCCGCGAGTTCGTCATCGGAGCGCTGTTCGCCCCCGTCGCCGTGTCCATCCTGTGGTTCGGGGTGTTCGGCGGCTCCGGCCTGTACTACGAGCTGTTCGGGAACGCCGACCTGAGCGCGCTGAGCGAGGAGGACCGGTCCTTCCGCCTGCTGGAGCTGCTGCCCGGGGGACCGCTCATCGGCGGCGTCATCTCCGTCCTGCTGATCATCGTGGTGGCGGTCTTCTTCATCACCTCCTCCGACTCCGGCTCCCTGGTGGTGGACACGCTCGCCAGCGGCGGAAGCCTCAAGCCGGTCAAGGCCCACCGCGCCTTCTGGGCGATCAGCGAGGGCGCGGTCACCCTGATCCTGCTGGTGCTGGGCGGGGAGAACGCGTTGTCGGCGCTCCAGGCCGCGTCCGTGGTCACCGGGCTGCCCTTCGCGATCATCCTGATCCTCATGGTGTGGGGCCTGCTCAAGGCCCTGTCGGAGGAACCCAAGCCCGGAAGCCCGAGGGAGCAGCGCGCCGAGGACCGCCCAAGGTCCGACCGCTCCCCGGGGAAGCAGGCGCGCGACTAGTTCCCGCAGTTCCCGTCAGCACGAGGAAAGGAGGCGGCCGTGGCGCCGAAGAAGTTCCACAACCCCTTCCACGGTGTGGTGGACATGATCACCGAGATGAACCGCATCTCCGACAGCATGTCCTCGATGGAGACCGGCAACGCCGGTGAGCGAGAGCGCGGGCACGCCGACGCGTGGAGCCCGCCCACCGACATCCTGGCCCGGGGCAACGACCTGGTCGTGCGCTGCGAGGTCCCCGGGGTCCAGGAGCAGGACGTGTCCGTGAGCCTCAACAACGGGATCCTCACCATCAGCGGCGAACGCCGCCGGGACGGGGACGACGTCGTCTACTACTCCTCCGAGCGGTTCATGGGCACGTTCCGCCGGGAGATCAGCCTCCCGGAGGCGGTGGACGAGGAGGACATCGAGGCCAGCTACGGCGAGGGGCTGCTGGAGGTGGTGGTGCACGGCGCCGCCAACGCCCGCGGGCCCCGGCGCATCACCATCCGCAAACGGACCCCGAAGAGGTCCTAGACACCGCTGACGGGGCGGGTCCGGCACGGCCGGGCCCGCCCCGTCGGCGTCCGCGGGACGGACGCGGCGCAGGACGGATGTGGCGCGGGGCACCCACAGCTGCCGGGAACCGGACGGTCCCGTGATCCGACCCGTAGGGGGAACAGCCGCGAGAACGCGGCTCGTACCCCCGGAGGGAACATGGACCGCGTCCGCACCAGCCGTACCGCATGGGCCGCCTCACTGCTCTGCCTCGGCCTCGCCCTCACCGCCTGCGGCGGGGCCGCCGAGGGCGGCGCCGCCCCGGCGGAGGAGGCCGCCGACGCCTTCTCCGTGACCGATCCCTGGGTCAAGGCCGTCACCGCCGAGGAGGGGATGACCGGCGTCTTCGGTGTGCTGGCCAACGGCTCCGGCGAGGAGATCACCGTCGTCTCGGCCAGTTACGAGGCGGCCGGAGTGGTCGAGCTGCACGAGGTCGTCTCCGAGGGGACCGACGGCACCATGCGCGAGAAGGAGGGCGGGTTCCCCATCCCCGCCGGGGGCAGCGCCACCCTGGAGCCCGGCGGCGACCACATCATGCTCATGGAGCTGGCCGAGGACCTCCGGCCGGGAGCCGAGGCGACCGTCACCGTGGAGTTCTCCGACGGCTCCACCACCGAGTTCACCGCCGCGGTCAAGGACTACGCCGGGGCCAACGAGGAGTACGGGGGCGACACGGAGGGCGGCCACGGCGGGGGGCACGGCACCGGGGAAGAGGACGCCGAGGGCGGGGGCGACCAGGCGCACGGCGACGAAGGGCACGGGGACCACTGATGGGCGGCGAGGCCCGGCTCAGCCGCAGAGGGCTCCTCCTGGGCGGCGCGGCCGCCGGTGTCGGCGCGGCCGGGGGCGCGCTCGCCCACCGGTGGGCCGCGGAACCGGCGGCGTCCCCCGTGGCTCCCCCACTCAACGGCACGCTGACCGTGCCGTTCCACGGCGCGCGGCAGGCGGGCGTGGAGACCCCGCCGCAGACCCACGGCACCTTCGTCGCGCTGGACCTGGAACCGGCGGCCGACGCGGACGCGGTCGGTCGGCTCCTGCGGCTGCTCAGCGACGACGCGGCCCGCCTGTCCCGGGGCGAGCCCGCCCTGGCCGACACCGAGCCCGAGCTCGCCCGGGTTCCGGCCCGGCTCACCACCACGTTCGGGTTCGGGCGGGGGCTGGTGGAACGGGTGGACCCCGACGCGGTGCCGGACTGGCTGGGGCCCCTGCCCGAGTTCGGGCACGACCGGCTCAACCCGGCCTGGGGCGAGGCGGACCTGCTGCTCCAGGTGTGCGCGGACGACCCCGTGACCGTCTCCCACGCGGTGCGGATGATGCTCAAGGACGCACGGGCCTTCGCGCGGGTGCGGTGGACGCAGAGCGGGTTCCGCCGGGCCCACGGCTCCCAGCCCGAGGGCACCAGCATGCGCAACCTGATGGGACAGGTGGACGGGACCGTCAACCCCGCACCGGGAACCGGGGACTTCGACCGGCTGGTGTGGGGCGGGGACCCACCGCGGTGGCTCAGGGGAGGCACGAGCCTGGTGCTGCGCCGCATCGCCACCCACCTGGACACCTGGGACGAACTGGACCGGCCCGCCCGGGAGGCGGTCATCGGCCGCCGCCTGGACAACGGCGCGCCGCTGACCGGCGCCGAGGAGCACGACGAGGCGGACCTGGAGGCCACGGACGGCTCCGGGCTGACCGTCATCGCGGACTTCGCCCACATCCGGCGGGCCCGCACCGACGACCCGGAGCAGCGGATCTTCCGGCGCGCCTACAACTACGACGAGCGCGGCTCCGGCGGTGAGGAGGCGGGGCTGCTGTTCGCCTCCTTCCAGGCCGACCCGCTGCGCCAGTTCGTGCCCATCCAACGGCGCCTGGACGAGTTGGACCTGCTCAACGAGTGGGTGACCGCCGTGGGCTCGGCGGTGTTCGCCGTCCCGCCGGGCTGCCCGGAGGGAGGGTACGTGGGGCAGGCCCTGCTGGAGGGGTGAAGTTTCGGCCCCGGCGGCCGGATCCGGCCGCCGGGGCCGCATGAGGGAGGGGAGCGCCTCCTCCCGCGAACACGGCCCGCGGGCCGACCCACCCCCCTGGGCGGGGATCCGGAACGGATGCGACGATGAACCCATGACGGAGCGGCCACCCCTGCGCGCGGCCCGCGCCGGGGTGTTCGCCTCGGTGTGCTCCGCCGTGTCCGTGGGCGGCCACGCGCTGTCCTCCGAGCACGCCGTCCCACTGGGCGGACTGCTCGTCGGCGCCGCCCTGGTCTACGCCTCCGCCTGGGCCGCGACCGGCCGCGAACGCGGACTCGGCGCGATCGCCGGATGGATGGCGTGGGGCCAGCTGGCCCTGCACCTGGTGTTCTCCATGGCCCAGGCGGCGGGCGCCCACGGCGCCCACGCGGCCGACCCCGCCGCCGTGGAGGCCGCATCGGGCGGCGCCGAGATGCTCCTCGCCCACCTCGTGGCGGGCGCCGTGTGCGCCTGGTGGCTGCGCCAGGGCGAGGCGGCGCTCTTCGCCTACCTGCGCCTGGCCGCCGCCGCGCTGCTGCCCGTCCTGGTGCTCGCGGTCCCGAGGCTGGTACCCGAGCGGGTTCCCCCGGCCCCGCTCCCCGAACGCGGGACGCCCGCCCCGGCCGCGCCCTACCTCCGGCACAGCCTGGTTCTGAGGGGACCGCCCGCGGCACAGGCCGTGTTCGACCGGCACCCGCACCGCCGCGCGGCGGTCGGCGCCCACGAACACGCCCCGGGCCGCTGACCCGAGCCCTACCCGCGCCCGCGCTCCCGGGCCGCCTCCCACCGCGACGGTGACGTCCGCGAGGACCAGCCCTGAGCTGTCCTCACGCCGCGCCGTGCCCAGGGGGAAACCGGCCGCGCGGTCCCGGCTCCGCCTGGGCGGACACGGGTACCGGGGTCGGCGCCTCCCCGCCGCGACCTCCGCACCGCCGCGCCCCGCGCGGGCATCCGGAGGCGCGTCCGGTCCCCGCGTGCCCGGGCCGGTCCCCCTTGCCGGGGACCGGCCGCGCACGCTCCCGTCACCGCGCGCACCACCGCCCGAGGCCACCGGCCGCCGGGCCGCTGGTGCACGCCGGAACCCGGAGCACCGATGCCCACCGACACCGTCTTCCAGGAACAGCGCCCGGCACGGGCGCGACGTTCCCACCCCGACCGCCCGGCGCGCCGCTCGTGGCGCGACCACCGCACCGATCCGCAACGGTCCCCCGCGCCGGGCGAAGCGGAGGGGCCCGCCCTCCCGCAGGAGCCCGCCCGCTCAGCAGGGTCCGCTCGCCCCCAGGGACCGTCCGGTTCGGAGGGACCGACCCGTTCGGAGGAGTCCCCGCACGCGGACGAGCGCCACCGGGAGCGGGACGGCGAACTCGACCGGCTGGCGCTCGCCGCCCGTGAGGGCTCGGCCGAGGCGCTCGACGCGTTCGTCCGCCGCACCCGCCCCGACGTCGCCCGCTACATCGCCCGCAGGGTCCACCCCGACCGCGTCGAGGAGCTCAGCCAGGAGACCTACCTGCGGGCCCTGCGCGGCCTGCCGCGGTTCGCCGGGCGCGCCCCGGCGCGGACCTGGCTGCTGGCCATCGCCCGCAACACCGTCGCCGACCGCTACCGCCGCGACGCGGCCCGCCCCGACTGCGTGCACCCCGCCGACTGGGAGCTGCTGCCCGCGCGGACCGTCCGGTTCGACGAGCACGTGGCCCTGCTCTGCCTTCTGGACGGGCTCGCGGCCGAACGGCGGCAGGCGTTCGTCCTCACCCAGGTGGAGGGCCTGTCCTACGCCGAGGCCGCCCGGCTGGCGGACGTGCCCGTGGGCACGATCCGCTCGCGGGTCGCCCGGGCCCGCGGTGACCTAGTGCGCGGGCTCACCGCCTGAGGGCGGAACCCACCGAGGCCCCGGGCCGCCCGCGTGCGCGGGCGGCCCGGGGCCTCGGATGGGAGGACCTCCAGAGCGCGGTGGCCGGAGAGGGCCCACAACCCGCCCCACACACCGATCGCAGGTCAGAACCTCATGCGTCGCAACGGCAACGCTTCCGGCCAGCCGGTCAGAAGACCCGGTCGGCCGCGTAGGGGCCGATCACGGCCAGCGCGCGCGGCCGCGACAGCAGGTCGGCGGCCACCTCGGCCACCTCCGCGCCGGTCACCGCGTCGAACAGCGCCAGGCTCTCGTCGATGGAGTAGTGCCCGGGCCGGTTCAGCTCGTGCGAGAGCAGCCGCCCCATCCGCGCGTTGGTGCCCTCACTGCCCAGCACCAGAGACCCCTGGATCTGGCCCTTGGCGCGGATCAACTCCTCCTCGGTGATGCCCGAGGCGGCCACCTTCGCCAGCTCCTCGCGGCACACCCCGATGACCTCGTCGGCCTTCTCCGGCAGGCAGCCCGCGTAGATCTGGAAGCTGCCGGTGTCGGCGTAGTCGGCGTTGTAGGCGTGCACCGCGTAGGCCAGGCCGCGCTTCTCACGCACCTCCTGGAACAGGCGGGAGGACATCCCGCCGCCCAGGGCGGCGCTGAGCAGCCGCAGCGCGTACCACCGCGGGTCGGTGCGCCGCAGCCCCTCCGACCCCAGGATGATGTGCGCCTGCTCGGTCTCGCGCGGCTGCACCACCGTGCCGCCGTAGGTGGTGACCGGGGAGCCGCCGATGCGGGGGCGCGCGGGGCGGGCGTCCCCCGCGGCGGCCGAGTGCTCGGCGAACAGCCTGCGGACCTGCTCCACCACCCGGTCGTGGTCCAGGCTGCCCGCGGCGGTCACGATCAGCTCGCCGGGCACGTAGGCGTCGCGGTACTGCTCGGCGATGCGGTCGCGGGAGAGCGCCTCGATGGTGTCGGTGGTGCCCAGGATCGGTCGGCCCAGCGGCGTGTCGCCGAAGAAGTGCGCCGCGAAGACGTCGTCCACCAGGTCGGCGGGCTCGTCCTCGTACATGGCGATCTCCTCCAGGATCACGCCCCGCTCGGTCTCCACCTCGCCCTCGTCGAGCACCGAGTTGGCCACCATGTCACCGACGACGTCGACGGCCAGCGGCAGGTCGCGGTCGAGCACCTTCGCGTAGTAGCAGGTGTGCTCCTTGGTCGTGTAGGCGTTGTGGTCGGCGCCCACACCGTCCAGCAGCGCGGAGATCTCCAGCGCCGAGCGCTCCTTGGTCCCCTTGAACAGCAGGTGCTCCAGGAAGTGCGCCGAACCCGCGTGCGCGGAGTCCTCGTCACGGGAACCCGTGGTCGCCGAGATCCCGAACGCGGCGGAGCGCACGCCCGGCACGGCCTCGGTGACCACGCGCAGGCCGCCGGGCAGCACCGTGCGGCGCACCAGTCCGGTACCGCCGTCCGGCTCCAGCAGCGTCACGGTCGTGCCCGGGTCCTGCTCGGCGGCGATGGGGACAGAGCTCATGGATCCTTCTTCTTCGTCGGGACGTCGGCGGCCGGTCCACCCGGCGGTTCCGGCCGAGGATACGCGCCGGGGCGGCCGCACCCAAGGTGCGACCGCCCCGGCGTCGGTCAGGATCAGGTGTTCTCCGAGCGCCCGCCCGAGCTGCGGCGGCGGCGACGGCGCGGGGCGTCCCCGCCGTTCTTGTCACCGCCGTCGTCCTCGGCCGAGGAGTCCTCGTCCTCGGCTGCGGGAGCCGCCGGGGCGGCCTGGGCCGCCTCGGCCTCCACGACCTCGACCGGGGCCAGCGAAAGCTTGCCGCGGTCGTCGATCTCGCGGATCTCGACCTGGATCTTCTCGCCGATGCTGATCACGTCGTCGAGGTTCTCGATCCGCTTGCCGCCGTGCAGCTTGCGGATCTGCGAGATGTGCAGCAGGCCGTCCTTGCCGGGCAGCAGCGACACGAACGCGCCGAACGTGGTCGTCTTGACGACGGTGCCCAGGTAGCGGTCGCCGACCTCGGGCATCGTCGGGTTGGCGATCTGGTTGATCGTGTCCCGCGCGGCCTCGGCGGAGGGGCCGTCGGTGGCGCCGATGTAGATCGTGCCGTCGTCCTCGATGGTGATCTCGGCGCCGGTGTCGTCCTGGATCGAGTTGATCATCTTGCCCTTGGGGCCGATGACCTCGCCGATCTTCTCCACCGGGACCTTGACGGTGAGGATGCGCGGAGCGTTCGGGCTCATCTCGGCCGGACGCTCGATGGCCTCCTGCATGACGTCGAGGATGGCCAGGCGGGCGCCGCGGGCCTGCTGGAGCGCGAGCGCCAGCTGCTCGGCGGGGATGCCGTCGAGCTTGGTGTCCAGCTGCAGGGCCGTGATGAGCTCACGGGTACCGGCGACCTTGAAGTCCATGTCGCCGAACGCGTCCTCGGCGCCCAGGATGTCGGTGAGGGTGACGAACTCGTCGCCCTCGCTGATCAGGCCCATGGCGATGCCCGACACCATCTCCTTGAGGGGCACGCCGGCCGCCATCAGGGACATGGTGGAGGCGCAGACCGAGCCCATCGAGGTGGAGCCGTTGGAGCCCAGGGCCTCCGACACCTGCCGGATGGCGTAGGGGAACTCCTCGCGGGCGGGCAGGACCGGGAGCAGGGCGCGCTCGGCGAGGGCGCCGTGCCCGATCTCGCGCCGCTTGGGCGAGCCCACCCGGCCGGTCTCACCGGTGGAGTAGGGCGGGAAGTTGTAGTTGTGCATGTAGCGCTTGGTCTTGTCCGGGTTGAGCGTGTCAACCGTCTGCTCCATGCGCAGCATGTTGAGCGTGGTGACACCCATGATCTGGGTCTCGCCGCGCTCGAAGAGGGCCGAGCCGTGCACCCGCGGCAGGATGCCGACCTCGGCGCTCAGCTGGCGGATGTCCTTGGGCCCGCGGCCGTCGATGCGGATCCCGTCGCGCAGCACGCGCTCGCGCATGAGCTGCTTGCTCAGGGAGCGGAAGGCGGCGCCGATCTCCTTCTCGCGGCCCTCGAAGTCCTCGGCGAGCCTCTCGGCGGCCGAGGCCTTGACGCGGTCCAGCTCGGCCTCGCGGTCCTGCTTGTCCGCGATGGTGAGCGCCTTGGACAGCTCCTCGCGGACGGCGCCCTCGACGGCGGCGTACGCGTCGTCCTCGTAGTCGAGGAAGATCGGGAACTCGCCCTGCTCGCGGCTGGCCTGGTCGGCGACGGCCTGCTGGGCCTTGCACAGGACCTTGATGAAGGGCTTGGCGGCTTCCAGGCCCTCGGCGACGGTCTGCTCGTTGGGGCCGACGGCCCCCTCGGCGACCAGCTTGAGGGTGCGGACCGTGGACTCGGCCTCCACCATCATGATGGCGACGTCGCCGTCCTCCAGGACGCGACCGGCGACCACCATGTCGAAGGTGGCGTTCTCCAGCTCGGCGTGGGTCGGGAAGCCCACCCACTGGCCGTCGATGAGGGCGACGCGCACGCCGCCGATCGGGCCGGAGAAGGGCAGCCCGGCGATCTGGGTGGACATCGAGGCCGCGTTGATGGCCACGACGTCGTACAGGTGCTCGGGGTGCAGGGCCAGGATCGTCTCGACGATCTGGATCTCGTTGCGCAGGCCCTTGCGGAACGACGGGCGCAGCGGCCGGTCGATCAGGCGGCAGGTGAGGATGGCGTCCTCGGAGGGACGGCCCTCACGCCGGAAGAAGGAGCCGGGGATGCGGCCCGCGGCGTACATGCGCTCCTCGACGTCCACCGTCAGGGGGAAGAAGTCGAGGTTGTCCTTGGGGCGCTTCGAGGCGGTGGTGGCGGACAGGACGACGGTCTCGTCGTCCAGGTACACCGTGGCCGATCCGGCGGCCTGGCGGGCCAGGCGACCGGTCTCGAAGCGGATGGTGCGGGTGCCGAAGGAGCCGTTGTCGATGACGGCTTCGGCCGAGTACACGCCCTCCATGGGCGACCTCCTACTACACGTGTTCGCGTTCGTGGCGCCGGACACGGAAGGTGTGCCGGCGCTCGTGGTTCTTTTCCCGCGTCCGTGCCCCGGAGTTGATGACGGCCGGTCATCGATCGAAGCCCACGGCATGCCCTCGCGGGAATGTCCGGGGACCACTACCGAGGACCGGCCCCGGCTCTGCGCCGGGGTGGGAGCGGGTGGTTCTCACTGTGGAATTAGGGTGGACGGCGGTGTGTGACCACCGTCGCGTCACACCTTACTAACAAAGCGGGAGCGGCCGAAGCCACTCCCGCCGACAACCTAGCGGCGCAGACCCAGGCGCTCGATGAGCGAGCGGTAGCGGGTGATGTCCTGCTTGGCGATGTACTTGAGCAGGCGGCGGCGGCGACCGACCATCAGCAGCAGACCGCGGCGGCTGTGGTGGTCGTGCTTGTGGCCCTTGAGGTGCTCGGTCAGCTCGGTGATGCGGTGCGTGAGCAGCGCGACCTGGACCTCGGGGGAACCGGTGTCACCCTCGCCGGTGGCGTACTCGGCGATGATCTTCTCTTTGGTGGCGGTGTCGATCGACACAACGCTCCTTCGCTAGAAAGTCGGTACGCGGTGTGGAACCCGGTTGCGCGGCCGGGATCAGACGCGGTGACCGCGCGTACGAACAGTCACCGTCGCGTGTGGTGCGCGGCCCGCCGCCGACGGCGTGGGTGCGCCGCGCTCCCCCGGCGGCGGTACGCGCGGAGGCGACCGGCCGTGGGCACACGTGGACAACGATCAGCCTACCGCAGACCGCGAGGTGGCGGACCGCGGCCGGGCGTGGGTCGGGTCTCCCCCGCCCCCTACCCGGCGCGCAGGACCTCGCGGCAGCGGTCGACGTCGCGGCGCATGGCGACGATCAGCTCGTCGATGCTGTCGAAGCGCTCCTGACCGCGGATGTGCACCGTGAAGTCCACCGTCATGCGCAGTCCGTACAGGTCCAGGTCGTCGCGGTCCAGGGCGTAGGCCTCCACCGTGCGCTCGGCGCCGTCGAACGTGGGGTTGCTGCCCACGGAGATGGCGGCGGGCCAGCGCGACTCCTGCCCGGCGACGGGCTCGGAGCGGTGGAGCCAGCCCGCGTAGACGCCGTCACCGGGGACGGCGGTGTCGGGGAGCAGGTCCATGTTGGCGGTGGGGAAGCCCAGCAGCTCGCGGCCGCGCGCGGCGCCGTGCACGACCTCGCCCCCGACCCGGTGCGGGCGGCCCAGCAGCTCGGCGGCCCCGGCCACGTCGCCCTCGGCGAGCAGCCCGCGCACGCGCGTGGAGGTGATGGTGTCGCCGTCCGCGACCAGAGCGACCCCGTCGGCGGTGAAGCCGTACTCGGCGCCCAGCGCGGCCAGCGCGGCGACGTCGCCCGCGGCGCGGTGGCCGAAACGGAAGTCCTCGCCCACGACCACGGCCGCGGCGTGCAGGCGGTCGACCAGGACGCGCTGGACGAACTCCTCCGGGGTCAGGGAGGACAGGTCCTTGGTGAAGGGCAGGACGCACACGGCCTCTGCGCCGTACCCGGCCAGCAGCTCCACCCGCCGCTCCAGGGGGGTGAGCACCGGCGGCGTGGTCCCGCGCAGCACCGTCTGGGGGTGGGGGTCGAAGGTCACCACGGCCACCGGGAGGCCGAGCTCGCGCCCGTGCCCGACCGCGGTCTCCAGGATGGCCTGGTGGCCACGGTGCACCCCGTCGAACACGCCGACCGCCACCACGGAGCGTCCCCATCCGGAGGGCACGCCCTCCAGCCCGTCCCATCGCCGCACGTCCGGCTCCCCTGCTCGTCGCTCCTCGTGGTCCGCGCGGACCCCGCCACGCCCAGCGTGTCCGGGTTCCGCACGAACCAAGGGTGCCACGTCCGCGGGTCCCCCACCGACACAAGGGGCGTGTGGCCCGGCACACGTCGGGCCACCACCCCAGGAGCTCTCGAAGGTCAGCGCCTTCTCGAGTAGTGGTAGGCGTCAGCCCGTCCCCGAATGTCATAGATGACAATGACGTTCTTGTTGTCGTCCACGCCGAACCGGATTCTGTAGGTGGCACGGCGGGCGACCCAGTCCTGACCGTAGGGAGGGTTGAGTCTTTTCCCCACCCTCCGAGGGTTCTCTCTGAGATCTCCCCGGAGCAGCTCCCATGCTGCCGCCGCCACCTTGTCAGGCAACGTCTCGCACAAGGCACGACGCGCGGTACGGGTCAGGACGATCTCGTACTGCTCGCTCACGTCCCTGTCTCCCGGCGCGTCCGTTCGCGCATAAGCTCGGCCATCTCGTCACCGGTGACCACGTCTCCGCGTTCGTACTCCTCCTTCGCCTGGGCCAGGCTCGCCTGCTCTTCCGGACTGTCCAGAAGGGCGAAGGTCTCCGTCATCGACTCGTAGTCGTCCACGGAGATCACCACGGCGCTGGGCCGACCGTTACGGGTGATGGTGACCGCGTCGTGGGTTCTCTCCACCTCGTCGACGATCTTGGACAGGTTGTTCCTGGCCTCGGCCAGCGGAAGCGTTGTCATGGCTTGAATTCTAGCCAACAATATCGTTGGTTGTACACAATTCACGACAGCTCGTTCTCTCTGTGTGATGGCCGGGAGAAGCCGCGTCGTCCGTGAGGAACTGGAGGACGCCGGGCTCCGCCGCGGCTGAGGCCCGGGCGCGCGTCCGGCCGCTCCGCCCGCGGCGGGACCGGGTTGGCACACGTCCGCGGGGCGGTTACCGTGCACCGATGGCGATGATCGACACGGGTACGACCCGACTGGCGTACGACGAGGCCGGTTCCGGTCCCGCGATCGTCTTCGTGCACGCCGGTGTGGCCGACCGGCGCATGTGGGACCACCAGTTCACCGAGTTCGCGAGGACCCACCGGGTGGTCCGCTACGACTGGCGCGGCCACGGCGGCTCAGCCGACCACGAGGGCCCCGCCGACCACCACGAGGACCTGCTGGCCCTCATGGACGCCCTGGAGATCGACCGGGCGACCCTGGTCGGCGCCTCCTTCGGCGGCGCCTACTGCGCGGACGCGGCGCTGGCCGCCCCGGAGCGGGTGGAGGCCCTGGCCCTGGTGTGCCCGGGGATGTCGGGACACGAGTGGCCTGAGGTCTTCGTACGCGAGGCGCGCAAGATGGTGCTGGGCGCCGTCCCCCACGAGCGTCTGGAGGTGTACCGGGCGGGACGCGCCGATCCCGACCCCGGGGACGTGGCAGCGATGGCCGAGGCCCAGGCCCGATTCATGGTGCTGGGTCCCGGGCGGGTGCCCGAGGACGTCTCGCCGGAGGCCTGGGACCTGGTGCTGCTCATGCTGCGCGAGCTGTTCGCCCGTGAGTGGTCCGGGCCGGTCCGCACCACCCGCTGGCCGGAGCGGCCCGCCAACGACCGCCTGGGCGAGATCGCCGTGCCGACGCTGGTGGTGAAGGGGCTGTCGGAGATCGCACAGGTGCGGGAGGTCGCGGACCTGTACGCCGAGGGCGTGCCCGGGGCGCGGCTGCTGGAGATGCCCGACACCGGCCACCTGCCGTCCGTGGAGCGCCCCGGCGAGCTGACCGCGGCCCTCGCCCGGTTCCTCGGAACCGCCTGACCGGGCGGGTCCGCGCGGGGTCAGGCGGGTTCGAAGACCACCACGGGCTTCATGTGGTCCCGGCGGTTCTCCCCCAGGGCGACGACGCGGCCGTCCGGGGCGAAGAGGCCGACCGGGCCGTGCCCGGACCCGTCCGGGTCGATCCGGTTGCCGTGCCGGATCCGCTGCTCCTCGTCCTCGCTCAGGGCGCGCGCGGGGAAGGCCGCGGCGACGGCCTCGGCGAGCGGGACCTGCGTGAACTCCTCGGCCAGCTCGTCCAGCGTGCGCGCCCGGGACAGGTCGTAGGGGCCCACCCTGGTGCGCCGCAGCGCCGTCAGGTGCCCGCCCACGCCCAGGTCGGCGCCCATGTCGCGGGCCAGTGAACGGATGTAGGTGCCGCTGGAGCAGGTGACGGCGGCGTCCACGTCCACGAACCCCCCGTCGGCCTCGGGGATCCGGCGCACGTCGGTGACCGTGAACTCCGCGACGGTGACCGTACGGGCCTTGAGGGCCACCTCCTTGCCCTCACGCGCCGACTTGTAGGCGCGCTTGCCGTCCACCTTGATCGCGCTGACCTGGGGCGGAACCTGTTGGATCTGCCCCGTGAGCCTGTCCACGGCGGCGCGCACGGCCTCCTCGCGGACTCCGGAGGCGTCCGTGCGCACGAGGGGCTCGCCCTCGGCGTCGTCGGTGTTGGTCGTCAGGCCGAGGCGGATCGTGGCCTCGTAGACCTTCTCGGTCAGGGTCAGGTGGCCCAGGAGCTTGGTGCCCTTCTCGATGCCCAGCACCAGGACACCGGTGGCCATCGGGTCCAGGGTGCCCGCGTGGCCGACCCTGCGGGTGCGCGCGAGACCGCGCGTCCTGGCGACCACGTCGTGCGAGGTCCAGTCGGCGGGCTTGTCGACGACCACGACGCCGCTCTCGGCCATGGTGCTCCTCGGGGTGAAGGGCGGCGGCGCGGTCCGCGCCGCCGCCGGGGGTGTTACTCGTCCTCGTCGCGCTCGTCCTCGCGGGGCGCCCGGTAGGGGTCGGCCTCGCCCGCGGGCTGGGCGCCGCTGGCCCTCTCGGCCAGCTCCGCGTCCGACTGGCGCGCCTTGAGCAGCAGTTCCTCGATGTGCTGGGCGTTCTCCTGCACCTCGTCGACGACGAAGGTCAGGCTCGGCGTGTGCCGGATGCCGGTCTGGCGTCCCACCTCGCTGCGGATCACGCCCTTGGCGCTCTCCAGGGCGGCGGCGGAGGCGGCCTTCTCGTCCGGGGTGCCGAACACCGTGTAGTACACCGTGGCGTCCCGCAGGTCGGCGGTGATGCGCGCGTCGGTCACGGTGACGAATCCCAGGCGCGGGTCCTTGATGCGCCGGTCCAGCATCTCGGCGACGATGCGCTGGATGCGGTCGGCGATCTTGCGCGCGCGTGCGGCGTCAACCATCGTCAGTCTTCCTCTTCGTTGAAGAGCCGCTGCCTGGCGGAGAGCAGCTCCAGTTCGGGACGGCCCGCGACGAAGCTCTCGCAGGAGTCCATCAGCTCCCGGGCGTACGCCGCCGTCGGCGCGACCACCGCGACACCGATCTTGGCGCGGCGGTACAGGTCCTGGTCGCCCGCCTCGGAGACCGAGACCGAGAACTTGCGGCGCAGCTCGGCGATGACGGGTCGGACCAGCGAACGCTTCTGTTTGAGCGAGTGGACGTCACCGAGAAGGACGTCCAGGGTCAGCGCCCCAACGTACAAGTGATCACCTGTGGTGTGTGGAGTCGTGTGCCGCTGGCTGCGGCGCGAAACACGGGGCCCCGGCCGCACGGCCGGGGCCCCGTCTGGTCATGCTCCGCGAGGATCAGTCGCGGGGCTTCTCCTGCATCTCGTACGTCTCGATGACGTCCTCGACACGCAGGTCGTTGTAGCCGACACCGATACCGCACTCGAAGCCCTCACGGACCTCGGTCGCGTCGTCCTTGAACCTACGCAGGGAGTCCACGTTGAGGTTCTCGGAGATGACGACCCCGTCGCGGATGAGCCGCGCCTTGGAGTTGCGGCGGATCAGGCCGCTGCGGACGATCGAACCGGCGATGTTGCCGATCCTGGGCACCTTGAAGACCTCGCGGATCTCCGCGCTGCCGAGCTGGACCTCTTCGTAGATCGGCTTGAGCAGACCCTTGACCGCGGCCTCGACCTCGTCGATGGCCTGGTAGATCACCGAGTAGTACCGGATGTCCACGCCCATGCGGTCGGCCAGCTCGCTGTTCTTGCCCTCGGGCCGAACGTTGAAGCCGACGATGATCGCCTCGGCGGAGGCCGCCAGGTTGATGTCGTTCTGCGTGATCGCACCGACACCGCGCCCGATGACCCGGATGCTCACCTCGTCGCCACCGGCGTCGATCTTGAGCAGGGACTCCTCCAGCGCCTCGACGGAACCGGACATGTCGCCCTTGATGAGGAGGAGCAGCTCGGAGCGCTCGCCCTCCTTCAGGGCGTTCTGCCAGTTGTCGAGGGTGACCCGGCGGGCCGAACGCGCCTGCTGGGCGAAGCGCTCGCGCGCCTCACGCTGCTGGGCGATCTGCCGCGCCACCCGGTCGTCCTTGACGACCAGGAAGCTGTCACCGGCGCTGGGAACGTTGGTCAGACCCAGCACCTGCACCGGACGGGACGGCTCGGCACTCTGCACGTTCTGGCCGTGCTCGTCGAGCATGGCGCGGACGCGGCCGAAGGCGTCACCACAGACGATCGAGTCACCGACGTTGAGCGTGCCGCGCTGGACCAGCACCGTGGCCATGGAACCGCGACCGCGGTCCAGGTAGGCCTCGATGGCCAGACCCTGCGCGTCCATCTCCGGGTTGGCCTGGAGATCGAGCGCTGCGTCGGAGGTCAGCACGATCGACTCGAGCAGGGTCTCGATGTTGTCGCCCTTGAGCGCGGAGATGTCCACGAACTGGACGTCGCCGCCGTACTCCTCGGCCACCAGGCCGTACTCGGTGAGCTGCGCGCGGACCCGCTGCGGGTCGGCGCCCTCGACGTCGATCTTGTTGACCGCGACCACGATCGGCACCTCGGCCGCCTTGGCGTGGTCGATGGCCTCGGCCGTCTGCGGCTTGACGCCGTCGTCGGCCGCCACGACCAGCACCGCGATGTCGGTGACCTTCGCACCGCGGGCACGCATGGCGGTGAACGCCTCGTGGCCCGGGGTGTCGATGAAGGTGATCTTGCGCTCTTCGCCGTCCACCTCGGTGGCGACCTGGTAGGCACCGATGTGCTGGGTGATACCGCCGGCCTCGCCGCTGACGACGTTGGTCTTGCGGATGGTGTCCAGCAGTCGGGTCTTACCGTGGTCGACGTGACCCATGACGGTGACCACCGGCGGACGCGGACGCAGGTCCTCCGCGGTGCCCTCGTTCTCGCCGAACTCGATGGAGAAGGACTCCAGCAGCTCGCGGTCCTCGTCCTCCGGGCTGACGACCTCGATCCTGTACTTGAGCTCCTCGCCCAGCAGCATCAGGGTCTCGTCCGGAAGGGACTGGGTCGCGGTGACCATCTCACCCAGGTGCATCATCACCTGGACGAGCGACGCCGGGTTGACGTCGATCTTGTCGCCGAAGTCCGACAGCGAGGCGCCGCGGGACAGACGGATGGTCTGGTCGTTGCCGCTCGGGATCTTGACGCCGCCGAACGACGGGGCCTGGAAGTCGTGGAACTCCTGGCGCCGCTGCTTCTTGGACTTGCGGGCACGTCCGGGACGGCCACCGGGGCGTCCGAACGCACCGGCCGTACCGCCGCCGCGACCGCGGCCACCGCCGCCGGGACGGCCACCGAAGCCACCCGGACGACCGCCGCCACCGACACCGGGACGCGGACCGGTACCCGCGGGGGCTCCCCCGCGACCGCGGCCACCGCCGCCGCCGGGACGACCGCCGCCACCGCCGCGACCGCCACCCGCGGGCGCCGCCGGACGGGACGAGGGCATGTTCATCGGGCTGGGACGCGGACCGCCGGGCCGGGGACCGGGACGCGGGGGACCCGCGGCACCGCCCGGACGCGGAGCGCCCGCTGCGCCGCCGGGACGCGGGGCGCGCTGGTCGCCGCCGCCCTGCGGGCCGGGACGCGGACCCGGACGCGGAGCGCCGCCACCCGGACGGGGAGCGCGCTGGTCGCCGCCGCCCTGCGGGCCGGGACGCGGACCCGGACGCGGAGCGCCGCCACCGGGCCGCGGGGCGGCCGGCTTGGAGCCCATGCCGGAGGCGTTGGACGCGAACGGGTTGTTGCCCGGACGGGGACCGGACGGACGCGGACCGGGACGGGGCCCGCCGCGCTCGGGACGGTCGCCGCCGCGCTGCGGACGCTCGCCGCGCTCGGGGCGGTCGCCGCCGCGCTGCGGACGCTCGGAGCGACCGCCTTCGGCGCGACCACCCTCGGGACGTCCGCCCTCAGGGCGTCCGCCCTCGGGACGGCCAGCGGGGCCGGCCTGGGCACCGGGCTTGGGGGCGCCGCCGGGGCGGGCGCCAGCCTCGCCGCGGGGAGCCTTGGGGCCGGGCTTGGGCGCGTTCACACGCGGAGCGGGCTCGCTCTGCGGGGCAGCCTCGCCCTGCGGGGCGGGCTTGGGCGCGGGAGCCGGCCGGGGGCCGGGCTTGGGCGCCGGACCCGGCTTCGGGGCGGCGCCGCTCTCCGCGGCGGGACGCGGGCCGGGCTTGGGAGCCGAACCCTTGCGACCGCCGTCGGAACCGTTGTTGAAAGCTTCCTGGAGGCGTCGTACGACGGGGGCCTCTATGGTCGAGGACGCCGAACGGACGAATTCACCCATCTCGTTGAGCTTGGCCAGAACGGCCTTGCTCTCTACACCGAACTCCTTGGCGAGTTCATATACCCGGACCTTCGCCACTACTCTCCTTCAGCTTCGGTCCGGGACATGGGCTTGTGCCGGACCGTCGTTAGCTCGAGTTACTCATCGCTGCGTACTCATCAGGCGCTCATCGCAATCTCGACCTGCTTCCTCATCGCTACACAACAATGGGCCGGCTTCTCCGTGCCGACACAGCACTGGACGCCGACCTCGGTCTGTACAACCCAGAAGTCGGCCCAGACATTCCAACCCTATCGGGAACGCTGACCCGATCCGCCACGCGGGGCGGCGTCGATCAGGGCCGCCACGGGTGAGACGTCCCACCCGTTGGCGCCCGCTCCCCTCCGGTAGGCGCGTGACCAGGCCCTGCGGCGTTCGGCGAGCTCGAAGCACCGCCGATCGTGGTGCAGGTAGGCGCCGCGCCCCGGAAGACGACCCCGGGTGTCGGGCGTGATGACCGTGCCCTCGGCCACCAGCCGCACGAGGTCGGACTGGACTGCCCGCGACCGACACCCCACGCACGTACGCACGGGGCGGTCGGGACCGCCATGGGCCACCCTATCGCGTCGAGGCATGCGCGCGACCCGATCAGCCCGTCGCGGCGGTGTCGTCGCCCTCGACTGCGTCCTCCCGGTCCGGTTCCCCCGCGGGCTCGGCGTCGGAGCGGATGTCGATGCGCCAGCCGGTCAGACGCGCGGCCAGACGGGCGTTCTGGCCCTCCTTGCCGATCGCGAGGGACTGCTGGTAGTCGGGCACGACCACGCGGGCGACACGGGAGGCCATGTCGAGGATTTCCACGGAGTTGACCCGCGCCGGGGACAGGGCGTTGGCGACGAACACGGCCGGGTCCTCGGAGTAGTCGACGATGTCGATCTTCTCCCCGTGGAGTTCGGCCATGACGTTGCGGACGCGGCTGCCGAGCGGGCCGATGCAGGCGCCCTTGGCGTTGACCCCGCCGCGGTTGGAGTGGACGGCCATCTTGGTGCGGTGGCCCGCCTCGCGGGCGATGGCCGCGATCTCGACGGTGCCGTCGGCGATCTCGGGGACCTCCAACTCGAAGAGCTTGCGCACCAGGTTGGGGTGCGTGCGCGAGAGGGTGACCGAGGGGCCGCGGTGGCCCTTGCGGACCTGCACGACGTAGGCGCGCAGGCGCTCGCCGTGGGTGTAGGTCTCGGTGGGCACCTGCTCCTGCGGGGGCAGGACCGCCTCGATCCTGCCGAGGTCCACCAGCACGTTGCGGGGGTCCTTGCCCTGCTGGATGATGCCGGAGACGATGTCGTGCTCGCGTCCGGCGAACTCGCCCAGGGTCAGCTCGTCCTCGGCGTCGCGCAGACGCTGGAGGATGACCTGCTTGGCGGTGGAGGTCGCGATGCGGCCGAACCCGGTGGGGGTGCCGTCGAACTCGCCGACGGACTCGCCGTCCTCGTCGGTCTCGGCCACCCACACGGTCACGTGGCCGGTGGAGCGGTTGAGCTCGACGCGGGCCCGCTTCTCGGGGCCCTCCTCGCGGTGGTAGGCGATCAGAAGCGCGTCCTCGATGGCCTTGGCCACGAGTTCGACGGAGATGTCCTTCTCGCGTTCCAGGCTGCGCAGAACGCTCATGTCAATATCCACGGGGCTCCCCCTCTAGTCCGCCGCGTCGGTGTCGGCATCGTGGCGGAATTCCACCTGGACCCTGCCCTTGCCGAGTTCGGCGTGGGTGAAGGTGCGGGGCTGACCCTCGACGTCCAGGGTGACCCCGTCGTCGTCGGCGCCGGTGACGCGCCCGGTGACCTTGCCGCCCTCGGTGAGGGAGGCGATCACCAGGCGGCCTCGGGAGCGGCGCCAGTGCCTCGGCTGGGTCAGCGGGCGGTCCACCCCCGGCGAGGTGACCTCCAGGACGTAGGGCTGCGCGCCCATGACGTCGGAGGAGTCCAGCAGGGTGTTCACCTCCTGGCTGACCTCGCCGACCGTGTCCAGGTCGACCCCGTTGTCGGAGTCCACGACCACGCGCAGCACCCGTCGCTTGCCAGCCGGTGTGAGTTCGACGGCTTCCAGGTCCAGTCCGGCCTCGGCCAGTACCGGCTCCAGCAGCTCGGCGATGCGCTCCTCGCGCGCCTGCGCTCCCATGTGGTCCTGCTCCTCCAACGGCGAAGATCCCGCCCGCGCGGCCGTCGGGCCGGTGTACGGGGCGGTCCAGCTCTGTACGTAGTCTTCGACTTCAGCTGCCCGCCCCCTGGTGCGGGGACGCGGGCCGACCGCGCGTCGCGTGCGACGGCGGTTGTGCTGCAAGGGTATCCACACCCGGAACCCCTCCAGGTCGCCGTCGGTGGCCGGGGCGCGTCGGCGAGTGCCCTCCGGGACGCGCCCACGAGGCGGCGTCCCCCGCGCGGTACGGGACGTGGAAGGATGGGGGGCCGGGGGGCCGCCGCGGAGCGGCCCGCACCGCACGGGAGGGAGAGCGCGTGGGGATCGGCCGTGTCAGCCGTCGCACGGTGCTGGGCGCGACGGCCGCTGTGGGAGCCGTGGGCCTGGCCGGGTGCGGCGGTGCTGAGTGGTACCCCTCCGACGTGACCCCGGACGTGTACGTGCTGCGTGCGGTGGTCCGGGAGAAGGAGCGGATGATCGCGCGCTACGAGGCCGCCGTCGCCGAGGGGACGGGTCGGGTGGAGCTGCTGGAGCGGTTCCTGGAACACCACCTGTCCCACCTGGACGCGCTGCTGGAGTCCCTCCCCGAGGACGCCCCGTCCCCCTCCCCCGAGCCCTCGGGAGACCCCTCCTCCCCCGAGGAGGCCCCCGTTCCGGAGGCGGCGCCGGGGACCGCGGCGCTGCGCGTGCTGGAGGCCGCGGCGACCGGTGCCCGGCTGGACCAGGCGGGCGCCGTCACCGACTCCGCGCTGGCGCAGCTGATCAGCGCGATCGGCGCGTGCGAGGCGGGGCACGCCCACCTGCTGGCCCAGGAGCAGTAGCGGCGCACACCCCCAGACGGAAGGCAGGTAGCAAGGTGAGCGAGAGCCCCGCGTCCACCGGTGAGGAGCCGGACCCCGGCCCCCAGGCGCTGGCCGAGGCGCTGCGCGCCGAACACGCGGCCGTGTACGGGTACGAGTTCATCGGCGGGGCCGCCGAGGACGAGGGCCGCCGCGACCACGCGGGAAGCACCGCCCACGAGCACAAGGCGCTGCGCGACGCGCTGCACGCGGCCGCGGTGGAGCGGGGCGTGGATCCACCGCCCGCGCTGGCCTCCTACCCGGTCGCCGAGGAGTACGGCGACGAGGCCGTCGACACCTACGCCGCGGGGCTGGAGCAGGCGGCCGCGCGCGCCCACCTGTGGCTGACCGCCTCACGGGACACCGACCTGCGGGTGACGGGCGCCCGGGCACTGCAGGAGACGACCGTGCGCATGCTGGAGTGGGGCGGGGCGCTGGACGCCCTGCCCGGCTTCGACGAGGCCGGATAGCCGCTGACGGAACCCTCGGCGTCGCGGGCGGCCGCCGATGCGCGAAGGGCTCCGGGGTGACGGAAAAGGGGGGGAGGGCCCGGGCCCTCCCCCCCTTTTCCGTCACCCGCTACGCGCGGCAGGCGGCGACGGCGCGGTCCACGATCTCGGTCAGGGCGACCTCCTCGCGGTCGCCGGTGGCGCGGTCGCGCAGTTCCACCAGGCCGTCCTTGAGGCCGCGGCCGACGATGACGCCGGTCGGGATGCCCAGGAGTTCGGCGTCGGTGAACTTGACTCCGGGCGAGACCCCCTTGCGGTCGTCCACGAGGACGCGCAGGCCCCTGGCCTCCAGCTCCCGGGCGATCCGCAGCGCCTCCTCGACCTGCTCGCCCTTGCCGGTGCCGACCACGTGCACGTCGGCGGGCGCCACCTCGCGCGGCCAGACGACGCCCTTGTCGTCGTGGGACTGCTCGACGACCGCGGCGACGGCGCGCGAGACGCCGATGCCGTAGGAGCCCATGGTGACCCGCCGGGGCTTGCCGTCGGGACCCAGGGCGTCCACCTGGAAGGCGTCGGTGTACTTGCGGCCCAGCTGGAAGATGTGGCCGATCTCGATGCCGCGCGCGGTGTACAGGGTGCCCCTGCCGTCGGGCGAGGGGTCGCCGTCGCGCACCTCGGCGACGTCGATGGTGCCGTCCGGGACGAAGTCGCGGCCCGCGACCAGGTCGACGACGTGGTGGTCGGCCTCGTCCGCGCCGGTCACCCAGGCGGTGCCGGTGACCACCCGGGGGTCGACCAGGTAGCGGACCTTGTTGTCCAGCAGCGCGCGGGGGCCGATGTAGCCCTTGACCAGGAAGGGGTTGGCCGCGAAGTCGGCCTCCTCCAGGAGGGCGACCTCGGCGGGCTCCAGCGCCGCCTCCAGTCGCTTGAAGTCCACCTCGCGGTCGCCGGGCAGGCCGACGGCGAGCAGCTCCCACTCCTTGGCGCCGGGCGTGCGGGTCTTGACCAGGACGTTCTTGAGGGTGTCGGCCTCGCTGAAGTCGCGGCCCAGCCCGGCGCCGTTGAGGAAGTCCACCAGAGTCTGGATGGTGGCGGTGTCCGGGGTGTGGTGGACCGCGGCCTCGGGCAGCCCCTCGACCGGCAGCGCCTCGGGGGCCGGGACGGCCACGGCCTCGACGTTGGCGGCGTAGTCGGACTCCGTGCTGCGCACGAAGGTGTCCTCGCCGGTCGGGGCGACGGCCAGGAACTCCTCGGAGGCCGATCCGCCCATGGCGCCCGAGGTGGCCGACACGATCACGTACTCCAGGCCCAGCCGGTCGAAGACGCGGATGTAGGCGGCGCGGTGGTCGGCGTAGGACGCGCGCAGGCCCTCGTCGTCGATGTCGAAGGAGTAGGAGTCCTTCATGTGGAACTCGCGGCCGCGCAGCACGCCCGCGCGGGGACGCGCCTCGTCGCGGAACTTCTCCTGGATCTGGTACAGGGTGACCGGGAAGTCCTTGTAGGAGGAGTACTCGCCCTTGACCAGGAGCGTGAACAGCTCCTCGTGGGTGGGGCCGAGCAGGTAGTCGGCGCCCTTGCGGTCCTTGAGGCGGAACAGGGTGTCGCCGTACTCCTCCCAGCGCCCGGTGGCCTCGTAGTACTCGCGGGGCAGCAGCGCGGGCAGGAGCACCTCCTGGGCGCCGATGGCGTCCATCTCCTCGCGCACGATCCGGGAGACGTTCTCCAGGACGATCTTGCCCAGGGGCAGCCAGGTGTAGACGCCGGGGGCGGCACGGCGCACGAACCCGCCGCGGACGAGCAGCTTGTGGCTCGGCACCTCGGCGTCCGCCGGGTCCTCACGCAGGGTGCGCAGGAACAGGGTCGACATCCGCAGTAGCACGGCCACTCCTCGTGGGATACGCAAGGGAACTTGCAATGCCAGGTAGGAGCCTGGCAACGAAACTTGGGATCCCCAGGCTAGCGCCACCCCGGGCACGCTCGCTCGGGCCTGTGCATAGTCTTGGGGCCGACGAACGGAGGCGGAAGTGGGCAGACGCGGCGCGCGGGAGGAACCTGAGGCCGACGGGGACTCGGGCACGGAGCTGCTGGCCGACGCCGACCGGTCCGACTCGTGGTTCCTGGTCGTGGACGGTACGCCCCAGTCCCACGTGAACCTGGCCGACCCCGCGTACCTGGACTTCTCCTACGTGCGCCGCATCGCGCACGCGGCCGACCTCGTGGCGCCGCCGGGGGAGGCCGTGGACGCCCTGCACCTGGGCGCGGGCGCGCTGACGCTGGCCCGCTACGTGGCCCACACCCGTCCCGGTTCCCGGCAGCGCGCGGTGGACGTGGACGCGCCCCTGGTCGAGATGGTGCGCAGGCGGCTGCCCTGGGACCGCAGGGCACAGCTGCGCGTGGGCATCGGCGACGCCCGGGAGTGGATCGCCGCCCGGCACGCCGACAGCGCGGACCTGGTGGTCAGCGACGTGTTCGCGGGTGCGCGCACCCCGGCCCGGCTGACGTCGGTGGAGTTCTACGCCGAACTGGCGCGCGTCCTGCGGCCGTCCGGGACGCTGGTGGTCAACATCGGCGACGGCGGGGGGCTGGCCCACGCCCGGGGCCAGGTGGCGACCGCGCGGACGGCGCTGCCGCACACGGCGCTGTCGGCCGAGCCGGGCGTGCTGCGCGGACGGCGGTTCGGCAACCTGGTCCTGACCGCCTCGCACAGCCCCCTGCCCGTGGAGGAGCTGGGCCGCCGCGCGCACCGGGACCCGGAGATGGCCCGCCTGCTGGAGGGCGAGGAGCTGGACCGCTTCGTCTCGGGCCGGTCCCCCGTGCGCGACGCCGACGCCGTCGACTCCCCGGCCCCGCCGGACGGCGTCTTCTAGCCGGAGAGAGCACCCGGGAAACCCCAGCCGTGTACCCGTAGAGCGCGGGCTGGCGGTGCACCGCAGGGGGGTGGAGCCCTCCGCAAAGGGCAACCACCCACCCGTAGAGCGGACAGCGGCGCTCCGGCCGCAGGGGGTGTCCCTTTTCAGGCGGCCTCAGTCCGTGGGGGGGTTCAAAACCCCCTACGGGTGAACGTGAGCGCGGCCGGAGACCGAAATCACAGTCCCATTAACTTGCTGACCCAGTGACGCTCTACGCCAACCCAGCTGGATCCTCCACCAGCCCGCGCTCTACCGGCGGGTGGTTGCGCACCGCCGAGGGACGCCCTGCCTGCCCCCGCAGACTCCTCCGGAGGCGGGCTACTCCCCGGGGAGTAGCCCGCCTCCGGAAAACCCTCCCCCGGGGTGACGGCCTCCCCGGGGGGACCCCCGTACTGTCGGGGTTGTGGCAGCACTACTCCTCCGCCTTGCGCGTCCCGCGCGCACCGACGCGTGGATCGCCCTGGCCCTGCTCGTTCTGTCCCTGGGCAGCGTCCTGGTCATCGAACTGGTCGACCCGATCCCCGACGACCGCGACCCGTGGCCGTGGGGGTACGCGCTCATCCTCGCCGCGTGCCTGCCGGTCCTGTGGCGGACCTCCCTGCCCCGCCTCACCGCACTCGTCTCGGTCGTCACGGCGACCAGCTACTACCCCCTGGGCTTTCCCGACGGCATGGTCATGCTGTGCACCGCCGTCATGCTCTACACCATGGTGCGCTGGGGATACCGCGCGTTCGGCTGGACGCTGGGCGTCGGCCAGTTCGTGGCCGTCAACGGCTACGAGGTCCTCGTGACCGGGTCCTTCCGGCCCGAGGCGGTCGGCATCATCGGCTGGGTACTCGTCCTGCTGTGCGCGGGCGAGGTCGTGCGCTGGCGGCAGGAGTACCTGCGGGCCGACCGCGAGCGCGAGGCCGAGTCCCTGCGCACCCGGGAGGAGGAGCTGCTGCGCCGGGCCTCCGAGGAGCGCGTCCGGCTGGCCCGGGACGTGCACGACACGGTGGCGCACAACATCTCCCTGATCAACGTGCAGGCGGGCACCGCTCTGTACCTGATGGAGACCGAGCCGCAGCGGGCCGCGGAGGCGTTGGCCACCATCAAGCAGACCAGCAAGGACACGCTGACCGAGCTGCGCGGCATGCTCGGCGTGCTGCGCGCCGTGGACGAGGCCGCGCCCAGGTCTCCGGTCCCCGGGCTGGGCCGCGTGGAGGAGCTGGCCGAGGGCACCCGCCGCGCGGGGATCGACGTGGCCGTGGAGGTCAGCGGTGTGCCCGGGCACCTGCCCGTGAGCACCGAGTCCGCCGCCTACCGCACGGTCCAGGAGGCGCTGACGAACGTGGTCCGCCACTCGGGGGCCTCCTCGGCGCGGGTGGGCATCGAGCACCGCGCGTCCTCACTGGTCGTGGAGGTGACCGACGACGGCGCCGGAACCGTCGGGCCGCCGGTACCGGGCAACGGCATCACCGGGATGCGCGAACGCGCCTCCCTGGTGGGAGGCACGGTGGACGCGGGCCCCCTCCGGGGTGGAGGGTTCCGGGTGCGCGCCCGGCTCCCGCTCGACGGCGCTGGTGCGGACCGCCGGACACCGGCCGCTCCCTCCCCCGACACCGAGGAAACGAGGCCCCGTTGATCCGGGTACTGCTCGCGGACGACCAGGCACTGGTGCGCGCGGGGTTCCGCGCGCTGCTGGACAGCGCTCCCGACATCGAGGTGGTCGCCGAGGCCGCCGACGGCGGGGAGGCCGTCCGCCTGACCCGCGCCGAACGCCCGGACGTGGTCCTCATGGACATCCGCATGCCCGGTGTGGACGGCCTGGCCGCCGCCGGGCTCATCCTGGCCGACCCCGTCCTGGAGGCGACGCGGGTCGTCATCCTCACCACGTTCGACCTGGACGAGTACATCTTCGAGGCGCTGCGCGCGGGGGCCAGCGGGTTCCTGGTCAAGGACACCGAGCCCGGGGACCTGCTGCGGGCGGTGCGGGTGGTGCACGGCGGCGAGGCGCTGCTGTCGCCGGGGATCACCCGACGGCTGATCGCCGACTACGCGCGCCGGCCGCCGAGCGCGCCCGACCCCTCGGTCCGGCTGAACGGGCTCACCGAGCGCGAACGCGAGGTGGTCGCCCTGGTCGGCGGCGGCCTGTCCAACGAGGAGATCGCCGCCCACCTGGTGCTCAGCCCGGCCACCGCCAAGACCCACGTCAGCCGGGCCATGGTCAAGCTGGGGGTGCGCGACCGCGCCCAGCTGGTCGTCATCGCCTACGAGAGCGCCCTGGTCACCCCGAAGTGGAGCCGGTGAGTCCGGGACGCGAGCACCCGAGCCGTCTCGGGGTCGCCTCGGGGTCGTCCCGTACGCCCACCGGAGTACCTCCGCCGCCGCCCTACCCTCGGGGAGGGCGGCGAGGAGTCCCCGCCGGGACGATGTGCCCGCCCCTTCCGCAGTCGGATGCTTGACCGCGTTCCCACCGCCGAACGCGAGGCCCGACGATGTTCGAAGACCCCCTCCTGCTGGCGCGGCTCCAGTTCGCGCTGACCGCCGCCACCCACTACATGTTCGTGGCCCTGACCCTCGGGCTGGCCCCCTACGTCCTCACCACCCAGCTGGTCGCCATCCTGCGCGGCGACCGCTCGCGGATGACCGCCGTGCGGTTCTGGGGCGGCCTGTACCTGGTCAACTACGGGATGGGCATCCTGTCCGGACTGGTGATGGAGCTCCAGCTCGCACTGAACTGGAGCGGTCTGCACTCGGTGTTCGGCTACACCTTCGCCGCTCCCCTGGCGCTGGAGACGATGACCGCGTTCTTCGTCGAGTCCACGTTCCTGGGGCTGTGGATCTTCGGGTGGGACCGCATGGGCCGGTGGGCGCACCTGGCCTGCTTCGCCGTGGTGACCGCGACGGCGTACGCCTCGGCGTGGTGGGTGCTGGTCTCCAACGGCTTCCTGCGCAACCCCGTGGGCTTCGAGATGGTCGACGGGGTGGCGCATCTGACCGACCCCGTCGCGCTGATGACCAACCCGGCGGCCGTGCTGGCCTTCGGTCACATCGTCACCGGCTCCCTGCTGGTCGGCGCCCTGGTCGTCGCCGCGACCAGCGCCTACCACCTCGTCCGGCGCGACGACGCGCACGGCGTCTTCCGGCGCGGCGTCCGCTACGCGACGCTGGTCCTGTGCCTCGTGCCGGTACCCGTGTCGGCCTTCGGCGGGGTGCAGTTCGGGCTGTTCGGCCAGGACCCGCCCACGAGCGGGCTGACCTACACCGCCGAGGAGATCGCGGCGATCGAGGCGGCGAACCCGGGCGGGCCCCTCCTGGACGCGGCCAACACGACCGGCGACCTGGTGATGGTGACGTCGTGGGCGCTGATGTTCCTCCTGGGCCCCCTCATGCTGCTGGCCTGGCCCCTCGGCGGGCTCGACCGCTGGAGGTGGTTCCTCGCCCCGCTCGTGGTGACGCCGTTCCTGCCCTACCTGGCCAGCGTCGGCGGCTGGGTGTACCGGGAGACCAACCGCCAGCCCTGGACGGTCGTGCACCACCTGACCACGGCTGACGCGGTGTCCCCCCTGTCCCCGGCCGCGGCCGCGGCCTCCTTCGGCTTCTTCACCGCGGCCTTCGCGGCCCTGGCCGCCGTCACCTACTGGCTCCTGGTGCGCTACGCGCGGCGCGGCCCCGGGGGCGGCCCGCTGGCCGAGCCGCGCACACGGCCGCCCGAGGACCCCGCGGAGCCCCGTGATCCCGCCGCCCCCGTCCACACGTACTGAGCCCGGAAGGCCGCAGCCATGGACCTCCTCTCCTCCGCACTCCTCGCCCTGCTCGTCGTGGGCTACCTCGTCCTGGCGGGCTCCGACATCGGTCTGGGCATGCTGATGCCGCGCCTGGCGCGCGGCCCCGAGCAGCGCCGCCGCGTGGTCGCCGCCGTCGCCCCCTACTTCCTGGCCTCGGAGGTGTGGCTGGTCGCAGCGGTCGGGGTCCTGGCGGGCCTGTTCCCCGTCCTGGAGCACCACGTGGTCGCCGAGCTGTGGCCCGTGCTCGCCGTCCTGCTGGCCGGGTGGCTGGTCCGAGACGCGGGGCTGTGGCTGCGCGCCCGCGTGGACGGCGACCGCTGGCGGATGGCCTGCGACTGCGCGCTCGTGGCGGGCAGCTGGACCCTGGCCGCCTCGTGGGGCCTGGTGGTGGCGGGCCTGCTCGCGGGCGGTCTCACCGCGAGCCCGTTCACGCCGCTCTGCGCGGCCGCCGTCACGGCGCTGTTCGCGCTGCGCGGCGCGGCCTTCGGGGCCGAGCGGCTGGTCGGTCCGGCCGACTCCGAGAGCGCGGACGTGGCCGCCCGGGACACGCGCCCGCTCGCGCGCCTCGCCCTGGGGGCGGTGGCGCTGGCGGCGGTGGCTGCGGCACTGCCCGGCGATCCGGTCCTGTCCCCCGGGCCCGCGGCCGCGCTGGCCGCGGTGCTGCTGGCGGCCCTGGCGGCGACGAGCGGCCTGGTGGGCCCGATGCTGTCACGGCACACGTCGGCGGTGGCGATCGCCGTCCCCGGTCTGCTGGTGGCGCTGACGGCGCTGGAGCTGCCCTCGGCGCCGATACCCTCCACGACCGCGGTGTTCGTGTGGGCGTCCCTCGGTCCCGTAATTCCGGTCATGTTCGTCGGCCAGGTTTGGCTCTACCGAATGACACGCCGTCCGGCGGTCGCACCGACCTTCTTCGCCTGAACCCGCACGGGACCTCCGCGCAGGTCAGTACGGCCCCCGCGCCCCGCGACGGACGAGGGGAGCCCGCGGGCCCGGCGGCGTCGACGCCCGCCCCGGTTGGGGGCGACGACGAACGGGCACGGTCTCCTGCGGGAAACGCGCCCGTGACGCCCCCTCCCACCGGGGAGGCTCCGGCGTGATCGCGCACGGGTGCTGTCGAGCCCCTTGGAGGGACTGTGACTCACCAGATGACCACAACCCCCGACCTGCGCGGATGCAGCTGCGGTTCGGGCTGCGGCTGCGGCTGTCAGAGCGGCGGCTCCTGCAACTGCGGCGGAGGCTGCGGCTAGCGGGTCCCCGCGTCCAGAAGAATCCTCACTCCCCCCTTCGGCGGGCCGCCCCTCCCCGGGCGGCCCGCTCTCCCCTCCCCCCTTCTTCCCCGCCCCGCCTCCGCGTGTCGCGACAAGGAGCGATACTGGGTATACGCTGTGTTACCACGTGAGGCTGCGTATCCACGTGGTGGGGGAGATCAGCGATGTCGCCGTTCACCAGACCAGCGTCGGGGAGGGGTCACCTCTCCGAGCACGCGAGACTGCTCCAGTGCGTTCTGGGAATCCGGGAGCGCTCGGCGCGTGCGGTCCCCTGGGAACCGGACACGGTCGGCATCCCGACCGCGGGCCCGTCCAACGCCCTGGCCCGGATCAACGACGTCGCCTTCTACGCGAACGCGCGCGACGAGGTGTCCGCCCTGGCCGGTGTCTGCGTGGACCTGCTGCACCTGCACGCCCCCGGCGACGAGGACGGGGACCTCTGCCGGGGGTGCCGCCTGGCCTGGCCGTGTCCCACCTTCACCGAACTCTGCCGCCTGCTCGCCTAGCGGCGGAGCCCGGGCGGCCGACGGACGGGCGGACGCCGTCCGCCGGAGTCGGGGCGCGATCCGACTTCGACGGACGACCGTCCTCACCTGCCGTCCGCTGGCGCCCCACGGTCGAGCCGTCGGGCGCCCTCACCGGGCCAGGCACCTCCGGAGACTAATACTGAAACGCGTTCTAGCGCAAGACCCGAATTTCCGAACACCATCACGGAAACCGGGGAGGACAGGGAGCGCTGGCCCGTGGAACAGGATCTACTCGACGCCGGGCGGAGAGGCTCTGAGGGCGTCGGGGCACCGCTCGGCAGGCACCTGGCAGGAAACGCGTACACGCACCGGAACGGGAGGAGCCGCCCCGCGCGGCGTCGCGCGGGACGCGGGGTCCGGGGAGGGACCTCCCCGCCTACGCGGGGCGGCCAGGCCCAGGGGCGGGGGACAGCCCCTGGGACCGGCCTTGGGGCGGCAGGGCGCAGCGGCCCGTGGACTCTCCGAGAGCGGGGGGACCCTCCCTTTGGCCGCTGCCGGGGCGCGCCCTGCTCCACAGACGTTAACGAGGAACCGGTAACACGAACACCCTCCATCAGATAACCGGAACGTCTCGATTCACACTGGTGAACGCGCCACTCCCATCCGTGACCTGCGCCGATGTGCGTTCCTACCCGGCACTTCACCTCTGGAGCCCCAGGGTTAACACAAGCCACATAGACACCAAAAACCCCGCCGGGCGGCACCCGAAATGAGGGTCCGCGACAAAACCGGGGGCCGGCAATCCCCCATCGGTAAAAGGTTGCAGGGGGTTGCGAACCCCGACCGGAACAAGGAGAGCGAAGGCCCCGGGCGTTCGCCCGGGGCCCCGAGTCTCAACTTATTCGCGTGGCCAGCAGATATGCGGAGGGAGTATCCGCGTCGACAATGTCGGTCACCCTCCACGCCTGTCCGCCGACACTGAACACGTCACCCACCCGGACGTCGATCATGGGCGTGGGCCGCCACTCCTTCGGTCCGCCGATCTTGGCGACCGGCTGGCCGTCGTCACCCACCCAGAAACTGCCCCCGCCCACCGGACCGCCCGCGAATCGGTCGTTCCGTCCATAACTGATCTTCTCTTGCGCACCGACCTCGTGGATCACGGTGAATTTCGTCCCAACCGTCTCGGGTTTCGTTGAAAACGCAGCCATGTTAACCCGGACGGGGCAATTGGTGATGCCGTTTTCGGGCTTGTGGGGCGTTTCGAGCAGAGTAGCTGACAAAAGTAATGCGCGGGCCGGGACTTTGGTCCCGACCCGCGCATCCGTCCGTGGGAGAACGGTCAGCTCCCGCTCCCCCGGCCACCCTTGAGCCTGCCCACCAGTGTCTCGAACGCGGAACTGAACGGGTGGTCGTGCACCATGTACGTCCACGTCATCGACGGGCGCTTGACGCCCACCGAACTCACGTCCAGCTCGCCGTCCACGACCTCCAGCTCCTCGAAGCTATCGGCGGCCCGGGCGCGCGCGTCGTCCAGGAAGCCCTTGAAGACCGGCACCGCGTCGCGGTTGAACTCGTCCAGCGGGTCGCGGCGGCCCAGGAAGCGCAGGTGGATGCCCTCCCGCAGCTCCGACAGGAAGGCGTTGTGGTCGGTCCAGCCCCGGTCCAGGTGGTAGAGGGTGATGAGGCGGGCCGCCCGGGCGACCTTCTCCTCGTTCCTCTCCGCCTCCTCGGCCTCCTGCCCGCGCCCGGCGGCCTCGGCGCTCTCCTCGACCTCGGCGGCTTCCTCGGCTCCGGCGCTCTCCTCGCCCCCGGCGCCCCTCCCGGCCAGCTCCTCCAGCAGCTCCTCGTGCCGCTTCTTGCGGTCGGCCCTGATCTGCCGGTCGCCCTGGTCCCCGGTCAGGACCATCTCCCGGTGCTCCAGCACCACGTCGCGCTGCACGTCGATCAGCTGGTTGTACCGCCAGGTGTTGCGGTGCACCTCCAGCAGCTGCCCCTCGGCGACCCGCTGCGCGTGGTCGACCATGGCCAGCCAGCCCTGGTCGGTGATCTCCCCCTCCGAGGTGGTCTGGTAGCCCGTGGTCTCGGGGGCGTGGTTGACCACCAGGTCGTCGTCCATGCTGACGAAGAAGATGGAGTCGCCCGGGTCGCCCTGGCGCCCCGCGCGGCCGCGCAGCTGCCCGTCCAGGCGGCTGCTGGGGTAGCGGCCGAAGCCCATCACGTACAGGCCGCCGGTCTCCACCACCCGCTCGCGGTCGGCCATGTCGCTGCCGCCCAGGCGGATGTCGGTGCCGCGCCCGGCCATCTGGGTGGAGACGGTGACGGCGCCGTGGGTGCCCGCCTCGGCGATGATGGAGGCCTCGTCGGCGTCGTTCTTGGCGTTGAGGACCACGCACTCCAGCCCGGCCTCGCGCAGGCGCCCGGCCAACAGCTCGGACTCGGCCACGTCCTGGGTGCCGATGAGGATCGGCCGCCCGGACTTGTGGACCTCCTCCACCCTGGCGAGGAGGGCGTCCTCCTTCTCCTCGCGCGTGGCGTACAGGCGCGTGCCGTGGTCCTCGCGGACGTTGGGCTTGTTGGAGGGGATGACCGCGACCTCCAGCTCGTAGAACTCGCGGAGCTGTTCAGCGACGGCCATCGCGGTACCGGTCATGCCGGCGCGCGTGGGGTAGCGCAGGACGAGCGACTGCACGGTGATGGAGTCCAGCACCTCGCCGGTCTCGCTGAGCGCCACCTTCTCCTTGGCCTCGACCGCGGCCTGGAGGCCGTCCGGCCAGCGCTGGAGCAGGGCGATGCGTCCGCGCGACTCGTTGATGAGGCGGACCTCGCCGTCGCGCACCACGTAGTGGACGTCGCGCTGGAGCAGCACGTGCGCGTGCAGGGCCAGGTTGACCTGCGGCAGGACGGAGGTGTCGTCCTCGGAGTACAGGTCGACCCCGTCCAGCGCCTTCTCCACCGCGTCGATGCCGGCGTCGGTGAGCTGGACGTTGCGCCCCTCACCGTCGACCTCGTAGTGCAGGCGCGGCTTGAGCCCGCGCACGACGTCGGCCATCTCCACGTCGGCGTCCACGCTCTCCGCGGCGCCGGCCAGGACCAGCGGTACGCGGGCCTCGTCGACGAGCACCGAGTCGGCCTCGTCGATGATCGCCACCTGCGGCGGCGGCACGACCCGGTCGGCGATGTCGGTGACCATGCGGTCGCGCAGGACGTCGAAGCCCAGTTCGCTGACGGCCGCGTAGGTCACCTCGCAGGAGTAGGCGGCGCGGCGCTCCTGGGGAGTGGAGTCCTCGGTGATCCAGCCCACGGTGACGCCGAGCATGTCGTAGAGGGGGCGCATCCACTCGGCGTCGCGCCGGGCCAGGTAGTCGTTGACGCTGAGCAGGTGCACGCGCCGGCCGCGCAGGGCGAACCCGGCGGCGGCGAGGGCGCCCGCCAGCGTCTTGCCCTCGCCCGTGGCCATCTCGGCGACGTGGCCGTCGAGCAGGGCCATGACACCGAGGAGCTGCACGTCGAAGGGTCGCTCGTCGAGTGAACGCCGGGCGGCCTCGCGGCCGACCGCGCACAGCGACACGAGGTCGTCGCGCTCGTAGGGGAGTTCGGCGTTGCCGAGTTCGATGGCCTTCTCCGTCAGCTCGGTGTCACTGAGCGCACGCAGACCATCCTCCTCGGCCTCGATCGCCGACAGGAGCTTGGTATAGGGCCGCAGATCCACCGCACCGGGCTTACCCAGGAAGCGGCGAACGCCTTCCGCCATTCGTCCGAACACCACCACAGGGTAACGCCGGACACAACCGTTGAGAGAACCCCGGGCGCCCACATGTGCGGACGGTTCCGTCGAAACCGCCCCCGGTCTGCCACGGGGCGCCCGGCGCCTCAGGCCAACTGGCGCTGGTGGCGCTGGCGGGCCTCCACCGCCATGGCGTGCTTGACCAGGGTCACCAGGACCCGGACGACGGAGTTGCGGTCGCGGGCGTCGCAGTGCACGACGGGCACGTCCGAGGTCAGGTCCAGGGCGTCGCGCAGCTCCTCGGGGCTGTGGAGGTTCTCGGGGTCGAACTCGTTGACCGCGACGACGAAGGGCAGCCGGTACTGGCGCTCGAAGTAGTCCAGGGCCTGGAAGGTGTCCTCCAGGCGGCGGGTGTCTGCCAGGATCACGGCGCCCAGCGCGCCCCGGACCAGGTCGTCCCACATGAACCAGAAGCGCTGCTGTCCCGGGGTTCCGAACAGGAAGAGGGTCAGGTCGGTGTCCAGCGAGATGCGGCCGAAGTCCATCGCGACCGTGGTGCTCGTCTTGTCCGGGGTGTGGGAGAGGTCGTCCACGCCCGCGCTGGCGGCGGTGACCGCGGCCTCGGTGCGCACGGGCGGGATCTCCGAGACGGTGCCGACGAACGTGGTCTTCCCGACCCCGAACCCCCCGGCGACGATGATCTTGGTGGACAACTCGGTGGAGGCGTGGACGTTGTTCGTGCTGTTGACTGGATCGATCACAGTTAGTCCTAGCGGGAGTGCCGGGCCAGCGGGACGGACGGCGCGCACGGTCCGGTCCTCGGGGTACGCGACCCGCCGGGGTCGGTACCGACGCGGGAGGCACCGTTCCTGGAACCTAACACCGGATGGCCGATGGGGAAGGCGTTTTGGCCCAGTGGTGCGACATGCCACACGGCCGGCTCGTGGGGTTCGCGGCTCCCGGGCAGAGGGAGGAGCCGCGGGAGTCGGGTGGCCGTTCCGTGGCGGTGCGTCCCCCGCCCGAAACCGACCGTGAACAGATAAGCACACACCTGTACCCCGGAAGGTCGACTTTACGACATTGTGAGCGGTCATTTTCGGCCGCTTTCGGCCGCGCTGATCCCTGTCCGGCGGGGTCCGCGGAGTCTACGGTGGAGGCAGGGCCCCCGCACCGGCAAGTGCGGTCGCGGAGCAGACTCCTGGCACGAGGACGCGACCATCCGCGGGAGCCCCGGCGGCGCCCCCGGACACAGGGCCACCCACCGACGTCTCGCTCTTCGGCGTCGGTCCGGTCGACACTCCGGTCCGGCGCGCCAGCGCCCCACCGGCCCACAACCGTCCACGTGGGCCGGTGGTGGCCGGACCGCGGGGAGCGGTCGCGGCGGCGTTCCGTTCGTCGCGCCACCCTCCCGCCCGGGTTCCCCGTAGACTGGACCGGCCCTCCCCCCGCCCGACGAGCGAACCCGCGCGCGCACGCGCGCCGCGGCGCGGACGGGGCCAGCAAGCCGAGACGAAACTGTGAGCCGAGAACCCCACATGTCCGATCAGCGCGTCGTCCGCCCCACTCCCATCAGCGGTTTCCCCGAGTGGTCCCCCCAGGTCCGGGCCGTGGAGCAGCGCTGGCTGGACCATATCCGCGCCGGGTTCGAGTCCTTCGGCTTCGCGTCGGTGGAGACGCCGTCCGTGGAGAACCTCGACGTGCTGATGGCCAAGGGCGAGACCTCCCAGGAGGTCTACACCCTGCACCGCCTCCAGGCCGACGCCAAGGACGACTCCGACGCCAGGCTCGGACTGCACTTCGACCTGACCGTGCCCTTCGCGCGGTACGTGGCCCAGCACTTCAACGAGTTGGCCTTCCCCTTCAAGCGCTACCAGATGCAGCGCGTGTGGCGGGGCGAGCGTCCCCAGGAGGGGCGCTTCCGCGAGTTCACCCAGTGCGACATCGACGTCATCAACGTCGACTCCGTCCCGCTGCACTTCGACGCCGAACTGCCGCGCATCGTGCACCGGGTGCTCAGCGGGCTGGACCTGCCCGCCTGGACGCTCAACGTCAACAACCGCAAGGTCCTCCAGGGCTTCTACGAGGGCCTGGGCATCAAGGACCCGATCGCGGTCATCCGCGCCGTGGACAAGCTGCACAAGATCGGCGACGACGGCGTGCGCCGGATCCTGCTGGCCGACGGCCTGACCGGGGAGCAGGCCGACGCCTGCCTCGCGCTGGCCCGCGTCCGGGGCACCGGCTCCGACGTCGCCGAGCGGGTCCGCGGGCTCGGGGTCGCCTCCGAGCTGCTCGACGAGGGGCTGGAGGAGCTCTCCTTCGTCCTGGAGGACCTGGCCGACCTGCCCGAGGGCAGCGTCGTGGCCGACCTGTCCATCGCCCGCGGTCTGGACTACTACACGGGCACGGTCTACGAGGCCTCCTTCGACGACGACCCCGGCTACGGGAGCATCTGCGCGGGCGGGCGCTACGACGACCTGGCCGGGCAGTTCATCCGCAGGCGGCTGCCGGGCGTGGGCATCTCCATCGGCCTCACCCGCATCTTCGCCAAGCTCGTCGCCGAGGGCCGGATCGAGGAGGGGCGCGCCTGCCCCACCGACGTGATGGTCGTGGTGCCCGGCGCCGAGCGCCGCAGGGAGGCCCTGCGCACCGGGGAGCTGCTGCGCGGGCGCGGGTTCAACACCGAGGTGTTCCACTCCACCGCCAAGGTCGGCAAGCAGATCCAGTACGCCGCCAAGAAGGGCATCCCCTTCGTGTGGTTCCCGCCGTTCGGTGAGGACGGCGGCCACGAGGTCAAGGACATGGGGTCGGGGGAGCAGGGCCCGGCCGACCCCGCCACCTGGACTCCCGTGAGCCCGGAAAGCGCGGAGTAACCGCTCCATAGCACCTTCCCGACCGGCGTGGGCGGTTTCTGTCCGCTCATGCCGGAACCGGCCATTCGGAGGACAACCGGGGACTGCGGGTGCGACACTGGGAACGGCGTTCCCCGCGTCGCCCCCGCAGCGGCGGCGCGGCCTCCTGGGGCCTGTGGTGGATGCTTGTTCAGCCCCTGGGGGTTGTCGTTCAAGCGCCGACAGGGTTCTGGAGGTGCCGGAGGTGAGACTGCGAGGAACGAGCCGTCTCACCGGAGGTGCCGCTGTGCCTGCTTCAACCCGATTCCTGCCTTCGGGGCGCCTGAACACAGGAAGGCTGCAGCCGCAGGCCGTCCGTTGAGGGTGGTGGAGGGTGACGGGCGGGAGAAGCGGAGCCCCAAAGAAGCACTGCCCAGTAATCGAGGCCATGTCTCCTCCCCGCCACAACCTGCCCCTGTCCGCCGGCGAGTTCATCAGCTTCGTCGGACGCGAGCGCGACATCGTCGACCTGGGCCGCCTCCTGGGCACCGCCCGGATGGTCACGCTGACCGGTACCGGCGGTATCGGCAAGACGCGCCTGGCCCTGCACCTGGCCGAGCGCGTCATGCGCCGGTTCCCCGACGGCGTGCGCTTCGTCGACCTGAGCGAGGCCTCCACCCACGACCAGGCGCTGCGCGCGGTCGCGGGCAGCCTCCAGGCGGTGCAGGACGACTCGCGCACGATGACGGACGCCGTCATCACCTCGCTGCGCACCCGCAACCTGCTGCTGCTCCTGGACACCTGCGAGCACGCCGTGGGGCCGATGGCGCAGCTGTGCCAGGCCGTGCTGCGTGACTGCCCCCGGGTGCGCATCCTGGTGACCAGCCGCCAGCCCCTGCACGTGCCCGAGGAGAACATCTGGCGGGTGCCGCCGCTGTCCCTGCCCGCGCGGCCCACCCCCACCGACCCCTACGCCGCCGACCCCGCGCCCATCCCCCGGCGCGACACCCAGCGCTACGAGTCGGTGCGGCTGTTCGTCACCCGCGCGCACGCCGCGCGCGCCGGGTTCGAGATGACCAGGGAGAACTCCGGTTACATCGCGGAGATCTGCCGGATGCTGGACGGCATGCCGCTGGCGATCGAGCTGGCCGCCGCCCGGGTGCGGGTGCTGTCCGTGCAGCAGATCCTGCGCCGTCTGGACGACCGCTTCCAGCTGCTGACCAGTGACGGCTCGGAGGACCTGCCGCCGCGCCAGCGGACGCTGCGCGCGGTCCTGGAGTGGAGCCACGACCTGCTCACCGAGCCGGAACGGCGCCTGCTGCACCGGTTGTCGGTGTTCTCCACCTGGTACCTGGAGGCCGCGGAGGACGTCTGCTCGGGCGAGGGGGTCGACCCCGCCGACATCCTGCCGCTGCACTTCTCCCTGCTGGACAAGTCGCTGGTGGTGATGGACGCCGAGGTCGACGGCACCACCCACTACCGGCTGACCGAGACGGTGCGCGCCTACGCCGCCGAGCACCTGGCCGACAGCGGCGGCGGGGACGACCGGTGGGAACGCTACCTGCGCTTCTGCGTCGCCTGGCTGGAGGAGTGGGCCAAGAGCTGCTGCGCGCCGATGCCGTGGGGCGAGCGCCTGGGGCGCCTGCGGCTGCTCGACCACCACCGGGAGAACCACGCCCGCGTGGTGGACTGGGCGCTGTCCCGGGGGCGCGTGGACGAGGCCCTGCGGGTGTGTGTGGCGCTGCGCCCCTACTGGATCGTGCGCGACCTGGCCGCCGAGGGCAGCCGCCTCCTGGAGCGGGCGCTGTCCACCGACCCCGACGCTCAGTCCCCGCACCTGCGGGCGCGCGCCCTGGCCCTGCACGCCGAGCTGCGGCTGGACCTGGACGCGGTGCCGCGCGTGTCCACCCTGGCCCTGTGCGCCCTGGAGGCGGCGCGGGCCTGCCGCGAGGCGGGGGCCGCCGCCTCCGCCCTGGCCACCCTGGCGGCGCTGTGCCTGCGTACCGGAACGCTGGACGAGGGACAGCAGCACGCCGTCCGGGCCGGGGAGTGGGCCTCCCAGGTCAGCGACCCCATCACCGAGGCGGCCACGCTGGACGTGCTGGCCCAGCTGGCCCGCCGCCGCGGTGAGACCGAACGGGCCACGGCCCTCCTGGAGCACAGCGTCACGGTGGCCGACAACCTGGGCGACCGGTGGAGCGCGGCACGCGCCCTGCACGGGCTGGGCTCGATCGCCGCCGAGCGCGGCGGCTTCGCCCGGGCGCGGGAGCTGTTCTCCGACGCCCTGTCCGTCTTCGGCGAACTGGAGGCCGCCCCGGCCACCGCGCACTGCGCCCGGGAACTGGGCCGCCTGTACCTGGCCGAGGGCGAGTCGCTGCTCGCCCGGGAGCCCCTGGCGACGTGCCTGCGGGTGAGTTTCACCTCCGGGCGCAGGCTCGCGGTGGCCCGGGCACTGGAGGCGCTGGCGGAACTGGCCCTGGCCGAGGAGGAGGCCGAGCGGGCCGCCGCCCTGGTGGGAGTGGCCGCCGACCTGAGGTCGGCGCTGGACCGCCCCTCGGCCGAGACGCTGCGGCTGCGGTCGGCGGCGGAGCGGCGCGTGGGCGCGACGCGCACCGCCGAGGCGTGGAACGCGTGGCGCCCCCTGCCCCTGGAGCAGGTGCTCGACCGCGCGCTGGCCTTCCCCCGGCCGCAGTCCTCGGGGCCCTCGGGACCCTCGGGTCCGGACTCGCTGACCCCCCGGGAGAGGGAGGTCGCCGAGCTGGCCGAACAGGGCCTGTCCAACCGCGAGATCGCCGAGCGACTGACGATCAGCCACGCGACGGCGGCCCGCCACATCGCGAACATCTTCAGAAAACTCTCGATTTCCTCAAGGACGCAGTTGACCGGCTGGGCCGTCTCGGGTGACGGTGGCTGACACGGTCCCGGCTGGCGGGACGCACTTGCACAGTGCGCGTGCACCCGCTAAGACAGGAACCCCGGGTACCAGAGCCCACACCGACGATGTCCGCCCCTGCCGACCTTCCCCCCAACCCTGGTGAGAACCTCCCCCGACAGCCCCTACATGTGAAGGCCATGGCACCTTTGACCGCGCCCGCGCGGCACAACCTCCCCCGTCCGGGCACCGGATTCGTGGGCCGTGAGCGGGACCTGAGCGACCTGCTCCGTCTGCTCGGCTCCAGCCGCTCCGTCACGCTGTGCGGAACCGACGGCCTGGGAAAGACGCGTCTGGCGATACGCGTGGCCGAACAGTCCACGGCATGGTTCCCCGACGGCGTGTGGATGGTCGGCATGGCCGACGCGCGCACGACCCTGGAGGTGTACGCGCGGGTGGCCGCCGCCGTGGGCGTGGTGGAGGAGCCGGGACAGCCGCTGTCGGTCACGGTGACCGAGGCGCTGTGCGAACGCCACCTGCTGCTGGTGCTGGACGCGTGCGAGCACGCCGCCGAGCAGGTGGCGGAGGTCGGCGAGGCCCTGCTGGCCTCCTGTCCGTCCGTGTCGATCCTGCTCACCAGCGAGGATCCGGTCCGCCTGGCGGACGGCACCGTGTGGCGGGTGACACCGATGGCGCTGCCGCTGCCCGCGCGCAAGGGGCCCCAGCCCGACCCCGCCGGGGCGGAGGCGGTGCGGCTGTTCATGGACCGCGCCCGCGCCCGCGACCCGCGCTTCTCGCTCTCCCGCGAGGAGATGGAGACCGTGACGGAGCTGTGCGACCTGGCTGGCGGCATCCCGCTGGGGATCGAGGCGCTGGGCGCGAGCGCGCCCGGGGTGGGGCCCGCCGTACTGGCCGAGGGGCTGCGCGCGCACCTGTCCTCCCCCGAGGTCCAGCCGGGTCCGGGGCAGGCGGTTCCGCGCAGCGAGATGCTGCCGGTGGTGCTGGACTTCGTGTACGCCGGGTTGCCCGAGGCCGAGCGGGTGCTGCTGCGCCGCCTGTCGGTGTTCCGTGGCTGGAACCTGGAACTGGCCGAGCAGGTGTGCGCCGACGAGGCGCTGCCCGAACCGGACATCCTCGACCTCGTGACGTCCCTGCTGGACCGCTCCCTGATCACGGTGACCGGCGAGTTCGAGGGCCGGGTGCGCTACCGGCTGCCGGAGGCCGTGCAGCGGTTCGCGCACTCCCGCCTGGTCGGGGCGGGTGAGGCGGAGCTGTTCCAGGAGAGGCTCCTGGACAGGATGCTGCGCCTGGCCGAGGACCTGGGCCAGAAGCTGGAGTCGAGCCGGGTCATGCCCTGGAGCGAGCGCGACTCGGGACGCCAGCGCGTGATCGCCGAGTACGACACACTGCGTTCCCTGTTGCGCTGGGCGCTGGAGCACGGCGCCGCCGAGCCGGGCCTGCGGCTGTGCGTCAGCCTGACCGCGCACTGGGTGAGCCACCAGAGCTACTCCGAGGGAGCGCACTGGATGGACCGCCTGCTGGAGCTGGAGGACGCGGCGAAGGCGCCCTCCCGCGCGCGGGCGCTGGTGGGCCGGGCCCAGCTGGCGCGGGTGCGGCGCGACCACGGGTTGGCGGTCTCCCTGGGCGAGGAGGGCCTGCGGCTGTGCCGCGAGGCCGGGGACGACGTGTTCGTCCGCGTCGCACTCAACCTGCTCGCCCTGGTCGAGGTGCGCGAGCGCGTGTCGGACCAGGCCGCGGTGCGGGTGGAGGAGGCACTGCGGCTGTGCCGCGAGTCGGGCGACCTGTGGGGCGAGGCGATCGCCCTGGGCACCCGGGCGGCCCTGGTCGCCCAGCAGGGCGACCACCCCACGGCCGACCACCACTACAACGCGGCGCTGACGCTGCTGCGCGGGATCGACCACCGGTGGGGCGTGGGCGTCACCCTCATGGGCCAGGCGCGCGCGGCGGAGGCCAGCGGCGACCTGATGACGGCGGACCGATGCTACCGGGAGGCGCTGGACACCCAGCGGCTGATCGGGGCGGCGGCCGAGGAGGCGCGCTGCCTGGCCGGGATCGGCCGCGTGGCGCACGCGCAGGGGTCCACGGGCCAGGCCTACGACTACCTGAGCGAGGGGCTGCTGCTGAGCCACTCGACGGGCCAGCGCGCGGACGCGGCGCGCGCCCTGACCGCGATCGCCCGGGTGGCGTTCGGGGCGGGGCTGCGCGAGTCCGCCTGCCGCCTGGCGGGCGCGGCGATGAGCGTGCGCGAGCGGCTGGGGCTGTCCACGAACGAGGCGCCGTGGCCGTTCACCGACGTGGAGAAGGTCCGTCGGCGCCGCCGCCAGCTGGTGGGCTGGTGGGAGCAGGGCCGGACCCTGGCCCTGGCGGGCGCGGTCCGCGAGGGCGAGCAGCTGGCGGAGGAGGCGCGGCGCCCGCCGCCGCGCCGCGCCGCGCCGCCCAGCCGTCCCGCGCGCGGGCGCCGGGAGCGGGGAGGACCCGTCCCGGCACCGGAGTCGGTGACCCCCGAGGAGCGGCTGACCCGGCGTGAGCTGGAGGTGGCCCTCCTGGTGAGCCGGGGCAGGAGTAACCCGGAGATCGCTCGGGAACTGTTCATCACCCCGTCGACGGCGGCGCGGCACGTGGCCAACATCAACCGCAAGATGGGCTTCCACTCGCGTACGCAGATCACGTCCTGGGTACGCCGCCACCGGGCCTCGGACTAACCTGCCCGATCTGCCCTGTTACGCCCGGCTCGCCACCGGGAGAACCCGCTTCCGCGCCGAATCTACATATGCAGGTGCATAGCAATATGCATGTGCATCTGGCTGTGAACGCGCTAGGCTTCGAGCCATGGGACACCATGCTCGTGGCACTGCGGTGACACGATCGCTGAGGTCCCGGAAACGGCCGTCGAACGCCGGTGTGACACCGGTTTCCGGCGGGCGTCAGCCCCGGGGAGGTCTCCGGGGCCGGTGGGAGGCCGCGTCGGCACGGGGTGCGTCCTGGGGAGGGACACCGCATCCGCCAGCCGGTGCGTCGCCGCCGGGTTCGCCACGTGGAGGGGGCGTGACGAGCCCGGACGGCGGTACCACCGCCGGATGGGCGAACTGGGGGTACGTATGGGGGTAGGGCTGTCTTCAGGAACCGGACGACCGGGGCGCCACCTGCCGCGCCGGGACGACCCGATCGGCTCACTGACCGGGGGCCTGTGCGAGCGGCTCCGGCTGCGTCCCGCGCGGAGCGGGTCGATCCGCGGGGTCGGGCACCGCGTGGACGCCCTGTCGTTCGCCGCCACGGTGGAGCAGGCCGCGGCGGGGCTCAGCCGCCGGGGCATGTGCTTCGGTGACGTGGTGGGGGTGCTCGCGCCGGTCTCTCCGGACCGGTTCCTGGCCACCTACACGGTGATGGCCGTGGGCGGGCGCGCGCTGCCCCTGTCGACCGCGTCCGACCTGGACACCCAGTGCGCCGTGCTCACCGAGACCGACACCCGCCTGCTGCTGGTCAGCGCGGACATGGCGCAGACGGCGCTGGAACTGGCGGAGCGTTCTCGGGTGCGGCAGGTGATCGCGTTCGGGCAGGCGCTGGGGACCACGCCCTTCGAGGAGCTGTTGCAGCCCAGCCCCGACGGCAACGGGTACAGCCCCGCGCGCGGCCTGTTCGACAACGGCATCCTGGGCTACGAGGACACCAGCGGGGGGCTCCTGACCACGCTGCACCCGCACAACGACCTCATGGGGCGCTTCTCGGAGCTGCGGGACCTGCTGGAGCTGACCGCCGACGACGTGGTGGCGGTGGACGAGCGCGGCGACGAGGCCACACGGGTGACCCTGGTGGCGCTGGCGCTGTGGATCGGGGCCTGCGTGCTGACGGGGGCGGACTGCCCGCCGCCGGAGGGGCGCCAGGTGACGGTGCGCTGCGCACCCGAGCCGGAGCGGATCGCCTACCCGCCGACCGGCGGGACGTACTGACCCGAGGGCGTGTTCGGGGAACGCGGGCTCGTTGGTGCGGTGGGGGCCATCGGGAAGGTGGTGAATCCCGGCGTGAGCTGAGGCTGGTGGTGCGGGCTGCGGCCGTCGGGGTGCTGCGCGGCGGGCGGGAACCGCGACGCGGGGACCGCCAGGCCGCGGCGGCGAGCGATCGGCGGGTGGCGGCCGTGGGCACCGGCTGAGGGCGGTGCCCGGCGGGCCAGCGAGCCGACCGGAAACGTTGTCGGTGCGACCCAAGGGCTCTGGCCTGCGATGATCTTGTACTTATAGCCAACTTCGGTGCCCGAGACTCGCTATAAGTACAAGATCACTGCGCGGGTGGCGGCCCGTGGCCCCTTCCGGTCACCGCCTCAGTCGTCGACCACCAGCTCCGCCTCCGGCCGCTCCCCCTCGCCCCCGGCGGTCTCCCCCGGCTGGTCGTCGATCTCGAACCAGGCCACGTGCGTGGCGTCGCTCCAGTACTCGCCGCTGCGGGTGGCGCAGCTGTCCACGATGAGCTTGCCGCGGCCGAAGTCGTCGCCGTCCTCCCGCGTGTGCTCGCTCTCGCCGTCGCGCGCCCCCTGGTCGGCGATCGCCACACGCAGGCGCCCGTCGTCGGAGCGGATGAACAGCGTCATGACGCCGCCGCTCTGCCCGGAGCGCGAGTGGAGCAGGGCGTTGGTGGCCAGCTCGCTGACGGCCAGCTCGGCGTCGTCCAGGGAGCCCTCGGAATGGTCCATGCGGGCGAGGAACTCGCGCACGCGGGAGCGGATGGACCGCACCGCGGTCAGGTTCCCGGCGCAGCTCCACACCGTGTGGTCGGTGGCCCCTCCGGTGAGGTCCCCCGGCTCGATGGTCGGTGCGGTCGGAGCCGGGCCCTCCGACACCTCCGCGGGCACGTATTCCCGGAGTTGCCTCGCCTCAGCCATCCGGTCACTCCAATCACCCGCGACGGACGCGCGGGTTGCGCCGCCTGCACTCACCTTAGACAAGGGTGTGCTGGCTCCAGAACAGCACACCCTTGTTCTCCCTGTCGGGGATTGGCCACAAAACCCTGTCACGTGTCATCCCCGATATGGACAAAGGAAACAGTCCGGACTCCAGGGACACCCATGTGAGGTGTAACACGTTGGCAATACGCGGCGTGACGGGGCCGTTCGGCTGACAGCACGAGCCACAGGAACGATAATCGTTACCGTACCCGGGCCGCGGCGGCCCGCCCCACGTCGGGCGGGCCGCCGCCGCGTGCCCGGCACACACACTCCCGTTCCGAAGGGCTCACATGAAGATCGCGTTCGCGGGCAAGGGCGGCAGCGGCAAGACCACCCTCTCCGCGCTGTTCACCCGCTACCTGGCCGCCCAGCACCTGCCCGTGGTGGCGATCGACGCCGACATCAACCAGAACCTGGGCGCCGCCCTGGGAGCGGCCGAGGAGGACCTGGCCGCCCTTCCTGCGCTGGGCGCGCACCTGGACGAGATCAAGGAGCTGCTGCGCGGGGACAACCCGCGTATCTCCTCGGCGCAGGCGATGATCAAGACCACGCCGCCGGGCCGGGGGTCGCGCCTGCTGACGGTGACCGGGGACAACCCGCTGCACGTCCGCTTCGGCGCGTCCGTCCGGGGCGCCACGCTCATGGTCACCGGCCCGTTCGCCGAGTCGGACCTGGGCGTGTCCTGCTACCACTCCAAGGTGGGCGCGGCCGAGATGTACCTCAACCACCTGGTGGACGGGCCCGGGGAGTACGTGGTCGTGGACATGACCGCGGGCGCCGACTCCTTCGCCTCGGGGATGTTCACCCGCTTCGACATGACCTTCCTGGTCGCCGAGCCCACCGTGCGCGGCGTGGGTGTGTACCGGCAGTACGCCGAGTACGCCCGCGACCACGAGGTCGCCATCCGGGTGATCGGCAACAAGGTGCAGGACGAGGCGGACGTGGAGTTCCTGCGCGAGCACGTGGGCGACGCGCTGGCGGGGTGGATGACGCACTCGGGGTTCGTGCGCTCGATGGAGAAGGGCCGCCACCCGGAGCTGGCGGACCTGGAGGAGGACAACGTCAAGATCCTGGCCCTGATGCGGGACATGGCGGACGCCGCGCCCAAGGACTGGGAGCGCTTCACCCGGCAGTCAGCCGAGTTCCACCTGCGCAACGCGCGGGCCTGGGGCAACGAGGCCAAGGGCGCGGACCTGGCCGCCCAGCTGGACCCCGGCTTCCTCATGGGCCCGGCGGCGCTCGCCGGCTGAGCACCGGATCGGGTCACGGGGCCGGGTCGGCCACGCGCCCGCGCACGCGCGGCGGGGTCAGGGTCAGCAGCACGCCCAGGCCCAGGAGGGAGGTGGTGAACAGGACGGCGCCCATCGGCACGGCGGTGCTCTCGTCCAGTCCCACCAGCGGCGCCACCGCCGCGCCGAGCAGCGGGGGCAGCGCGCCCAGCACGGCGCTGGCGCTGCCCGCCCGCCGCTCCTGGCCGCGCATGGCCAGGGCGAAGGAGCTGGTGAGGATCATCCCCATACACGTCATGTAGACGAAGATCGGCGCCACGAGGGCCACCAGCGGGCCGTCCCACAGCGTCGCCGCGAGCAGCACCCCGGTCGCCGCCACCGCGGCGGAGACCGCGCACACCAGGAGTGCGCGCTCGCCGAACCGGGCGCTGAAGCGGCCCACCGCCCAGCTCCCGGCGATGATGGCCGCGCCGTTGATCCCGAACAGCACACCGAAGACCTGCGGCGACACCCCGTACAGGTCCTGGTAGACGAACGGCGTCCCGGCGACGTAGGCGAAGCTGCCGCCGTGCACGAGTCCGACCACCAGGGCGTAGCCGAGGAAGGCGCGGTCCCTCAGCAGCGCCCCCACCGTCCGCAGGGTGCCGCCCACCGTGCCGGGGATGCGCCGCTCCACCGGCAGGGTCTCCTCCAGCCGCAGCGCCACGACCACGACGATCACCGCGCCCAGCAGCGCCAGGGCCAGGAAGACGGCCTCCCAGCCCGCGAAGGACGGCCACAGGATGGCGCCGCCCGCGATCGGCGCCATCAGGGGCGCGACCGCGTTGATCACCATCAGCAGGGCGAAGAACCTGGTCAGCTCGGTGCCGTCGAACACGTCACGCACGACCGCGCGCGAGAGCACGACCCCGGCCGAGGCGGTGAACCCCTGGAGGAAACGGGCCAGCACCAGTACGGCGATGTTCGGGGCCAGGGCGCACAGCAGCGACGCCAGGACGAACAGGACCAGGGACGTGAGGAGCGGACCGCGGCGTCCCCGGGCGTCGCTGATCGGGCCGACCACCACCTGGCCCACGGCGAGGCCGACCAGGCAGGTGGTCAGGCTGAGCTGCACGTGGGAGGCGCTGGCCCCCAGGTCCGCGGCGATGTCGGGGAAGGCCGGCAGGTACATGTCGATGTTGAGCGGGCCCAGGACGGCGAGCAGGCCGAGGAGGAGGGCCAGGCCCAGGCGTGCCCGGCCGGTGGGGTTGTGCTGCATGGCGCTCTCTCGTGGGTGGCAGAGGGCGCGGGGCGCCACGGACCTGGGGCCAGGCTAACCGGCCGCGGCTCCCCCGGAGGCGGTGCGGGGTCGGATCTGACGCGAGTCCGTCAGAATGCCGTCGGCGGTGCGGGACGCGGTTCCGGGCGCGGCGCGCTCAGAACAGCACCGACATGACCTCGCCGACCTGGCGGAAGCCGACCCGCTGGTAGGCGGCGCGGGCCGGGGTGTTGAAGTCGTTGACGTAGAGGGTGACGCGGGGCGCGATCTCGGCGAGCGCGTACTCGACCACGGCGGCCATCCCCGCCGTGGAGTGGCCCTGTCCGCGCAGGTCCGGGTGCACCCACACGCCCTGGACCTGGCAGGCGTGCCGGGTGACCGCGCCGATCTCGGCCTTGAACACCACGCGACCGTCCTCGATGCGGGCGAAGGCCCGGCCGGTGCGCACCAGTTCGGCCACCCGGGCCCGGTAGAGCGCGCCGCCGTCGCCGGAGTCCGGCGGGACTCCGACCTCCTCGGTGAACATGGCCACGCAGGCGGGCACGATGGTGTTGAGCTCGGACAGCTGGACCCGGCGCACCAGCGGGTCGGCGGGCACCGAGGGCGGGCCGCTGATCTCCAGGACGGGCTGTCTGGCGCGGATGACGCGGGCGGGCCCCCACGCCGGGGTGACCTGCTGCCAGAAGTCGCTGACCGCGTCGACGGGTCCGACGATCGAGGAGCAGCGGCGGCCCCTCCAGCGGGCGTGGTCGGCGAAGCTGCGGATCGCGGCCGGTCCGGCGTTGACGGGGACGAGGTTGGCCCCCGAGTAGCACAGGGCGGTCAGGCGTCCCCTCTCCACGTGCCCCCACACCTCGGCGCCGTTGGCGCCGCCGGAGAGGCCGGTGGCCATCAGGCGGGAGGTGACGAAGACGTTGCCCACGGGGTCGGCGTCCAGGAGCGCGCGGACGGCCTCCCGGTCGCGTTCTCCGAGGATCCGTACCGGCGAGGTCCGCAGCATCGCATCTCCCCCATCTTCCCAGTGCCCTCGTGCGGGCGCCGGGGGACGACCAACCAAGCCTGTTCGCGCCGGTTCCAGCCTATTCGACCGGTTGCTCCGCCGCCCCGGACTCCACGATCGCGCCCACGTGGTGTCCGGGTACCGGGGCGGGGCGCTCCACCATGGTCCCAGGTGCGTTCTGGGCGGTACGCGGCTGGGGTTCGGGACGTCCCTCACAGGTGACGTCGGGCCCCTCGCCCCCGGCGCGCTCGGGCAGCTCTCCGTCCCGGAGGTAGGCGGTGACGATCTCGTCCACGCAGTCGTTGCCGGTGAGCGAGACACCGTGGGTGTGGCCGCCCTCCTCGGTCACCAGGGCCGATCCGGGCAGGCGCTCACGCAGGGCGAAGGCGCCCTCGACGGGGGTGGCGCCGTCCTCGGTGGCGTGCACGAGAAGCACGTCGCCCTCGTAGGCGGGGTGCTCGCCGGGGCCGTTGCCGACCTGGAACCAGTCGTCGGATCCGGCGCTCCAGGTCGCGCACGGAGCGTTGTACCAGGTGTTGTTCCAGCTCATGAAGGGCGCCTCGGCGTGGGACTTCCCGGCGTCGGCGTGCCAGGTGGACCAGTCCCGGGGCCAGTGGGAGTCGGTGCACTGGACCGCGAGGTAGCCGCCGTAACCGCGGTCGGAACCGGCGTCCTCGCCGTAGGCCTCGTACAGGGCGAGCAGCGGGGCGCTGTCGGACCCGGTGGTCCGGGCCGAGAGCGCAGCGGCGACCGGGGGCCAGTAGGCGCTGCTGTAGGCGACCACGATGGCGGTGCTCTCCAGCTCGGTGGGGCCGACGGTGCCCTCGGCGGGCTCGTCCGCCAGTTCCGAGCGCAGCGCGTAGTAGGCCTCGGCGACCTGCTCGCCGGTCGTGCCGAGCCCGTAGACGTCGTCGTGGCGGGCGGTCCAGGCGAAGAAGTCGTTCGCCGCGCGGTCCAGTGCGCGGTTCTGGACGAGGTTGCTCTCGTACCAGGGCTTGTCGGGGTTGACGACGCTGTCCAGGACCAGGGAGCGGACGCGGTCGGGGTAGAGCGCGGAGTAGACGGTGCCCAGGTAACTGCCGTAGGAGTAGCCGAGGTAGTCGATCCGCTCCCGGCCCAGAGCGGCCCGGATGGCGTCCATGTCGTGCGCGGTGTCCACGGTGCGGGTGTGTCCGAGCAGGGGGCCGGTGTTGTCCGCGCAGTCCCGGGCGTAGGCCTGGGCGTCGGCGCGCAGCGCCTCCTCGGCGGCCGCGTCGGCGGGCACGGTGTCGGGGCGCACGGGAGTGAAGTGGTCGGGGTCGCAGGTGATGGACGGGGTGGAGGCGCCCACGCCGCGCGGGTCGAAGGAGACGACGTCGTAGGTCTCGCGGAGTTCCACGGGCATCCGCCAGTGGGTGTAGGAGGCCCACTGGCGCCCGGCGCTGCCGGGGCCTCCGGGGTTGACCAGCAGAGTGTGGCGGGACTCGCCGCTGGCGGGGACCCGCGAGAGCGCGAGTTCGACGGTGTCGTCACGGCCGCTGAGCCGCTCGCCGTCGGCGGTGCGCGCGAGGGGGACGGTGAGGGTGGCGCACTCCAGGTTCTCGTCCGCGACGGGCTGGATGTCCTCGCAGGGGGCCCAGTCGAGTCCCCCCTGGTCGATGCGGGTGGTCTGACCGGCCTGCGCGGGGACCGCCGCGACCAGGGAGGCCAGGACCGCCACGGCCGAGACGCCGGCCCGGGTTCGTGCTCGCACTCGTCCACTCCCTCACACGGTTCGTTACTCTATGAATTGTTATCACTTCGGAGGGTGATGACTGGATGCGACACGAGCCCCCAGGGGGACACACCCCGGTAACATGTGCCCTGCCTCAATCAGACGTGGACAGACAGGGACGAAGCGCAATGCGGCTGGATCGTGTCGATGAGCGGATCATCGCGATACTCGGCGCGGACGCGCGGATGAGCTTCGCCGAGATCGGCCAGCGGGTCGGCCTGAGCCCCTCGGCGGTCAAGCGCCGCGTGGACCGGCTGGTGGAGTCCGGCGCGGTGCGCGGGTTCACCGTGGTGGTGGAGCCCCAGGCCGTGGGGTGGACCACCGAGGCCTTCATCGAGCTGTACTGCCGGGCCCGCACGTCGCCGGGCGAGATCCGGACGGGGCTCGCGGGCTACGCCGAGATCACCTCCGCGTGCACCGTCACCGGGGAGGCGGACGCCATCGTGCAGGTCCGCGCCCGCGACACCCACCACCTGGAGGAGGTCATCGAGCGGCTGGGCGCCGAGCCGTTCGTGGTGCGGACCAAGAGCACGCTCGTGCTGTCGCGCCTGGTGGACCAGCCCATCCTCGCCGGGACGGCCGACCTTCCCTGAGGTTCCTCCCCGCGGCGGGACCGCGGGGAGGAGCCCCAAACACGGGGCGAAGCGCAGCGGAGCACCGAAGAGGTACCACCTCAGTCCTCGGGGAGGGCCACCGGCGCGAGGTCCTCGAACACGTCGCCGGGGCCCGGGTTGGACGGGTCGGTCTCGCCGCCGAAGTGGTGGACCACGCCCCACACGGCGTTGAGCGCGGTCTGCACGGCGCCCTCGGCCCAGCCCGCCGTCCAGGACACGTCGTCCCCTGCCAGGAACAGGCCGCGGTGGCGCTCCTCCAGGTCGTCCTGGCGGAAGTGCGTGAACAGGCGGCGCTGGTAGCGGTAGTGGCCCGGCAGGTTGGCCTTGAACGCGCCCATGAAGTAGGGCTCGTCCTCCCACGACACCGTCACCGGGTCACCGGTGATGTGCGAGCGGATGTCCACGCCCGGGTAGATCTTGGACAGCGACGAGAGCATGACCTCCAAGCGCTCGTTGGCCGACAGCGGCAGCCACTTGAGCGAGTCGTCGCACCAGGTGTAGGACATGCAGATCGCCGCCGGACCGTCCGGGTCGGAGCCCTCCAGCAGGTAGGTGCCCCGGGTCATGCGGTCGGTGAGCGTCATGCTCATGGCGTCGCGGCCGGTCTCGGGATCGCGGTCCCGCCAGAACGCGCGGTCCACCGGCACGAACAGCTTCGAGGACTCCATGTAGTGGGTGCGCTCGATCGCCGTCCAGTGGTCGATGGGCAGCAGGTCCTCGTCGCAGTCGATCTTGGACAGCATCATCCAGCTCTGCGCGGTGAACACGGCCGCCGCGTAGGTCCGGGTGGAGCCCGAGGCGTCGGTGACCGTGATGTTGCCCGCCGGGGAGCCCTTGGCCGCGGTGCGGCGCAGGGCGGTGACGGCCGGGCGCGGGCCGCCCTCGTGCAGCGAGGCCAGGGTGGTGTCCTGCGCCCAGTGCACGATCTTGTCCGGGGCGTCCTCCCACAGGCGCAGCGGCAGCTGCTCCACGCCGCCCACGATGCCCATGTGGTCGTCGTCGGCGCCGGTGTAGGTGACGCGCAGGATCTCCAGGATGGAGTTGGGGAAGTCGGTGTCCCAGCCGCCGGTCCCGAAGCCCACCTGGCCGAAGATCTCGCGGTGGCGGAAGGAGGCGAAGGCCGGGGAGTCGCACAGGAAGCCGTAGAAGGTCTGGTTGTCGAGCCGGGCGACCAGCTCGTTCCAGATCTCCTTCTGGGTGGCCACGTCGCGCTCGCGGATGGCCTTCTGCATGCGGGTGTGCTGGACGCTGTCCAGGGCGGCGTCCCAGGCGCGGGCCACCTCGCGGTAGACCTCGGGCAGGTCGTCGAGGGAGGTGGCGTAGTGGGACTCTCCCTTGAGGTCGACCACGGTGCTGGGGGTGGCCGGGGAGAGCGGGTTGGGGAACGGCGCCGTCTCCAGACCGGCCCGGTCCACGTAGTGCCAGAAGGCGGTGGAGGAGGGCGGGAAGCGCATGGCGCCCATCTCGGCGACCACGTCGTCGGGGCAGCCCGCGAGCTTCTCGGTGCGCAGCCGCCCGCCGATGCGGTCGGCCTCGTACACGACCGGCTTGAGGCCCATCTTCATCAGCTCGTAGGCGGTGACGATCCCCGACAGCCCGCCGCCGATGACGGCGACCTCGGTGCCGTGGCGCTCCGCCGGGACCTGCCCGAGTCCGGCGGGGTGCTCCAGGTAGGCGTCGTAGGCGAACGGGAAGTCCGGCCCGCACATGTTCAGCGGCGTGCTCCGCTCGGGTGCGGCACCGGCGGCCGTGGGCACGGCAGACGTCATTCTCCAACCCCTCCTTCGTGGGTGTGGTCCGGCGGGGACGCCGGTCGGTGTCCGTGCGCGGTGGCACGGGTCGTGGTGGATGGGTCAACGGCTCGGGCGGGTTCGGGGGCGCGTGCGGGTCCGCCTCGGCGAGGGCGCGCGGGGCCGGGCGGCGCGGTGCCGCCCGCCTCAGGCGGCGGTCACGCGGTGAGCGTCCGGTACAGGGCCGGGCGGCGGTCGCGCAGGTAGGACTGCTCGCGGCGGGCGCGGGCGAGGGCGTCCGGGTCGACGTCACCGACCAGGAACTCCTCGCCGGGACCGGCCCGCAGCGTCTCGGAGCCGTCGGGCGCGATCAGGGTGCTCAGTCCCGCGTAGCGCAGGTCGCCCTCGGTGTCGCAGCGGTTCACGTACGCCAGGTGGATCTGGTTCTCCAGGGCGCGCACGGGCACGATCCGCTCGGGCACCTCGGTGAAGGGCAGCATGAGCGCGGTGGGGACGACGAGGAGTTCGGTACCGGCGAGGACGTGGGCGCGCACGGTCTCGGGGAACTCGACGTCGTAGCAGACCAGCAGGCCGACGCGGACCCCGTCGAGGTCGGCCTGGACCACCGGCTCCGTGCCCGGGGAGAACGCCCCTCGGTCCAGGCCGCCGAACAGGTGGGTCTTGCGGTAGGTCCGGCGGGCGCCGTTGGAGTCCACGAGCTGGACGGCGTTGTACACGGTGCCGTCGGCGCGCTCGGGGAAACCGTGAACGATGGCGACACCGGTGTCGGCCGCGATGGCGGCGACCGCCTGGCTGAGGGGACCGTCGAAGGGTTCGGCGAGCCGGGACAGGAGGTCGGGGCCCAGGTTGTAGCCGGTCAGGGACATCTCGGGTCCCACGAGCAGGCGGGCTCCGGCGTCGGCGGCGGCTCTGGCGCGGTCGGCCAGCCGGTCGAGGGCGGCGGCGGGGTCCGCGCCGGGTCCGGTGCCCTGGTCAAGGGCCACGCGCAGGGGTCCGCGTGTCACTGCCTCACCTCGCTCTTCTCCGTCGTCTCGGGGCCGCGTCCACTCTAGGTGGGCGAAGGCGTCGAAACAGTGCACCCGATCCGAGGATTCCCGCGTCTTTCCAGCGGTATGCAGCTGTTTCTTGCGCCCGGGGGCGGATGCGCGCAGCATGCCGTGCGCCGGACCCTCCCCGGGAACACGCGAGGGGCCGGGGGAATCCCCCGGCCCCCTCGCGCGCGGTTCCCGCCCGGTCCGGCTAGGAGCGGACCTCGGCGGCCTCGGGGTCGCTCTCCAGGACGGAGCGGCGCATGCCGTAGGCGAAGTAGACCGCCACGCCCACGGCGAGCCAGACCAGGAAGGCCGCCCACACGCTCATCGACATGCTGAACATGAGGTAGGCGCAGGCCAGCACGCCCAGGACCGGCGTGACCGGCGCCCCCGGCACCCGGAAGGCGCGCGGCAGGTCGGGCCTGCGGCGGCGCAGCACCAGGACGGCCACGTTGACCAGGGCGAAGGCGAAGAGGGTGCCGATGGCGGTGGCGTCGGCGAGCGGCCCGAGCGGGACCAGGGCGGCGAGCACCGCGATGAGCGCGGAGGTGATGAGGGTGTTCGTGCGCGGGGTGCCCTTGGCGTCGAGGGTGGAGAAGGCCCTGGGGATGAGCCCGTCGCGCGACATGGCGTAGAGGATGCGGGTCTGGCTGTAGAGCACCACCAGGACCACGCTGGCCAGGGCCAGGACCGCACCGGCGGCGAAGATGACCGCCCACACGGGGGTGCCGGTGACAGCGGTCAGGATGCCCGCGAGGGAGGTCTCGCCGTCGACGAAGCCGGTCCAGTCGAGCGCGCCGACCGCCGCGAAGGCGACCAGGCAGTACAGCGCCGTCACCAGGATCATCGCGAACATGATGGCCCGGGGCAGGTCGCGCTGCGGGTTCTTGGCCTCCTCACTCGCGGTGGAGACCGAGTCGAAGCCGATGTAGGAGAAGAACAGGGTGGCGCCCGCGGCACTGACACCGGCCATGCCCATCGGCATGAACGGGGCGAAGTTGCCGTCCTGGACGGCGGTGATCGCGATGACCACGAACATCACCAGGATGGCGACCTTGACGGCGACCATGACGGCGTTGACGCGGCTGCTCTCGCGGACACCGGCGAGCAGGGCGAACATGGACAGCAGGACCACGACGGCGGCGGGCAGGTTGATCACGCCGCCCTCCATGGGACCGGCGAGCACCGCGCCCGGCAGGGACAGGCCGGTGGTGAGCTGGAGGAGCTCGTTGATGTACTCGCCCCAGCCGACGCCGACCGCCGCGACCGACACCCCGTAGGTGAGCATGAGGCACCAGCCGCACACCCACGCCATGAACTCGCCGATGGTGGCGTAGCTGTAGGAGTAGGCGGAGCCGGAGGCGGGGATCATCCCGGCCATCTCGGCGTAGGCCAGCGCGGAGAACAGCGCGGTGATCCCGGCGAGCACGAACGAGACGATGACGGCTGGTCCGGCGACGGGGACGGCCTCGCCCAGCACGACGAAGATGCCGGTGCCCAGGGTGGCGCCGATGCCGATCATGGACAGCTGCCAGAAGCCCATGTGCCGCTGGAGGCCGCTGCCCTCGGAGTCCTGGGTCTCGGCGACGAGCCTCTCGATCGGCTTGCGCCTGGTGAGGCGCTGCCTCAGCGCGGGCGCACCGCCCGGGCCTGCGGCCCCGCGGGTGCCCGCCGGGCTCTTCTGGTCCACCACGTGTTTACTCCTCGTTCATGTACGTGGGCACACCGCTCCCCCGAGGGAGGCACGGAGGGGGGTGGGGCCCGGCCGCCACACATCCGAGCGGCCCGAAGCCCTCAGCAACGGTAGCCGCGTTACCTACGTAACATGACCCACATTCATTGCGTCTGTCCGGTTGAAGCGGCGGGATCGTGCGCGACCGCGCAAGGAAACGCACGTCCCTGTGAGTGATGCCACATAAAATCACTCTGGGTGACCGCCACCACTTCGGACAGCGAACAGGCTGGTCAGGGGCGCGCGACGGAGTCCCGGACTCGACCACGGCGTCCGGACCCGGGCGGACGAGGCTCTCGCGACCGTCGGAGAAGCGCACCACGTAGGGCGGGCTGCCGTCGGAGCCGCGGACCTCGATGACCTCCCCCGCCCGACCCTCCATGCCCGCGACCTTCCCCCCGACGTGCGGCCGGGGTCGGTGGTCAGGCGGCGCCGCCGTCCGGCGTCCGGGGGTCCCGGGACCGGGCCGGGTCCGACAGGGCGGCCTCCAGCGCACGCCAGTCGGCCCTGTTCGCCATCCACCGCCGCACCGGGACGGGGGTGCGCGTCCCGTCGGCGGCCACGTGCACCAGGCCCGCGCCCTCGGCGGCGAAGCGCTCCCCCCGTTCGGCCGTGACTCCCCTGGCGAGCGGGCCGAACCTTCCGGGACCGGAGACGGACGACCACCCCGCCCCGATCTCGGGGTCGAACCAGAAGTAGGTCCTGGTCAGCTGCACGGCTCCCACGACGGTGACGACGACACCGATGAGCAGGCTCATGGTGGGCTCCCCCAGTCCCAGCAGCCACACACCGAGGACGAGGTTGAGCAGGCCGAGTGCGAGGAGGAGGACTCCGACGACCGGGGTGAAACGCACCTTGGTCCGTGAGGGGGACACGAGGGCTCCTGAGGGGGGTGTCGTTCCGGCTGTTGCCGGTCCCATCATGGCCGCTGGGCGCGTGGAGCACAACGGAGAGCGACGACTCCGTCGCGCTGCCGTGGGGTGCGCACCGCACACGCGAACGGCCGCGCCGGTCCCGGGAGGGGCGGCGCGGCCGTCGGGGGCAGCGGGGCGGGTCAGCCGGCCACGGAGACCGTGGGCGCGCCCTCGGCGCCGGACTCGCCCATCTCCTCGGCGATGCGCATGGCCTCCTCGATGAGGGTCTCCACGATCTGGGACTCGGGCACGGTCTTGATGACCTCGCCCTTGACGAAGATCTGCCCCTTGCCGTTGCCGGAGGCCACGCCCAGGTCGGCATCGCGGGCCTCACCGGGGCCGTTGACGACGCAGCCCATGACGGCCACGCGCAGCGGCACCTCCATGCCCTCCAGGCCCGCGGTGACCTCCTCGGCGAGCGTGTACACGTCCACCTGGGCCCGGCCGCAGCTGGGGCAGGAGACGATCTCCAGGCCGCGCTCACGCAGCCCGAGCGACTCCAGGATCTGGTTGCCGACCTTGACCTCCTCCGCGGGGGGCGCGGACAGGGACACGCGGATGGTGTCGCCGATGCCCTCCGAGAGCAGCGCGCCGAAGGCCACGGCGGACTTGATGGTGCCCTGGAAGGCGGGACCGGCCTCGGTCACACCCAGGTGCAGCGGGTAGTCGCAGGCCGCGGAGAGCTGGCGGTAGGCGTTGACCATGACCACGGGGTCGTTGTGCTTGACCGAGATCTTGATGTCGCGGAAGCCGTGCTCCTCGAACAGCGAGCACTCCCACAGCGCCGACTCCACCAGCGCCTCCGGGGTGGCCTTGCCGTACTTCTCGAGCAGGCGCTTGTCCAGCGAACCGGCGTTGACGCCGATGCGGATCGGCGTCCCGGCCTCACCGGCCGCCTTGGCGATCTCGGCGACCTTGTCGTCGAACTTCTTGATGTTGCCCGGGTTGACGCGCACGGCCGCGCATCCGGCGTCGATCGCCTGGAACACGTACTTGGGCTGGAAGTGGATGTCGGCGATCACCGGGATCTGCGACTTCTTGGCGATGATCGCCAGGGCGTCGGCGTCGTCGTTGGTGGGCACGGCCACGCGGACGATCTGGCAGCCCGCGGCGGTCAGCTCCGCGATCTGCTGGAGGGTCGCGTTGATGTCGGAGGTACGGGTGGTCGTCATCGACTGCACGGACACCGGGGCGTCCCCACCGACGGGAACGTTCCCGACCATGATCTGCCGCGTCTTGCGCCGGGTCGCGAGCGGGCGCGGCGGTGCGGCGGGAATACCGAGATCGACGGTCACGCTTGATTCACCTCGTCTGCCGCCGGAGAGGGGGCGGCACTTGATTCGTCCGTTTCGGGAATGGGTGTCCGGCGCAGCGCGCGGGTCCGCGTCCGGGGATCACCGTGTTCGGCGGCCTTGGCTACGCCGTCGTTCCCGGATCGCGCCCCCAGGTTACCCGTACCCGGAGGCCTGCCCGGCACGGGATGCGGACCAGGCGTACCAGGGTGAACGCCCGGCGCCGCGGGGGTGTCCAGCACCGGTCGCGCGGTCACCGGAGCGGTGACGAGGAGCGGTCCCGGTACACGCCCTCGGATCGCCGGAGCGACCGGAGGGCCCTCACCCCGGCGGCCGGAAGGCCGCCGGGACGGGCGTCAGCCGAAGAGTCTGACCGGGTTGAACAGGTCGGCCACGAGCAGGACCACGCTGAACACCAGGAAGCAGGCCACGACCACGTAGGCCACCGGTGTCAGCATCGCCACGTCCACCGGCGCCGGTTCGGGCCGTCGGAACGCTCTGGCCCAGCCGCGCTTGATCCACTCCCAGATGGCACCGGCCATGTGCCCGCCGTCCAGCGGCAGGATCGGCACCAGGTTGAAGGCGAACAGGAAGAGGTTCACCCCGGCCAGGATCTGGATCATGATCGCGGCGGTGTCGGCCACGGGGAGCCCCTGCGCCATGATCTCGCCGCCGATGCGGGAGATGCCGACGATGCCCACCGGGGAGTCCTGCGTGCGCTGCTCGCCCAGGAAGGCGGCGGCGAAGACGTCGGGCACCTTGCTGGGCAGGGAGATGAGGGCCTCGCCGACGCCGATCATCATGCCGCCCATCTCGGCGGCCGACTCGGCGAGGGTGAGCGGGGCGCGCTCGGTGGCGAAGATGATGCCGAGGAAGCCCACGACCTCGGTCTCGTAGACGCGGTAGCCCTGCTCGTCGTAGACCGGCTCGCCGTCGGCGTCGGTCTCGTAGACCAGCTCGCCCTCGGCGTCGCGGGCCGGGAGTTCGTTCTCGACGATGTCGACGTCCAGCGGCAGCCGCTCACCGTCGCGCTCGACCACGATCTCGGTACCGCCCATGGCCTCGCGGATCTGCCGGTTGGCGGTGCTCCAGTCCGGGGTGGACTCGCCGCCGACGGAGACGATGACGTCGCCGGGCAGCATCCCGGCCTCGGCGGCGGGCGTGGGCGGGGCGTCCTCGCAGCCGGTGACGGAACTGCCCGCGGGGACCACGCACTCGGTGACCGTGGCGATCTGGGTGGTGCTCTGCGGCACCCCGATGCCCATGAACAGCACGGCGAGCAGGATCGCGGCCAGGATGACGTTCATGCCGGGCCCGGCGAACATCACGATGAGGCGCTTCCACGGCGCCCGCTGGTAGAACTGCCGGTCCTGGTCCTCGGGGGAGAGCTCGACGTAGGACGCCTCCCGGGCGTCCTCGGCCATGGCACGCCAGCGTGAGAGCTTGCGGGAGCCGCCGTCGGCGGTCTGGCGCGAGGGCGGGAGCATGCCGACCATGCGCACGAACCCGCCCAGCGGCACCGCCTTGATGCCGTACTCGGTCTCGCCCCTGCGGACGGACCACAGGGTCTTGCCGAAGCCCACCATGAACTCGGTGCACTTGATCCCGAACATCTTGGCCGTGGACATGTGTCCCAGCTCATGCCAGGCGATCGAGAACAGCAGGCCGAAGACGAACAGGACGATCCCGACCACGGTCATCAGGGCGACCATGCATCTCTCCTCAGGGCGGTGTCAGGCCTGGCGCGCGAGCAGCTCGCGCGCACGCGTGCGGGCCCAGGTGTCAGCGGCGTACACGTCGTCCAGGCTCAGGTGTCCTCTGCGGGAGGACGCTCCCCCGGTACGTTCTGTTCGCTGGTGCTCCGAGACTACCTGGGAGACGGTGTCCATGATGGCCGGGAACGCGAGGTTTCCATGGAGGAAGGCGTCGACCGCCTCCTCGTTGGCCGCGTTGTAGACCGCGGGCGCGGTCCCGCCCGCGGCGCCGACCTCGCACGCCAGGCGGACCGCGGGGAAGGCCTCGTGGTCCAGGGGCTCGAAGGTCCAGGTGTGGGCGCGGGTCCAGTCCATGCCGGGCGCGGCGTCGGGCACGCGGTCGGGCGCGCCGAGCCCGTAGGCGATGGGGATCATCATGCTGGGCGGGCTGGCCTTGGCGATCGTGGAGCCGTCCACGTACTCGACCATGGAGTGGACGACCGACTGCGGGTGGACGACCACGTCGATCCGGTCGAAGGGCACGTCGAACAGCAGGTTGGCCTCGATGACCTCCAGCCCCTTGTTGACCAGGGTGGCGGAGTTGACGGTGATGACCGGGCCCATGCTCCACGTGGGGTGGTTGAGGGCGTCGGCGGGGGTGACGGAGGCCAGTTCGTCGCGGCCGCGACCGCGGAAGGGGCCTCCGCTGGCGGTGACGACCAGGCGGCGCACCTCGTCGCGGCGGGCGTGGACGTGGCCCTGCGCGGGACTGGCGAGTTCGCCCTCGGGCAGGTGGGGGAAGCACTGGGCGATGGCGAAGTGCTCGGAGTCGACCGGGACGATCTGGCCCGGCCGGGCGAGTCCGCGCACGAGCGGCCCGCCGATGATGAGGGACTCCTTGTTGGCCAGTGCGAGGGTGCGCCCGGCGCGCAGCGCGGCGAGGGTGGACTCCAGGCCCAGGGCGCCGGTGATGCCGTTGAGGACCACGTCGCACTCGCTTCCGGCCAGCTCCGCGACCCCCTCGGGCCCGGCCAGGACGGTGGCGCGGCTGCCGTGCCCGGCGAGGGCGCGCGCGAGCTCGGCCGCGCGGTCGGGGTCGGCGACGGCGACCAGCGGGACGTCGAGCTCGGCCGCCTGCTTGGCGAGCAGGTCCACGCGCCCGCCGCCCGCGGCCAGGCCCACCACGCGGAAGCGTCGGGGGTTGCGCTGGACGATGTCGATGGCCTGGGTCCCGATCGAACCGGTGGAACCGAGGATCACTGCTGTTCGCTGTTCTTCTCGCACGCTCCCCATTGTTCCGCAATCCGCCGGGGAGAGTGCGGGGGCTGTGGACAAGCCCCGGAGGTCGGGGCGGAGCGCGCTCCGGGGCCCGCCGCAAGGGGGAACCGGTCCGGGTGACGCGCACGCGGGGGAACGCCCCTACCGCACGGGCGGGACACAGACCCTCCGCCGACAGGCGGGGCCCGTGGCGCCGACAGGCGGGACCAACGGGATCGTGCGTCACCGGGTCTTTACAACCGGTGGCGGGTGGCCTAACTTAACCGGTGAGTAAGTTACCCCCCAGTTAGGACAGCCCGGTGGGACCACCGGGCAGGACGACCCCCGTGAGGCGCTCCCCCGGACGCCTCCGCCGGACCCCCGGGTCCCGGCCTCCCCGATGGCGAGACGGCGCGACGACCCATCGGTCACCCCCGCCCGCCAGTCCCCCTGAGGTTCCCCCGTCATGCGCCCTGCCAGAAACCCCTCCCTCCCCGCACCCTCCGAGGGCGGGCCGCCCCCGAGCGCTTCCGGAATCCGCGCCGTCGCGCTCCTCCTCCTCCGCCTGCTGTCCCTCGCCCTGGCGGCCGTGCTCGCCGCCGCCGTCCTCTCACCCGCCCCGGCCTCGGCCGCGGTCGGCGCCAGCATCAGCTACGAGACCATCGTCAGCCACGACGGCACCGAGCTGAAAGCGAAGGTCATCACCCCCACCGGGGTCGAGGGCCCGCACCCGCTGCTGGTCATGCCCTCCGCCTGGGGCACGCCCCACCTCCTCTACGTGGGCGCCGCCGCCAGGCTGGCGCACGAGTCCGGCTACCAGGTCGTGGCCTACACCTCGCGCGGCTTCTGGGACTCGGGCGGCGGGATCGGGGTGGCCGGTCCCGAGGACCGCGCCGACGCCAGCGCCGTCATCGACTGGGCGCTGGAGAACACCGACGCCGACCCCGACCGCATCGGCATGGCCGGGATCTCCTACGGGGGCGGCATCAGCCTGCTGACCGCCGCCGAGGACGAGCGGATCCGCGCCGTGGCCTCGCTGAGCGGCTGGGCCGACCTGGCCGTCTCCCTGTACCCCAACGAGACCGTCGACGCACAGTCGGCCGAGCTGCTCCTGCTGGCGGGCAACCTCACCGGCACCCCCGGCGAGGAGCTGGCCGGGATCGGGGCCGCCTACCGGCGCGGCGACATCCAGCCCGCCCTGGACGTGGCCCCGGACCGGTCGGCGGCCACCAAGGTGGACGCCATCAACGCCAACGGCACGGCCGTGATGATGGCGCACGCCTGGAACGACGGCATCTTCCCCGTCGGCCACATCACCGACTTCTACGAGGAGCTGGAGGTCCCCAAGCGGCTCATGCTCACCCCGGGCGACCACGCCACGCAGGAGCTGTTCGGCGCGGCCGGGCTGCCCAACGAGGTGTGGGAGGCCCTGGGCGACTGGTTCGACCACCACCTGCGCGGCCGGGCCAACGAGGTGGACGCCGAGGGGCCCGTGCACGTCAGGCCCAACAACGGGCGCGGCGACTGGTCCACGCACCCCGACTGGCCGTCGGTGACCGCGGGCACCGACCGGTACTACCTGGCCGAGCCGAGCACCGACTGGTTCCGCTGGCAGAGCAGCGGCGCCATGGAACCCGATCCCTCCACCGGCTGGAGCTACCGCTTCCGGACGGGGATCGGCACACCGGCCGAGAGCGGCACGGTGATGGTCTCCGGCGCCCTCCAGCAGTTCTTCGACATCCCGACCGGGGTGCTGCTGCCGACGGTGGACCGCTACCGGGCCGCCGTGTGGACCAGTCCCGCCTACCCCGAGGGGGCGCGCGTGGCGGGGACGCCGGAGGTCTCCCTCACGTTCACGCCGACCGCTCCGGACCAGTCGGTGTACGTGTACCTGTACGCGGTCGACGGCCGGGGGACGGGCTCCCTGCTCTCGCACACGCCCTACACCGTGCGCGGGGCCACGCCCGGTGAACCGGTCACGGTGGACACGGAGCTGGCGCCGGTGGTGTGGGACGTGCCCGCGGGGCACCGCCTGGCCGTGGTGGTGGACAGCATGGACGCGCGCTACCAGGACGAGAGCGACGTCGGGGACCGGGTGAGCGTGGCCTCTCCCGAGGAGGCCCCCGCCCAGATCACGGTGCCGCTCGCCTGACGGGTACCCGGAACGGCGCGGTCTCCCGCGGCGTCGGTCCGGGCACCCTCCGGCCGCCTCCGGCACGCCCCCCGCGCCGGAGGCGGCCCCTTCTTCCCCCGCCGCGCGCGACACAAACACAAAGTAGCAACTCGACTACCGAAAGTATGCGAGGATGCTGGTCATGACCTCGTCCACCGCACACAGGATCCTCGCACCCCTCGCCGCCGCGACGGTCGCCGCCGGGGGTCTCTTCCTCGCCGAGCAGCTCCCCGCGCCCGCGTCCGCCGTCACCCAGGCCATCCACTCCCCCGCGGTTCCCGCGCAGGAGGACCGCGAGGCCCTGGCGCGCGTGGCGGGGCTCTCCCACCAGAGCGCCGCCGTGACCGGTGACCAGCACCAGGCCGTGCTGGACTACTGGACCGAGGAGCGCATGGCCGCCGCCCAGCCCATCACCAGCATGCTGGAGGACGTCCTCCTGCCCGCTGAGAGCGCGGCCGCGCCGGACGAGGGCGTCGAGCACCAGGCCGCGCCCCGCCCCGACAGCCGGGGCGAGCGCTGGACCTCGGGCGGACTGGTCACCAGGACCACCGGCAAGGTCTACCTGACCATGGACGGGCGCGACTTCACGTGCTCGGCGTCGGTGGTGGACGCGGCGAACCGGAGCACCGTGGTCACCGCCGGGCACTGCGCCAAGGACGGCCGGGGCTCGTGGGCGCGCAACTGGACCTTCGTGCCCGGCCACGCGGACGGGGAGAGCCCCTACGGGCGGTTCACCGCCAGCGACCTGCTGGTGGCGCCCGAGTGGTCCCGCGAGGCCGACGACAGCTACGACTTCGCCATGGTGGTGCTCAACCCCGACGGGGGCACCACCGTCCAGGAGCGGGTGGGATCCCAGCGGATCGCGTTCGGCGCCTGGACCGAGGACAAGGTGCGCGAGGGGGTGCAGGTGTACACGTTCGGGTACCCGTCTGCGTCCCCGTACGAGGGCAGGCACCTGCACTACTGCTCGGGCCGCACCGAGCCCGACACCGGCGGCACCACGGCCAACGGGGTGCGCTGCTCCATGACGCAGGGCTCCAGCGGCGGCCCCTGGTTCGCCGGTTTCGACACCGGTACCGGCCGGGGGACGATCACCTCGGTGGTCAGCTTCAAGTACGCCGACGACCGCAGCGTCCAGTACGGCCCCCGGCTCGGCCAGGAGGCGCGCGACCTGTACGAGCAGGCCGCCCGGCTGTAGGGTTCCGCGCGGCGAGCGGTGTCCCCCGGCCCCGTCGCCGGGGGGCACCGCTCGTCGCGGACGCGGGGCGGACCCCGGCGGTCCTACAGGTCGATTCCGGTCAGCACCAGGACCCGCTCGTAGGACAGGTCGGTCATGGCGGCGCGCACGCCCTCCTTGCCCACGCCCGACCCCTTGACGCCGCCGTAGGGCATCTGGTCGGCGCGGAACGTGGGCACGTCGCTGATGACCACGCCGCCCACCTCCAGCTCGCGGTGGGCGCGGAACGCGGTGGGCAGGTCGCGGGTGAACACCCCCGCCTGGAGCCCGAAGTCGCTGTCGTTGACGGCGGCGAAGGCGGCGTCGGTGTCGGCCGCGCGCTGGAGGACCAGCACCGGGCCGAAGACCTCCTGGCGCACCACCCGGGCGTCGCCTGGGGCCTCGGCGAGCACGGTCGGCGCCACGGTCACGCCGTCGCGCGTGCCGCCGGTGAGGAGCTTGGCCCCGGCGGTGACGGCCTCGTCGATCCAGGAGGCCACGCGCTCGGCCGCGGCCGCGTCCACCAGCGGGCCCACGTCGGTGGCCGGGTCGGCGGGGTCGCCCACTCCGAGCGCCTCCACCCGCTCCACCAGGCGCGACACGAACTCGTCGTACACGGCGTCCTCGACGATGACGCGCTGCACGCCGATGCACACCTGCCCGGCCTGGTTGTTGCCGAACAGGGCCACCCGCTGGGCCGCCCAGTCCAGGTCGGCGTCGGCGAGCACCACGGCTGCGGCGTTGCCGCCCAGTTCCAGGGTGACGTGCTTGTGCGGGGCCAGGCGGGGCAGCTGCCAGCCGAAGGCGCCGCCGGTGAAGGAGATGACGGGCAGGCGCTCGTCGGTGATGAGGGAGGCGGCGCGGTCGTTGGGCATCGGCAGCACCGACACCATGCCGCCGGGCAGGTCCGTCTCGGCGATGATCTCGCCCAGGATCAGTGCGGTCATCGGGGTGGCGGGGGCGGGCTTGAGGAGGATCGGCGCTCCGACGGCGATGGCCGGGGCGACCTTGTGGGCGACGAGGTTGAGGGGGAAGTTGAACGGCGAGATGCCCAGGACCGGCCCCTTGGGAACGCGGCGCACCAGGGCCATGCGACCGGTGCCGCCCGGATCGGTGTCCAGGCGCTGGAGCTCACCGCTGTCGCGGCGGGCCTCCTCCGCGGCCCAGCGGAACACGGACACGGCGCGTCCGGCCTCGGCGCGGGCCCACTTGATCGGCTTGCCGCTCTCGGCGGTGATGGTGCGGGCGATCTCCTCGGCGCGCTCGCCGATGCGCCGGGAGACGTGGTCGAGGGCGTCGGCCCGCACGTGGGCGGGCAGGGCGGCGGCCTCGGCGGCGACCGCGTGCGCGGCGGCCACGGCCTCCTCGATCTGCTCGGCGGTGGGCACGGAGACGGTACCCGCGTCCTCGCCGGTGTAGGGGTTGACGACGGTGATCTCGGTGTCGCCGGTCGCGGCGGTGCCGGCCAGCCAGAACGGACGCGTAGACATGCCCGTGACGCTAGTGCCCAGCTCTCCCGGCATGCCTTGTCCACGGTTGCCAACCCGGGCACGGGAGTTGGCCACGATGGCGCAAGGCCGACACGCACACGGCTCCGTGCTCCGAACAGTGCCGACAGCGGGGGGTGTACACCGGGTTGACGGGCGGTATCGTCTGAGGATCCGACAGCCTGACCGGGGATCTTTGGTCGGCCGACTGGCGCCGGCGGCTTCCTTCGTCCACAGTGGTGAGGAGGGCTCTGCCAGCGGGTTCGGCCGGACCCTCGGGTCCGCCACCGCCGACGGGATCCCGGGAGTGCCCATTGCCGCTTGTCTACCGCACGCTCGTCGCGGTCCCGGAGCACGACGGCGACCTGGTCGCCGTCACCTCGACGGTCCTGTCGCGGTGGCTGAGCAAGCGCGGCAACTCGGGCGCGCGCGTGGACTTCTCCGTGTCGGGACGCCATGAGCTGAGCAACCGCTCCCGCGCCCTGGTCGTCCGGCACGACAACCCCGACGAGGGCCTGTCCTTCCTGCGTCTGACCACCGAGTCCGACAAGACGGACGGGGTGTGGCGGACGGTCGCCACCGCGGTCGTCGACCCGGCGCTGTCCCCGTGGCGGTACGTGTGGATCGACATGACCGTCGCCCCCTCCCCCCTGGTGGGGGAGGGTTCCGAGCAGCCCCGGCTGGACGTCATGCCGCCCGAGGCGGCGCGCATGCTCCTGGAGGCGGTGCACGGCCACGACGGCGGCCACCCGCTGCCGCCCGCGCCCCGGATCGTGCGCGGGCGCGACGACGACCTCGTCGACACGCTCGTGGCCACGATCCGCGACCCCCTGCGGCGCATGGCGGTGGTGGCCACCGGTTCGCCCCGGGACGTGACCGTCGCCGACTGGCGCGGGGCCATGGCCGGTGCGCTGTCGCGCTGCACCGGCATGTGCTCCGGGTACGTGCTCGACGCCGCCGCCCTGGAGCGCGTCGGCGCGCTCCTGCCGCCGGGCCTGGACGTCCCCTCCGGCGGGGTGCGCACCTTCTTACCGGGGGTGGACCTACGTGACGAGGCGGACGCCGCCCGCCACCCCCGGATGAGCCCGGCCACGCTGGACACCGCGCGCGACGGCGAGCGCATCCGCAACTGGGTGGGCGCCGCCCTCTCGCGGCGGGTGCGCGACAACGCGCTGGAGGTGGGCCTGCCCGAACCGCTCCAGGCCGTGGACGCCCTGCTGGACGAGGAGACCGACGACCTGCGGCGGTCCGGCCCCAGCACGGCGGGACCGCGGGTGAGCGTACCCGCGGCCCGGGGCGCGGCCATCGTGCACCAGGCGGCGCAGGGCGGGGCCGATCCGGCCGGGACCGCCTCGGCGCTGGAACGCGAGGCCCTGGAACAGCAGGCCCAGCGGCTGCGGGAGGAGGTCACCCGGCTCGGCGCGCGGGTCAGCGAGCTCTCCGATGAGCGCCACGAGCTCCTGGCCGAGACCGCCGACCTGGGCGAGGAGCTCGACACCGCGCGCGAGCAGGCGCGCGCCGCCCGCTACGAGGCCCGCTGGCTGCGCGAGCAGGCACGCGAGGCCGGACTGTTCCGGCTGGCCGCGGCGCCCGCGCCGAGCGACCCGCAGCGGCGGGCCCCGATGAGCGTGCGCGAACTGCTGGAGCGGATCACCGACGACTCCGTCCTGCCGCACCTGTACTTCACCATCGAGGACGCCACGGTCTACGAGCTGTCCGACAGCCGCAAGGAGCCCCTGTGGGTCACCCGCGCGTGGGAGGCACTGCTGGCCCTGAACGACTACGCGCGCTACCAGTTCGACAACCCCGGCACCGGGCTGGGCTTCCACTCCTACCTGCGCGAGACCCCCGACGGGTACCAGGTGATCCCCGTCAAGCGGTTGGCCTCGCAGGAGTCGGACCACGTGCGCAACCGGGGCAAGCTCAACGACAAGCGCCTCTTCCGGGTGCCCGAGGAGGTGGAGCCGAGCGGGCGGCTGCCCATGTACGCGCACATCAAGCTCGACATCGAGTACGGGATCTGTCCGCGGCTGTACTTCTACCCCCACCTGGGGCCGGGCACCACGAACCGCGTCTACATCGGTTACCTGGGCCGCCACCTGCCCGTGCAGCAGTCGAACTGAGCCGTGCCCGGGAGCGCGTGGACCGGCGTGGAACCCGCGCCGCGGGAAGCGTCTATCCCGCGGCCCGGCGGATGATCTCGTCGACGACGCTCGCGAGCGGCCTGGTGGCGTCGATGACGACACCGTCCTTCGGAACGTCCTCCTTCGTCCGGTGCAGGCGCGTGATGAGGTCACGTTCCGACTGGCGTCCGCCCCACTCGCCCTCCGGCCGCTCGCCAAGCCGCCGGTTCAGTGTCTCGAGGTCGACGTCGAGGACGAACACGCCGTCGAACAGGTCCAGGAACTCCGGGAAGTTCCTGGACCCGCCGCAGAAGAACGTCACCGCGCTGCCCTGGTCGGCGACCAGGGACCTCACCCTGTCGACATGCCAGACATGATGCTCGTGCCTCATGCCGTCCGTCGGCTCGCCGGTTTCCGGGTCGCCCTGATAGGCCAGTTCGAGGTCACCGTCGACGGCGTGGTGACCGCGCCGCCGCAGTTCTCCGCAGACCGAGGTCTTGCCGGTTCCGGAAACGCCTTCGACCAGATAGTTCCGCACGCCCATGCGCCGGATCGTACAAGAACGTGTGAGACGGGACGCGGGGTCGGAGAGAATCCGCTGCCCGGTTCGCCGTGGCCGGAGAGGCTCCGCCCCGCTGGCCGCCCGAGGGACGGAGGACGGGAGATCCCGCGGCGCGCATACCCTGGGGGCCGTGACGGAAGCGAGTACGCGGGCGCCGGCCGCCCTGCCCGAGGAGCGGTGGCGCGAGCGCGCCGAGAGGCACCGCGACCGCGTGGACGCGCTGGTCGGAGACCACCTGCGCCGCCGCCGGGAGGGCGTGCGCCACCCGGTGGAGGACTTCCTTTTCACCTACTACAACCTCAAGCCCGCGCAGCTGCGGCGCTGGCACCCGGGCGCGGGGACGGTGCTGCTGGGCGAGGGCGCCCGCGCCCGCCTGGACGAGCGGTTCTACACCGAGCTGCCCGGGGGCGCGGTGGGCCTGGACACCGCGGCGTTCCTGGCGGCGCGGCCGGTGCTGGACTTCGTGGAGCGGCTGCTGTCGTCGGTCGCCGGGCGCCCCGCCCACCTGGGCTGCTTCGGGCTGCACGAGTGGGCGATGGTGTACCGGGCCGGGGAGGTGCGGCACGGACAGGTGCCTCTGCGGCTGGGCCGGGAGGGTACAGACCGGGTCGTGGAGACGCACCGGATCCGGTGCTCGCACTTCGACGCGTTCCGCTTCTTCACCGACGCCGCGCGACCGCTCAACACGCTCCAGCCCAGCCGGGAGCGGCAGGACGAGCTGGACCAGCCGGGGTGCCTGCACGCCAACATGGACCTGTACAAGTGGGCGTACAAGCTGGCCCCGGCGGTGCCCTCCGAGCTGGTGGTGGACTGCTTCGAACTCTCGCGGGAGATCCGGACGCTGGACATGCGCGCCTCCCCCTACGACCTGGCTGCGTGGGGGTACGCGCCGGTGCGGATCGAGACCGCCGAGGGCAAGGCGGAGTACATGGAGGCGCAGCGGGACTTCGCCGAGCGCGGCGCGGTGCTGCGCGAGCGGCTGCTGGACGTGTGCCGGGCCCTGCGCACGGCCTGAAGCCCCCGGCCGGTCGGACGCGCGGTCGGCGCACCGGTGTCCGCCGACCGGCCACCGGTTACGGGGCGCCGGGTCATCCGCCCCCGGGACGGGGATCCTCGGGATCGAGGCCGCAGGAGGGCGCTCCTCCGGGGACGGGGATGCGGTGGCGGTTGGCGGCCACCCAGCGGTAGGAGGCCCGGTTGAGCGCGCGCAGCAGCGGAAGGCGCGCCAGGCGGCCCAGCGGCCGGGTGAGCGGGCGCCCGTGCAGCAGGAGTTCGGCGACGGCGTCGCCCCCGGAGAAGCGGCGTCCGTCCGCGTACACGAACCAGGCGCTGGCGTCGGTCTGCTCCGGCGTCAGCCCCGCCGAGTCCAGGTCGAAGTCCTGCCAGGCCACGAACCGGCTGCGGGCGTGCAGCCGGTCGCGGGCGAAGGTCACCGAGCGCTTACAGAACCCGCAGTCCCGGTCGTACAGGAACGCCCCGGTGCCGGGGACGGTGTCCAGCGAAGGTCTCATGCCAGCATCCTGCCCGCCGGGGGCGCCCTCTCCCGGTTCCGGCGGATGGTCTCGCCGCCCGTCGCGCACGGGACCGCCCCACCTGGCGCTCCGGGCCCCCGTGTGAGCGACCGCACAGCCGCCGCGCGGTGTCCGCCTCCGCTCCCTTCAGCGGGCGTCGGTGTCGCGGGCGGCCCGGGTCCGTGCGGCCCGTTCCGCGCGCCGCACGCCCAGGCACAGCAGCACCAGGCCCGCGCCCACCGGCGCCAGCATCACGGCCGTCTGGAGACGGACGTCGTCTGTGAAGAAGGGGGGCAGGACGACGGACAGTGCCATGACCGCCCCCGAGGCGATCGTCCAGGGCGCGGACAGGGAGTGCACGGTGTACCAGGCGTCGTCGTCGGAGAGGGTGTACGCCGTGCGGATGCCGAACACCAGGTTGGGGCGGAGCAGACCCCGAGCACCCAGACAGCCCGAAGCGATCAGGATTGCCGGGGCGACCGCCAGGACCGCCAGGACCAGGACCATGGTCCAGCCGGTCAGGGGTTCGGTGCTGTCGGAAGCGGCGTCCGCGAGGAACGGTGGCAAGGGGGCTCCTTCCGTCGGAACGCCGGGAGTGCGCGGGTTCTCCGTCCCGGCGGATGGCGGGTGCCCCACGATAGCCGTGCCATCTCGGGGAGCCGCCGGGGCCGTCCCCGGGTCAGGCCGCGGCGGCCCGGGTCCGTGCGGCCCTGCGGGCGGAGCGGGTGAAGACAGCGGAAGGGGGTGGCCGCGGTCGCGGCCACCCCCCTCACGGTCCTGCGGTCCTGCGGTCCTGCGGTCCTACTCCTGCGCGTCGGCGTTCTTCCTGCGGCGGGCGAAGTAGACGGCCGAGCCACCGCCGGCGACGGCGACGGCTCCGGCGGCCACCAGAGCGGTCAGGGCCGAGCCGGTGACGGGCAGGGACGGCTCGGCACCGTCCGGGGCGTTGCCCTCGTCGGCCTCAGGCTCCGTGCCCTCGGGCGCGGTCGGGTCAGCCGGGTCGGCGGGAGCGGTCGGGTCCTCGGTCTCCTCGGGAGCGGTGGGCTCGACGGGGTCGGTCGGGGCGGGGGACTCGTCCGGGGTCTCCTCCTCGGCCGGAGGCGCGGAGGGCTCCTCGTCAGGGGTCTCCTCGGGGGTGGTCGGCCCCGGCTCCTCGGGGGAGTCCCCGCAGTCGACCTTGAAGACCTTGTGTTTGGCGTCGTTGCCGCGCTGACCCTCGAAGGTCCAGTCGAGCTTGTAGTGTCCGTCGTCGAGTTCGAGGGTCTCGGTGCTGCCCGAGCCCTCGCCGTCGAGGACGAGGGTGCCCTCCAGCACGACGTCCTTCCAGCCGCCGTTCCCGGCCTTGGCCAGGATCTCCCAGGACACCTCCTGGACCGCGTCGAAGTTGTCGGCGACGATCTGGAAGTCGCAGACCTTGGGCTCGTTGCGGTTGTCCTGCTCGGAGGTGGACGGGTCGTGGATCTTCACGGTCCCGTTGTCTCCGGGAGCGCTGGCGGGGGAAGCGGCGAACGCCGCGGAGGCGCCGCCGAGAACGGTGCCCGCGACCAGGGCGGCACCGAGGAACAGCCGGGCGCCGAACGCGCCCGCACCGGGGTTGGGGGACAAGGGGGACTCCTGTGATGAGGGATGCCCGTGTGACTGATCGGGCTCACGTGCAGACAGTGAGCCAATCTACCTTGGCTCCCCCATACAAAGACCGATAATCGCATTACAGATCGCCAAAAATACGGAGCGCCCCTCACCTGCACCTGACCATGTCCCCGGGAACCGGATCAGGCACCGACTGCCAGGGTCCACACCGTCAGGGAACCGAGGGTCAGGCAGAAGACCGCCGCCGCCACGGGCACCGGCGCGTGCGGCCGGTGCCGCCCTGCGACCCCCACCGGGCCCCGCAGGAGGTACCAGGCGCCGACGGTGACCGCGGCGGCCGCCAGGCCCGCGCCCAGTGCGCCAAGGACCATCGGTGTGAGCTGCCAGTCGTCCCGCCAGTGGTCGGAGGCCAGCCAGGCGGTGGCTCCCGAGGCGAGGTGGGCGAGCCGCAGCCGGTCCGCCAGGCGCCGGAGGACCAGGGTCGCGCGGCGCAACAGGAGGAGGGCCAACAGCACGGGCGGAGCACCACCATCAGGAGTCGTCACGGGTTCGGAGGGGGCCGCCCGCCGGGGGGAGCCGGGTGGAACCGCCCCCGCGGGGGCCGGGACCGGAACCGACGGGAGGCCCGGGTCCAGCCCAGCCTGCCGGGAGCGGGGGCGCGGCGTGAAGAGGCCGCTGTCATCCGTCGGCCGTGAGGATCACGCGGTTTCGCGATGACAGGTGTCATGTCCGGAGGCACAGGGACGCGAGGGGTTCCCTGTTCCGGTCAGGGCGAAACAAGGGTTCTCTGCCATCGTGGCTACAATTCCCACCGCGAGGATCAGTGACGTCCCGTGACCACGAAGGAGCGAGGATTGTCCTCCCCAGACCCCCTGTTGATCGCCAGCATGACCTCCGCCGTGACGGCGGCCCCCGACGACGCGGTCCTGCGTCTGCACCTGGGCGGACTGCTGCTGGACGCCGGAGACGTCCAGACGGCCATTCCCCACCTGGCCACCGCCCTACAGCAGGATCCCGGTTCGGAGCGGGCCCGGCAGCTGATGGCGCGGGCGCTGAACCCCGGTCAGCAGCCCGCGGCCGCCTCCGCGTCGCCTCCCCCGGCACCTCAGGCACCTCAGGCGTCTCCGTCCGAGGCGCCCCCCGCACCCTCTGCCGCGCCAGCCGCCCCGGCCGCCCCCGCGTCCCCGGCGCCCTCGTCCGGAACGACCGCGGCGACCCCGACGGTCCCGTCACCCCCCGCCTCGGACTCCCCCGCTCCGCCCCGGGTCCCGGACCCGGCGGGCTCCGCTCCCCCGCCCGCGCCGGAGGAGCCCTCCGACCGTCCGGCGCCCCCGTCCGCCGAGCGCAGGGAGCAGCCGGGGCCCTCCTACGACGACGGCGGCCCCCTGCGGCCCGACGACTACGAGTTCACCTCCTCGCGCACGACCCTGGCCGACGTCGCGGGCATGCGGACCGTCAAGGACCGGCTGGAGGCGGCCTTCCTGGCGCCCATGCGCAACGCCGAACTGCGCAGGGCCTTCGGCAAGAGCCTGCGCGGCGGCCTGCTGTTGTACGGACCTCCCGGCTGCGGCAAGACCTTCCTCGCCCGGGGCGTGGCCGGTGAGATGGGCGCGGACTTCCTCACCGTCTCCCTCGCCGACGTCCTGGACCGCTACATGGGCAACAGCGAGCGCAACATCAAGGCGCTGTTCCAGCGCGCCCGCGAGTACAGCCCGTGCGTCGTCTTCCTGGACGAGCTCGACGCCATCGGCGGACGCCGCAACAAGGTCGGCCCCTACCTGCGCAACGTCGTCACCCAGCTGCTCACGGAGCTGGACTCGGTCTCCGAGAACAACGAGGGCGTGTTCCTGCTGGCGGCCACCAACCACCCCTGGGACATCGACCCGGCCCTGCGCCGCCCGGGCCGCCTGGACCGCATGCTGTTCGTGCCCCCGCCGGACGAGCCCGCCCGCGCCGCCATCCTCACCGCGGGCCTCACCGAGCGCCCCACCGAGGGGCTGAACGTCACCACGCTGGCCCGCCGCACCGAGGGCCTGTCCGGCGCCGACCTGTCCCACCTGTGCGACAGCGCCGCCGAGCGCGCGCTGCTGGACTCCTCCCGGCTGGGCCGGGTCCGCCCCATCGGCATGGCGGACTTCGAACACGCGCTGGCGGAGGTGCGCCCCTCGACCGGCGACTGGTTCGAGGGCGCCCGCGCAGCCGTGGCCTTCGCCAACAAGGACAACAGCTACCAGGAGCTGGCCGAGTACCTGCGCGGGCACGGCGGATCCCGGCGGTGACGGAGGAGGTCGCCGAGTCGCTGCAACGGATCCACATGCTGTTGCAGACCGGACGGTGCGAGGAGGGGGCGGCCGAGGCCGGTCGCTTGCTGGGCGAGTACCCCGACAGCGCGGCCGCCTGGCGGCTCAGGGCCGTCTGCCACCTGGAGCTGCACCGTTTTCCGGAGGCGCACGGGGACGCGAGCCAGTGCCTGCGGCTCGATCCGGGGGACACCACGGCCCTCAACGTGCTGGGCCAGTCCCTGCTGCTGGGCGGGCACACCAACGAGGCCCTGCGCGTCTTCAACGACCTGGTGGCCAGGAAGCCCGACGAGGGCGTCCACCACCTGCTGGCGGCCAAGGCCCTGGCCCGTCTGCACCTGTCCATCGGCATGCGCAACCCGCAGTCGCTCAACACCGTCCACGATGCGCTGAACCGGGCGGCCACGCTGGATCCGGACAGGGTGTCCACGCACAGCCAGGCGGGGGACGTGTACCGCTCGCTCCAGCTGCTGGAACACGCGGAGACGGCCTACCGGCGGGCCCTGGAGCTGGACCCCCAGTACGAGGACGCGGTCCGGGGCCTGAGCGCGCTCAGCGCGATGCGGGGCAGGCTGCGCGGCGCGGCGGACCACGGCGCGCTGCTGATGGCGCTCAACCCGCGCGCCCAGGGCGCCTCCCGGATCATGTACGCGGGGATCCTGCGCATCGGGCTGCGGGTGAACCACTACGCCACCGTCGTCACACCGTTCTGCCTGTTGACGGGGGCGCTGGCGACGCATGAGGAGGCCTCAGCGCGGATCTTCGGCGCCGTGTTCACCCTGGTCCTGGTCGCCCTGCCCTCCTGGCACCTGGCCAGGATCCTGGCCGTCCCCGCGAACGTGCGGAGCTACCTGAGCGGTTTCCAGGGGTTCAGGGGCTGGATGGCGGGCCTGGTGCTCATGCCCGTCTCCCTCCTCGTCCTGGGTCTGGCGCCCCTGCCCTGGGGGCTGTACGGGCTCGCCCTGCTCCTGGCCGCCTACCTGTGGCAGCGCTACGGCCGCAACCGGATGCTGGCCGACGTCGCGGCCCGGGAGGACGCCAACGCACGGGCCTCCGCACGGTGACCCCGCACGGCACGGCGGGCGGCCACCCGGATCCCGGATGACCGCCCGCCGCCGGTCGGCTCAACCGGTGCCGTGCACGATGCGCTCGGCCATCCCCTCCCTGGGGCGGATCTCACCCGAGAGGATCTGCTCCGCGTAGTGGCAGGCCACCCGGTGGGTACCGCCCTCGGCGGCGTTCCCGACGGGGCGCAGCTCTGGCCGCTCGGTGTCGCACCGCTCCTCCTGCCGCCACGGGCAGCGGGTGTGGAAGCGGCAGCCCTTGGGCGGGTCGGCGGGCGAGGGCAGGTCGCCCGCCAGCAGGATGCGCTCGCGGCTGTCCTCCACCTCGGGGTCGGGGACCGGCACCGCCGACATGAGCGAGCGCGTGTACGGGTGCATCGGCGTCTCGTACAGGTCGTCGCTGGAGGCCTCCTCCACCAGGCCGCCCAGGTACATCACCCCGACCACGTCGCTGACGTGGCGGACCACCGCCAGGTCGTGCGCGATCACCAGGTAGGTCAGTCCCAGCTCCTTCTGGAGGCTCTCCAGCAGGTTGAGCACCTGCGCCTGGATCGACACGTCCAGCGCCGACACCGGCTCGTCGCAGATGATGAGGTCGGGCTCCAGCACCAGCGCGCGGGCGATGCCGATGCGCTGGCGCTGGCCGCCGGAGAACTCGTGCGGGTAGCGGGTGAGCGCCTTCGCCGACAGGCCCACCCTCTCCAGGGCGTCGACCACGCGCCTGCGCTGGTCCTCCAGGACCAGGGCGCGGCGCTCCCTGCCGCCGGAGGGCCCCTCCCCCGGCGCGGGGCCGCCGATCCCGTGGGTCTGCAAGCCCTCCAGCAGGATGGAACCGATGTTCTGCCGGGGGTTGAGACTGCCCAGCGGGTCCTGGAACACCATCTGGAGGTTCTTGCGCTGGCGGCGCATCGACTCCTCGTCCAGACCCGCCAGGTCCTGTCCGCCGAAGAGCACCTCGCCCTCGGTGACGTCCACCAGCCGCAGCACCGCGCGGCCCAGGGTGGTCTTGCCGCAGCCGGACTCACCCACCAGGCCGTAGGTCTGGCCGCTCTCGATCTCCAGGCTGACGCCGTCGACCGCGCGCACGTGACCGATGGTGCGGTCGAAGAGCACCCCCCTCCTGATGGGGAAGTGCACCTTGAGGTCGTTGATCCGCAGCAGGCTCATCCGCGCTCCTCCTCGTCGTCGCCGTCCGGACCGTCCGGGCCGTCCAGCGCGGGCCGGTCGGCCGCGTCCGCGTCCCGGACGGGGTTCACGCACCGGTGCACGTGTGCGGCCGCGGGGTTCTCCCCGGAGCGGCCGCCACCCTCCACGCCCGCCGCGGCACCCACCGCCACGAGCTCCGGAGGCCCCTGGAGGCACTCCATCGTGTAGTGGTCGCAGCGGGGCGCGAACGCGCACCCCTGCGTCCAGGCGATGTTGTCGTTGACCGAACCCCGGATGGGGGTGAGCCGCTCCCCGCGAGGGGCGTCCAGCCGGGGGATGGAGCCCAGCAGGCCGACCGTGTAGGGGTGGGTGGGGTCGGCGAACAGCGGCGCGCGCGGCGCCGTCTCCACCGCCCGTCCCGCGTACAGGACGTTGATGTCGTCGCACAGCCCGGCGACCACGCCCAGGTCGTGCGTGATCATCAGCAGGGCGGTGCCCTCCTCGGTGACCAGGTCCCGGAGCAGCTCCAGGATCTGCGCCTGGATGGTGACGTCCAAGGCGGTGGTGGGCTCGTCGGCGATCATCACGCGGGGACGGCAGGCCACCGCCATGGCGATGAGCGCGCGCTGGCGCATGCCGCCCGACAGCTGGTGCGGGTACTCGCGCAGCCGCCGTCCGGGGTCGGGGATGCCCACCCGGTCCAGCAGGTCGGCGGCCTCCTTCTCCGCGGCCGAACCGCGCAGTCCGCGGTGGCGGCGCAGGATCTCGGTGACCTGGCGGCCGATGGGCACCACGGGGTTGAGGGAGCTGAGCGGGTCCTGGAAGATCATCGCCAGCTGGGAGCCGCGCAGGTCGCGCATCCGTTTCTGCGGCAGTTTCAGCAGGTCGACGGGGCCGTCGGACAGCTGCATGACGGCGCTGCCGCCGACCTTCACCCCCCGGTCGGGGAGCAGGCCCATGAGGGCGAGCGAGGTGACGCTCTTGCCGCAGCCGGACTCTCCGACCAGGCCGGTCACCCGACCCTCCTCCAGGGTGAAGGACACCCCGTCCACGGCCCGCACCTCGTCGGAGCCGCGTCCGTCGAACACCACGGACAGCTCGTCCACCGCCAGCAGCGGCGTGCTGGAACTCATGTCACTTCCTCAGCTTGGGGTCGAGCGCCTCCCGCATCGCCTCACCCAGCAGGGTGAAGCCCAGGGCGGTGACGATGATGGCCAGCGCCGGGTACACGGCCAGCTGCGGCGCGCTGGACAGGAACCGCTGGGCGTCGGCGAGCATGGTCCCCCATTCGGGGAAGGCCGGGTCCGGGTTGCCCAGGCCCAGGTAGGACAGGGCCGCCGCGTCGATGATGGCGGTGGCCAGGGTGAGCGTGGACTGCACGATCACCGGGCCGAGCGAGTTCGGCAGGATGTGCACGAGTGCGATCTTGTGCTTGCGCACGCCCAGCGCGCGGGCGGCCAGCACGTAGTCGCGGTTGCCCTGGGAGAGCATCGCGCCGCGCAGGAGGCGGGCGAAGATGGGGATCTGCGCCACGCCGACCGCGAACATGACCGTGGTCAGGCTGGGGCCGACCAGAGCGGCGATGGTGACCGCGAGCAGCAGGGTGGGCAGCGCCAGCATCATGTCGATGACGCGCATGACGGCGTTGTCGACCTGACGCCCCCAACGGCCGCCGAGGACCGCGGCGGCCCCGGCCGCGCCGCCGAGCACCGCGCCGACGCCGAAGCCGACCAGGGTGGCGACCACGCCGACCAGGAGGGTCTGGCGGGCGCCGATCACCATGCGGGAGAACTGGTCGCGGCCGAGGTTGTCCAGGCCCAGCCAGTTCTCGGCGCGCGGGCCGACGAACACGTTGCGGTTGGGGAAGACCTCGTCGCCCCAGCTCTGGGAGACGGGGTCGTAGGGCGCGATGAGCGGTGAGAACAGCGCCACGGCGACGAACACCACGACGATCACGGCGCCGGTGATGGCCATGGGGCTGCGGCGCATGCGTTCGAACGCGGTGCGCCAGATCCCCGAGCCGTGCTCGCCCTGCTCGTGCTGGCCCATGAGTTCGGCCAGCCGGTCGACCCTGGCCGCCTTGCGTCCCAGGAGGGGCGTGCGCTGGGCCGCGGTGCCCTCGGGCTCCGGGGCGTCCACGGGCTCGGACCTGTTCTGGGAGCTCGGTGTCGTCGGCATCACTGGGCCCGCACTCTCGGGTCGAGGAGGCTGTAGGAGATGTCCACCAACAGGTTGATGAACACGTACATGGTCGCGATGAGCAGGATGAACCCGGTGAGGACCGGGTAGTCGCGCCCCTGCGTGGCGGCGTAGACGAACGAGCCGATGCCGGGGAAGGCGAAGACGCTCTCGGTGAGCACCGCCCCGGCGAACAGGCTTCCGGTGAGCAGTCCGACGGAGGTGACCACGGGGAGCATGGCGTTGCGCATCACGTGGCGGGTGCGCACGGTGTTGCGGTGCAGCCCCTTGGCGTTGGCGGTGCGCACGTAGTCCTCGCCGACCACCTCCAGGACGCTGGCGCGGGTCATCCGGACGATCACGGCGAGCGGGATCGAGGCCAGCGCGACCCCGGGCAGCACGAGGTGGAGCAGGGCGTCCCACACCACGTCGAACTCCCCGGTCCGCAGGCCGTCGAGGACGACGAACCCGGTGAGGTCGGTGCGGGACAGTCCCGGGGAGAGCCTGAAGGCGGAGGGGAACATCCCGAGCTGCTCGGCGAAGACCACCTTCAGGATGAAGGCGAGGAAGAACACCGGCGTGCAGATGCCCAGGAGGGATCCGCCCACGGCCGCGAAGTCCAGCACGGAGCCGCGTCTGCGCGCGGCGAGGTAGCCGAGGGGGACGCCGACGGCGACCGCGATCAGTATCGCGGTGAGCGACAGTTCGAACGTGGCCGGGAAGCGGGTGAGGAACTCCTCGGTGACCGGCCGCCCGGTGGAGAGCGAGGTCCCGAGGTCGCCCTGGAGGATACGGCGCAGGAAGGCCAGGTACTGAACCGTGATCGGTTCGTCCAGGCCGAGGGAACGACGCAGCGCGGCACGCTGTTCGGCCGTCGCGTCGTCGGGGAGGAGGGCGTACTCCGGTCCGCCCGGCAGCCGTTGCAGCCAGACGAACAGCAGGATCGACAGGCCGCCCAGTGTCGGGATCAGCTGGAGGAGACGCCTGACGATGAATCGCAGCACCTTCGCCGCCTTTCGCCAGTGGTGGGAACGATGGACGCGAAGCGTCCCCGCCGGATCGCGGCGGGAGTTCGAGCGGGTGGTTGGTCAGGAGCCCGGGCGGCGCGCGGGCGGCGCGCCCTGCCGGGTGGTGCCGCGGCGCGGGGCGCGCGGTCCCGGACGGACCGTGGACCGCGGCCCCGGGCAGTGGGCGGGCCCGACCGGTGGCCGGTCGGGCCCCTTCCCCCTCCCCGCGGGGAGGTCGGCCGGACTGCTTCGGGCTACTTCCAGGAGGCCTCGGCGAAGTTCTCCTGGGTCAGCGGGCTGACGTTGGGCGGGTTGACGCTCTCGGCGAAGGCGATGGACGGCGGGGAGCTGGAGATGGGCAGCCCCGGCAGGATGTCCATGATCTGGTTGTTCAGCTCCTGGTAGGCGGCGACACGCTCCTCCTGGTTCGGGTTGGTGCTCGCCTCCTCCATGGCCTCGAACAGGTCCTCGTCACGGAAGCCGAACTCGCTGTTGTACCCGGAGAACCAGGTGCCGATGAAGTTGTAGGCGTCGTTGTAGTCGCCCGTCCAGCCGAGCAGGTACAGCGGGCACTCGCCGGAGTTGGTGCGCGGGACGTACTCGGTCCACTCGTAGGTGACCGGCTCCACGGTGACGCCGACCGCCTCCAGGTCAGCGGCGATGACGTCGAAGATGTCGCGCGGCGCGGGCATGTAGGGGCGGGTGACGTCGGTCGGGTAGCAGAACTCCAGGGTCAGGTCCTCCTGCCCGGCGTCCGCCAGCATCTCCCTGGCCAGGTCGGGGTCGTACTCGTAGGTCTGCACGTCCGGGGACCAGCCGTCGAGGGTGTCGGGGTGGAACTGGGTCGCGACCTCGCCACCCTCGGGCAGGATCGTGTCGACGATGCGCTGGCGGTCCACGGCGTGGGCGAGGGCCTGGCGCACCTCCAGGTCAGCGAGCGCCTCGCTGGCCTCCTGCTGGTAGGCCATGTACATGACGTTGAAGACGCCGCGGGTGGGCACCTGGAACCCGGCCTCGGACAGGGGGGCGACGTCGGCGGGGGCGACCAGGTCGTAGCCGTGGATGTCACCCGCCTCCAGGGCCTGGCGGCGGGCGGTCTCGTCCGGGATCGCGCGCAGGATCATCGTCTCGAAGCCCGCGGTGTCGCCCCAGTAGTCGTCGAAGCGCTGGAGGGTCACCTCGGCCTGGTCGTGGTCCCACTCCTGGACGGTGAAGGGTCCGGTGCCCGCGACGGTCCCGGCCGTCTGGGTGTACTCGGGGAGGGTGAAGTTGCCCTCCTCGCCGGTGATCTCGGCGTCGGCGATGGCCTCCAGCGTGCTGGGGCTCATGATGCCGAACGAGGCGAGGCTGAACCCGCCGGGGAAGATGGAGGAGTACTCGTCGATCGTGATGACCGCGGTCAGCTCGTCGGTGGCCTCACAGGAGACGTACCGGGACTCGGCGAGGTCCTCGCTCTCGTTCTCCGCGAAGCCGCCGAAGATCGACTGCCAGTAATAGGAGTTGTTCGAGCTCTGGAAACCGCCGGTGAGGTTGTGCCAGCGGTCGAAGTTGGCGCAGACCGCCTCGGCGTTGAACTCGTCGCCGTCGTGAAACAGGACTCCGTCGCGCAGGTGGAAGGTCCAGACGGTGCCGTCCTCGGACTGTTCCCACTCCTCGGCGAGTCCGCCGACGATTTCGGTCCCGCCCGATTCGTGTTCGAGAAGGGTTTCGAAGACCTGCCTGCTGTAACGGAAGGTCTCGCCGTCACTGGTGAGGAAGGGGTCGAGGGTTTTGATGTCGCCCGCGGAGGCGAAGACGAAGGGTTCCGACGCGTCGGCCCCCTCGCCCTCGCGGTTACTCTCGGCGCACGCCGTGGCCACCAGCGTGAGCGCAGCCGCGGAGGCCAGGAGGGCCAGCGGCTTTCGGAAAGGCTTCCTGAACATGGTCCACCTCAGTGCGGGGCCCGGCAGGCCCTGGAACGATTGAGTGGACCCTAGACCGCTCCGAGAGCGGCTGTGAAGGTAGACAGCTGGGTATTAATACAACCGTTTCCCATCTGTGCCGTGATCCATAGGCGCATTTTCGGATACGAGTTGTCGAACGGATGAACGCACTATCACGTGGAACCTCACAGCAACACCCCCGCAACTTCGGGAAAAGCATTTTCCTGTCACCTGGTATCCGATGATCGGATGAAAGGGCGTGTTTTTCGGGCCCGCGGATCCGCCCCCGTGGCCCGGGCTCCGGTGTCGGTGGAGACTCCGGGCGGGCCTATGATCTGCGAATGACCACACCGCTTGACGACGCGGCTCTGACCGCGTTCCTCGAGGGCCAGGAGGCCTCCTGGCTGGCCGAACAGCTGATGCTGGTGGCCGACGAGGATCCCATCACCAGGATCCGGCTGACCGCCGCGGCCGGATCCGAGAGCGCAGTGGACGAGGCGCGTGCCGCCGTCCTCGCCAGGGTCGTGGACCACCTCCCGCAGGAGTCCGCCCAGTCCCCCGACGACGGCGACGCCCTGCACCGGGCGCTGGACCTGTTGGACGACCTGACCGACTACGGTTTCGAGGACGAGTCGGCCGACATCGCGGACGAGGCCAGGGAGATCTACCTGGGACGCCACGGGGAGGACGACAGCGACCACCTGGCGCGGCTGCACGCGGCCGCCGACGGCGAGGACGACGAGGACTAGGGTCTGTTTTTTGAACCGGCCTCAGCTTGTGGGGGGGTTGGTTCGGGCGCCCACGGGGTTCTGGAGGTGGTGGAGGCGGGTTCGTGAGGAACGAGCGAACCCGCCGGAGACACCGAAGGTTCCCGTGCTTCGGGCGCCCGGACACGGGCCGAAGCGAAGCGGAGGTCCCAAAAAACACTGTCTAGCGAAGGAGGGGCCGACGGCGCGCCGTCGGCCCCTCCTCTGTTCCGGCACGCGGGCGGTGGGGACGCGGGGCTCCCGGCCGCTCCGCCGACGGGCGGCGGGGCGTGTCGCCGGGGCCGGAGCGGCCTCGGGACGCCGGAGCCGCCGCCGGGCTCAGGACCGTCTGGGGTCGCACCAGCGGTGGACCCCGGTGCTCCACAGCGCGATGTTGACGACGATGGCGGCGACCGCCACCAGGACCGCGGCCAGCAGCAGCGGCGTGTCCACCAGCCGCGCGGCCGCGTACAGACCGGCCGGGGCGACCCCCAGCCCGGCCACGGCGCCGCACTGGGCGCCGCGCCACAGGGCGTTGCCGCCGCGGCGCACCGGGACGGCCAGGGCGGCCAGGACCACACCCACGAGCGCGGCGGCGACCATCAGGGCGCGCAGGCCGCCGACGGCGTCCTCGTGCGCGCCCGAGAGCATCCGGTCGCCCGCCAGGTAGGCCAGCAGACCGTAGGCGGGGACGGCGACCAGCATCAGGACGCAGGTCTGGCGCACGTCACGCGGAGGCCGCACGCCGGGGTGGCGCTCCGCGAGGAGGCCCGCGGCGGAGGCCCGTGCGGTGCCGAGGATCCGTGAGGCGGGGGACACGGGGGACGAAACGGAATTCGACATGCCGAACAGGGTCGCGTTCCGGGAGGAACCGCGCAAGGCACCCGCGGGACCGTGCACGGAAGTTGAGACCCGACGGTGACGCGACCGTGGCCCGCCGCCGCTCCCCTCAGTCCCCGACGGCCGGCGCCTTCGCCGGACGCAGCAGCGGTCCCGCGTACTCCAGCGCCTGCCCGACGAGGGACTCCACGTCGTCCCTGACGTCGAGTTCGAGGCCGGGCTCGTCCGCCTTCAGCCGTTCGAGGGTGTCGAGCTGCGACTCCAGGAGCGCGGGCGGCATGAAGTGGTCCCGACGTGCCTCGATCCGCTGCCAGATCACCTCGGCGGAGCCGTGCATGTGCAGGAAGCGCACCCCCGGGGCGGCCTCGCGCAGGACGTCGCGGTAGCTGTGCCTGAGCGCCGAACAGGCCATGACCGTGGACTCGCCGGCGGCCTCGTGCTCGCCGATCCAGCGGGCCAGCTCGTGGAGCCACGGCCAGCGGTCCCCGTCGGTCAGCGGGACGCCCGCCTCCATCTTGTCGATGTTGGCCCGCGGGTGGAACTCGTCGGCCTCGGCGAAGGGCAGCCCCAGCTGCTCGGCCACACGTTCGGCGACGGTGGTCTTGCCGCTACCCGAGACGCCCATGAAGACAAAGTGCATGGTTTCTCCGTGTCGTGGTGCCCCTGCGTGGCCGCAAGCGTCACCATTAATAGTGATATCAATCAATCCGGCTAGGCTTCAGCGTGACCCCCCGGCCGCATGTGGCCAACCGGACGGTCCCGGAGCGCGAGGAGAACGATGGCCGCTGACCACCGCACGCTGCACAACCGGGTGCTGGCGGTGCTCGGTCCCGCCATCGCCTCAGGCGAGTACCGGACCGGCCACACCTTCACCCTCCAGGGCCTGGAACAGGACTTCGGCGTCTCCAGGACGGTCGCGCGCGAGGCCGTGCGCGTCCTGGAGTCCATGCGGCTGGTGGTCAGCCGCCCCCGCACCGGCATCCGCGTGCGCCCGAGCCGGGACTGGAGCGTCTTCGACCCCCAGCTCATCCGCTGGCGCCTGGCCGGACCCGGCCGGATGGAGCAGCTGCGCTCGCTCAACGAGCTGCGCGCCGCGCTGGAACCGGGCGCCGCCGCGCTCGCCGCCGAGCGCGGCGACGCCGAGGAGCGGGCCCAGCTGGTGGTGGTCGCCGACCAGATGGTCCGCACCGGGCGAGCCGGGGACCTGGAGACCTTCCTGGAGTTGGACGTCACGTTCCACCGCCGCATCCTGGAGCTGTCCGGCAACGAGATGTTCGTCGGCCTGTCCCAGGTGGTGGCGGAGGTCCTGGTCGGACGCACCTCCTACCACCTGATGCCGCGCAACCCGCGCCCGGAGGCGCTGCGGCTGCACAAGGCCGTGGCCCAGGCGATCCGGGACGGCCTCCCCGACGTGGCGGAGGCCGCGATGCGCTCCATCGTCACCGAGGTGTCCGCCGCGCTGGAGGGCGACCGGTAGGGCGGAACCCGCGCCCTGAGCGGACGGCGGGGTTCCGCCCGTGCGGTCACAGCACCAGGCTGAGTCCGAAGGCGAGCCCGAAGCCGATGAAGCCGATCAGGGTCTCCATGACCGTCCAGGTCTTGAGCGTTGTCTTGACGTCCATACCCAGGAAACGGCCGACCAGCCAGAACCCGGAGTCGTTGACGTGCGACAGGGCGGTGGCGCCGGAGGCGATCGCGATGACGATCAGGGCCAGGTCGATCGAGGACAGTCCCGAGGTGGCCGCCACGGCCGGGGCGATCAGACCCGCCGCCGTGGTGATGGCGACGGTGGCCGAGCCCTGGGCGACGCGCAGCGCGAGCGCGATGACGAAGGCGGCGACGATCACCGGCAGGCCGGTGGACTCCAGGCTGTCGGCGAGGGCGTCGCCGATGCCGCTGGTGCGCAGCACGCCGCCGAACATACCGCCGGCGCCGGTGATGAGGATGATGGCGCAGACCGGGCCGAGCGCGCCGCCGACGATCTCCTCCACCCGCTGGCGGGTGAAGCGGCCCCGGCTGAGCACGACCATCGCGAAGAGCACGGTGATGAGCAGCGCGATCGGGGTCTGACCGAGCAGCTGGAGGACCTGCACCCACGTGGCCTCGGCGGACACCGCGCCCGTGGAGACGAACGTGGTCACACCGGTGTTGGCGAAGATCAGCAGCATCGGCAGCAGGAGGATGGCCAGGACGGTACCCAGGTGCGGCGGGTTCTCGTGCTCGACGGTGCCGTCGGACATGATGTCCTCGGGGACCGGCAGCTCCCACTTCCTCCCTGCCCACAGGCCGAACAGGTAGCTGGCCAGGTACCAGGTGGGGATGGCCAGGACGGCGCCGACCAGGAGCACCAGGCCCATGTCCGCCCCGACCTCCACGGCCGCGGTGACCGGGCCGGGGTGCGGGGGCACGAAGGCGTGCATGACCGCGAAGGCGCCCGCCGTGGGCAGCGCGTACATGAGCACGGACCCGCCGACGCGACGGGCCACGCTGAAGACGATCGGCAGCATGACGATGAGGCCGACGTCGAAGAAGATCGGGAAGCCGAAGAGCAGCGAGGCCACTCCGAGTGCGAGCGGCGCGCGCTTCTCACCGAAGAGCCTGATCAGCGCCCCGGCCAGGACGGCCGCGCCACCGGTGATCTCCAGCATGCGGCCGATCATCACGCCGAGCCCGACGAGCAGGGCGACGTTGGCGAGGGTGCCCCCGAAGCCGTCCAGGAGGGTGGGCACCACCCCGGAGACGGGGATGCCGGTCGCCAGAGCGGTCAGGACGCTGACCAGGATGAGTGCCACGAACGCGTGCAGCTTGAGGCGGATGATCAGGAACAGCAGGAGGGCGATGGCGCCCGCAGCGATCCCGAGAAGGGGGCCCGTCCCGTAGACGGGTTCGAAGTTCTCCATGACGGAGCCTTCCGTGGGTGTGCGGTGGTGCTGAGCTGTACGGGAGTACGACTCCGACCTGCTCTGGGGGCAGGCTCCGAGAATGGTAATACCATTTGTGAGGTTATGTGAACACCACCGTTCCTTTCTGTTACGCCCGCGAGACCTGCGTCACCGAAAACCCGACCCACCAGCAGCTTTCAGGGCCATGGTGACATGCGACACACGGGAACGTTCGGCCGTCACTCCCCGAGGGTCGGGGCGGCGTGTGGGGTGTGGGGTGTGGCATGTGGGGTGGAGGCCGCGTGTGGGGTGGGGGCGGCGTGTGAGGGGCGTGGTCGCGCTCGCCTTCCCTGTACGTGCGTGGAACCTGAGCCACAGACCGTGCAGGTTCGCGGGGCCTGAGCCACAGACCCTGTACGTGTGTGGAACCTGAGCCACGGTCCCGGTTTTCAGCGTGCCGTCAGTGGCTGCTGTTGTTGGGCGTGCACCCCTGTGGCCTGCACCCCTGGGTTTGTTTGTGGTGCGGGAGGGCGGTGACCTGATCCGTGACTGCTTGCCTGTCTGCGTCCGGGCTTCAAACCCCCCTGTACTCAAGGCCGCGCGTAACGCCTCCCTTTCACCCCCTGACCTGTGGAGGGCGCGTGCGTGCACGTTCGTACCACCCCCAGCGGCCGGGGTCTGGAAGCTGTTCTCACAGCGTGGGGTGGTGGCTAAGCCGCTTATCACGCACTTCGCGCACGCGCTGTCGACCGCGGCACTGGAGAACCGGGGCGAAGCACGCGATGCGCTCACCCCCAGGACAACCGACGTGCGCATCGCGTGGTCCCCAGCACTGGAGAAAACCCCCTACGTCCGGGCAGGAAGCCCGGGACCTACGGCCAACCCCCACACCCCTACCGCCCAGTCATCTTTTCCGTTGGTACCCCGCCGTGTCCGAGGAGGGCAGCACCGTGCACGCTCAACCACCACACGGCCGGGGTCCAAACCCCCCACAGGGCTGAGCTTCAAACCCCCCACGGGTCGGGGTTCAAACCCCCCGCCGACTGAGGCGAGCGCGAACGCACACCCCCGACCCCCTCGGGCTGAGGAAGACGCGACCGTGCACGCCCAACCACTGCATGGCCGGGGTCCAAACCCCCTGGGGCTGACGTCAGTGGGATCACCGGCACCGACCGGGGTAACTTTCCGGGTTTCTTCAGGGGCGACGCGCACTTGTAGACCGGCCGAAAAAGCACGGCAGGCGACACCTGATCCATGATGGCCGTGGGCATGCTGACCGTCTGACCTGCGGACCAGCACATATCCCCTCAGAGGGCACATCGGACTCACCCGGGCACTGACGATCCGTTCACCCTCAGACATTGACAGCATGTTGTCCATTTGACAGCATGCTGTCATGATCGAAGACACCAGGCAGACCGTCCACCTCGCCGTGTACGACCAGCTGGCGGACTGGGAGATCGGGCACACCACCGCGACCATCCGGGGCGGCGACTGGCAGCGCGACCCCGGGCGCTACGACGTGGTGACCGTCGGCCTCACCGGTGCGCCCGTCACGACCGCGGGCGGGCTGACCATCCTTCCGGACATCACCCTGCCCCAGCTCAAGCCCTCCTCCAGCGCGATGCTCATCCTGCCGGGGGCCGACGGCTGGGACCTCGACCCCGAGTCCTTCTCCCCGTTCGCCTCGGCGGCCGGGATCTGGCTCGACGCCGGTGTGCCGGTGGCGGCCATCTGCGGCGCCACGGCCGGGCTCGCCCGGGAGGGCCTCCTGGACTACCGCGACCACACCAGCGCCGCGCCCGAGTACCTGCTGGCCACCGGCTACGCCGGGATGCGCCGCTACCGCTCCGCGCTCGCGGTCTCCGACGGCGGCCTCATCACCGCGGGGCCCACCGCACCCCTGGAGTTCGCCCGGGAGGTCTTCGCGGCCCTGGACCTGTACACGCCCCGCGTCCTCGACGCGTGGTACCGGCTGCACGCCGAGCACGACCCCGGCGCCTACCACGTGCTGCTGGAGGGGGCCTGAGCATGGCCCCTGCCGAGGACAGACACTCCGACCTGCTCACCGGGACCGCACTCACCGTCTTCCGCCTCAACGGGCAGTTCCTGTCGGTGGCCGAGGAGCTGGCCCGCACCGCCGGGCTGACCGCCGCGCGCTGGCAGGTGCTCGGCGCGGTGACCCGCGAGCCCCTGCCGGTGTCGGCGATCGCCCGCCGCTTCGGCACCACGCGGCAGAGCGTGCAGCGCATCGCCGACCTGCTGGTGGAGCAGGGGCTGGCCGAGTACCGGCCGAACCCGGCGCACAGCCGCGCCAAGCTGCTCGCCGCCACCGGGGAGGGCCTGGACGCCCTGCGCCGGATCAGCCCCGACCACAACCGGGTGGCCGAGGCCCTGGTCACCGAACTGGGCGAGGAGGACAGCGCGCGCGTGCTGGAGGCGCTGCGCCAGCTCTCGCGTGCCCTGGACCGGATCGGGAGCGACTGAGCGGCGGGCAGTATCGTCGGGCGGACACCCCGTTCGCCCCGGACACGGGTCCCGGATCCGCTCCCCCCGCCCGAGGGCACGCGTCCCACCAGGAGGAAGACGCCATGATCGACCTGCGTTCCGACACCGTCACCCGACCCACCCCGGCCATGCGCAGGGCCATGGCCGAGGCCGAGGTCGGCGACGACGTGTGGGGCGAGGACCCGACCGTGCGGGAGCTGGAGGAGGAGACCGCCGGGCTGCTGGGCAGGGAGGCCGCGCTGTACGTGCCGTCCGGGCACATGGCCAACCAGCTGGGGCTGTACGTGTCCACCCGCAGCGGCGAGGAGGTGTGGGCGCACGAGAACCACCACCTCATCGGCGACGAGCAGGGCGCGACCGCGGTGCTGGCCCGGGCCCTGCCGCGCCTGTACTCGGACGGGCTCTGCCCCACCGACGCGCTGCTGGAGTCGTGGATCGCGGGCCGGGGCGACGTCCACCGGGCCGAGCCCGCCCTGGTGTGGCTGGAGAACACCTTCACCGGCCGGGTCGTGCCGCTGGCCGAGCAGCGCCGGGTCACCGGGTTCGCGCACCGGCACGGGCTGCGCGCGCACCTGGACGGGGCGCGGCTGTGGAACGCGGCCACCGCCCTGGGTGCGACTCCCGCGGAGGTCGCGGACGGGTTCGACACGGTGTCGGTGTGCTTCTCCAAGGGCCTGGGCGCCCCGGTGGGCTCGGCGCTGGCCGGGGACGCCGACACGGTGCGCAGGGCCCGGCGCGGGCGCAAGCTGCTGGGCGCGGGGATGCGCCAGGCCGGGATCATCGCCGCCGGGGCCCTGTACGCGCTGCGCCACCACCGGGAGCGGGTGGCAGAGGACCACGAGCGCGCCGCGGAGCTGGCCCGGCTGATCGCCGACCAGACCGGGCTGGCCGTGCGGACGCAGACCAACATGGTGCTGGTGCCCGCCCCGGCCGGGCAGGGCGCGCGCCACGCCGAGGCCTTCGCCCGCCACGGGGTCGCGGGGCTGGGCATCGGCGACGCCGTGCGCCTGGTGGTGCACCTGGAGACCACCGACCGCGACGTCGAGGAGGCAGCCCGGAGCGTGGCCAAGGCCGCCGCCGAGCTGTGACCCCGGCGGCCGACCTCGTGCCGTGATCTTGTACTTATAGCGTGTCTCGACCGTCCAACCTCGCCATGAGTACAAGATCATCGCAGGTCAGAGCTCTCGTAACACACCAGCAACGGTTTCGGCCGATCTGGACTGTGCCGACCGTCTGACCGTCCGACTGCCGCGGGCGTGCCACACGTCACAACGCGTAGTAGCATTCCGCGTATGACATTGTCGTACTAGAGAGTGGTAGCACCGCAATGCCGGGAAGAATCCAGTCGATCGAACGCGCGGCAGCCATCCTCCGGATCCTGGCCACCGGCGCCCGCGGGCTCAGCCTGGCGGAGATCTCCCGGTCCCTGGAGCTGCCCAAGGGCACCGTGCTCGGCATCCTGCGCACCCTCCAGCACGTGGGCTTCGTCGAGCAGGACCCCGAGTCGGGCCGCTACCGCCTGGGCGGGGGCATGCTCAGCCTGGGCACCCGTTACCTGGACGGCAACGAGCTGCGCACCCGCGCCCTGAACTGGGCGGACAGCCTGGCCTCGCGCAGCGGCGAGAGCGTGCGGATCGGCACGCTGCACAAGCACCAGGTGCTCGTGGTCCACCACGTGTTCCGTCCCGACGCCTCGCAGCAGACCCTGGACGTGGGCACCCTGCTGCCGCTGCACGCCACCGCCATCGGCAAGGTCCTCATGGCCTTCGACCCCCTGGCGGCCCCCGAGGAGGACCCGGCCGTGGTCGAGAACGGCGGGGCCCCGGTCCTGACCTCCTTCACCCGGCACACCGTCACCTCCCCCGCCGCGCTGGAGCGCCAGCTCGACCAGGTGCGCGACGACGGCTGGGCCTGGGAGGCCGAGGAGCTCGTGGACGGCGAGGTCTCCATCGCCGCCCCCATCCGCGACCGGCGCGGCACGACCGTCGGCGCCATCGGGGTGCGCGGCGCCGTCGAACGCCTGCGCGGCGAGGGGGGCAGGCCCGACATGGAGCAGGTCTCCTACGTGCGCGACGCGGCGCGGGCCATCTCCCGGGAACTCGGCGTCACCCCCTACTGAGCAGCGCCTCTCCGGATCTCCGCTTCGCTTCTCCTCCCGTCGTCCACCGCCGCGCCCAGCCGACGGCCCGCGGTCGTGACCCCTCCCGTGTCCGAACGCCCGCGGAACACCTTCCGCGCGGCGGCTTCCGGCGTTCGCCCGCGCCTGGCAGCGTTGCCGCCGGGAGGACGTGACGCACGCGACACGATTGCGTCACGCGGCCTTGACATGGGAAGGAAAGACGGATGAAACTAACGGCTACTCATACGTCAATGTCGTACAACGTGCGGGTTTAATCCGAAACCGTGTGCGTCCGGCCCCGTCCCGAGCCCCACCCTGAAGGCGAGCACCCGATGAGTCAGCAGTACGTCGCCGCGATCGACCAGGGCACCACGTCGAGCCGCTGCATCCTCTTCGACCGCGACGGACGTATCGTCTCGGTCGACCAACGCGAGCACAGGCAGATCTTCCCCAAACCCGGCTGGGTCGAACACGACGCCTCGGAGATCTGGACCAACGTCGAGGCGGTCGTCCAGGGGGCCCTGGACAAGAACGACATCACCCCCGACCAGATCGCGGCCATCGGCATCACCAACCAGCGCGAGACCACCGTGGTCTGGGACCGCGAGACGGGCGAGCCGGTCCACAACGCCATCGTCTGGCAGGACACCCGCACCGACGATCTGGTCCGCGAGCTGGGCGGCGAGGAGGGGCAGGACCGCTTCCGCGAGCGGTGCGGGCTGCCGCTGGCCACCTACTTCTCCGGCCCCAAGCTGCGCTGGCTGCTCGACAACGTCGACGGCCTGCGCGGACGCGCCGAGCGCGGCGAGGTCCTGTTCGGCACCATGGACACCTGGATCATCTGGAAGCTGACCGGCCGCCACGTCACCGACGTGACCAACGCCAGCCGCACCATGCTGATGAACCTGTCCACCCTCCAGTGGGACCCCGAGATCCTGGAGGCCATCGGCATCCCCGAGGGCGTCCTGCCCGAGATCCGCTCCTCCTCCGAGGTCTACGGCGAGGCCAACGGCTACCTGGCCGGAACCCCCGTCGCCTCCTCGCTGGGCGACCAGCACGCCGCCCTGTTCGGCCAGACCTGTTTCGACCCGGGCGACGTCAAGGGCACCTACGGCACCGGCACCTTCCTGGTGATGAACACCGGCACCGAGCCGGTGACCTCCGAGAACGGCCTGCTCACCACGCTGGGCTACAAGCTCGGCGACGAACCGGCCGTGTACGCCCTGGAGGGCTCCATCGCGGTGACCGGCTCCCTCGTGCAGTGGCTGCGCGACAACCTGGGCCTGATCTCCACCGCCCCCGAGATCGAGACGCTGGCCCGCACCGTGGAGGACAACGGCGGCTGCTACATCGTGCCCGCCTTCTCCGGCCTGTTCGCCCCGCACTGGCGCAGCGACGCGCGCGGCGTCATCGCGGGCCTGACCGGCTACGTCAACAAGGGCCACATCGCGCGCGCCGTCCTGGAGGCGACCGCGTGGCAGACCCGCGAGGTCGTCGACGCGATGAACGCCGACGCGCCCATGGAGCTGACCACGCTCAAGGTGGACGGCGGCATGACCGCCGACAACCTGCTCATGCAGATCCTGTCCGACGTGCTCGACACCGAGGTCGTACGCCCGATGGTGGCCGAGACCACCTGCCTGGGCGCTGCCTACGCCGCAGGGCTGGCCGTGGGCTACTGGCCCGACGTCGAGACGCTGCGCGCCAACTGGCACAAGGCCGCCGAGTGGACCCCGAAGATGGAGCCCGCCGTGCGCGAGCGCGAGTACCGCAACTGGAACAAGGCCGTGCGCCGCACCCTGGACTGGGTCGAGCACGAGGACGCCCAGTAGCGCGGGGGCGGCGACACCCCACCGAACGACCGGTTCCCAGGAGCCCCGGCTGCCACCTTCGGCTCCCGGGAACCGGCCCGCGGAGCGCCCCGCGCGCTCCGCTCCATCCATTCCTGTGACGGGTGCGTCCTGTTGAACCCCTGCCTCCGGCCCGGCGCCGGTCGGCGGGGGCGAGGCCCCCGTGACCCGGTTCCCCCTGACGGGGCGGAGGTCTCCATGGTCTATCTGGCAGAGTTCGTCGGTACGGCGATCCTGGTCCTGCTCGGCGGCGGTGTCGTCGCCGGTGTCTCACTCGCGCGCTCCAAGGCCCTCAACGGCGGCTGGATCGTCGTCACCTTCGGCTGGGGCATGGCCGTCGCGATGGCCGTCTACGTCGTCGGCGCCACCAGCGGCGCCCACATCAACCCGGCGGTCACGCTCGGCCTGGCCAGCGTCGGCGAGTTCGCCTGGGCCCAGGTCCCGGGCTACATCCTGGCCCAGATGGGCGGCGCGTTCACCGGCGCCGTCCTGGTCTACCTGGTCTACCTGCCGCACTGGAAGATCACCGACGACCCGGACGCGAAGCTGGGCGTGTTCAGCACCGCTCCGGCCGTGCGCAACCCGGTGGCCAACCTGATCACCGAGGTCGTCGGCACCGCCATGCTGCTCCTGGGCGTGCTGGGCATCGGCGCCAACTCCGGCTACGTCTCCATCGAGGGCGGCGTCGACCTGAGCGGCCTGTTCACCAACGGCCTCGCGCCGCTGCTGACCGGTCTGCTGGTGCTGGCGATCGGCCTGTCCCTGGGCGGCCCGACGGGGTACGCCATCAACCCGGCCCGTGACCTGGGGCCGCGCATCGCGCACGCGGTGCTGCCGATCCCGGGCAAGGGCCCGTCCGACTGGGGATACGCCTGGATCCCGGTGGTCGGCCCTCTGGTGGGCGGTGTGATCGGCGCGTGGATCTGGAGGCTCACCGGCTTCGGCGCCTGAGCGCCACCGGTCCTCCCACGACCGTCCGGGGCCCGGAGGCCCCCTCATCCGGGGCCGCCGCGACGGCCCCGGGCCCGCACCGCCCCGGGGCGTTCCGCGCACGCGGAACGCCCCGGGGCTTTCCCGTGCGCGCCCTCCACGCGGGTCGGCCGCGCGTGCGGCCGCCGAAGTTCGACAATGCCGCATCTCCTGAGCCCTGTGCGACCACCTGGTTCCCCTGCGCGACTTTCGGCAAACTTCCCCTCGCCCTGGGACGCCCCTGGGCCTGTTTTCTCGGCTGGACTACCCCCTCTCCTTCACCAGCGTTCGGCATTGTCGTATTATGAAGGCGATACATCGCCTGAAACGTGGAGACTGTTCAGGTGCACGCGAGGCCCCCTCCATCCCTCCGAGGAGCACAGCCATGACCGTCAGCGCCAGCCAGAACCGCATCGCCTCGTCGCGCTCACGCACACGCGACGAACTCACCCGGGGGACCTTCGACCTCCTGGTCGTCGGCGGCGGTATCCTCGGGACCTCCGTCGCCTGGACCGCCACCCAGGCGGGTCTGCGCGTGGCCATGGTCGATTCGGGGGACTTCGCCGGGGCCACCTCCAGCGCCTCCTCCAAACTGGTGCACGGCGGACTGCGCTACCTCCAGAGCGGCCAGGTCCGCCTGGTCGCCGAGAACCACCGCGAGCGCCGTTCCCTGGCCTCCGACGTGGCACCGCACCTGGTCAACCACATGCCGTTCCTGGTCCCGATCTACTCCGGCGGCCCGCACGGAGCCGCGAAGATGGGCGCCGGGGTGTTCCTGTACTCGGCCCTGTCGGCCTTCGGCGACGGCATGGGCCGCCTGCTCTCCCCCGCCCAGGCGCGGCGGCTCGCCCCGGGCCTGCGCACCGACGGCCTGCGGTCGGTGGCCGCCTACAGCGACCACCAGATGAACGACAGCCGCATGGCCGTCATGAGCGTGCGCGCCGCCGTGGACGCGGGAGCGGTGGTGCTCAACCACGCCGAGGTCGTGGGGCTGCGCACCACCCGGGGCCGGGTCACCGGCGCCGACCTGCGCGACCGCGTCGACGGCGGGGAGTTCGGCATCGACGCACGGCTGGTCCTCAACGCGACCGGTCCGTGGGTGGACCGGCTGCGGAGCATGGAGGACCCCTCCGCGTCGCCCAGCGTCCGCCTGTCCAAGGGCGCGCACCTGGTGCTGCGGACCCCCGAGCCCTGGCGCGCCGCGCTGACCATCCCCGTGGACAAGTACCGGGTGTCGTTCGCGATCCCGTGGGAGGGCAGGCTGCTGCTGGGCACCACCGACGAGGAGTACACCGGGGACCCGGCCGACGTGTCGGTCGTGCCCGCCGACGTGGAGCAGATCCTGGGCGAGGCGGCACTGGGCATCGACGCGCCCTACCTGGACGCCTCCCACGTCGACTACTCCTTCGCGGGGCTGCGGGTGCTGCCCGGCGGGCCCGGCGGCACCAGCGCGGCCAAGCGCGAGACCGTGGTCAGCCAGGGCCGGGGCGGGATGCTCTCGGTCGCGGGCGGCAAGTGGACGACCTACCGCCACATCGGCCGCGCCGTCCTGAAGGAGCTGCGCAAGGTCAGCGCCGTGCCGCTGTCCGAGGACATGGCCGACCCGCTGCGCACGGTGCCGCTGCCCGGGCTGGCCAGCCCGGACGCGGTGGCCCAGCGGCTCATCACCGACCGCGCGCCCGGCGCCCCGCTGGACCCGCTGGTGGCCCGGCACCTGGCATCGCACTACGGGAGCCTGGCCATGGACATCGCGGCGATGGTGCGCGAGGAGCCGCGGCTGGGCGAGCGCATCCACCCCGACGGTCCCGACATCTGGGCGCAGGTGGTCTTCGCCCGCGACCGCGAGTGGGCGGTGACCGCGGACGACGCGCTGCGCCGCCGCACCACGGTGACCGTGCGGGGACTGGACACCCCCGAGGTCCGTCGGCGCACCGAGGCCCTGCTGGAGGGGTGAGTCCCCGCCCCCTCCGGGGGCCGGACACGCGAACGCCCCGGAAGGCGGTGCCTTCCGGGGCGTTGCGCGAAGTTATCGCGTGCTAGAGCGCGACGACGTTCTCGGCCTGCGGGCCACGGGTGCCCTCAACGATCTCGAACTCCACGCGCTGGTTCTCCTCCAGGTTACGGAAGCCCGAACCCTGGATGGCGCTGTAGTGAACGAAGGCGTCGGGGCCGCCGCCGTCGGGGGAGATGAAGCCGAAGCCCTTCTCGCCGTTGAACCACTTCACAGTTCCCTGAGCCATGTTCTCTCCTTCAGCTCGGTGTACACGGACGCAAACTCACGTCCGCGAATTGCCGCGAGCCGGACTCCCTTGGAAACCGCCCGCCGGTCACAAACTCCGCGGGCAAGACACCAACTGCGAAATTCAACGACTAACAATCACTTCGAACCTACCACAGACGGGCCAGCTGGCAGAGGATTCCGGTGTGGCAACCCGCACGGCCCGCCGGGGAATACCGATGGACCTTCCAGGGTACCGGTGTGCCGCGTGTGACCGCACACCGCGATGTCCCCTCCCGTTCAGGCGGACGTCGCCAGCATGTCGTCGACGCACCTCAGGGCGGGTGCGCTCGTGGCCGCGTCCGGGCTCGGGACGGCTCCGCCCGCGACCACGGAAGGTGTGCGCCCCACCGGGCGGCAGGGTGGCCGGGAAGGCGTCCGCAGGCCCCTTCCGGACCGGGGCCGTCGACGTTCGGGGACAGGTACCGCAAGAGGGCCGGGACCGTACGGACATCCGCGAATCACCACCGACCGCACGGGCTCACGCGTCCAATTCCGGCTTTCGGTGGTCGGTGTCGAGATCGCGTGCGAAGGACCGCCGCGCCCGTTTTCCGCCCTTCGGCGGTGGGGACCTCACGCCCCGGACCCCCGGGCCCGGGGCGCCTCCCCCGGCGGTGCGCGGGGAGGTCCGGAAAAGACCGAGGCGCCCGCGGGGGGTGGACGGGCGCCGGGATGGGGGGAAGCGGGGGCTCAGCCCTGGTCGATTCCCACGAAGTGGCCCTCCTCGGCCTCGATCAGCGGTGCCGAGTCCTCGTCGGGCGCCGTCGGCAGGACGACGTCCTCGGGGGGGTTGGCCGCCAGTTCGGCGTCGACCTCGGCCCAGGTGCGGTGCAGCTGCGGCACGCAGGACAGCAGGTGGCGGCTGTAGGGGTGCAGCGGGTTGTCGAAGACCCTGGCCGTCGGCCCCATCTCGGCGATCGCGCCCTTGCGCAGGATCACCGACTTGTCGCTGACGTAGTTGCCCAGCGACAGGTCGTGGGTGACGAACAGGATGCCCAGGCCGCGTTCCTTGAGGTCGGCGAGCAGGTTGAGCACGTCGATGCGCGTGGAGGCGTCGAGCATGCTGATGATCTCGTCGGCGACCAGCAGCTTGATGTCCAGCAGCAGCGCCCGCGCGATCAGCAGGCGCTGCAACTGGCCGCCGCTGAGCTGGTGCGGGTACTTGTTGAGGACGTTGCCCGGGTCCAGGCGCACCGTGGCGATCGCGTCCAGCACCTTGTCCCGCCACTCCGTCTCCGGGGTCTGCGGGAAGTAGGAGGTGCGGACCATCTCGAAGACGCGGTCGGCCTTGAAGATGGGGTTGAAGCAGCTGAACGGGTCCTGGAAGACCCCCTGCACGCGGCGGTAGTACTCCTTGCGCGCAGTGTGGCCCTTGATGGTGGTGATGTCGGTGCCCTCGAAGGTGATGCTCCCCGAGGTCGGACTCGACAGGCCCAGCACCATCTTGCCGAGGGTGCTCTTGCCGCTGCCGCTCTCACCGATCAGCGAGACGACCTCGCCCGCACCCACCGTGAGGCTCACGTCGCGGACGGCGCGCAGGCGGCCACCGCCGAACGCGCCCACCTTGTACACCTTGTGCACGTGGCTGAGTTCCAGCACGGTCTACCTCACCCCGTCTTCCAGCAGGCGGCCCAGTGGCCGGGTTCGATCTCCACCAGCGGCGGCTGTTCGGAGCACTTGGAGAACGCCATCGGGCAGCGGTCCTTGAACCGGCAGCCGGTGGGCGGGTTGAGCAGCCCCGGCGGGGTGCCGGGGATGCCCTCCAGGCGGCCCCCCTGCACGGTGGAGGTGGAGCCGACCTCGGGCAGCGCCCCGATGAGCATCTGGGTGTAGGGGTGCTTGGGCTCGTTGATGATGGTGCCCGCGGGCGCCTTCTCCACGATGTGGCCCGCGTACATCACCATGATCGTGTCCGCCATCTGGTACACGAGCGAGATGTCGTGGGTCACGAAGACCATGCTCTTGATGTAGCCCCGGTCACGGAACTCCACCATCGACTCCGCGACGGAGCGCTGGGTGGACACGTCCAGGGCCGAGGTGACCTCGTCGGCGATCAGCAGCGACGGGTTGAGCAGGGTCGAGATGACCATGACGACGCGCTGCTTCATGCCGCCGGACAGCTCGATCGGGAACCGGTTGAGCACGTCGGTGTCCAGACCGACCAGTTCCAGGCGGCGGTGGAGCTCCTCGGTGATGTCGGCGGGCCGCACGCCTCGGGCGCGCAGCAGCTCGTTGATCATCTTCCCGATCTTGCGGGTCGGGTTGAGCGCGCTCATCGCGTACTGCGGGATGAGCGAGATCTCGTGGTACCGCAGGGGCACCATCGCCTGGTCGTCGGCGATGGGCACGTCCTTGCCGTCCAGCTCGATCGTGCCGCCGACGTGGCGCATTCGCGAGTCCAGGCGGATGAGGCTCTTGCCCAGGGTGGTCTTGCCGCAGCCGGACTCCCCGGCCAGGCCCATGATCTCCCCGTCGGCGAGGTCGAACGTGACGCCGTCGAGGGCGTGGACGTCCCCGCGCAGGGTCTGGTAGTAGACCTTCAGGTCCTTGACGCGCAGGGTCATCACAGCTCCCGCAGCTTGGGGTTGAAGACCTCGTCCAACCCGACGTTGAGGATGTACAGCGAGCCAACGATCACCGTGATGCCGAGGCCCGGCGGGATGAACCACCACCACATGCCGAGGGTGAGCGCGCTCCAGGCGACGGCGCTCTCCAGTATCAGGCCGAGGGACACGCCGTTGGACGGGCCGAGGCCGATGAAGTCCAGGCCGGCCGCGGTGAGGACCGCGCCGCCGAAGAGCAGGATGAAGGACATCACCAGGTACGAGCTCATGTTGGGCGCGATCTCGGTGGTGATGATCTTCCACGTGCGCCGACCGCTCAGCCGGGCCAGGTCCACGTAGTCGCGGGTGGCCAGGGACAGCGCCTGCGAACGGACCGCGCGGGCCGCCCACGGCCAGGCGGTCAGGCCGATGAACAGGCCCTGCACGAACAGGCCGCGCGCGTCCAGGTAGGCGATCGCGACGATGAGCACGACCATCGCGGGCAGCACCAGGACCACGTTCGTGATCATGTTGAGGATCTCGTCGACGATCCCGCCCTTGTACCCGGCGACGAAGCCGACCGCCGTGCCGATGACGAAGGCGACGCCGCCGCCGAACAGGCCGATGATGAACGTGGCGCGCACACCGTGCACGAACTGGGCCCAGATGTCCTGGCCGAACGTGGTGGTGCCCAGCCAGTACTCGCCGTTGGGCGGCTGCATCTGCGGGCCGACGTACTCGTTGGGGCTGTCGCTGACGAAGAAGGGGCCGATGATCCCGAGCAGCAGGAAGGCCAGGACGATACCCGAGCCGATGAGCAGCTTGGGGTTGCGCCGGGCGTAGTAGAGGGCCTCGGAGCCCTTGCGCTCGGCCGGTTCGGGGGCGGCCGCCTTCTCGGCGGTTCCCGGAGCTCCGGCGACGTTCGTCATGAGGAGCCTCCCGTCATCTGGACCCGGGTGCGCGGGTCGATCAGCACGTAGACGATGTCGATGATGAAGTTGGCGATCAGCACGCCGATGACCACGAACAGGAAGACGCCCTGGAGCAGGAAGAAGTCACGGTTCTCCAGGGAGTCCAGGATGAGCTTGCCGAGGCCGGGGTAGTTGAACACGATCTCGGTGAGCAGGGAGCCCGCGATGATCGTGCCCAGCTGGACGGCCAGTCCGGTGATCTGCGGCAGCATGGCGTTGCGGAACGCGTAGCGCCGGACCAGCTTGCGCGGGGCACCGAGGGCCTGGAGGTAGTTGGAGTAGTCCGCGTCCAGTTCGTAGATGATCATGTTGCGCATGCCGATCGCCCAGCCGCCGAGCGCCACCAGGAACATGGACAGGAACGGCAGGAACCAGTGGGTGATCAGGCTGGAGATGAACAGCCAGCTGAACTCGGGGCGCAGGGAGAGGCTGTAGCCGTTCGCGGCCGGGAAGACCCCGGCGACGATGCCCAGGCTCCAGGCCAGCAGCAGGGCCAGCCACATGTACGGCGTGGCGGTGAGGATGTAGCCGACCGGCAGGACCGTGTTGTCCAGGGCCTTGCTGCGGGCGGCGAAGGCGCCGAAGCGGTTGCCGATGATCCAGCTGAGCAGGATCGCGGGGAGCAGCAGTCCCAGGGTGAAGGGGACCGCCCGCATGATGACGTCGGTGACCGGCTCGGGGTAGAGCATCACGCTGATGCCCAGGTCCCCCCGGAACAGACCGGCCCAGAAGCTCAGGTACTGCTCGTGCAGCGGCTTGTCGAGGCCGAAGACCTCCTCGTAGTAGGCGGTCATGGACGCCAGGGCCTCGGGGTCGCCCACCGAGGCTCGGGAGAGCATGTTGCGGATGGGGTCGCCGGGCATGAAGCGCGGAATCATCCAGTTGATGGTGACCGCGACGATGAACGTAAGCAGGTAGACGAAGAGCTTACGACCGATATAGCGCCACACACGTTCCTCCAGGTGATGGCGGCGGACAGTCGAGTGGCCCCGGAGGGGGCGCGGCCCGGACCCTGTGGGGGTGTCCGTGCCGCGCCCGCTCTCCCGGGGCGTCCCCCGGCCGGGCTCTTTCGCGCCGTGCCTCGGCCGGGGTCGGGGAGTGGTCAGCGGGGTGGACGGGGGGCCTCTCCCCCGCCCCTACTCGACCGGTTCGATCGCGGCGAGGGTCTCGACCCCGCCGAGCTCGTACCAGCCCTCCCACATCACCGCGGCGCTGTTGGGCGTGTCCTCCGCCTCACTGGGCCAGTTGGTCCAGGCGGCGTTGTTGACCTGCGACCACTGGCCGTTGTACCAGAGCGGGATGGTCGGCAGCTCGGCCAGGAAGTGCTCCTGGAGCTGCGAGGTGACCTCGGCGGCGGCCTCGACGTCGTCGGCGGGGACCCGGGCGAGCTCCTCGGTGAGGGACCAGGCCTCGTCGCTCTCGTAGCGGTGGAAGTTCACCGTGGTCTGCTGCTCCTGGATGGGCAGCTGGTAGAGGTAGTCGTAGTAGGTCCACGGCGAGTTGCTCAGCTGCCGGGCGTTGTTGATGACCAGGTCGAACTCACCCGAGTTGCGGTTCTCGTCGAGCAGACCAGCGTCGGGGAACTCGGCCGTGATGTTGATGCCGACGTCCTGGGCGTCCTGTTCGATGAGGCGGGCGGCCTCCATCCAGTCGGTCCAGCCGGAGGGGACCGCGAGGGTCAGGGCGATGGGCTCGCCGTCGGGCGTCTCGACGAAGCCGTCGCCGTCCTCGTCCATGTAGCCGGCCCCCTCGAGGATGGCCACTGCCTCGTCCGCGTCGTAGCTGAAGCCCTCGCGCTCGACCAGCTCGTGGTCGATGTAGGCGTCCCACTCGGGCAGCAGGCCCGTGGGGTTGGCCGGCTGGACCAGGTTGGCGTACGGGCCCTCGACGATCTGGGTGATGTCGATGGAGTGGGCCAGGGCCCGGCGGAACTCCACGTCGTTGAGCGGTTCACGGGTGTGGTTCGGGATGAGCCACGCCGTGTTGGCGCTCTTCATGTACGGGGGGCCCTCGTAGAAGCTGGTGATGCTCTCGTTGCTGTTGAGGACCTGGTCGATGCCGGGCAGGAAGTTGTTGGAGAGGTCGACCTCGCCCTGGTTCAGCATGCCCATCGTCACCTCGTTGGAGGCGTTGACGATGTCGACGATGTAGCGGGCGTCCATCGTCATGTCGAGGGCCTCGACGGCCCACCACTCGTCGTTGCGCTCCCAGACCATGCGGTCGTCGGTGTGCGACTCGTAGACGTAGGGGCCGGTACCGACGGGGTTCTCGTTGGGGCTGTCGGTGATCTGGGTCTCCTCCATGTCGGCCCAGATGTGGTCCGGGACGATGGGGTTGGAGTAGGCCCAGTTCATCCACTCCTGCGGACGGCTCTCCGAGAAGGTGACGGTGACCGTGCGCTCGTCGGTGGCCTCGACGCTCTCGATGTAGTCCCAGACGTTGCCGTAGGGGACTCCGGAGACCTTGCCGAGCTCCAGCGTGGTGACCACGTCCTGGGCGACCAGGGGCTCACCGTCGTTCCACGTCACGCCCTCGCGCAGGGTGATCTCGTGGACGGTCTCCGAGGTCCACTCGTCGCTCTCGGCGAGCCAGTGGACGTACTCGCCCGCCTCCGGGTCGTAGTGGAAGAGCGACTCGTAGACCAGGCCGTTGGTGCCGACCGCGAAGTTGCCCCTCATCATCGGGTTCCAGCTGGTGGGGGCCTCCCACGCCGTGCCCGTGGTGTACAGGGTCTCGTTCCGGGGGTACTGCCCCGAACCGCCCCCGCTGTTCCCGCCGTCACCCGCGCAGGCGCTGACCGCGAGGGCCAGGGCCGCGAGGGCCGCCGGAAGCCGCAGCATTCTCATCTCGACTCCTCCTTGTCACCCGGCCGGCCTATGGGGGGAGTCCCCTCCGAGAGACCGGAAGGGTTGGGAGCGCTCCCAGTGGTGAGCGCGCGAGACCGTTGCTGAACCGGGTAAGTGACGTTAACAACAACACGTCTGCAGGAAGGGCGTCAATGCCCGACACTTCGCTGTTATTCGCTTGTAACAGCACAGATGCGGGTATGTCAGTAAGTTCGGCGGCGCTGAACCGGTTCCGCACGGGTGTTCTCGCTCCCTCGGAGGCCTGTCGGCGTGGGGCGTTACGCGCCGTAGCCTTCCACAGCCCGCGGGAAGGGGGCAGCACCCTCACGGTCACCTTTTGGACACCAAGGCCACAGAGATCACCGGGGCAACTCACGGCTCAGTTTTCACATCGTTAACATCCGTCGCGGCATCCGCCGTGAACCCCGGCACCCGCGCCACGCGGGGCTTCCGGGGCCTCACGCGGGGTACGCGCCGGACGGAACGCGCGGCCCGCCGGGGCACGTGTCCGGGAGGCGCGACCGCCTCCGGCCGCGGGCGACCGGGCGGAGGCGCCGGATCACGCGCCCAGGGGGCCGGTGCTCCCCCGCGGGAGCAGCTCCCCCCGGGAGGTCTCCCTGTTCTCCACCGGCTTGCCCTCGATCGTCCTGGCCAGCATCAGCGCGGCCTGGCGGCCGTAGGACACGATGTCGCGCACTATGGCGGTCAGCGAGGGGCGGACCAGGCGGCACAGCACCGAGTCGTCCCAGGCCACGATGGACAGCTGCGAGGGCACGTCGATGCCCATCTCGTGGGCCACGCCCAGCCCGGCCACGGCCATGAGGTCGTTGTCGTAGATCAGGGCGGTCGGCCGGTCGGTGGTGGCCAGCAGCTTGCGCGTGGTCCTCGTGCCCCCCTCGCCCGTGTAGTCGGCGTGCACCCAGCGGGCCTCGCCCAGCCCGGCCTGCGACGCGGCGTCCAGGAAGGCCTGGGTGCGCACGCGGGTGTGCACGAACTTCTCCGGGCCCGCCACCTGGACGATGCGCCGGTGGCCGAGGGCGGCCAGGTAGTGGACGACCTCGCGCATGGCGGTGGCGTCGTCGGTGTACAGGTACGGCAGGGAGCCCACGCCCTCGGGCCCGCCGAGGACGACGGCGGGCAGAGGGAGGTCCTCGACGGCCTGGACGCGCGGGTCGCCCACGCGCAGGTCGACCATGATCACGCCGTCCACCCGGCGTTCGGACGACCACCGCCGGTAGGCCGCGATCTCGGCGCCCATGTCCTCGGTGACCTGTAACAGCAGGTCCACCCCCGAGGAGGCCAGCTCGGTCTCGATCCCCGAGACCAGCTGCATGAAGAAGGGCTCCAGCCCGAGCGAGTGGGCGGGCCGGTCGACCACCAGGCCGACCGCCCCGATCCGGCCGCCGGGAGCGAGGGCGCGCGCCGGGCTGCTGGGCGCCCAGCCGAGGTCGCTGGCGATCGCCAGGATGCGTCTTCGGGTCTCCTCCGAGACCCCCGGACGCCCGTTGAGCGCGTAGGACACGGCCCCCTTGGACACCCCCGCGGCCTTGGCGATGTCCATGATGGTCGGACGCCGCATCAAACCCCCCATTCGTCCCCCTGATCACACAACGCTGAACCGGTTAAGCAGACGGTTGGGGATTGTACTGCATGCCCTTGGCATCCAATCAGACAAAAGGGCACTTACCTCACTAATACCCTCAAACCCCCTGGCATCCGGGGCACCAGTAGAGGGTGCGTCCGGCCAGTTCCGCGGAGGCGACCGGCGAGGAGCACACCCGGCAGGGGTCACCGGTCCGGTAGCACACGTAGAGGCTGTCGGCCCGGGGCACGGGACGCGCGTCCGGGTCGGGGCGGTGCTCGGGGAGGGTGGTGATGATGTAGCCGTCCCGCACGCCGTCGCGGAGCAGGCCCGACAGGTCGTCCCACAGCCGCGACCATTGGTCGGCCGTGAGGTCGCGGCCCGGGGTCATCGGGTCCAGGCCCGCCCGGAACAGCGACTCCGCGCGGTAGATGTTGCCGATGCCCGCCACCACGTCCTGGCGCATGAGGAGCGCGGCGACGCTGGTCCGGGAGCGGCTGACCACGCGCCAGGCGCGTTCGGGGTCGGCGTCGTCGCGCAGGGGGTCGGGACCCAGCCTGTCCTGGACGGCACGCTTCTCGTCCTCGGTGACGACCTCGCAGGCCGAGGGGCCCCGCAGGTCGGCCCAGCCGGAGGAGTTGACCAGCCGGGCGCGCACCGCGCCGACGGGTTCGGGCGCCACGACGAAGCCCTCCGCGTCGCGGAGCAGCTCCGTGCGGGCGCCGCCCGCGGCCCGCGGCGCGCCCAGGTGGCGTTCGCCGTCGGCGTCGCCGAAGGACCAGGCGCCGTACAAACCCAGGTGGACCCGCAGCCACTCCCCCGAGTCGAACCCGAGGAAGAGGTGCTTGCCGTGGGCCTCGCTCTCGGTGAGGACCCGGCCGTCGATCCGGGCGGCGCCGTCGGCGAAGCGCCCCTGCGGGCTGCTGGCGCGTACCGTGCCGCCGCCGAAGGTCTTGTCGAAGTGCGCCGCCAGGCGGTGCAGCGTGTGGCCCTCAGGCACCGGTCCTCCCCTCTCCCGTCCGCCCGGGGCGGCGGCGTGACCGCCGCTTTCCGGACATCCGGGTCCAGGGTAGTGCGCCCTCCCCGGCCGCCGGTCCGGTCAGCGGTCGGCTCGGGAGGGGCCTCCCCGCGGGTCAGTGAGCGGTGAGGATCTCCTCCACGAGGGTGCGCGGATCAGCCAGGCAGCGCCAGGCGGGCACCACGACCACGGGGTCCCCCGTGGTGCGGTTGAGCGCCTCCCCCCGGGCGAGCAGCCAGCGCAGGGACCGGCCGTCGGGCTCCCGGTCGAGCAGGAGCAGCAGGCGGCGGGAGCCGAACCGGACCACCATGTCGGCGGTCCAGCCCTCGACCGTCTGCTGGAGGGTCACCTCCGTCCCCACCCCGCGCAGCTCCCTGACCAGTGCTGAGGCGGCCGCGTCGATCCGCTCCGTCCTGCCTCCCGACGCCGCCGCCTCCAGCTCGCCCAACGGGCCGTCGTCGCCCGACCAGTACCCGCGGTCTCCCACCACCACGAGCCGCTGGCGGGTGCGGGTGAGCGCCGACGACCACAGGTGGCCCATCCGGCGGACCCGCCGCTCGGCGATGGCGGGCGCCCCGGAGGCGAGTGTCGGTGTCAGGACGGTGACGTCCGCCGGGTCGTGGTCGTCCGCCAACAGGTCCGGCCCGCCCACCCGCACCTCGTGGCGCAGGACGCGCTTGCGCAGCAGGCGGCGCACCAGGGCCGCCTGGGGCTGGGTCGGCGCGACCACCGCGACCACCCGGCCCCGGGGCAGGTGCTCGTCGAGCTCGTCCACCACCACCGCCACCCGGTAGGCCTCGTCCCGGTTGACGTAGGACACCCCGGACGCGGCCTCGCAGGCCCCGGCCACGTCGCGCCACTCGAACGCGGGGCCGCCGGAGGGGTCGGGAACGGTGCGCACCGCGAGTCTGCCCCCGTAACAGTGCCGCGACGCGGCTCCGGCGAGCTGGGGCGGCGCCCCGTCGTGCTCGTCCAGCCACCGCATGGGCGGCGCCGCCCGGTACAGGGCGCGCATCGCCGAACCGCCGCCGTAGCGCAGGCCCCGATCGTCCAGCTGGTCGGCGGCCAGGCCCGCCGCGGCCAGCGCACGGCGCTCCTCCTCCGGTTCCAGCACGCTCACCGGCCCCGGGTGCGCCGGGTCGCCGAACACCACGGCGCGGTTGGCGCGGTAGAGCACCGGCAGCAGTTCGGCCAGCCGGGTGCGCTCGGCACCGACCACGACGACCAGGTCGAACAGGCCCGCCTGCGGTTGCAGCGCCCGGACCTGGTCGGTGCGGCACACCCACGCGGGCAGGGTGTCGAGCAGACCGCCCAGGGCGGGCCAGCCGTGGCCGCGGTGCCAGTTGAGGGTCTCCAACCGGTTCTCGATGGCGGCGCGTCCCCGCCACAACCGGGGGTCGCCGACCGCGCGCAGGCAGGCGGAGCTGGACCTGCGGTGCCGGTCGAGGGCTTCGGCCAGGTCGGCGGTGAGCGCGTTCAGCGGCGCGCAGCGGGTCCGCCGGTCCACGGCCGAGCGCCACTCGCCCTCCAGACGGGCGACCGCGCACAGGCGGGCGAGGTTGTCGGGGTCGGTGTCCACGCCCAGTTCACGGCGGACGGCGCCGCGGTGCGCCAGGGCGGCGAGGCCTCCGGCGCACGCGCGCTCGGCCCGGTGCAGCCAGTACTCGGGGCCGCCCCGCTCCGGCGTGAAGAGGGAGTCGGGGTCCCACCCCTGGGCGACGACCCGGCCGCGCTCCTCCGCCAGGCGGGCGAGCGCGTGGCCGCCGGAGGCCATGGTGTCCATGGCCCGCCACGCCTCGCGGACCGCCGCCCAGTCCGCGGCCAGGTTCGCCCAGTGGACGGTGGGGTCCTCCCCGCCGGGACCGGAGGGGGCGGCGGGCAGACTCCGGGAGTGCTCGGTGAGGAGCCGGGTGAGCAGCACGGCCTCGGCCGTGCGCTGGCCGTCCCCGCCGACGCGCACGACGGGGTGTCCGGGGGAGGCGTCCGCGCGCAGGCGCACCGCGGCGACGTCGGCCTCGGTGCGCCCGCACACCAGGACGCTCTGGCCGTTGCTGACGGCGGTGCGCACGAGGGCGTCGACCAGGTCGTGCACACCGCTTCCGGGCGGGGCGGCGGCCACGGTGAGCTGCTCGCGCATGGCCGCGCACAGGACCGCGTACTGGGACTGGTCGAGGGCGGTCGCCGAGATCGGGGCGGGAGGCTCGGCGGTGTCCCCGGCCGGGTCGGCGGGACCGCGGCGGATCCCGGCGCGGGAGCCGCGGAAGAGCCGTCCGGACGCCGCGGGGCCGGGGGCCGCGGCCGTCCGCGCGGTCTGCCCGAGCAGGGTCTCCAGCGCGGTCCCGCTGACGTCCTCGGGGACGAGGCCGTCGCGGCCGGAGGGGTCGAGGTCGGCCAGGACGCCCTCGACGCCGACGGGCTCGTGCTCGTCGGCCTCGTGGTGCCCTGCGGGCCCGGCCCGGAAGAGCACGGCGACGTTGTGGGCGCCGTCGACACCGGTGCGCGGGGCGCCGCGGGTGCCCAGGGGGGCGATGTCGTCCACCCGCTCGATCCCCAGGCTGGCGAGCAGGACGCGGATCCTGGCGGCGAGGTCGGCGACGGCCGCGGGGCGCCGCGAGGGGTCGGGCGCCCCGGAACGCAGCCGGGTCCGCAGTTCGAACAGGTCCTCGGAATCGCTGAGGCCGAGGCGTTCCAGGAGCGCGGGGTTGACGTCGGGCGGGCCGACCGCGCGGACCAGTGTGTCCCCGGAGCCGGTGCGGGCGTCCGCGGTCTCGTCCACGACCCGCACGTCGACGGTGAGCAGGGGCAGGGCCACCCGGTCGTCGCCCTCCCCCAGGATCACGAGCGGGTAGCCGTAACGCGGGGACTGGCCGAGGTTCTGGGCCGCGCGCAGGACGCGGACGGACTCCGGGTGCAGCGGAAGCGTCTCCCTGACCCCGCTGAACAGCGCCTCGGGCCCCGGGGGCAGGCAGGCACAGCTGTCGGAGCCGAGGTCGCCGACCGGGATGACGTGGGTGTGCACGGCCTCGCGGCGCAGGCAGGCGCGCAGGTAGGCCAGCAGGGAGCGCACCTCGGATCGGTCGATCGAGGGCTTCCAGCGCAGCGAGGCCGTGCCGACGCCCGACCGTCCGCCGGGCACCGCGGGGAGGGGTCCGGCGGCTCCCGGGAGCCCTCCCGGCGGCGATCCCGGCACGCCCGCGTGCCCGATCTCGTGCTCGTCGTCCCGCAGTGACCTCAACGTCTCCCCCGCCCGGATGTGTCATCGGCCGACTACCCACCGACAGCAAGCCATTGTGGTGGATGGACCGGTACCGGACCCCGCGAACGCCGGAACCCGTCGCCGCTTTCACTCCGGGTGACGGCGTGCGGGAATCGGGAGGAGGGTCAGCCCGCGGTCCCGTGGACGCGCAGGGCGATCCACAGCTCGGTCCGGTAGTCGGGGTCGTCCAGGTCGCCGGGCAGCAGGTCGCGGATGCGCCGCATGCGGTAGCGGAGCGTGTGCCGGTGGACTCCCAGGGCCTCCGACGCCGTGTCCCACCTCCCCGAGGCCGCGAGGTAGGCGCGCAGCGAGGAGAGCAGTTCGGCCGAGGTGCGCTGGCGCAGCAGCGGGGCGAGCAGGTCCCCGGCCATGCGCGCCCCGGCGGGGGTGTCGGTCAGTCCGAGCAGTCCGCCGGGCAGGTCGCCGACGCGGAGCAGGTCCTCCCCCGCGTCGCGCGCGGCGGCCAGCGCGCGCCCGGCCTGGGACAGTGCCGCGGACAGTTCGGCGTAGGGGGACGGGTCGCTCACCCCGACCGGCCCCTCCAGGACCTCGCCGAGCACTCCCGCGCCGGTGTCGGCGGGGGCCAGCAGCAGGGCGCGACCGCCGTGCTCGGTGACCAGGACGCCCTCGGGCGGCTGCGCGGGCCCCACCCCGTCGGCGGCCGCCACGACGACGGGTTCGGCGGGAAGGACCCCGCGCAGCCGTTCCGCCCCCGGGTGGAGCGGGTCCAGCGCCCCGGTGAGCAGCGCCGCGAGCACTCCCTCGCGCACCCGCGCCGTGGCGTTGTGCGCGGTGCGCTCCAGTTCGAGGGAGAGCAGCGACACCGCCGCGTTGACCAGCGTGCGCTCGTCCGAGCCGAGGCGCCCGCCGGTGCCCACGGCGAGGAACCCGCGGACCCGGCGGCTGGTGGCCAGGGGTTGCACGGAGACGTGTTCGCCGCCCGAGGTCAGGGAGACGCTGGCACGCACGCCCGCCTCGCGCAGCCGGTCCAGCTCCTCGGCGAGCCCGGCGGCGCGGGGGGCGGCCCCGGCGGGGGCGGCGTGCCGGGCGGTGCCGTCGGCGGACAGCAGCAGCACCCAGGCGCCGAGTTCGCGGGCCAGCCGGTCCACGATCGCCGCCTCCCCGGTGAGGGCGGCGCGGGTGAGGTCGCGCTGGGCGGCGAAGGCCCGGCTCAGCCCCTCGTACTCCTCCTTGGCCAGGAGGCGGGACACCTCCTTGCCGATCGCGATGAAGGGGGTCTCCCGGGCCACCTCCAGCAGTGTGAGGCCGAACTCGGCGGCGGCCTCGCGGAGGGGCTCGGGGGTGCGCTCCAGGACCACGCCGACCGCGAAGCCCAGCGCGGTGACGCGGCGCTCGGCCAGGCGGCGCGTGTAGTCGCGCAGGTCGGGGACGCCGGTGGCCCAGCGCACGCCTGTGGTGAGCAGGAGTTCGCCGCCCGCCAGGTAGGGCGTGGGGTCCTCCAGCTCGCTGACCGCGACCCACTCCACCCGCCGGTCCAGGTTCTCCTGGCCGGTGAGCAGGTTCATGCGCAGGCGGGGCGTGCGCATCAGGGCCCCCAGGGTCGGTGGCATCGGCGTCCCCTCCACTTCGTCCGCCGGTCGAGGCGGTCCGGTGCGGTCGGCGGGGCCGGACGCGGGCGGACCGCCCTCTCCCCCGCGCCAGCGGACCCGCTTCGTGCGAACCCTGACGCGTTGGCGCAAGGATCAGTCCAGGTTATCCACGCTGTCCATGTGGGGGAGGTTCCGTGCGCCCTAGTGTCATCCCAGGTCGGGGAGCCCACCCCCGGCTCCTCTCCGCTCCCGTCCACCGCAGAAGGAGGCAGCCGCATGGCAGCGACCGAGGTCGCCCAGTCCCGCCGGATCGTCACCGAGATCCCCGGCCCCAAGTCCCGCGCGATCCAGGAGCGCCGCCGTTCGGCCGTCGCCCAGGGCGTGGGCAGCGTCCTGCCCGTCTACGTCGAGCGCGCGGGCGGCGGCATCGTGGAGGACGTCGACGGCAACGCGCTGATCGACTTCGGCTCCGGCATCGCCGTGACCAACGTCGGCAACGCCGACCCGCGCGTGGTGGAGCGCGCCGCCGAGCAGCTCGGCCGGTTCACGCACACCTGCTTCATGGTCAACCCGTACGAGGCGTACGTGGAGGTGTGCGAGGCGCTGAACCGGATCACGCCGGGCGACCACGAGAAGCGTTCGATCCTGCTCAACTCGGGCGCCGAGGCGGTCGAGAACGCGGTGAAGATCGCCCGCAGCGCGACCGGCCGCCAGGCGGTGGTGGTCTTCGACCACGCCTACCACGGCCGCACCAACCTCACCATGGGGCTGACCGCGAAGAACATGCCCTACAAGCAGGGCTTCGGACCGTTCGCCGGTGAGATCCACCGGATGCCGATGGCCTACCCCTACCGCTGGCCGACGGGCCCGGACAACTGCGGCCCCGAGGCGGCGGCCATGGTGATCGAGCAGATCACCAAGCAGATCGGCGCCCAGAACGTGGCGGCCGTGGTGATCGAGCCGATCCAGGGCGAGGGCGGCTTCATCGAGCCCGCCCCCGGCTTCCTGCCCGCGGTGGTGGAGTTCTGCCGCGCCAACGGCATCGTGTTCGTCGCCGACGAGGTGCAGACCGGTTTCGCCCGTACCGGCGACATGTTCGCCAGCGAGCACGAGGGCGTGGTCCCGGACCTGATCACGACAGCCAAGGGCATCGCGGGCGGCCTGCCGCTGGCCGCGGTGACCGGCCGCGCCGAGCTGATGGACGCCGTGCACGGCGGCGGCCTGGGCGGCACCTACGGCGGCAACCCGGCGGCGTGCGCCGCGGCGCTGGCCGCCCTGTCCGCGATCGAGGCCGACGGCCTGGTGGAGCGGGCCCGCGCGATCGGCGAGCTGATGCTGGGCCGCCTGCGCGAGCTGGCCGCCAAGTACGAGGTCATCGGTGACGTGCGCGGGCGCGGCGCGATGATCGCGATCGAGCTGGTCCAGGACGCCGACCGCACGCCCGCCACGGAGGCGCTGGCCAAGGTGCTGTCCTTCTGCCACTCCCGCGGCCTGGTCCTGCTGAGCGCGGGCACCTACGGCAACGTGATCCGCATGCTGCCGCCGCTGGTGATCGGCGACGAGCTGCTGCACGAGGGCCTGGACATCCTGGAGGAGGCCTTCGCCCAGCTGTAGTCCCCCGTGCGGGGTTCCCGCCCCCGGCATCGCTGTGGACTGCGGTGGTGACGCTGGCGGCGGGGCCGCCCCGCCGGAAACGTCGGGCAGTTGGGTGTGCGCCGGGTCAGCGCTCGTCGCGGACCGAGTCCAGTGACAGCAGCGCCACGTGCAGGGACAGGCAGGTCTCCACCGAGTCCAGGTCCGCGTCCAGGACGTGGGCGACGCGCCGCAGCCGGTCGTAGAACGCCGGGCGGGACAGGTGTGCCCGTCCGGCCGCGAGCGCCTTGTTGCGGCCCGCGCCCAGGTAGTGGCGGAGCATGTCGGTCAGGTCGCCGCCGTGCCGCGCGTCGTGGTCCAGCAGCGGCCCCAGCTCGCGTTCGACGTAGGTCTGGAGCCGCTCGTCGTCGCGGAACAGGTGGAGCAGGCCGCGCAGGTGCAGGTCGGGCAGCCGGTAGAAGGGGCGCTGGTCGCTCTGGCGGATGGCCACGTCGCCGACCTGGCGCGCCTCCAGGAAGGAGCGCCGCACCTCGCGGACGCCGTCCGCGGAGGAGCCCACGGCCAGCACCGCGGCGCCGCCCACGGCGGTGCGGATGCGGTCGGCGAGCATGTGCAGGGTCGGGTCCAGGCGCTGGCGGCCCGGCAGCGCGAGCAGGATGCCCACGCGCAGGTCGTCGAGCGAGCCCACCAGTGCGGGCAGGCGCAGCTCCCGGCAGGCGCGCGCGGCGCCCTCGGCGGTGTCGGACAGGCGCGCCTGGGCGGCCAGCCCGGTCCCGCTCTCGCGCAGGCGCAGCACGAGTCCCACCAGTTCGCGGCCGTTGAGCGGCACGCCCACGGCTCGGGCCCGCACCAGGGCCTCCTCCGGGTCGGAGTAGGCCCGGTCGATGATGCCCGCGATGATCGTGCGGTGCGTCTGCCGCTCCAGGCTCTCCTGGTGGCGCTCCAGCAGCCTGCCCAGCGCCAGGGTGGTGGCGGCGCGTTCGATGAGCATGCTCTGGCGCGGGGTGGGGTTGGCCCCGACGACGAGGATCAGCCGACCCCAGTCCTGGCCGCGCGCTCCGACCGTGGTGACCAGCCAGCCGTTGGCGGGCGTGTGGACGGTGCGCGTTCCCGAACGCGCCGCGCGCGAGCGGCTCTCCCAGGAGGTGAGCAGGGTTCCGGGTTCCTCGCCGTTGAGGTCGCAGGCCAGCACCTGGTGGGTGAGGTTCTCCAGGACCACCGGGCAGCCGGAGAGCTGGGCGACCTCGTGCAGGATGCGCCCGGTGTCGGCGCCCTCCACCGAGAGCTGGGTGAAGACCGAGTGCAGCTTCTCCGACTCGCGCAGCTCCTCCAGCTGTTCGTTGACCACCCGGATGTGCACGGCCTCGGTGATCTCCACGAAGCGGGCCTCGCGGTCGAGCAGGACCACCGGCACGCCCGCGTCGCGCGCGGCGTCGAGGAAGGCGGGCGGGAGCTCGGCGTGGTACTTGCGGCCCAGCTCGACCGCGATGCCGCTGACCCCGGCCGCGGCGAGGTCGTCGATGTAGCGGCGCAGCGCCTCGGGGTCGTCGGGCATGGCGATGCCGGTGCTGAGCACCAGCTCGCCGCCGCGGAGCAGGTGGGCGAGGTCGGTGACCTCGGCGATGTGCACCCAGCGCACGGCCACGTCCAGCCGGTCCGGGCACGCCACGACCCGGGGGCGGGCGCGCTGGAGGGCGGGCAGCTGGAGGACCTCGGCGAGGGTGGGGAGCACGGCCTCCATCCTAGGAGGCGCGCACTGGACGCGGTGTCAGGTGTCCGGCCCCCGGGCTTACACGGTGTACCGCACCGTCCGGGCCTGACCTGAGGAGAGGGCGCGCACGGAGGTCCTTACACGTCGTAAGTCCGGCCGCCATGTTGTCAACATGCTGATCCTGGCCAAGTCCGGGAGGCGGGGCGAGACTGGGGGCATGTCGGAACTTCTCTCGCGCCACCGCGCGGTCATGCCCTCCTGGCTGCCCCTGTACTACGAGTCCCCGCTGGAGATCACCGGCGGCAAGGGCGCCCGTGTCACGGACGCCGACGGCAACACCTACCTGGACTTCTTCACCGGCATCGTGACCAACATGCTCGGCTACGACGTGGCCGAGGTGCGCGAGGCCGTCGAGCGCCAGATCGCCAGGGGGGTCGTGCACACCTCCACCCTCTACCTCATCCGCAGCCAGGTCGAACTGGCGGAGAAGATCGCTGGCCTGTCGGGCATCCCTGACGCGAAGGTGTTCTTCACCAACTCCGGTACCGAGGCCAACGAGACCGCCCTGCTGCTGGCCACGTACGCGCGCGGCAGCGACGAGGTGCTGGCGATGCGCGGCAGCTACCACGGGCGCTCGTTCGGCACGGTGGCCGTGACCGGCAACCGGGCGTGGAAGAACTCCTCCCTGTCGCCGCTGAACGTGCACTACCTGCACGGCACCGACCACGCGGCTCCGGCCTTCCGGGGGATGACCGACCGGGAGTACGTCGAGGCGTGCGTGGCCGACCTGCGCGACGTGCTGGACACCGCGGCGCCGAACGTGGCGTGCCTGATCGCCGAGCCGGTGCAGGGCGTGGGCGGGTTCGCGATGCCGCCGGACGGCCTGTACGCCGCCTACAAGGAGGTGCTGGACGAGCACGGCATCCTGTTCGTGTCCGACGAGGTGCAGACCGGGTGGGGGCGTACCGGCACGAGCTTCTTCGGCATCGGCAACCACGGGGTGGTCCCGGACGCCATGACCTTCGCCAAGGGTCTGGGCAACGGGTTCGCGGTGGGCGGCGTGGTGGCGCGCGGCGACCTGATGGACCGGCTGGGCGCGCTGGGCGTGGCCACGTTCGGCGGCAACCCGGTGTCGATGGCGGCGGCGGGGGCGACCCTGGACTACGTGCTGGAGCACGACCTCCAGGGCAACGCGCGGCGGCAGGGCGCGCTGATCCTGGAGGGGCTCAGCGCGCTGACCTCGCTGCCGAGCGTGCGCGACGTGCGCGGCAAGGGACTGATGTTCGCCGTGGAGATGGTGGACCCCGCCACCGGCGCACCGTCCTCCCCCCTGGCCGGGAGGGTGCTGGAGGCCACCCGCGAGCGCGGTCTGCTGGTGGGCAAGGGCGGTGTGCACGGCAACGTGCTGCGGATGGCGCCGCCGATGACGCTGTCGCAGGAGGAGGCCGTGGAGGGCCGCGACGTGCTGCTGGACGCGGTGCGCACCGTGGACGCCGGGCTCTGATGACGACCGGGGTCTGAGGAGGAACGACCGGGGACTGAGGGCCGCCGCGGCACGGTCTCCGTGCGCAGGTGGGCAGCACGACGCTGGCGGCCCCCGGGGACCCCCCGTATCAAGCAAACCGCGCCGGGGCACCGCGCGCCAGCCCCGACCGGACGCCTGTGGACAAGGGAGAGAGCGGATATGAGCAAGCACGTCACCCACTGGATCGGCGGAGCCGCCCACGAGGGCCCGGCCCGGCGCACGGGGGACATCTACGATCCGGCGTCCGGGCGGGTCACCGGCACGGTCCACCTCGCAGGACCGCAGGAGGTCGACGCGGCGGTGACGGCCGCGCGGGAGGCCTTCCCGGCCTGGCGCGACACCTCGCTGTCCCGGCGGGTGCAGGTCCTGTTCCGCTTCCGCGAGCTGCTCAGCGCCAACGCCGACCGGTTGGCGGAGCTGGTCAGCGCCGAGCACGGCAAGGTCCTCTCCGACGCCCGGGGCGAGGTGGCCCGCGGCCTGGAGGTCGTCGACTTCGCCTGCGGCATCCCGCACCTGCTCAAGGGCGGCTACTCAGAGAACGTGTCCACGGGCGTGGACGCCTACTCGATCCTCCAGCCGCTCGGCGTGGTCGCCGGGATCACGCCGTTCAACTTCCCCGCGATGGTGCCGATGTGGATGTTCCCGGTGGCCGTCGCCTGCGGCAACGCGTTCGTGCTCAAGCCCAGCGAGAAGGACCCCTCGGCGTCGGTGCTGCTGGCTGGGCTGTGGGCCGAGGCGGGGCTGCCCGAGGGCGTGTTCAACGTGGTGCACGGTGACAAGGAGGCGGTGGACGCCCTTCTGGAGCACCCGGACGTGGCGGCGGTCAGCTTCGTGGGCTCCACCCCGATCGCGCGGTACGTCTACCGGACCGCCGCCGAGCACGGCAAGCGCGTGCAGGCCCTGGGCGGGGCCAAGAACCACATGGTGGTGCTGCCCGACGCCGACCTGGACCTGGCCGCGGACGCGGCGGTCTCGGCCGGGTTCGGCTCGGCGGGCGAGCGGTGCATGGCCATCTCCGCGGTGGCCGTGGTGGACTCGGTGGCCGACGGGCTGGTGGAGCGGATCCGCGAGCGGGTGGCGCGCCTGCGCGTGGGCCCCGGCGACGACGAGCGCAGCGAGATGGGGCCGCTGGTCACCAGGGAGCACCGCGACAGGGTGGCCTCCTACCTGGAGTCGGGAGTGCGCGAGGGCGCGACCCTGGCGGTCGACGGCCGCGTGCACCCGGTGTCGGGCGGGGACCCGGACGGGTTCTGGCTGGGCCCGTCGCTGCTGGACCACGTCGGCCCGGAGATGTCGTGCTACCGGGACGAGATCTTCGGCCCGGTGTTGAGCGTGGTGCGCGTGGGCGACTACGACGAGGCGGTCAAGCTCGTCAACGCCAGTCCCTACGGCAACGGCACGGCGGTCTTCACCAACGACGGGGGCGCCGCCCGGCGGTTCCAGAACGAGGTCGAGGTCGGCATGGTGGGGATCAACGTCCCCATCCCGGTACCGATGGCCTACTACTCCTTCGGCGGCTGGAAGCAGTCCCTGTTCGGGGACTCACACGCGCACGGAACGGAGGGTGTCCACTTCTACACCCGCACCAAGGCGGTCACGGCCCGCTGGACCGACCCGGGCCAGAGGCCCGAAGGGGGCGTCAACCTGGGGTTCCCCACCAACGGTTGACGCCGGGTCCGCGAAAATACCGGACGGATCTTTCTCACTGTCGGTCGGCGGTGAACGACACGGAGTATCGTTGTCAGCATACGCCCCTCACGGGGCGTGGTCGGCGCCGACAGTCGACGCACGAACCATCCGGGAAGGGCGCGCTCATTTCCCCTCCTCCCCAATGGAAGCGGGCGCGCCGACGGGAGCGCTCCGGGTCCGCCTCTCCCCCTGGACCCGGAGCGCGACCGTCTCCGCACCGCTAGCGCACCGCGAACAGCCGCTCCTCGGCGGCGATCCGGGGCTCCGCGCCGACGAGGTCGGCGCACTCCTCACAACCGAACACCGCGCTCCCGTCCGGGAGCTCGCCGAGCACCCGGCGGGGCCGGGGCCACTTGGTGTGGCAGACGACGCAGGCATCCCCCATGCACTGCGCCCAGCTCAGCGAGTCCGGATCGTAGACGTCGACGTCGATCGCGGGCCGCGTGTCTGGTTCGCACATCATGCTCGTTCCGCGCAATGTCCTTGCTCCCCCCGTGGTTTAGGACAGTCTGGCGGGCCGATAGTTACCGGCTCTTTATTGAATCAGAAGCTTTGGGCACCTGGAATGGTTCGGACCGATCTACATCACACCATGCAGGGGAATCATAACCCTAAGTGATGAGACCTGGGAAGACCCTGTCTGGTGGGACAAGCTTCACCTGCTTTGTCCGGTTAGCTACGGGGCGGTAGTGATCCGGGACCTCAGTCCTCGGCCCGTACAGAGACCGAAAAACGGCGCAGGGAGAGCGCCGGATTGAGATCCCTCACCTCCTGGACCCGGGAGGCCGAAACCTCGGCCGAGGCGACCGCGAAGGTCTGCTCCCCCAGCGCCGCGAGGGGGGTCCCCATGGGATCGACCACCATGCTGTTGCCCGCTCCCGTGGGCGCCGCCTGCCCGGAGGCGGCCACGTACACGGTGTTCTCGATGGCGCGCGCCCGGGCCAGGGTCCGCCAGTGCTCCTCCTTCAGCGGGCCGGGCACCCACTGCGCGGCCAGCAGCACCACGTGCGCACCGGCCTCGGCGATGCGCCGCGTCACCTCGGGAAAACGCAGGTCATAGCAGGTCTGCAGACCGAACACCACACCGTCGACGACGAAGGTCTCGGGCTCCTCGATCGGGCCGGGGCGCAGCACGTCCGACTCCCGGGCCCCGAAGGCGTCGTACAGGTGGATCTTGCGGTAGTGCGCGACCCGCTCACCCTCCGGCGACAGCGCCACCAGCGTGTTGGTGAAGTGGGTGGCGTCCTGGCCGCTCTGGGCCTCGCCGACCCCCAGCACCAGGTACACGCCCTCCCGCCGGGCTGTGTCGGCCGCCTCTGAGACGAAGGGGCCGTCCAGGGGCTCGGCCGCCGCCACGTAGCGCTGGTCAACGCGGCCCGCGGTGAACATCGTGTACTCGGGGAACAGGACCACCCGGGCCCCATCCGCCGCCGCGCGGGCGGTCAGCTCCGCCACCGAGCGCTGGTTGCGCGCCTTGTCCTGACCGGGGGCGAACTGGGCGACCGCGACCTGCACCATCGAACCTCTCCTCGTCGGCGTGGGACGCCCGGAGGCGCCGTGCACCGAGTGTACGGCCAGCTCCGCGGCCCCGTCCGCGCGGACCGGACCGCCTCCGGGACCACCCCCTTGCCAAAGGACTGAACAAGCGTTTAATCTGTTGAACATGAGTTCAACCGACCGTCCGGACCGGCCCGACAGGGAGTCCGACCTCACGGCACGCGCCAGGATCCGCGACGCGGCGATCAGGTGCTTCGGCCAGCGCGGGTTCGGCGTGACCGTGCGGGCGATCGCCGAAGAGGCCGAGGTCTCCCCCGGACTGGTGATCCACCACTTCGGTTCCAAGGACAAGCTCCGGCGGGCCTGCGACGAGCACGTCACCGCGGTCGTCAACGAGGTCAAGACGGACACGGTCACCAGCCACGACGGGCAGACCTTCCTCCACCAGCTCACGACGATGGAGCAGTACGCCCCCCTCCTGGCCTACGTCGTCCGCTCCATGCAGACCGGGGGCCCGCTCGCGGCCTCGCTCTTCGAGCGCATGGTGGCCGACATCGAGGTCTACCTCGCCGCGGGCGAGGCCGAGGGCACCATCCGCCCGAGCCGGGACCCGGCCCGGCGCGCCCGCTACCTGGCCACCAGCTCCCTCGGTTCGCTGCTCATGTTCCTCACGCTGGAGCGCTTCGAGGAGGAGGCCGACTTCGGCCGGGTCGCACGCGAGTGGTCGCGGGAGTACATGCTCCCGACCCTGGAGCTGTACACCGAGGGCCTGCTCACCGAGCGCACGATGCTCGACGCCTACCTCCTGTACGTCAGCGATCCCCCCGAGGAGCCCCGTTGACCGCCCCGAACCCCCGTACCCGACCCCCACCACGCACGGAGGGAACCCCGACCATGCCACCAACCGCCATCGAGGTCCGCGGCGTCGACAAGCGCTTCGGCCGCTTCCAGGCCCTGGACAAGCTGGACCTGACCGTCCGCACGGGCCAGGTCGCGGGCTTCCTCGGGCCCAACGGCTCCGGGAAGTCCACCACCATCCGCGTCCTGCTCGGCCTGCTCAGGGCCGACGCCGGGGCGGTCCGCCTGCTCGGCGGCGACCCCTGGCGGGACGCCGTCACCCTGCACCGGCGCCTGGCCTACGTGCCCGGCGACGTCACCCTGTGGCCCAACCTGACCGGCGGCCAGGCCATCGACCTGCTCGGGCGGCTGCGCGGCGGCCTCGACCCCGCGCGGAGGAGGGACCTGCTGTCCCGCTTCGAACTGGACCCCACCAAGAAGGCGCGCACCTACTCCAAGGGCAACCGGCAGAAGGTCGCCCTGGTCGCCGCGCTGGCCTCCGACGCCGAGCTGCTCATTCTGGACGAGCCCACCTCCGGCCTGGACCCGCTCATGGAGGCCGTGTTCACCGAGTGCGTCCTGGAGGCCAAGGCCCGGGGCCGCACCGTGCTGCTCTCCAGCCACATCCTGTCCGAGGTGGAGAAGCTGTGCGACACCGTCACCATCATCCGCAGGGGGCGTGCGGTGGAGTCGGGCACCCTGGACGACCTGCGCCACCTGACCCGCTCCGCCGTGCGCGCCACCGTGTCCGGGGACGCCCGGGTCCTGGAGGGCGCCGACGGGGTGCACAACCTTCGGCTCGACGGCGACACCGTCGCCTTCGACGTCGACAACGTCCACATCGACGCCGCCATGCGCACGCTCACCGGCCTGGGCATCCGCTCCCTGGTGAGCAACCCGCCCTCGCTGGAGGAGCTGTTCATGCGCCACTACGGCGACGAACTGGCCGCCCGCGACGGCGACGGGAGCGCGGCGGCATGAGCGCGTTCACCGGTACCGGCACCCTCGTCCGGTTCGTCCTGCGCCGCGACCGCGTCCGTCTGACGGTCTGGACCCTCGCCCTGGTCGGCACCGTCGTCGCGACCGTTCCGACGCTCGACGACATGTTCTCCACCGACGCCCAGCGCCAGGCCCGGGCCGCGCTCATGGACACCCCGACCGGTGTCGTCTTCGGCGGTCCCGGATACGGGCTGGACGACTACCAGCTCGGCCCCATGGTGGTCAACGAGCTGACCATGAGCGTGCTCATCGCCCTGGCGGTCATGAGCGTCCTGCACGTGGTCCGGCACACCCGCGCCGAGGAGGAGAGCGGCCGCGCCGAACTGCTGCGCGCCAGCGTCCTGGGGGCGAGCGCCCAGATGACCGCCGCGCTGGCGACCATCTCGGTCGTCAACCTGCTCGTCGGCGGCCTGACCGCGCTGGCCTTGGCGGGCAACGGCCTGGCGGTCGCCGACTCCGCGGCCTACGGGCTGGGGCTGGCCCTGGCCGGGATCTCCTTCGGCGCCTTCGCCGCCGTGTGCGCGCAGGTCACCGAGCACGGACGCGCCGCCGCCGGGCTGGCCTTCCTGGCCGTCGGTGTGCTGTTCCTGTTCCGGGTCGTCGGCGACATGGCGGAGGAGGGAGGCAACGCGCTGTCCTGGCTGTCTCCGTTCGCCTGGGTCCAGCAGACCCGCGTGTTCCACGACCTGCGCTGGTGGCCGCTGGTGCTGTACGCGGTCCTGATCGTGGTGCTCTTCGCCCTGGCCTACGCCCTGGCGGGACGGCGCGACCTCGGCGCGGGGCTGGTCGCCTCCCGGCCCGGTCCGGCCGGCGCGGGCGGGCTGCTCAACGGCGTGTTCGCGCTGCACCTGCACCAGCAGCGCGGGGCCGTCGCCGCCTGGACCTGCGCTACCTTCCTCTTCGCCTTCGCGTTCGGCTCGCTGGTCACGGAAGTGGAGGGGATGCTGGAGGAGAACCCCGACCTGGTGGCCGTCCTCGGCGACGCCGCCGACGACGTCACCGGAGGCTTCCTCGGCACCATGAGCGGTTACGTGCTGATGGCCGCGTCGGCCTACGCCGTCATGTCCGTGCTGCGGGCGCGGAGCGAGGAGACCTCCGGGCGCGCCGAGCTGACCCTGTCCGCGGCCGTCGGCAAGGTGCGCTGGTTCGGCGGCGCCCTGCTGGTCAGCGTGCTGTCCTCGGCGGTGATCGTGGCGGCGGGCGGCGTCGGCATGGGCCTGAGCGCGTCCGCCGCCCTGGGGGACTCCTCCTGGACGTGGACGATGACCGAGGCGGCGCTGGCCCAGCTGCCGGTGGCCCTGCTGTTCGCCGCGCTGACCGCGGCGCTGGTGGGAGTGGTTCCGCGCCTGGTCCCGCTGGTGTGGGCGTGGCTGGGCTACAGCCTCCTGGTCTCGCTGCTCGGACCGATGCTCGGCCTCGACGAGCGGCTGCTGGACCTGAGCGCGTTCGAGCTGCTGCCCAAACTGCCCGCCGACGAGTTCGACGCCGCCCCGGTGGCCGTCGCGCTGGGGGTCGTGCTCGTGGCCAACGCGATCGCCCTGGCGGGCTTCCGCCGCCGGGATCTGGCCAGCGTCTGACGGGGCGCGGTCCGGTGGGCCGTCGGGCCGGGGACCGGTTCGACGGCGCCCGGACCGCGGGAGGGGGCCGAGCCCCGGTCAGGGCAGGAAGGACAGGCCCCAGGCGGGCGCGAACACCACGGCCATGAAGCGCGCGGTGCGGGTGACGAAGGTGATCAGGGCGAACAGCACGACGTTCATCCGCACCACCCCGGCCAGCACCGACACCACCATGAACGGCGGAACGCTGGCGAGGGAGCTCACCGCCACCAGGCCCGCGCCCCAGAGCGGCTGTTCCTCGGCCCTGCGCCGCCAGCCCTCGGCCCGCGCGGCCCACCTGCCGGGCGTGGCGCTCCTGCGGCGGATCCACGGAGCGGAGAGCGACCCGCGCCCGGCGTAGTAGTAGGGCAGCTTGCCCAGGGTCTGTCCGACCCCGGCCGCCACCGCCATGGCGACCAGGGCGCCGTCGTCCATCGCGATGACGGCGCCCACCAGGTAGACCTCGATGTTGATGACCGGGACGAGCCCGGAGACGAGGGCGACCACGAAGGCCAGCGCCGTCTCGATCACCCCGTGCTCCCGGGCGCCGTGGGCGGGCCGGTCAGTTCTCGGCCGCCGCGAGCTGCCCGCACGCGCCGTCGATCTCCTGCCCGCGGGTGTCGCGGACGGTCACCGACACCCCGTGCGACTCCAGCCGCCGCACGAACTCTCGCTCGTCCTCGGGGCGCGAGGCCGTCCACTTGGAGCCCGGGGTGGGGTTGAGCGGGATGAGGTTGACGTGCACCAGGTGGCCCTTGAGGAGCTTGCCCAGCAGGTCGGCCCGCCACGCCTGGTCGTTGATGTCCTTGATCAGCGCGTACTCGATGGAGACCCGGCGGCCCGTGGTGCCCGCGTAGCGCCAGGCGGCGTCCAGGACCTCGTCGACCTTCCAGCGGGTGTTGATGGGCACCAGCTCGTCGCGCAGCTCGTCGTCGGGGGCGTGCAGGGAGATCGCGAGGCGGACCTGCATCCTCTCGTCGATGAGCTTGTTGATGGCGGGCACCAGGCCGACCGTGGACACGGTGACCCCGCGCTGGGAGATGCCCAGGCCGTTGGGGATGGGGTCGGTGATGCGGCGCACCGACTGGAGCACGCGCTTGTAGTTGGCCATGGGCTCGCCCATGCCCATGAACACGATGTTGCTGATCCGGCCCGGCCCCCCTGCGACCTCACCGGCGGCCAGGTCGCGGGCGCTGGCGACCACCTGCTCGATGATCTCCCCGGTGGAGAGGTTGCGGGTCAGGCCCGCCTGGCCGGTGGCGCAGAACGGGCAGTTCATGCCGCACCCGGCCTGGGAGGAGACACACAGGGTGACGCGGTCCGGGTAGCGCATGAGCACCGACTCGAACAGCACCCCGTCGAACGCCTTCCACAGGGTCTTGCGGGTCATGCCGTTGTCACAGGTGATGTGGCGCACGGGCGTGAGCAGGGTGGGCAGCAGCGCCTCGCCGAGCCGCTCCCGGGAGGAGGCGGGCAGGTCGGTCATGGCCGAGGTGTCCGACACCAGGGAGCCGAAGTAGTGCTGGGCGAGCTGCTTGGCCCGGAAGGGCTTCTCGCCCAGTTCACGGACGACCTCGGCCCGCTCCTCGGGGCTGAGGTCGGCCAGGTGCCGGGGAGGTTTGGCACGACGGGGTGCGACAAAGGTGAGCTCGGCGGGCATAGACAGTCCGTAGGAAGTGGAAGTCGGTGGTCTGGCGCCCGGGCGCGGACGGCGGCGGAACGTGTCGTTATACGACCTATACGCCGCCGCGGTGCAGCTCCGCCTGTCAGGGCACTACCGTCGATTCTACGCACTGCGCGGACGGGCCTGACGGGTCCGTCCGGCTACGACGACCGGGGATCGGTGTGTGGGAGGGCCGGTGACAGGGATCGACGTCCTGCTCGACGAGATCAGCCCGTACCAGAGCCGACGTGTCGTCGTCGAGTGCGACTCCCACACCACGGCCGCCTACCTGCTGGACGCGCGCGGGCGCATCCGCGTCCCGGTGTGGCTGGCCAACCACGAGATCGCGCCGCGCACGAGCGAGTCCGGCGGGCTGTACGAGGGCCGGGCCCCGCTCATGCCCGAGGCCTACACCAAGCATCCGCAGGGCCGCCCCCGCTTCGACCCCGACCGCCTGCGCGCCGTGTGGTTCGAGGAGGGCGACGGGGTCGCCCTGGTGGACGAGGAGGGACTGCTGGCCGTCATCCCGGGCTGGGCGGAGGCCGACAGCGGGCTGCCGGGGTACGCGCGCGAGGCGATCGGCCGCAGCGCCTACGCCTGGGAGCTGGACTCGGTGCGCGGACAGCTGTGGCCGCGCGTGGTGCACGCCGAGGCCTACTGGGACTGGCGGCGCGCCTCGGGCGCCTGGCGCAGCGTGCAGCGCACGGTGCTCAGCCACCTCAACCGGAACGTGGGCGAGCCCGGGCACTACTGGGACGTCTCCGACGGCCACCCCCCGCTGCTGCGCGTCTCGGAGCGCCCGCCCACCGCGGACCGCCCGTACACGGTGCTGTCCACGGTCGGGATGTGCGGCCAGCGCATGCCCACCCTGGACCGCTACATGGCCAACACCTCCCAGCACGCCCGGGTGGAGCTGGCCCTGGCCACGACGCTGCCGGCGCACCACGCCGCCCGCGTCTTCCGGTGGATCGGCGCCTTCCCCTGGCGGGCGGTGACCTGGTTCGGCACCGGGCACACCGTCAAGTGGCTGGACAACCCCGAGGACCGGGCCATGCGCGGCGGCGCGGGGGCCGTGCTGCTCCTGGAGGACCCCGCCGCCCTGGTCACCCGCCCCGAGCACCGGCCGCCGGACACCACCGGGCTGTCCTTCCAGGGCGACCCCGTGCGGTGGCTGTGGATCGTGCCGATCACCCGTCCCGAGCACCTGTTCGCCAAGGAGCACGACAGCGCCACCCTGGTGGAGAAGCTGGCCGCCGAGGGCCGCAGCTGGGTGCTCGGCTGACCGGGGTCGCCGGACGTTCCGCGAAAACCCGTTGACACCCCCGCGGGAAGGGCGGGATCGTCGCTGCCGTTCCGGTTCGGGCGAGCGGAGGCGGGGTCACGGGACCATGGTGCGCACCGGCGGCGGGGGCGCGGGGCTGACTGCCCCGCTGGGGTGCCCGGCCTTCCGCGGACTGGCGCTGGGCCGGGCCCTGATGGCCCTGGGCAACGGCATGGCGTCGGTGGCGCTGGCCTTCGCCGTGCTGGACGTGACCGGCTCCCTGACGGGCGTGGGGCTGGTGGTGGGCGCGCGCTCGGTCGCGAACGTGGCGCTGCTCCTGCTCGGCGGCGTCATCGCCGACCGGCTGCCGCGCGCGCTGGTGCTCCAGGGCGGATGCGCCCTGGCCGCGGCCTCCCAGGCGCTCCTGGGAACGCTCCTGCTGACGGGCACCGCCTCTCTGCCGCTGATGATCGCGCTGAGCCTGGTCAACGGCGCCGCCGCGGCGGTGAACCTGCCCGCCTCCGCGGCGCTGACTCCGCAGACCGTGCCCCGGGAGCTGCTGCGCCAGGCCAACGCGGCGATGGGCGTGGGCGTCCAGGGCGGAATGTTCCTGGGGATGTCGGCGGGCGGCGTGGTGGTGGGCCTGCTGGGCGCGGGCTGGGCGATCACGGCGGACGCGGCGCTGTTCGCCTGCGCCGGGGCGGCCTTCCTTTCCGTGCGGGCCGCCCGGTCGGAGAGGCCCGTGGACACCGGGAACGCGAACGTGCTGCACGACCTGCGCGAGGGGTGGAGCGAGTTCGTGTCGCGGCCCTGGGTCTGGATCATCGTGCTCCAGTTCATGGTCGTCAACGCGGGCTGGTCGGCGGCCACGGCCGTGCTGGGGCCGGGCATCGCCGACGGGACCTTCGGCCGGACCGCGTGGGGCCTGCTCATGGCGGCCAACAGCGTCGGGCTGCTGGCGGGCGGCGTGCTGGCGGCCCGCTGGCAGCCGCGGCGGGCGCTGGTCTACGGCGCGGCCCTGATGACGGCGCACGCCGTGCCCTTCCTGGCCCTGACCGGGCCGTCGCCGCTGCCGGTGCTGTTCGCCGCGATGTTCCTGGCGGGTGTGGCGGTGCAGCAGTTCGACGTGGCCTGGGAGGTCGCGGTCCAGGAGAACGTGCCGCGGGAGAAGCTGTCGCGGGTGTACTCCTACGACGCGCTGGGCTCGTTCGTGGCGATGCCCCTGGGGCAGGTCGCGATCGGTCCGTTCGCCGAGCGCTTCGGCCCGGCCCCGGCCCTGGTACTGGTGGCCTCGCTGACCCTGCTGGCCACCCTGGCCGCGGTCTCCTCGCGCAGCGTGCGCACCCTGACCCGCGCCTAGCGGTCTGACCAGAAACGTTGCTGGTGTGCCACGAGGGCCCTGACCTGCGCCTTAGCGGGGTTGGACGGTCGAGGTGCGCTGTAGGTACAAGATCACGACGGAGGGGGCGGGCTCCGGCGAACCCTTGTGGTCACGGCGCTAGCTGGCGATGCCGCGGCGGTCCCGGGCCTGGGCCAGCACGCGGTGGAGGCGCGCGACGTCCTCGTCGCTGAAGCGCTCCACGAAGCGCAGCAGGGTGACCCCGGTGTCGGGCCCGGTGTTGAGGACCTCGTCCATCATCCGCGCGGTGTACTCGGCGTGCGACTCGCGCGGCCAGTACGTCCAGGCTCGGCCGGTCTTCTCCCGGTCCAGCAGCCCCTTGTTGAAGAGGATGTTGGCCACCGTCATGACGGTCGTGTAGGCCACGTCGCGGTCGTAGACCATGCTCTCGCGGACCTGGCGCACGGACAGCGGCTCCTCGGACCGCCACAGCGCGTCCATGATGGCCGCCTCCAGTTCACCCAGACCCCTCATGGCCTCCCCGCCCGTCGCGTCCTCGGTTCCGATGGATCGTAGACACGAGGGGGCCTCCCGCGTGGGAGAACTCCGGAGAGCACACAGATACGTACATCCTCGGCACCGGTCACCGGCGTTTCACCAGCGAACGCACGCCCGGACACGAGGGAAAGAGCGTTCGCGGCCGGGCCCGGGCCCCTCCCGCCCGCTGGGAAGACCGGCGGAGGGAGCCCGGCCGTCCTGCCCGGCCGCTCGCACCCCTCCGACGGAGGCCCGCCCCGGCGGGTTCCCCAAGAAGCACCGTGTTACACGCCACATCCGTCATGGCCGGTCGCGGCCAACATCTTCACATCGCGAAACCCCTGCAAAACCCCACAAGTCAGGCACTCAAGCAACGCTGGGCATTGTTACTCACACGTAGCGCCAACGTTGATGTGAAAGATTGTTACCTATCTCCTAGTTTCCACAACGTCAGCGTTCCCCGCGCGGAGGCCGGTACAAGTAGCCTTGTACCCGACGAGTGCTGGCCAGGCCAGATGCTTCTCCGTATGCGCGGAACAGCTCCCGCGTTCGTTTCCTGAGCCCGCCTTGCCAGCAGCCACCCGTCTTCCTACACATTCACAAGCGAGCTGCGGAAGTGGGCGATCTCCGCCGTGTCGTCTGAGGCGTCTCAACCCCTGACAGATTTCGGTCCCAACGAGTGGTTGGTCGAGGAGCTTTATCAGAAGTACTTGAACGACCCGAACTCCGTTGACAAGGCCTGGTGGAACTTCTTCGCGGACTACAAGCCCGCGGAGACTGCTGGCGCGAAGGGCGGGAGCGGCGCGAAGGCGCAGGGCGAGAAGGCCCCCGCGGCCTCCGCCCCGAAGAAGCCGACCGCCCCCGCGGCCCCGGCCTCCAAGCCAAAGAGCAAGGACGACAAGGAGGGCAAGGACGAGGCCCTCCAGGTCAAGCAGGAGCGGCTGCGCGGCGCACCCGCGCGGACCGCGACCAACATGGAGTCGAGCCTGGGCCTGCCCACCGCCACCAGCGTGCGCGCGGTGCCGGTCAAGCTGCTCTTCGACAACCGCATCGTCATCAACAACCACCTCCGACGCGGCCGTGGCGGGAAGGTCTCCTTCACCCACCTCATCGGCTACGCCATGGTCAAGGCCCTCAAGGCCCTGCCGGAGATGAACCACTCCTACGCGGAGGTGGACGGCAAGCCCGGCGTCGCCAAGCCCGAGCACGTGAACTTCGGCCTGGCGATCGACCTCCAGAAGCCCGACGGCTCCCGGCAGCTGGTCGTGCCCTCCATCAAGAAGTCCGACGAGATGGACTTCACGGAGTTCTGGAGCGGCTACGAGGACCTGGTCCGCAAGGCCCGCACCAACAAGCTGGGCGTGCCGGACTTCCAGGGCACCACCATCAGCCTCACCAACCCCGGCGGCATCGGCACCGTGCACTCGGTCCCGCGCCTGATGCCGGGCCAGGGCACCATCCTGGGCGTGGGCGCGATGGAGTACCCGGCCGAGTTCCAGGGCGCCTCCTCCGACACCCTGGCCGAGCTGGGCATCAGCAAGGTCATGACGCTGACCTCCACCTACGACCACCGCATCATCCAGGGTGCGCAGTCCGGCGAGTTCCTGCGCCGGATCCACCAGCTGCTGCTGGGCGAGGACGGTTTCTACGACGAGATCTTCAACTCGCTGCGCATCCCCTACGAGCCGGTGCGCTGGGTGCAGGACATCCACGTCAACAAGGCCACCCAGCTCGACAAGACCACCCGGGTCCAGGAGCTGATCCACGCCTACCGCGTGCGCGGCCACCTGATGGCCGACACCAACCCGCTCGACCACGAGCAGCGCAAGCACCCCGACCTGGACGTGCTCGAACACGGCCTCACCCTGTGGGACCTGGACCGCGAGTTCCCCACCGGGGGCTTCGGCGGCAAGCAGGTCATGAAGCTGCGCGACGTGCTGGGCGTGCTGCGCGACACCTACTGCCGCACGGTGGGTATCGAGTACATGCACATCCAGAGCCCGGAGGAGCGGGAGTGGATCCAGGCGCACGTCGAGCGCGAGCACGAGAAGCTCGACCGCGACGAGCAGCTGCACATCCTGCACCGGCTCAACAGCGCCGAGGCCTTCGAGACCTTCCTCCAGACCAAGTACGTGGGCCAGAAGCGCTTCTCCCTGGAGGGCGGCGAGTCGCTGATCCCGCTGCTGGACGGCGTGATCTCCAAGGCCGCCAGGGCCGAGCTGGACGAGGCCGTCATCGGCATGGCCCACCGCGGCCGCCTGAACGTGCTGGCCAACATCTGCGGCAAGTCCTACGGGCAGATCTTCGGTGAGTTCGAGGGCAACCTCGACCCGCGCAGCGCGCACGGCTCCGGCGACGTCAAGTACCACCTGGGCACCGAGGGCACCTTCGAGACCCACGACGGCGACAAGATCCAGATCACCCTGGCCGCCAACCCGTCCCACCTGGAGACGGTCGACCCGGTGGCCGAGGGCATCGTCCGCGCCAAGCAGGACGTGCTCAACAAGGGCCCGCAGGGCTTCACCGTCCTGCCGATCCTCATCCACGGCGACGCCGCGTTCGCCGGACAGGGCGTGGTCGCCGAGACGCTGAACCTGTCGCAGCTGCGCGGCTACCGGACCGGCGGCACGGTGCACGTCATCGTGAACAACCAGGTGGGCTTCACCACCTCGCCGTCCGACAGCCGCTCCAGCGTCTACGCCACGGACGTGGCGCGGATGGTGCAGGCTCCGATCTTCCACGTCAACGGGGACGACCCCGAGGCCGTGGTCCGGGTCGCGCACCTGGCCTTCGCCTACCGCCAGGCGTTCAACAAGGACGTCGTCATCGACCTGGTCTGCTACCGGCGCCGCGGCCACAACGAGGGCGACAACCCAGCCTTCACCCAGCCGCTGATGTACGACGTCATCGACGCCAAGCGCTCCACCCGCAAGCTGTTCACCGAGTCCCTCATCGGGCGCGGCGACATCACGGTGGAGGAGGCGGAGTCGGCGCTGCGCGACTACCAGTCCGAGCTGGAGCGGGCCTTCACCGAGACCCGCGAGGTCGAGAAGAAGCCGATCGAGCCCGGCGCCGTGGTCAAGCCCGAGGTGTTCACCGAGGGCCGCCTGGAGCACTCCGCGGTCGAGACGGCGATCAGTACCGAGACGGTCAAGCGGGTCATCGACACCCAGGTGTCGCTGCCCGAGGGCTTCACGCCGCACCCGCGGCTGGCGCCCCAGCTCTCGCGCCGCGCGACGATGGTCGAGACCGACGCGATCGACTGGGCCACCGGTGAGCTGCTGGCCTTCGGGTCGCTGCTGCTGGACGGCCACCCGGTCCGCCTGGTGGGCCAGGACAGCCGCCGCGGCACCTTCGGCCAGCGCCACGCCACGCTGATGGACCGCGAGACCGGCGAGACCCACACGCCGCTCAAGCAGTTCGACGACGGCATCACCCGGTTCCACGTGCACGACTCCCTGCTGAGCGAGTACGCGGCCCTGGGCTTCGAGTACGGGTACTCGCTGACCCGTCCCGACGCCCTGGTGATGTGGGAGGCGCAGTTCGGCGACTTCGTCAACGGCGCCCAGACCATCATCGACGAGTACATCAGCGCGGGCGAGCAGAAGTGGGGGCAGCGCTCCAGCGTGACCCTGCTGCTGCCGCACGGCTACGAGGGCCAGGGGCCGGACCACTCCTCCGCCCGCATCGAGCGGTTCCTGCAGCAGTGCGCGCAGGAGAACATGACGGTGGCCTACCCGAGCACCCCGGCGAGCTACTTCCACCTGCTGCGCTGGCAGGCCAAGTCGCCGCTGGAGCGCCCGCTGGTGGTGTTCACGCCCAAGTCGCTGCTGCGGTTGAAGACCGCCGCCTCGGCCGCCGCGGACTTCACCTCGGGCCACTTCGAGCCGCTGATCAAGGACGACTCGATCGCGCCGGACAAGGTGCGGCGCGTGGTGCTGTGCTCGGGCAAGATCTACTACGACCTGGACGCGGCGCGCCGCAAGAGCGGTGACAAGCACACCGCGATCATCCGGGCGGAGCGGCTCTACCCGCTGCCGATCGAGGAGATCCGCGAGCAGCTCAAGGCCTACCCCAACGCGGGCGAGGTCCTGTGGGTGCAGGAGGAGCCGGCGAACATGGGCCCGTGGCCCTTCGTCGCGCTGGTCTTCTCCGAGCAGCTCGACCGTCCGTTCACCCGGATCTCGCGTCCGGCCTCCTCCGCGCCCGCGGCCGGTTCGGCCAAGCGCCACGAGGCCGAGCAGCGTGCCCTGGTGGACACGGTCTTCCCGCCCGCGGACTAGCGTTCGGGCCTGCGAGCACGTAGAGGGAACAGCGTGTACTACACCGATCGCGGAATCGAGGAGTTGGAGAACCGCCGCGGCGGCGAGGAGGTCAGCTTCGCCTGGCTCGCCGAGCAGCTGCGGGCGTTCACCGACATGAACCCCGAGTTCGAGACCCCGGTCGACCGGCTGGCCACGTGGCTGGCGCGGCTGGACGACGAGGACGACGAATAGGGACCGCCTGAGGGGCCCGGGTCACACGACCCGGGCCCCTTCGCGTGTCTGAGGGGGCCTCAGGCGCCGGTGGCGCGGAACCACTCCCGGCTGGAGCGGGCGACCAGCAGAAGGAGGAAGAGGAGAGCGGGGAAGAGCAGACCCACCGCGGCGCTGAACACCCACAGGACGGCGTCGAACACCGAGGTGACGCCGAGCGCGGCCACCCCCACGGCCGCGCCGACCAGGATCGCTCCCGCCTCGACGCCCACGGCGACGCGCGCCCACCTGCGGCCCGTGCGCCCTCCCCCGCCGAGCCGGATCGCGGCGACGGCGCAGGAGAGGGCCCTGAGGACGTGCAGCGCGGGCATGACCCAGAGTTCGGCCACGGAGAAGCCCTGCACGGAGAGCCACTCCTCGAAGTTCGCCGAGGGGTACAGGTACAGACTCAGCAGCAGGAACAGGTAGTAGAGGGCCATCAGCGCGGCGATGGTGCCCAAGAGGCTGAACAGCACGCGCAGGAACCGCAGGGCGCGGGGCATGCGTGGGGGGCCGCCCGTCCCCGGCGGGCCGGGGGCGAAGACGGGCGTCGGGGGATGGTGCATTCTCGGTCACTCCAGGTCGTACGGTCGGTCCGACCGGGCCGACCGCCCATTCAAGCGCAGACCCGCGACATCCCCGACGCCGCCCCGGAAGGTCCGGGCCCCTTCACGTGTCCGGGGCCCTGCCCGCGACGGTCTCGGGGTTTCCCCGGAGGTCCCCCTGAAACGCCTCGCCGATCCGCGACATATCTTGAGTTTGCCGTAGACGCGACATATCGTGAGAACACGGAGCGAGCGAAAGGGGCCGAGCACGATGGCACGTTGGACCATCGACAGGCCGATGACCCAGACCCTGGACGGCATCGTCGCGTTGCGGGTCCGGATCATCGGAGGCCACGTCAACATTCTTCCCACCGACGATCCGGTCACCTTCGAGGTCACCGACATCGTCGGCGAACCCCTCCTGGTCACGCAGGAGGCGGGCATCCTCACCATCCACTACGAGGACCTCACCAGCCAGGGGCTCCTGGACCGGCTGCGGCCGGTCCAGCTCAACGGCTACAAGAGCGTGCAGAACCGCAGGGCCACCGTGAACCTGCGGCTGCCCAAGGACTGCCCGGTCGAGGTCAGCACGGTCAGCGCGCCGATCGTCGCCGCCGGGCTCAGCGCCCGCAGCCAGCTGCGGACCGCGACCGGGGAGATCACCCTGGACGAGACCTCGGGCGAGACCGAGATCAACACCGTCTCGGGGAGCACCGCCGTGCGCGACCCCCACGGCAGCCTCAAGTTCAACAGCGTCAGCGGCCAGCTGGCGGTGGCGGGCGGACGGCTGTCCGCGCTGAGCGCCAAGACCGTCTCCGGCCAGCTGCTGGCCGACACCGGCGTCGCCCCGGCGGGGCGGGTGCGGCTCACCTCGATCTCGGGCGAGATCGCCCTGCGGGTGCCCTCCGAGACCTCGGCCACCGTGGAGCTGCGCACCGCGGCCGCGCCCGCCAAGTCCGACTTCGGGCTGGACCGCCGCAGCGCCCCGGCCAGGACGGTCCTGAGCGGGAGGATCGGCAGCGGTGTCGACCCCGCGTCCATCACCATCAACTCCGCGTCCGGACGGACGGCGCTGCTGCGGCGCGCGCCCGAGGCCCCGGCCGCGATCCCCGAGGGGGCCTGAATGAGCACCATCTTCGGCCACGGCAGACTACGGCTTTACCTGCTCAAGCTGCTGGACGAGAACCCGCGGCACGGCTACGAGATCATCAGCCTGCTCCGCGACCGCTTCCTCGGCGTGTACTCGCCCTCTCCCGGCACGATCTACCCCCGGCTGGCGCGGCTGGAGGAGGAGGGGCTGGTCACCCACACCGAGGAGGGCGGCCGCAAGGTCTACAGCCTCACCGACAAGGGCCGTGAGGAGCTGCGCGAGCGCGAGAGCGACCTCAACGACCTGGAGCGGGAGATCACCGACTCGGTGCGCGACATCGCCCGCGCGGTCAAGCAGGACGTGCGCGCGACGATCAGCTCGCTGCGCGACGAGCTCAAGTTCGCCTCCGGCGGGACGCGCCGCTCCGGGACCGGGGCCCCGGGCGAACCCGCCGGGTCCACCGGGTCCACCGGGACCGCTGGGACCGCTGGTTCCACCGGGACCGCGGAGCCCGGCGACTCCACCGCCTCGGAGGAGGCCGGTCACGGCGGGGAGGGGACGGACGCGTCCGGGGACTCCGGTGAGCGACGCGAGCAGACCGGACCTGGCTGCGATGACGGCTCGCGGTGGTCCCGCGAGTGGGAGCGCTTCACGCAGGGCTTCGGCGCGTTCGGTGCCGCCTGGGGCGGCAGGCGCGATTCCGAGCGCCCGTCGCAGGGCCCGGAGTTCGAGCGCGCGCTGCACGACTTCGGCGACCGCGTGCGCGACGTGGTCCGCGAGGCGGGCCACGTCGGGGAGGCCGCAGCCGTCGACCTGCGGCGCATCCTGGACGACACTGTCGAGGTGATCCGCCGGGACATGCGGCACTGGGGCCCGCCCGCCGACCGCGCGGAGGAGGCCGGGGGCGACACCGGCGGGGCCGCTCCCGCCGAGGAGGGGCCCGCCGCCCCCGAGGCGGAGAAGGAGGGGCCCGCCGCCCCCGAGCGGCCCGGGCCTTCCGAGGGCGGATCCGCCCCGGAGGACGGGACGCGTCCGAAGCCGTCCGCCGACCCCTGGAGCGAGGCGGTCGACGACCCCGGCGACGGCAGGTAGGCGGTACGCCGAGGGGCCCGGAGGGCGGCGCGGGGGCGCGCCCTCCGGGCCCCGTCGTGTCCGGTGTGTCTAACCGCGGACGACGCCGTCCTCGCGGGCCTGGGCGGCGACCGCGGCGGCGACCGCCTTGGCCACCCTCTCGTCGAAGGGGCTGGGGATGATGTAGTCGGCGGACAGGTCGTCGCCGACCAGACCGGCCAGCGCGGTGGCGGCGGCCAGCTTCATGTTCTCGGTGATGTCCGTGGCCCCGGCGTCGAACGCGCCCCGGAACACGCCCGGGAAGGCCAGGACGTTGTTGATCTGGTTCGGGAAGTCGCTGCGCCCGGTGGCGACCACGCTCGCGTGCCTGCGGGCGACGTCCGGATGCACCTCCGGGTTGGGGTTGGCCATCGCGAAGATGATCGCGTCGTCGGCCATGGTGGCGACCACGGACTCGGGGACCTCGCCCGCGGACAGGCCGATGAACACGTCGGCCCCCTCCAGCGCGCTCTCGATGGACCCGCGCAGCCCCGCCCTGTTGCTGATGGAGGCCAGCTCCTGCTTGACGGGGGTCAGGCCCTCGCGACCGTCGTAGATCATGCCCTTGGAGTCGGCCACGGCGATGTCGCCGATCCCGCCGTCGATGAGCATCTTGGTGACGGCCACGCCCGCGGCACCCGCGCCGGAGACCACGGCGCGCAGGTCGGCCAGGGTGCGCCCGGTCAGCCGGGCGGCGTTGTGCAGCGCGGCCACGGTGACGATGGCGGTGCCGTGCTGGTCGTCGTGGAAGACCGGGATGTCCAGGCGCTCGCGCAGCTGGCGCTCGATCTCGAAGCAGCGGGGCGCGGAGATGTCCTCCAGGTTGATCCCGCCGAAGGAGGGCGCCATGCGCACGACGGTCTCGACGATCTCGTCGACCCCGGTGCAGCCCAGCGCGATCGGCACGGAGTCGACGCCGGCGAACTGCTTGAACAGCAGCGACTTGCCCTCCATGACCGGCAGGGAGGCCTCGGCGCCGATGTCGCCCAGGCCCAGGACCGCGGTGCCGTCGGTGACGACGGCGACCAGGTTGCTCTTCCAGGTGTAGGTGTCGACGAGCTCGGGGGACTCGGCGATGGCGTCGCAGACGCGGGCGACGCCGGGGGTGTAGGCGAGGGAGAGTCCCTCCTGGTCTCGGACGTCCACGGACGAGGTCACGTGGAGCTTGCCGCCGCGGTGCATGGCGAAGGCGGGGTCGTCGTCACGACGAGGATTCTGGGAACGCGAAACGGTGGTCACGGCTGAAAACCCCTCAGGTCTTGCGTGTTCCACCCGACCGTCGGCCATGACGGGGGCGGACCTGGCGGTGGTGCGGACCGCGCGCGAAGACGTGACGATTGCTAGGGGGCCCTCCTCGGCGCCGGTCGGCCATGACCGGTGGTGTCGCCGGGGAGAGTCGTTCTTCGCCGGACTCCTATACGAGTTGCTGCGCGGCCGCCTCTCACGGGGATGACCCGTTACGCAATCCTCTCACAACGGTGACCACAGGAACATCGCGGGTGTGCACGATGGGACGGCACCGGCTTCTGAGTGTTAAAAGAAGATTGTCCTGAATGTCGTTCCGGCTCGGGCGGTCGGGTCACGAACCCGCCCCCGCCAGGCGTTACGCGCCCCCGAAGGAGACCCCGCGATGGCTCTGCACAAGTCCCTGCCCACGCCGTTCGGCCTCGGCGCCCTGTCCCTCGCCGGTGTCCTGGCGCTGACCGCCTGCGGCGGCGGGGACGGCGGCGGAGCCTCCGAGGAGTCGGCCGCCCCCGAGGCGCCCGCCGTCGAGGTCGACGAGGAGCTCGCCGCCCTCGTGCCCGCGGACATCGCCGAGGCCGGAACCGTCACGGTCGGTGTCGAGGCCTCCTACCCGCCCGGCGAGTACCTGGACCCCGACGGCGAGACCGTCCTCGGCTTCAACGTGGACCTCGTCAACGCCGCCATGGCCAAGCTCGGCCTGGAGACGACGTGGGAGCCCACCGCCTTCGACTCCATCATCATCGGTGTGGACACGGGCACCTACGACCTGGGCTCCTCCTCCTTCACGGTCACCGAGGAGCGCATGGAGCAGGTCAACATGGTCAGCTACTTCTCCTCGGGCACCCAGTGGTTCGCCCAGGCGGGCAACCCCCAGGACGTGGACCCCGACAACGCCTGCGGCATGCGGATCGCGGTGCAGTCCAACACCACGCACGACACCGACATCGAGGAGCGCAGCGCGGCCTGCGTCGACGCCGGTGAGGAGGCCATCACCATCCAGAAGTTCGAGAGCCAGCCGCTGGCCACCGAGACGGTCGTCTCTGGCGTCAACGACGCCTCGCTCGCCGACCTGCCCACCGCCGTCTACGCGCTGGACCAGACCGGCGAGGGCGTCCTGGAGCTCATCGGTGAGCAGTACTCCACCGCTCCCTACGGCATCCTCACCAACAAGGAGGACACGGAGCTGGCCGAGGCCGTGGCCGCCGCCTTCAACGCGCTCATCGAGGACGGCACCTACGCCGAGGTGCTGGGAGAGTGGGGCGTGGACGCCGGCGGCATGGAGTCCGCCGAGGTGAACCCCGACCTGGCCGAATAAGCAGGCCGACCGACACCCACTGAGCGAAAGACCGACCCTTGTCCTCACCGACCGAACCGACGGACGGCCCGGTGTCGAAGACCTCGACACCGGGCCGTCCGGCCGACCACGTCACCGCCGTCCCCGTGCGCTACCCCGAGCGGTGGGTCGCCGCCGGGGTCATCCTCGTCCTCGCGGCCATGTTCGTGCACATGCTCTTCACGAACGACGCCTTCAACTGGCCGTTCATGTTCGACCACATGTTCTCCGAGCCGGTCGTGCGCGGCGTGTGGATCACCCTCAGCGCCACCGTGCTGTCGATGGTCATCGGCGTCGTCCTGGGCGTCGTCCTGGCGGTGATGCGGCTGTCGGGCAACCCCGTCCTGGTGTCCGTCTCCTGGCTGTACACCTGGTTCTTCCGGGGCGTGCCCCGCCTGGTGCTGGCGGTGCTCTTCGGCAACATCGCCATCCTGTACCAGACCATCGAGTTCGGCCTGCCCTTCGACAACTACTGGATGCCGTGGCTGGGCCTGGAGGGCGACGCCCGCTTCTTCGAGATCGACACCCGCACCGTGCTGAGCGGCTACACCGCGGGCCTGCTGGCGCTGTCGCTGTCCGAGGGCGCCTACATGGCCGAGATCATCCGCGCGGGCCTGCAGTCGGTCAACAGGGGCCAGACCGAGGCCGCGCAGGCGCTGGGCATGAGCAAGGGCAAGGTGCTGCGCCGGATCACCCTGCCGCAGGCGATGCGGGTGGTCGTGCCGCCCACGGGCAACGAGACCATCGCCATGCTCAAGGACACGGCGCTGCTGGCCTACGTGCCGGTGACCATCGAGCTGTTCTACCAGCTCCAGGCCATCGGCTCCCGGACCTACCAGATCTTCCCGATGCTGGTCGCCGCGTGCCTGTGGTACCTGGCCATCACCAGCGTCCTGATGGTGGGCCAGTACTTCCTCGAACGCAGGTTCAACCCCGGCCAGTACGGCAGTATCCGCGACCGCATCGTCGGAGGGGCGCACAGGTGAGCGACAAGACGAAGGACCCGGGCGTCCTGGAGACCGCTGAGGGCGCCACCCTGCCCGCCGACGCGCTCGTCGTGGCGGAGAACGTGCGCAAGAGCTTCGGCCGCCTGGAGGTGCTCAAGGGCATCGACCTCCAGGTCGGGCGCGGCGAGGTCATGTGCGTGATCGGCCCGTCCGGGTCGGGCAAGTCCACGTTCCTGCGCTGTGTCAACCACCTGGAGAAGCTCACCGCCGGGCGGCTGTGGGTCAACGGCGAGCTGATGGGCTACCGGCAAAAGCGCGGAAAGCTCTACGAGCTGCGCGACAACGAGATCGCCGCCCAGCGCAGCGACATCGGCATGGTCTTCCAGCGCTTCAACCTGTTCCCGCACCTGAGCGTCCTGGGCAACATCACCGAGGCGCCCGTGCAGGTCAAGCGGGTCCCCCGGGGCGAGGCCACCGCCAGGGCCATGGAGCTGCTGGAGCGGGTGGGCCTGCCGGACAAGGCCGACGCCTACCCCGACCAGCTCTCCGGCGGCCAGCAGCAGCGCGTGGCCATCGCCCGCGCGCTGGCCATGGAGCCGTCGCTGATGCTGTTCGACGAGCCCACGAGCGCCCTGGACCCGGAGCTGGTCGGCGAGGTCCTGGACGTCATGCGCGACCTGGCCCGGGGCGGGATGACCATGGTGGTCGTCACCCACGAGATGGGGTTCGCCCGCGAGGTCGGCGACTCCCTGGTCTTCATGGACGACGGCCTGGTCGTGGAGTCGGGCACGCCCGCCGAGGTGCTCTCCAACCCGCGCCACGAGCGCACCCGGGCGTTCCTGTCCAAGGTGCTCTGAGCGCTCCGGAAGGGCCGCCGCCCCGCCCCCCGGGCGCGGCGGCCGGTACCGGCCGGGGAAACACCCCCGGATCCCTTGACCGCGCGGCGGCGCGTCGCCAGAGTCGTGGTGTACGCGCCCCGCTCGGGAGAGGCACATGGACGCTCGCACGGACCACACACGCAGGCGCTGGGACCGCATGGCCGCCTACTGCGAGCACAGCGAGCGCTTCCAGAGCCCCGCCATGCGCCGCACCCGCGAGATCCTGTGCGCCGGGGCGCGCGGCGAGACGCTGGAGGTGGCGGTCGGAACGGGCCGCAACCTCGCCTACTATCCGCCGCAGGTGCGCCTCACCGCCGTCGACCTCAGCCCGCAGATGCTCGACCGCGCCCGCGAGAGGGCCGAGGAGCTGGGCAGGGCCGTGCGCTTCGTGGAGGGCGACGTCCAGGAGCTGGACTTCCCCGACCGGGCCTTCGACACCGTCCTGTGCACGCTGGCGATGTGCGCCGTCCCCGACCAGCGGCGCGCCCTGGCGGAGATGTACCGCGTGCTGGCGCCGGGCGGCAGGCTCCTGATGGTCGACCACATCGAGTACGCGCGTATGCCCGGGCGGCTCGTGGAGCGGCGCAGGGAGAACCCGCGCCGCCTGCCCCGGGAGGTCGCGGTCGAGGCCGGGTTCGAGGTCGGCCACCACGACCGGCTGTTCCTCGGGCTGGTGGAGCGGGTGGTCGCCCACCGGCCCTGAGCGGTTCCGGAGCGCGGGGACGCCCCGCCGCAGCGCATACCCTGGAGGCGACCGTGTCCCCGCCGCGCGCCCGAGGTGGTCCGATGATCCGTCCCGCACGTCCCGACGACGTTCCCGTCATCCACGCCCTGGTCCGCGAGCTCGCCGAGTACGAGAAGGAGCCGGACGCGGTCGTGGCCACCGAGCAGGACCTGCGCACCGCCCTCTTCGGCCCGGACGCGGCGGTGTTCGCGCACGTCGCCCAGGAGGACGGGGACGGCCAGGTCGTCGGGTTCGCGCTGTGGTTCCGCAACTACTCCACCTGGACCGGCAGGCACGGCGTGTACCTGGAGGACCTGTACGTGCGCCCGCAGGCGCGCGGACGGGGCCACGGCCTGGCCCTGCTGCGGACCCTGGCGCGGATCTGCGTCGAACGGGGCTACACCCGGCTGGAGTGGTCGGTGCTCGACTGGAACGAGCCCTCGATACGGTTCTACGAGTCCCTGGGCTCACGCCCCATGGACGGGTGGACGGTCCGCCGCCTGGACGGCGGCGCGCTGGAAGCACTGGGCTCGGAGGGCCCCTGAGACCGGCCGTCCGTCCCGCTTTTCGCCCCGGATCGTATGGACACGATCCGTTCGCCCTGCGTCAGTGGCAGGGTAAACCAGATACATTGCTCTCAAGCGGCAACCCCGCCCCCCGAAGGAGGGACGTGACCGAAGAAACCGCTGTGCCCACGGCCGACGCCATCGGCGTCCGGGACGCTGTCACCGTCAACATGCCCGCGGACAGCGCCTACTTGTCCGTTCTGCGGACGGCGACGGCGGGTCTGGCCGCGCGACTGGACTTCACCCTCGACGAGATCGAGGACCTGAGGATCGGTGTCGACGAGGCCTGCGCCATGCTCCTCTCCCAGGCGCTGCCCGGCACGGAACTGACCACGGAATTCGAACTCACCCCCGACGGGATGCGCATCTCCGTCTCGGTGCTCACCGCGGACGGGCGCCTTCCCGCCCGCGACACCTTCGCCTGGACCGTCCTGTCCGCCCTCGCGGGAGAGGTCGACGCGGGGGTCGGACCGGACGACCGTGTCCACATCGTCCTGTACAAACGCCGCGGAACACTGGAGTCGGCGTGAGCGAGAGGGGGCCCGCTCTGACAGCGAAGACCGAGCACGCGGTGCCCGACAGGGCCCGCGCGAGAGAGTTGTTCGAGCGCCTCGGCGAACTCGAGGCGGACTCCGAGGAGCGTCGGCGGATCCGCGACGAGCTGGTGGAGCTCCACCTGCCCTTGGTGGAGTACCTGGCCCGCCGCTTCCGCAACCGCGGCGAGTGGCTGGACGACCTCACCCAGGTGGCCACGATCGGACTGATCAAGTCCATCGACCGGTTCGACCTGGAGCGCGGGGTGGAGTTCTCCACCTACGCCACCCCCACCATCGTCGGTGAGATCAAGCGGCACTTCCGCGACAAGGGCTGGGCGGTGCGGGTCCCCCGTCGCCTCCAGGAGCTGAAGCTCTCGCTCACCAAGGCGGTCAGCGACCTGTCGCAGCGGGAGGGGCGCTCCCCGACCGTCGCCGAGCTCGCGGCGCACCTCCAGATGACCGAGGAGGAGGTGCTGGAGGGCCTGGAGTCCGCCAACGCCTACTCGACGGTGTCGCTGGACGCGCCCGACAGCGGGGACGAGGACGCGCCCGCGGTGGCCGACTCACTGGGCATCGTGGACGAGTCCCTGGAGGGCGTGGAGTACCGGGAGTCGCTCAAGCCGCTCCTGGAACAGCTTCCGCCCCGGGAGAAGCGCATCCTGCTGCTGCGCTTCTTCGGCAACATGACGCAGTCGCAGATCGCCCAGGAGCTGGGGATCTCGCAGATGCACGTGTCCCGTCTGCTGGCCCGCACCCTGGCGCAGCTGCGTCAGGCGCTGACCACCGACGACTGACACGCGAGCGGTCGCCGTGGGCGGCCGCGGCGCTACTTCCCCCGCTCGTCGGGGAAGAGCGCCGCGGTCGTCGGCGGCGAGAGCACCGCCGCTGAGGCGCACACCGCCACGACCGCGAGCACCGCGCCCAACGCGTACTGGTCACTGGTGAACATGTAGTAGGCCACCACCGCCAGGAAGAGCTGGGTGACGAACACCGGCGTGCGCGCCCAGTCCCGCAGCTGCCAGAGCCCGCGCGCGACGAAGACCAGCAGTGCGCCCGCGCCCAGTCCCAGGGCGGTCAGGGGGATCGCGCTGGTCAGGTCGCTGGCCCGGCCGGTGACCGCGGTGAAGAGGCTGTAGGCCCCGCTGACCGCGGCGGCCAGCCCGATCAGGGCCTCCAGGGCGGCGGCGATGACGATGGTGACGGGACGTGAAGACACCTGACGAGCCTATACGCGCTCCGGGGCTCCCTCCCCTCGGCCCCGGCTTCGCACCCGTGGCGAAGCGGAGGTCCCGGCGCCACACCCTAGACTGGCGTGGTGCGCGCCCTTCTCATCATGAACCCCCAGGCCACCACGACCACGTCCCACACGCGCGAGGTGATCATGGGCGCCCTGGCGTCGGAGCTGGACGTCACCGTGTCCGAGACCGAGTACCGCGACCACGCGGGCGAGCTGGCCCGCGAGGCGGCCGAGAACGGGTATGAGCTGGTACTGAGCCTGGGCGGCGACGGCACCGTCAACGAGGTGGTCAACGGCCTCCTGTCCACCCCAGAGGAGCTCAGGCGCCCCCGCTACGCGGTGATCCCCGGCGGCAGCGCCAACGTCTTCATCCGCGCCCTGGGCGTGCCCGGCGACCCTGTGGAGGCCACCGGTCTGGTGCTGGAGGCGGTCCGCGAGGGCCGCGAGCGCGAGATCAACCTCGGCCGGATCACCAGCGATCAGGACGACCGCTACTTCACTTTCTGTGCTGGTTTCGGCTGGGACGCCGACGTGGTCCAGCAGGTGGAGAACGAGCGCGCCAACGGCCGCAGGGCCACTCCGGCGCTGTACGCGGAAGTGGCGGTAAAGCTGTTCTTCCAGGGGGATATCCGCGATCCGTCACTAAGCGTGGTCAGCCACGGAAGGTCCCTTGTGGGGGCGTATTTCGCGCTCGTCACCAACACCACACCCTGGACCTACGCGGGGGCGCTGCCGCTTCAGCCGACCCCGTCCTCACGTTTCGAGCTGGGCCTGGACGCTTTCGCGCTGACGCACTCCTCGCACGCGCTCACGGGGTGGATCCTTTCCCAAATGTTCTTCCCCAAAGGCCTTCCCGCACGTGGGGACGGCTACGTGACGTGGCATGACCAGGACTCTCTCCAGATCACGTCATCCCACCCCAGGGCCTTCCAAATCGACGGTGAATACCTGGGAGACCGCGAACAGGTCAACTTCCACTCTGTACCGAAGGCATTACGAATCGTCTGTTAATTACGCCGAAAGACGCCATTCCGAGCCACTGTGACGCACCCGACACGCCGAACAGGACCTTTGGCCTCGGCAGCTCTTGCATGGGCCGATCGATCCTGTCACGCTCAAGATATCGCCGCGAGTTACAGGCGAGTTAATTGGGGCGCTTCCCACATGGCCGTGGGATGAAACCTTGACGGCCCTCGGCCCGAACACCCTTCCGATGGAACCCATCCATCGGGCGCCCTTCGCCCGTTACGGACGCGCACAAGATCGTGAAAAGCTTCACAAGCCCCCGATCGCCTCACCGTGAGGAGTGGACCGCATGGACTGGCGCCATGACGCAGCCTGCCGTGACGAAGACCCCGAACTCTTCTTCCCCATCGGGAACTTCGGCCCCGCACTGATCCAGATCGAGGAGGCCAAGGCGGTCTGCAACCGCTGTCCGGTCAGCTCGGCCTGTCTGCGCTGGGCCCTGGAGAGCGGCCAGGACGGCGGTGTCTGGGGCGGTACCAGTGAGGACGAGCGCCGCGTGCTCAAGAAGCGCCGCGGCAGCGCGTACCGCACCATGGTCCGCAGCTGAGGTCCTCCGCACGGAAGGGTCCCGAGGAGTCCCCGCTCGGCGCGGCGGGGACCGGCGCCCGGGGCCGTCGCGGCCGGTATCCCTCCGGGACCCCTCGGGGCGGCCCCCGCGCGTGATCCGCGCGAGCCCCCGCCTCAGGGCAGCTCCCCCTCCTCGTGCTCCAGCGACAGGGTGATTGCCACCTCGGTTCCGCCGCTCTCCTTGGGCTTGATCGCCAGGGTCCCCCCCAGCTCGCCCACGATGAGGGTCCGCACGATCTGGAGGCCCAGGCTCGTGGTGCCCTCCAGGTCGAAGTCCTCGGGCAGTCCCCCGCCGTCGTCGGAGACGGCCAGCTCCAGACTGCTCGGCCCCGGATAGCCCGGCTCCGCGTCGAACCGGCGCACCCGCACCTCGATCCGCCCCGGCCCCTGCCCCAGGCCGTGCTCCACGGCGTTCTGCACCAGTTCCGCCAGGACCATCGACAGCGGCGTCGCCACCAGCGCGTTCAACAGGCCGAACCCGCCGATCCGGCGCGGCACCACCGCGGTGCCCGTGGAGGAGACCTCCGCCGCCATCTGGATCACCCGGTCGGCGATGTCGTCGAAGTCCACCACCTCGTCGGGGGTGTGCGAGAGCATCTCGTGCACGATCGCGATGGACCCGACCCTGCCCACCGCCTCGTCCAGCGCCGCCCGCGCCTCGGGCACGTCCAGGCGCCGCGCCTGGAGGCGCAGCAGGGCAGCCACCGTCTGGAGGTTGTTCTTCACCCGGTGGTGGATCTCCCGGATGGTGGCGTCCTTGGTCATCAGCTCGCGCTCGCGGCGGCGCAGCTCGGTGACGTCGCGCACCATCACCAGGGCGCCGATGCGCACCCCGTCGATGACCAGCGGGATGGCGCGCAGCTGCACGGTGACCCCGCGCGCGTCCACCTCGGCCTCCTGCGGCGCCCGACCGCTCGCCGTGTAGGTCAGCGCCTCGTCGCGCGCCTCCCCCGGGGCCGCCAGCTCCAGCGTGGTGCGGTCCAGGCGCGCACCCACCAGGTCGGCGGTCAGGCCGAGCCTGCGGTAGGCCGACAGCGCGTTGGGGCTGGCGTAGACCACCTCTCCGTTCTGGTCCAGGCGCAGCAGTCCGTCGCCGACCCTGGGCGAGCGCACCATCAGGGGGCCCTGGTCGCTGAACGGGAACGCGCCCTCGGCGATCATCTGGGCCAGGTCGCCCGCGCTCTGGAGGTAGGTCAGCTCCAGGCGGCTGGGCGTGCGCGCCGAGCTGAGGTTGGTGCTGCGCTGGATGACCCCGATGAGGTTGCCCTGGCGGCGCACCGGAATGGTCTCCTCGCGCACCGGGACGCCGCCCGACCAGTCCGGGTCGCCGTCGCGGCAGATGCGCCCCTCCTCCCAGGCGCGGTCGATGAGGGCCCTGCGCCCGATCACGCGCGGCGCCGAGCGGGACGTGACATCGGTCATGTCGTCGCGCAGGACGGTCTCGACCAGGTCGTCCTGGAAGGCGGTGGGTCCGGTGGTGGGACGCATCTGGGCGATGGCCACCCAGCCGTCGTCCTCGCGCAGACGCACCCACAGCACGAGATCCGCGAAGGACAGGTCCGCCAGGAGCTGCCAGTCCGAGACCAGGGAGTGGAACCACTCCAGATCGGCCTGCTTGAGTGACGTGTGTCGCCAGATGAGATCACTGAGGTGAGGCACTCACAAATCATCCCATGAAGGCGTGCATACTCAAGAGGTACGCACTCGACCAGTGGTCCACACCAATCGGCGGCCGCGACCCCCGCCGTGCCGACCACACCGGGAGGGTTGTGCGGCAAGCGCGGGACTCGGCGAAGGAGACTGATGACTGGTCAGCGCACACTGGACGGCAACCCCCGGGTGCCGAAGTACTACCAGGTGAAGAAGCAGCTCCTGGAACTGATCGAGGCGATGCCCGCGGGCAACCCGGTCCCCCCGGAGCGTGCCCTGGCGACCCAGTTCGGCACCTCGCGGACCACCGTGCGCCAGGCGCTCACCGAGATGGTGGTCGAGGGCCGCCTGCTGCGCATCCAGGGCAAGGGCACCTTCGTTGCCAAGCCGAAGGTGGCACAGGTCCTGCAACTGACCAGCTACACCCAGGAGATGCGCGCGCACGGCCTGCACCCCGCCACGCGGATCCTGGACGTGAGCTACATCAACGCCGACGACCAGCTCGCCGAACTGCTGGCCATCCGCTCCGGCGGGCGCGTGCTGCGCATCGAGCGGCTGCGGCTGGCCAACGGAGAGCCGATGGCCGTGGAGACGGCCCACCTGGCCGCACGGCGCTTCCCGGGACTGCGTCGGCAGCTGGACCGCTACGCGTCGCTCTACGAGGCTCTGGCGAGCGCCTACGACGTCTCCCTGGCCGAGGCGGAGGCCTCGATCGAGACCGTCCTGGCCACGCCCAACGAGGCGCGGCTGCTGGGCGTGGACGTGGGCCTGCCGCTGGTGCTGCACTGCCAGCACAGCTTCGACGGCGACGGGCACCCGGTGGAGTGGGTGCGCTCGCTCTACCGGGGCGACCGGTACAAGTTCGTCACACGCCTGCGCCCGCCCCGGGACTGACCGGCCGCCGGGTGGCCGGGACACGCCCCGTGCCCGGCCACCGCTTCGGCCGGAGCCGGGCCGGTGACGCCCCGCCGGACGCCCCGGGGGTCAGAGCCGGGAGAGCACCGTGGCCAGCGCGTCCACCACGCGGGGGTCGTACTCGCTGTCGGTGTCCATGCGCAGGCGCTCCAGGACCGCCGTGCGGCGCTCGGCGTCGCCGTTGTCGCCCACGAGGTCGTCGAAGGCGTTGGCCACCTTGATGATCCGGCTGCCCAGCGGCGGGACACCCTCGTCGCCGTCCCCGGCGAGGGGCTCGCACTGGCGGCGGACCGTCTCGGCCACGTTGTCCAGGACACCGGTCTCCCGGATGATCGCCGAACCCAGCTCGGCGATGCGCCGCTGCTCCCTCGGCGAGGCGAGCACGGTGGCGCCGCCCGCGATGGGCTCGCGCAGGGACAGCTGGCCGATGTCGTGCATCAGGGCGGCGTACTCCAGCTCCAGCAGCTCGGCCTCGGACAGGCCCAGCTCGCAGGCGATCCCGTGCGCCAGGTGGCTGACCCGGCGCGAGTGCCCGTTCTCCACGTAGCCGCCCACCTCGGTGACCCGCGACAGCGCCCGGACCGTCTCCAGGTAGGTCCGGCGCACCTCCGCGTGACGGCGGAAGGCCACCTGCGACACCAGCAGCGGGGCGATGAACACCAGCAGCCCGCCCAGGCCGGTCACCGTGCAGGCCAGCGCGATCAGCACGCCGCTGGAGCCGATCGCGGCACCGGTGGCGAACTGGGCGCGCAGCTCGTCGCGGACCGCGACGGAGGGACTGGTGCGCAGGCGCTCGGCCCGCAGCACCGCCGCCAGCAGGGAGTCCACCACCCAGACGAGCATGACCAGCGCCGCCATCAGCAGCGTGGCCGTCACCGAGGGGCCCGACAGGTGGAGCTGGTCGGCCAGCGGCCGGAAGGCGATCGCGAGCGCCGCCGCGAAGAGCACCCTGCGGGCCACGTCCTCCACCCGGGGGCTGCGGCCCACGGCGATGTGCGGCAGCTCGCCCAGTGCCACGCCCAGGGCGACCACCGCCACCACCTGCCAGGCGGAGTGGTGCAGCGGCCCGGAACCCAGCGACAGCAGGAACGCGTAGCTGATCGCGCCGGCCGAGGCGATGGGAGCCACCTCCCGGTGGCCCGGCAGGGTGATCCGTGCCAGCTCACCGGCCGCGACGACCAGGCAGAACGCCAGCGCCACGTGCGGTTCCACGACCCCGGTCGAGGCCGTCCACACCAGCGCGGCCAGGGCGCCTGAGCCCACCGTGCCGACCAGCGCCGCGCGCACCGGACGGGAGGTCCGCCAGATCGGCCCGCGCGGGCGCTGGTGGTTGAGGACCCCGCCCTCGGGGCCGCCCAGTACGAGTCCGGACGACCGGGCCCCGTCCGACTGTCTCTGCGTCATCATCGTTCACGCCCGCCCGTCACTGCCTCGGCGGAGGCCGCGGCGTCCGCGGAGGCGGCCTCGTCGGCCGCCGCCCCTGCGGAGGAGGGCTCCCCGGCGGCGCGCTCCTCGGCGTGCGCGTCGGCGGACACCTCCTCCGGTCCACCGGCGCGGCCGGACCCCTCCACGGAGCGCTCGGCCGCATCCGACCCGTAGCAGCCGCCCGGCGGCTCGGCGATGTCGGGTGTCTCCCAGCCCTCGCGTTCGACGGCGCGCACGAGCGCCTCGACCATCCTGGGGTCGAACTGGGTCCCGGCGCAGGCGCGCAGCTCGGCGATGGCGTCCTCCACCGACCACGCCCTGCGGTAGGAGCGCGTGGAGGTCAGGCAGTCGAAGACGTCGGCGACGCTGATGACGCGCGCGGACTCGGGGATCTCCATCCCGACCAGACCCATGGGGTACCCGCGCCCGTCCAGGCGCTCGTGGTGGTGCCGGATCCCGGCCAGCGCCTCGTCCAGGAAGCTGATCTCCCGCACGATCTCGTAGCCGCGCGTGGGATGCAGCTTGATGGCCGCGTACTCGTCGTCGGTGAGCTTGCCGGTCTTCTGCAACACCTTGGTGGGCACTCCGAGCTTGCCGATGTCGTGCAGCATCCCGGCGTAGCGGATCTTCTGCACCCGGTCAGCGGGCATACCCAGCTCCCGGGCGATCATGGCGGCGCCCTCCGCCACGCGCATGCAGTGGCCCCGGGTGTAGTAGTCCTTGGTCTCCACCGCCTGGCACAGGGTGGCCAGGGTGGCCTCGTGCGCGCGGGCCTCGTCCAGCTGCTGGGCGAAGGTCCAGCGCGCGATGAACAGCGGGAGCAGCACCAGCAGCGGCGCGATGAGGCCGACCCCGCCCCAGACCGCGGCGATGGCCAGGCCGAGCATCTGGTAGCCCATGGAGGACAGCTCCACCCCCACCAGCGGTCGCCAGTCGAACCGGCCCCGCGAACCGCCGGGGCGCACCACGCCCAGGGTCCACATCAGGACGGCCACGAGCGCCGAGTTGACCAGGGAGTGGGTCAGGACGGCGGCGACGTAGGGGAGGACGATGGCCGGGAAGTCCTCCCGGCCGGGTTCTCCCACCGCCCCGCCGAGCAGAAGGTAGACGTGTCCGGCCGCGTAGGCCGCCAGTGCGAACTGTGCTCCGTTGAACGCCCTCTTGACGAGGTTCTGCCTGCGGATGGCGAGGCAGGAGGCGAAACCGACCACCGCCGCCCCGACCGGCCCGACCAGGACGACGGCGGCCAGGGAGACCGCCGAACTCGGCGAGATCCCCGCCTTGACGCCCGTCAGGACCGCCGTACTGATCGACTCCGCGACCACGAAGAGAATCGCGATCAGGATCAGTGTGTGCAGATCCAGGCCCGTGTAGGGACCGATGAGCATGATGGTGACAGCACTGACAACGATGATTCCGACGTAGACACGCGCGCCCCCAGGAAGAGCCCGCACCCCCGTTCACCCCCCGCCGACGACGACCGGACTGTCATGGTTTCACCGGTTCTGTTCTACCACCAGGACCATCCGTTGAAGGCGGTTACCACCCAAAGAACACCCATCACCGCGTGGAGCATGCCGACGAACATCGTTGTCCCCTCTCCCCCGACGCGCGCGCACCGCCGTTTTTCCCGGGCACGCCGCGTAAATTACCCCATTCGTTGGATATGGCGTCCAGTTTAACGGGCAACGACAGCGCCCCGATTACCCCCAACCCGAACTACTGCCATCGCACCCCTTCTCCCTGGCACCAAGTTCCGGAATATGGAATTACGAATTCAATTAGTGGTGCGCTCCGATCACCCTACGTAACCGCACCCCCTGATCCGCGGACGCACGAAGATCCACCGCACGGGCAGTTGCCCCAGCCACCACCAACCGAAGCCACCAGGCATGACTACCCCAGGTAACCACGCGAAACGGCCTCTGGAGCCGGGAGAAAAATCATTCCGAGTCGGTCACGACCAGGAACGGCCCGGGCGTGCCGGGCGTGTCGGGGGAGGAGCCGGGAAGGCGGCCGGGAAGCGCCTGACCAAAAACCCGACAGGCACGGGGAATACGGCACGACATTCCCACAAAGGCGCATAAAAGTAACACACCACTTCAGAGCGCACTAATAACGGAACAGGGCACAAAGTCCAACAAAAAGGCGGCGGAAGCTGGAATTCCAGCTTCCGCCACCAGGTGTGCCAGGTTTGGTTGTATAACGGGCGCGGTCGGACTCGGTCCCCTCAGGAGGGTGTGCCGGGGGTTTCCACGCGCGCCTCCCGGGCCAGCTGCTCGGTGCGCGCCCGGGCCAGGCGGCTGAGCACCTTGTCCCTCAGGTCCATCGGCACCGGATCACAGCCGCAGTGCTTGGCCACGAGCTTCTTCACCGCCTCCTCGAGCCCGTACTCGTCGAGGCAGGGCCCGCACCCGTCCAGGTGCTCGCGGACCTGCTCGTAGTTGCCCTCCTCAAGCTCGCCGTCGATGTAGGTGTAGAGCTTGTCGAGCACCTCGCTGCACGGGGTGTCGCTGTGTTCGCCGTGGCCGCCGCTCATTGCCGGTCTCCTCGATCCGAGACGTCCTGTCCCCGTCCGCGCGGGGACGACCCCGAGGCGACCGCGCCGGCCTCGGCCGCCGCCCTCGCCGGCAGGAACCCCCGCTCCACCGCGTACTCCTCCAGCATCGACCTGAGCTGGCGGCGCCCGCGGTGCAGCCGGGACATGACCGTCCCGATGGGCGTCCCCATGATCTCGGCGACCTCCTTGTACGCGAAGCCCTCGACGTCGGCGAGGTACACCGCGATCCGGAAGTCCTCGGGCAGCTCCTGGAGCGCCCGCTTGACGTCGGTGTCGGGGAGGTGTTCGAGCGCCTCGGCCTCAGCGGACTTCAGACCCGCCGCGGTGTGCGACGCGGCCTGGGCCAGCTGCCAGTCCTCGACGTCCTCGGTCCCCGCCTGTTTCGGTTCGCGCTGCTTCTTGCGGTAGGAGTTGATGAAGGTGTTGGTGAGGATGCGGTAGAGCCATGCCTTGAGGTTCGTCCCCTGTCTGAACTGGTGGAACGAACCGAACGCCTTGGCGAAGGTCTCCTGTACGAGATCCTCCGCGTCGGCGGGGTTACGGGTCATCCGCAGCGCCGCGGAGTAGAGCTGGTCGAGGAAGGGAAGCACGTCCCTCTCGAAGCGCTCTTCCCGTTCCTCGGCTGTCTCCTGCTCCTGGCCCTGTTCCAAGCCCGTCGGCCTCCTCGCGCTGGTCCCGGTTGGGGCGTCCATACCCCAACGATACGGTCCCGTGGCGTGGACCCGCGCATCGGCGCCGCGTGGCGCCGTCGCCGTCTCCTCGCGCTCCAGGCACGTCGCGGCTGTCGGCATGGTCTGTCGGCCCTCCCCGGATACTCGCGTGTGGCGTGCCCGGACGATCTGGCCTCCGGACGCGGTGTAGGGGAGAACAACGCTTCGCGCGAGCTGATTCCGCGCCGCACGGGGACGAAGGTCCCCTCCCTGGGCGAACTTTGTCGTTTACCTCCGTCGCCGGAGGTGAGGCATGGCAGAGTGCGGGTAGGACACACTGGAGAATGGGAGAGGAGTGCACGTGCGACCGTCCCCGACCCCGGCCTCCGACCGCCCCCGGTCGACGGCGGCCCAGTTCGCCACTCCCGACCGCCTGTCGGACTACTGGCGGTTCTACTGGGCGGTCGCCGAGGCGCAGGTCGCCCGGTGGCTCCCCGACTCCCCCTCCCTGCTGCTCGACCTCTCCGGCGCGGACTACCAGGGCGCCCCGCGCGCCGTGGCCGCCGGACACGACGTGGTCACCCTGCTGCCCTCGGTGGACGTGGCCGTGCGCCGCCCGCTGACCCTGGTGAACGGGCGCGCGATGGTGCCCCGGCCGGCCCGGCGCGGACGGCTGCGCCACGTGGTGGGCGACTCCGCCTTCCTGCGCAGCTTCGCCCCGGACTCCTTCGACGGGGTCATCGCCGACAACCGGGTGCTGTCCAGGCACCTGGCCACCGAGGAGGCCCTGGCGCGGGTCAGCCGGGTGCTGCGCCCGGGGGGCCGTGCCCTGCTGTGCGTGGACTCGGTGGTGCTGGGCATGGCGATGCTGGCCGAGCAGGACCGCTGGCCCGAGCTGAGCCACGCGCCCAACGCGGACGTGCTCCTGGTGCCCTGGCCGGACGGCTCCATCACGCGGTGCTTCACAGCCGAGCAGCTCACCGAGGCTCTCACCGACGCCGGTCTGGAGCTGGAGTGGGTCAAGCCCCGCACGGTGCTGTCCGCCTCCACGGTGGAGATGATGCTGGCGCGCGACCCGAGGTCGATGGGACGCCTGGTGGAGATGGAACTGCGCGCCACGGAGTCCGACGACTACGTGGGCGTGCACCTGGTGGCGAGCGCGCGCAAGCCCGGTTAGGGCGCGTTCGGCGAGCGTCCCCGCGGAGCCCGCCGGGCGCGCCTCAGTCCGTCCCCTCGGCGGGGGAGCGCTCCTCTCCGTGGACACCCAGGAGCAGGCGCACGGCACGGCGCATCCGGTCGAGGTAGCGTCCGTCGTCGGGTCGGACGAACATCTGGTAGTACGCCACCCCCGCGATGAGCTCGGCGAGGGTCTCCACATCGGTGTCCGCGGGCAGCCCTCCCCGGCGCGCCTCCGCGCGCAACCGGGCCATGAGCGGCTCCCGGCGCGGGCGGATGTACCTCTCCCAGTACACACGGCGCAGCTCGGGGTTGCTCAGCGCCTGGATCAGCCGTGTGCGGACCAGCCGGTGGGTCCGCGGGTCGTCGTCCACCGCCTCGGGCCCGAACCAGGGTTCGAGGTCGGCCAGCAGGTCTCCGGTGTCGGCGATGCGCGGCGTCTCGCGCACGCTGTCCAGGGCCTCGGCGATCAGCTCCTCCCGTGATTCCCAGCGCCGGTAGAGGGTGGCGCGGGCGACCCCGGCCCGGTCGGTGATCGCGGCGACCGTCACCCTGCCCGGGTCCTCGTGTTCGAGCAGCAGTTCGACCGTCGCGTCCAGCAGCACGCGTCCGGCGGCCTCCTCGCGGGGGCGTCCCGGGCCGCGTGCGGGCTGCGTGGGCATGGGTTTCCTCAGTGTCTCGGTGTCCTTCCCGGGAGCGTCCCGGGTCCTTCGTCCGGCGGCGCGGACCGGCACGCCGCGCCGCGGCCGCAGGGCTCGCACACGGCGCCGGGTCCGGGGCCGGGAGGGGTCGGCGCCCCTCCCGGGCCGAACCGCAGGACTCTACCGGACCTCGGTGTCGGTCAGGCGTCCTGCACGAGACGTCCGCGCAAGCGCTGGACGACGTCCCCGTCCAACCCGGCGGCGCGCAGCCCGCCCAGCGGGTCGCCGTGCCGCCGGGTCATGGTCCTCCAGAAGGCGCGCATGGTCTCGGCGTCAGCGCGCATCATGGGGTTGCCCGGGGCCGCGGTGTCCGTTCCCAGCTCCGCCAGCAGCGGCCCCATCAGGTGTGCCAGGCGCCGGTTGATCCCCGGCATGGCGGCGTCGGTGCGGGCGTAGTCCTCGACGACCGCGTCCTCCCCTGCCCCGACCGCCCCCAGCAGCAGGGCCGCGAGGACCCCGGTGCGGTCCTTGCCCGCCGCGCAGTGGAAGACCGCGGGCCGGTCGGTGAACGCGAGGAGCGTGAGGATCGTGGCCAGGGACGCGGCGGAGCGGTCCGCCATGTCCGCGTAGAAGGCGGCGACCCCCTCCGGGGTGGTGGGCAGGCTCGCGAGGTCGCGCCCTCCGGGTGTCAGGTCCACGCTCAACGTGATGTGGTGGTAGTCCACGGTGTGCCCGGTGACCTCCCGGTCGGCGAACGGGCCCCTGCCGGTGGACGCGACCTCCCCGGGGGAGCGCAGGTCGATGAGGTGGCCGATGCCCCGCTCCCGGCACGCGGAGCGGACGAAGTCCGGGGTGGCGGTGGCCAGGTCGTCGCTGCGGAACACCAGGCCGGGGCGAATCCGGCCGCCGTGGACGGCGACGCCGCCCAGGTCGCGGAAGTTGACCGGGACGCTGGGCTCGACGGATACGGGGAGGTAGGGGGCCTCGGCGGGGAGGGCGGGTTTCTCGGGGCTTGTGGTGCTCATGGTGCTCCTGGTTCGAAGGGCGGGCCGCCGGGGCTCGGCTCACCGGAGGGACGTGGGTCAGGCGGTCAGACGGGCGCGGACAAGGGCGCTCAGGCGGTCGATCACGGTCACGAGCAGGACGATCCCGATGACGATGGCGCACAGGTGGCCGAAGTCGTACAGCCGCAGGGCGGTGGTCAGCTCCAGGCCGATGCCGCCCGCGCCGACCAGGCCGAGGATGGTGGCGCCGCGGACGTTGCCCTCGAAGAGCAGCAGCGTGTACGACGTGAGCATCGGCGCGGCCTGGGGCAGCATCCCGAAGGTGATGACCTGGCCGGAGGAGGCCCCGGCCGCTCTCAGGGCGGTCACCGGCCCGGGGTCGACTGACTCGATGGCCTCGGCGTAGACCTTGGCGATGGTGCCGACCGAACCGAGGGTGATGGCGAGGATCCCGGCGAACGGCCCCAGGCCGACCGCCGAGACGAACATCAGCGCGAAGATCAGTTCGGGGACGGAGCGCAGGACGTTGAGGACGAACCTGGCGGCGAGGTAGACGGGGCGCGGCGCGATGTTCTCGGCCGCCGCGAAGCTCAGCAGCAGGGACAGCAGGGCGCCGAGCAGGGTGCCCAGGACCGCCATCTGGAGGGTCTCCACGAGCAGTTCGACGATCGTGGCGACCTTGCCGAAGTCCGGCGGCCACAGCCGCGACAGGAAGGAGCCCATGGCGGGCACCCCCTCGGCCAGCGCGGACGGGCTGAACCCGGATCCGGCCGCCGACCAGGCGACGGCGGCGGCACCGACCACGATGGTCAGCGTGCCCTTCGGCCCGGGCGGCTGCCAGGGGGAGGACAGGCGGCGCAGATCCTCGGGGAGGTCGGCGGGCCCGCCCCGGGCCGTGGGGCCGCCGGAGGCGGGGTCCCCGGGTGCGGGCGCGGGTTCGGGTCGGCTGGTCACGCGGTACCTCCGGGGAGCGGGGCGGCGCCGCGTCGCGCCGCGGACTCGTCGGTGTCGGTGCCGAACTCGGTGTCGGCGCCGTAGATCTCGCGCACGGCGGCCCCGTCCAGGTCGGCGGAGGCCAGGTCGGCGACCACGCGGCCCTCGCGCAGGCCCACGGCGCGGTCGGTGTAGCGGCGGGCCAGGGCGACCACGTGCAGGCTGACCAGCACGGGCACACCGCGTTCGCGGGCCAGCTCGGACAGCAGCCCCAGGACGGAACCGGCCAGGCGCGGGTCCAGGGAGGCCACCGGCTCGTCGGCGAGGATCAGTCCGGGGTCCTGCATGAGGGCGCGGGCGATGGCCACCCGCTGCTGCTGGCCGCCGGAGAGGGTCCGCGCCTGCTGGCGGGCCTGGTCGGCCAGCCCGACCCGGTCCAGGAGCGCGAGGGCGCGGACGCGCTGCTCGCGGGAGAACACCCCGATCCTGGACGCGGGCCCGGCCTCGTGCAGTCCGCCGGTGAGGACGTTGGCCAGGGCGGACAGACGGGGCACCAGGTGGAAGTGCTGGAAGACGTGTCCGACGTCGGCGCGCAGGGAGCGCAGCGCCCGTCCGCGCAGCGCGGTGGCGTCGCGTCCGGCCACACGCAGTTCTCCGGAGGTCACGGGCGCCATGCCGGTGAGAGCCCTCATGAGGGTGGACTTGCCCGAGCCGCTGTGGCCCAGGAGCGCCACGACCTCGCCGGGGGCGACGTCGAGGTCGACCCCGTCCAGGACCGGCGCGGTGTCGTAGACGACCGTGAGGCCGCGGACGCTGACGACCGGTGTCGTCAGCGGGTCCACGTCCCGGCCGGTGTGCCGGGTCCGCGCGGCCGCGGTGGTGGCGTCGGCGGTCATCGGATGTCCTCCAGTTCGAGGCCGACGGACTCGGCGACGTCCAGCAGCGGTGCGAAGACCTCCGCGTCCGGGTTGGCGATGGCCTCCCCCTCGCCCACCAGGGTGGTGAGGGCCTCGTCCCCCTCGACCAGCTCCGGGAGCCGCTCGACGACGGCGGCTCGGGTCCGTTCGTCCACGTCCTCGGAGAAGACGATGGTGACGCCGACCGGGATGGGGCCGCTCTCGGCCAGGACGACGACCTCCTCGGAGTCGATGACGCCCGCCTCGGTGAGGGTCCCGACGAGCGTGGCCGAGGTCGCCGCGACGTCGACCCCGCCCTGGGCCAGGGCCAGGGCGGCCGAGTCGTGGCCGCCCGCGAAGGTCATCTCGTAGTCGGTCCCCGCCTCCAGCCCCTCCTCCTTGAGCAGGGCACGGGGCATGAAGTGGCCGGTGGTGGAGCCGGGGTCCACGAAGGCGACCTGGCGGCCCTCGACGTCGGCGATCGTCTCGATCCCGCTGTCGGCGCGGGTGAGCAGCACGGACGCGGGGTCGTCCGTGGCCTCCCAGACCAGGCCCACGTCCAGGCCTCCGGCCTGCTGGCCGATGGCGGTGGCGAAGGGGCTGAGCAGGGCGACGTCGACGTGCCCCTGGCGCAGGGCCTCCACGACTCCCATGTAGTCGGCGGGCGACTCGGTGACCACCTCGCGCCCGGTGGCCTCGGCGATGTGGTCGGAGACGGGTTCGACCTGGGCCAGCTGTTCGGGGTCGTCGGTCCCGGGCGGGAAGGCGAAGACGAGGGCCTCGTCGGCGGTGTCCCCCTCGGCGGGCGCGCAGGCGGCCAGCGCGAGGACGGAGAGGGCGGTCAGTGCGGTGAGTGCGGGACGGGGGTGGCGGTGCATACCGTCGCTCCTTGGCGGAGGGAGGAATGTGACGCCTCCGAGGCAACAGGGGATTCGTGAACCGGCGGTTTCGATACCGTCGGTGCACTAATTGCCGTCAGGTGAACGCTGGGACTCGCCGCCGCGCACGAAATCCCAGGTCGTACGGGGGCCAACACTCCGGTGGAGCGGGGGTGACACGGGGGTGGCCGTGCCCCGCTCCCGCCGGTGGCGACCCCGCGAAACCGCCCCGCCGCCCCGAGGACCGCCCTCCGCCGACGGGGCGGACGCACCGGGGCGGGGACGCCACCGCGCCCCCGCCCCTCCCCGTTGCTCCGCGGCCCCCTACTCCGTCAGGGGCAGGTAGACCCGCTTACCCTGCTCGGCGAACTCCGCGGACTTGTCGGCCATGCCCTTCTCGATGGCGGCGACCGTCTCCAGTCCGTTCTCCTCGGCGTACCTGCGCACGTCCTGGGTGATCTTCATGGAGCAGAACTTCGGCCCGCACATGGAGCAGAAGTGCGCGGTCTTGGCCGGTTCGGCGGGCAGGGTCTGGTCGTGGAAGGACTGCGCGGTCTCGGGGTCCAGGGCCAGGTGGAACTGGTCCTGCCAGCGGAACTCGAAGCGCGCCTTGGACAGCTCGTCGTCCCACTCCTGCGCCTTCGGGTGGCCCTTGGCCAGGTCGGCGGCGTGCGCGGCGAGCTTGTAGGTGATCACGCCGGTCTTGACGTCGTCCCGGTCGGGCAGCCCCAGGTGCTCCTTGGGGGTGACGTAGCACAGCATCGCCGTACCGAGCCAGCCGATCTGGGCGGCGCCGATCGCGGAGGTGATGTGGTCGTAGCCGGGTGCGACGTCGGTGGCCAGGGGGCCGAGCGTGTAGAACGGCGCCTCGCCGCACAGCTCCTCCTCCAGGCGCACGTTCTCCGCGATCTTGTGCATCGGCACGTGCCCGGGCCCCTCGATCATCACCTGCACGTCGTGCGCGCGGGCGATGTGGGTGAGCTCGCCCAGGGTGCGCAGCTCGGCGAACTGGGCCTCGTCGTTGGCGTCGGCGATCGATCCCGGCCGCAGCCCGTCGCCGAGGGAGAAGGTGACGTCGTACTCCCGGAGGATCTCGCACAGCTCCTCGTAGTGGGTGTACAGGAAGCTCTCCCTGTGGTGGGCCAGGCACCAGGCCGCCATGATGGAGCCCCCGCGCGAGACGATGCCGGTGACCCGGCGGGCGGTGAGCGGCACGTAGCGCAGCAGCACGCCCGCGTGGACGGTCATGTAGTCCACGCCCTGCTCGCACTGCTCGATGACGGTGTCGCGGTAGACCTCCCAGCTCAGCGCGGCCGGGTCGCCGTTGACCTTCTCCAGGGCCTGGTAGATGGGCACGGTCCCGATCGGGACGGGCGAGTTGCGCAGGATGCGCTCGCGGGTCTCGTGGATGCGCTTGCCGGTGGACAGGTCCATGACGGTGTCGGCGCCCCAGCGGGTGGCCCACACCATCTTCTCCACCTCCTCGGGGACCGAGGAGGTGACGGCGGAGTTGCCGATGTTGGCGTTGATCTTGACCAGGAAGTTCTTGCCGATGATCATCGGCTCGGACTCGGGGTGGCACCGGTTGGCGGGGATGACCGCCCGGCCCACGGCCACCTCCTGGCGGACGAACTCGGGGTCCACGCCCTCGCGGGCGGCCACGAAACGCATCTCGGGGGTGATGGTCCCGGCCTTGGCGCGGGCCAGCTGGGTGGTCGCGCCACCGGAGGGGGCGGGCGCGTGGGCCCACTCCCCCCGGGTCGGGGGCAGGCCCCGGTGGACGTCGATGTGCGCGGTGTCGTCGGTGTACGGACCGGAGGTGTCGTACAGGTCGAAGTGGCTGCCGTTGCTGAGTTCCACCCGGCGCTGCGGGACGCGGAGGGTGTGCCCCTCGGGGGTGGCGACCTCCCGGTGGACCTTGCGTGATCCCATGATGGGACCGGTGGTCACCCGGTGGTCCGCGGTGGAACTGACGTCGCGGCCGTCGAGAGCCGTCATGGCATGCCTCCCTACGTCGGAATTACCCGAACAGGTTCTGCGGTCGGCGACACCGTTGAGTCGCCCTCTCAGCCCGCCATGGCGCGAGCTCCCGCGTTGCGTATGAAGATGTGGGGACGCCTCGGGCGCCCCGGGCACGCCGGACCGGGCGGACCCGGCCGGTGTGGCCCCGGACACTGTATCCGTCCGTCAGGAGGGGTTGTCCACCGTCCCCGGGATACAAAACTGTCCCCCGCACGCCACACCCGGCAGGGCGGGCAGCACAGGACGCACCGTTCGGAGCGGGAGGGGTCCGTGCCGCGCTCCCCGGGTCAGAAGAGCGTCTCCGGCTCGCCGCCACCGACGTCCGAGAGCGGTTCGAGCAGGTCGGGGCGGTTGTTCTTGATGCTGTTGACGTCGGTGGAGACCTCGTCCACGTCGAAGCGGTCGGCCGGGGTGTCCTGGAGCAGGTGGGCCAGCTCGTCGGCCCCGGTTCCCGGGTCCAGCCAGGCCGCCCAGTCCTCGGAGGGCACGACGACGGGCATGCGCTCGTGGATGTGGGCGAGTTCGGGGGCGGCCTCGGTGGTGACGACGGCGCAGCTCCACACCCACGCGGCGGGGTCGTCCTCGGCCACCTCCGGGTCGCGCCAGCGCTCGAAGATCCCCGCCATGGCCAGCGGCCGGTCGTCGGGGTAGTGGATGGAGTAGGGCTTCTTGTCCGCCTTGGCCTTGCGCTTCCTGTGGTGGGGGTCGGTGACGGGCGAGGTGCTGGCCTGCACGGTCCCGTCCCTGCCGATCAGCTGCCACTCGTAGTAGGCGTCGGCGGGCAGCAGGCAGCGGCGGCGGCGGAAGGCCGTGCGGAAGGCGGGCTTGTCGGCGATGGTCTCGCTGCGGGCGTTGATCATCCGGTAGCCGATGTTGCGGTCCTTGGCCCAGGAGGGGACCAGGCCCCAGCGCAGGGTGTGCAGGGAGCGGGGCCCCGGTTCGCCCCGGTCGTCGGCCTGCGGGGGCGGGCCGAGCACGGCGTACACGGGCCTGCCGGGAGAGATGTTGTAGTCCGGGTCCAGCTCCTCCAGCGGCGGCCACGCCCGGGGATCGGTCTCCTCGGGGAGTGCCTGCTCGGGCAGGCCGAAGGCGAGCTGCAACTGGTGCACGTTCCTGGACTGGGCATAACGACCGCACATAGGTGTGATCCTACGGTCGAAACAGCTCGTTCTCTCCCGGAACACCCGTATCCGCCGGTGTTTCCCACCCCTCGGGCACCGGGTACGGCCCGGCCGGCCCGCCGGTTCCGCCCGCCCGTCCGACCGACTGCGCCGGACCTCAGGTCGGCGTCGGTGCGGCGGGCTCCCCCTCCGCGCGGGCGGCCCCCCGCTCCGCTCCCCCGTCCGCGTCCCGGCCCCGCCGGGCCCGGACGAGGCCGGCCAGCACGACCAGGCCACCGAGCGGGGCCAGCGTCCACGGGGCCCACGAGGAGAGGGCCCGCAGCAGCACCGAGCGCACGCGGGCCTGTTCTGCCCGGGCCGCGACCTGCTGCTCGTCCAGGACCAGCTGCGCGTACAGCAGAGGTGCCTCGCCGCTGTCGTTCTGCGGGCGCAGGGTCTCCGCGCGGGTCTCGTGGGCGTTGACCACGATCCCGCTGACCGGCTCCACCCAGAACGTCCGGCTGACCTCCAGCCAGCGGGTGGCGGTGACCGTTCCCGAGGCCCCGGGGCGGAACAGGGAGGCGGGCACCGGGCGGGCCGAGTCGGGCACCTGGGTGGACTCGATCCACTGGCTGTACCGGCGCACCGGCACCCCCGCCACCTCCTCCCACTCCTGGAACTCCAGCATCGGCGCCGACCGCACCTCGGCGTCGTAGAAGGGGTACTCGCCCTCCTCGTCCCCGGGCGGCCAGAAGTACACCAGCCCCGCCTGCCGGACCGCCCGGTCGCCGTCGACGTGCTCACCGCAGCAGTTGACCGCCCGACCGCTCTCCCGGTCGACGATGACGCGGCGGCTCCAGTGGTCGATCATCCGGTCGGGCACGGAGGTGTCCACGGACATCTCCCACGCCGACCAGTCGTCGCCGTGCGCGGAGGCGTCCACCCGGGTGACCCGGGTGACCTCGGCGAACTCCACCCACGACCACGTGGAGGTGTCCAGGTAACCGGCGTCCTCGTCCAGCATGCGGATGTCGAACCCGGCCTCGGCGGGCAGCGGTGCCACCCGCTCGTACACGTAGAGCGGGAGCAGGGCGGCCAGGGTGAGCAGGAAGGCGCCCACGGCCACCAGGAGGGTGCCCCGGGGCAGGGAACGCCCCGGCCCGCGTTCGGGGCCGACCTGGCTGGGGACGGCCTCCCCGGCGCTGAACGCGCTCATGTCCGGGCCTCCTCGGGATCGTTCTCCCACCGGTCGTCGTCGCCCTCGGAGGAACCTGCGCCTCGGGAAGCACCGTCGGTCTCGCCGTTCGCAGGGGCCCCCGGGCTCTCGGCAGCACTGTTGGACCCACTGGCCCCGCTGGCCCCGGCACTGTCAGGCCCGTATCCCTCAGGAGCCGCATGGGCCCCATTGGCCCTGCCTGCCCCGGCACCGACGACAGCACCGACCTCATCGGGCGCACCACGGGACGGAGCGGCCTCGTCCGTCCCGCCGCCACCGGCGCTTTCCGCGGCCGCTCGGGCGCGGACCGACGGCGGGTCGGCGTCGGCGTCCTCACCGTCGCCCGGCTGGCCCAGGGTCAGCACGAGCCTGGCCAGCGCGGGCAGGCACAGCAGCTGGGACACCCAGCCGCGCAGCGCTCCCCCGAACACCTCGGTCACGTCGTGGAAGGGCATGTACAGCGCCAGGTGGGTACCCGCTCCCATGGCCAGCCCGGCCAGCGCCAACGACACCACCACCGGCCAGGGCCCCGCCAGGCGGGGCAGCAGGCGGCCGCCCATGGACGGCCGTCCCGGCTTGGCGTGCCGCAGCCTCCGGGGCGCCCTGCGCCCCAGCCACCACACGCACACCAGGATCACGGCGACCAGGGCGGCTCCGACCGCACCGGCCACCCACACCCCGTAGGCCAGGCCCAGCGGCAGCACGATCCGCCGCCCCAGCCACCCGGGCCCGGCGTCGGGCAGGGCGCGGGCGCCCCGCGGCGCCGCGGCCCCGGCCGCCGCTCCCCCGGGCAGCAGGCGCCTGGGCCACAGGGCGGCGACCACCAGCACCGCGGCCAGCGCGGCGCCCACGGCCAGGGCTCTGTGGTAGGCGGAGTCGGGCGCGTAGGTCAGGGTGACGGTGCCCGCGCTGTCCGCGGGGAGCACCCAGGCCTGCTTCCAGCCCTCCAGCCGGACCGGTTCCAGGGCCGCGTCCGCCCCCTCCAGACGGGCCTGCCAGCCCTCGTTGAAGTTCTCGTTGACCACCAGCAGGCTGTCCTCGGCGACGTCCACGTCGAAGCGGCGCTCGCCCGGGCCCCACGCGTGCACCTCCTCCACCTCGGCCATGGTGACCTCGGGGCGGTCCGAGACCGGGTCGGCGGACTCCACCAGCGCCGAGCGCACCTCGTAGCGGTTGCCCGGATCGACCACGATCCGGTTCTCGCCCCCGACCAGGTCCAGGTCGGTGCAGCTCTCGTAGCGCAGCGGGCGGCCGGTGAGCTGGTCGGCGAGGGTGCCCCGGCTGATCCGGGTCTCCACCCGCTGGTCGTTGACGCGCAGGGTGGGGCCCAGGCCGCAGGCGGTGGAGGCGTCGCCCTCGGGCAGCGGCTCCACCGGCTCCACCCCGGGCAGGGTGACGGTGCCGATCTCCAGGGCCTGGCCCTCGGGGCGTTCGAAGGTCACCCGCAGCGACTCCGCGGTGAACTCGGCGAAGTCCACCCGGCCGCTGCCGTCCAGCCACCCCTCGCGCACCGTGCCGCCGCCCTCGACGGTCACCCGGATCGGCCGCAGCACGCTGTCGGCGCGGGGGAACTCCACCTCCAGGTACCCGATCTCGGTGGGTGCGCCCAACTCGATGTCGAGCCAGGGGTTCCTCTCCTCCGGGTCCGGGTACCAGACGGTGCTCTCGTCGTCGTCCAGCGCGCCCCGGCCCGTCGCGGCGGGGTGCTGCACGGCGGTGGAGGAGGCGCTCACGTGCGGGTGGGGGCTGGCCCGGTTGGCGGCGTTCTCCGCCTCCCGGGGGTCGGTGAGCACGACCCCGCCCGAGACCGTGTGCGGGGCGGAGGCCGACTCCGCCGACAGCTCGAACGTGCGGTCCAGGCGGCGCGCGTCCTCGCCCTGCACCTGGAGGTCGGGGTTGCACACCCACACGTGCGAGCCCTCCATGCAGCCGGGCGCGGTACCGGTGGAGCCGGTGAACAGCAGCGTTCCGGTGTCGGCGGGCCCGGGGACCCGCAGCGTGCGGGCCGGTTCCAGGCCGGGCACGGAGATCGAGGCGACGCCCACCCGGGTGCCGAACCGGTACTCCGGCTCCCAGGCCAGCTCGTCCACGCGCACGCGCAGCGTGGTGGTCGTGCCGGGCGGGGCCGTCAGCTCCTGCGGCTCCTCGGTCTCGGCGACGGGCACCTGAGCCTCGCCGCCGTCGGTGACGAGGGTGACCCGGGAGGGCGGCGGCTCGCCGGGCAGGTGCTCGAAGGCGACGCTGAGTCCGGTGAGGTCCTGGGGCTCCTCGAACTCGACCTCGATCCACTCCCCCAGGGCGCCGGTGAAGGCGCTGGAGCGCCAGGAGGTGGTGAGGTCGTCGTCGAGAGCGGCGTGCGGGGCGTGCCCCGGGTCGCGGTCGGCGGCGCGCGCCCCCACCCCGCTCTCGGCGGAGGAGGCGCTCACCGAGGCGATCCCGATGTCCTCGGCGTGGGCGACGTGGTCCTCCCACGCCGGGTCGATGACGTCGGGGGCGGGGACGTCGCGTTCGAGCCCCTGGTCCTCGGTGAGGGTGGCCGACACGTTGCGGCGCACGTCGGAGTGGACCACCTCGCGGCGGCGGGCGGTGTCGGTGACGATCGTGTCCCGGGCGGCGACCTCCCCGGCTCCGGGGTCGTCCCCGAGCAGGATCGGGCGGTCGTCGTCGACCACCCCCTGTTCGGCCAGGTGGAGCACGGACTCGGGACCGCCGGTGACCCGCAGCACCTCGTCGGCGGGCACGGTGCCGACGGCGGGCGCGGCGTCCTCCACCTCGTAGACGCTCAGCGCCTGGTAGGGCTGGTCGAACCACTGGGAGGCGGACTGGTGGTCCAGTGAGCCGATGACCGGGCCGAACTCGGCGGCCAGGGTGATACCCGGCGAGTCGGCCAGGGCCTGGTGGACGCGGGCGGGCCAGCCGCCGTTGTTGCCGGTGCGCTGGAGGTCGTTGCGCACGAGGAGGTGGGTGACGCCCATGCGCGCGAAGGTGTCGGCGAGCCCGGCGGAGCCGCGGCCCGAGGAGACGCGCTGGTCGATCTCGTGGGTGATGCGGGAGACGCCCGCCGAACCCCACGGGATGATCTGGTGGTTGGTCCAGGCCCCCTCGAACAGCGGTTGCAGGGGTTCGTCCATGGGGCGCCCCCACTCGTACTCGCCGCGGGCCGAACCGGGCAGGGCCATGGTCATGCCGCGCTCGTCGGCGCGCGCCTCCAGCCAGTCGGTGGCCTCGTGCCAGTAGTCGGGGATCTGCACGAAGCCGCCCGCGGGCGCGATCCCGACGGTGCCGACGGGCACGAGGGTGACCGCGAGGACGGCGGCGCTGGCGCCCGCGACGGTGCGGCGCACGTGTCCGGGCACGGGCGTGCCCCTGCGGTCGGCCAGGTCCCGGGCCACCACCACCGGCAGGTGGGCCAGGCCCATCACCAGGGGCAGGCGTACGAGCGCGTCGAACTTGTGCACGTTGCGGAACGGGGAGAGGACGCCGTCGAACAGGTCTCGCATGGTCCCCGCGAAGGGGCCGGTGAGGTCGCCGGTGAAGCCCGCGACGATGACCGCGGTACCGGTGAGGAGGCTGGCGATGAGGAAGGGCCGCTCGGGGGTGCGCCGGTTGACCAGCCCGGCCAGGCCCAGGCCCGCCACCAGCGCGGTGACCGCGATCAGCCAGGGGGCGGTGGACAGCTCCGCCCCGGGGGGGAGCGCGGTGTTGCCCTGGTCGGGCAGGAAGCCCATCCAGTTGGAGGTGCCGCGCAGCGCGTTGAGCAGCGAGGTGACGCCGGTGGTGACGGCGGCGTCCTCGGTGTAGGGCATGAACGAGAACACGTACCGCGCCATGAGGAGCAGCGGCGCGACGTACCAGAACGAGGCCAGGACCAGCGCGGCCGTCCACCAGGCGATCAGGCGCCACTTGCGCGGGCCGTTCGCCCGGGTGAGCAGGTAGAGCCCCGGCACGACCAGGACGGCCAGCTCGGAGGCGGCGTTGGTGCCGCCGCACAGCAGGAAGGCCAGGCCCGACAGCAGGGCCATGCGGGCGGGCGAGCGGCCGTGCCGGGCCCCGAGCACGAGCGGCAGCAGGATCCACGGCATGAGCAGCATGGGCTGCAACTCGGCGGAGTTGTACGACAGCAGCGTCAGCACGCGGGGGGCCAGCGCGTAGGCGACCCCGGCCAGGATGCGGGTGTTGACGGTGCCGACGCCCAGCGCCCCGGCGACCTTGTACACGCCGGTGAACGCGGCGATGAGCAGGACGGCCATCCACAGGCGCTGGAGGAGCCAGTCGGGCATGCCGAGCAGGTCGAACAGCAGGTGGAAGGGGCCGTTGGGGAAGAAGTACCCGTAGGCCTGGTTCTGGATCTGGCCGAAGTAGGAGGCGTCCCACAGGTGCAGGGCGCGCTCCATGAACCCCAGGGGGTCGGCCGTCAGGTCGAGCTTGGTGTCGCTGACGATCCTGCCGGGGTCGATGCTGGCGGCCAGCGCTCCCAGGAGCAGGCACACCGTGAGGACCTTCAGCCGGGCAAGGAGGCGGGGATCGGCGCCGCCGGGGTCGGTGGAAGGCGGTGTGCGGGAATCCTCCGGTTCGCGCCTGGCGGTGGATTCCGTCGGAGTCACGTCTTCGCTTTCCTGCCTGCTGCCGTGTTCCGGGCGGCGGGGGTGCCCGGGTCGTCGGGGGTGGGGGGGACGGGGGTGCTCGGTGCGGAGGTGGTGACGGGGGTGGCGGAGGTGGGGGGCGGGGCGTCGGGGGCGGGGGTGGGGGTGGGGGTGGGGGCGGTGGAACCGTCCGGTTCGGCGGCGCCGGGCAGGCCCAGCTCCCCGGCGACGAGCCGGGTCATCCGCGCGCCGCTGGCCTCCCACGTGAACCGGGACGCCCACGCGCGGCAGGCGCGGCGGACGGCTTCGGCCCGGCGGGGGTCGGACAGCTCCTCCAGGGCGCGCGCGACCGCGTCGGCGAGTTCCTCGCCCTCGCGCACGAGCCACCCGGTCTCGCCGTCGCGGACCGAGTCGCGGAGTCCGTCCACATCGTAGGCCACGGTGGGCACGCCGAGGCGGGCCGCCTCGATGACGGTCAGCCCCCAGCCCTCGAACTCGGAGGCGGTGACGTGGAGGCGGCACGAGGCCAGGACGCTGTTCTTGTCCTCCTCGGACAGGAAGCCGTGCAGGCGCACGCGGTCGCCCGTGCCGTCGCGCGCGACCTGCTCGGCCAGGGGTCCGCCCTCGGGGCCGCGACCGATGATGTGCACCTTCAGGTCGGGGTGCTCCTCGCACAGCGCGCGGGCGAGGTCGACCACCCGCGAGACCCGCTTCTGGACGACCAGGCGGCCCAGGCTGACCACGGCCGGGCAGCCCATGTCGGCGGGGGCGGGGGCGTCGTCGAGGGGCTTCTGCGGCCCGGGGAGTCCGCCGTTGTGGATGATCTCGATCGGCGCACGCCAGCCCAGCTTCTCGCGCATGGCCCGGCGGGAGGACTCCGAGACGGTGACGGTGGTGCAGCGGCGGTAGACGCGCGAGGCCACGGCCGACTCCAGCATGCGGCCCAGCCAGGCGACCGGCGCCGGGAAGTAGGCGTTGAACTGGAGGTCGTGGACGTGGTGGACGACGCTGACCACCCGCGTGCTGCGGCGCAGGACGAGTCGGCACAGGAAGGGGACGCCGTTCATGCAGTCGAAGGCGAGCTGGTACTCGCGGCGCCACAGGGTCAGCCACGCCATGACGCGCGGGTAGACGGTGAACCTGCCGCCCATGCGGCGGATGACGACCCCGTCCCTGGTCTCCACGCGCGCCTGGTGGGGTTCACGGCTGGTGAGGAAGGTGACGATGGCACCGCGTTCGGCCAGGTGGCGGCTGATCCGCCAGGAGTACTCCTCGGCTCCCCCCGCGGTGGACTGCCAGGGGTCGCGCCAGTTGACCATGACCAGGCGGACGCCGTCCAGACGCGGACCGAGGTCGGTGGGTGCGTCCGGGACGGTGTGCGCGCCCGTGCTGGCCGGGACGCCTGTGCTGGCGGTGACGGACGTGTTGACGGGGGCACCGGTACTGCCTGGGGCGCTTGCTTCGGCTGGAACACCTGGGATGGCGGGGGTACCGGTGTTGTCTGGGACGGCGGGAGCGCCCGTGCCGGTCAGGGGGACCTGGGCGGGAACGACGGCGGCCGGGGCCCCGGTGACCGCGGGCAGGCCCGGTTCCGCCTCCTGGCGGATCCGGTGGACCTTCTGGAAGACCACACGCTCTCCTTCCGCGCGGTGTCCGGCCGGACCGCGTGCCGCTACCTCGCGCGTGCGGTCGAGCACGCACGGCGACCACCTGGGGGAAGGATGGGGCGCACGCCGAACAGGCCCGTGGGCCGGACGTCGGTGGTGGTGGGCGGCCGGGGGACGGTGCCCGGGGCCGCGGGGGTCGGGGAGTGGGGCGCCCCGCTGGGGGCGGAGCGCCCGCGGACCTCCGCCGTACGGCCGTCCTAGCGGTCGCCGTAGTTGTAGAGGGTTTCGTTCACCGGTTCCGCGGTGGCGGTCGAGTCCGTGGCGAGGTTGGTGGCCACGAAGGTGGCACCTCCCGCCAGGGCCGCGCCGATGACGCAGGCGGCGATTACCTTGATCACTTGGGGATCTCCTTCCGCGCGCCCGATCCCGCGCTGGGGCCGGAGCGCTGGAAAACGAGACTAGAACCTGATCTAGCCATAGACCAGATGATTGCCCCAACTGTAACTAACCCGCTGGTAACTTCCAACCCCGGAATGCCAGCTTTGTCAGCCTTTACATGCTGGTCCTGCACCCGGAGAAGAACCATGTCGGGACCCTCCACCACCACGGACAGGCCCTCCACACCTGACCAGAACCGGTTATCGACCGGCGCGGACAACGCCACGTACCGCACCCCCAGCCCGCCCAGCGCCGCGGCGTCCAGCCGCTCGGGCAGGCCCGTCTCCGGGTCCGGTCCGAGCACCCCGGCGGCCCACCGCGCCAGCGCGTCCTCGCCGGTCACGACCACCTCTCCCCCGTCCGGGGTGCCCACGACCAGGTCGTCGTTCCACAGGGTGCGCCGGTCGAAGAGCTTGGTCGCCGGGTCGAGGACGACCGCGGCCCGTCCCGCCCAGTCGGGTCCGCGGTAGGCGCTCCAGGGCAGCACCAGTACCGCCCCGGGCCGGTCGTCGGCGGCCACCGCCTCCTGCGCCGCCAGCCACTCCCCGGGGTAGTGCACCGGGGCCAGCCGACCGCTCGCGCCCCACAGCAGCCCCGGCAGCACCACCACCGGCAGCAGCGCCACGAACACCGCGAGCCCCGTCCGCAGCGCAGCGCCCTCCCGCCCGGCCAGCCACCACACGCACGCGCCGAGGCCGAGCGCCTGGACCAGGGACAACGGGGCCGCGTAGAGCTGGCCGTCGCGCAGCGGCCCGAACCCCGGCCAGGCGGAGATCAGCCAGACCAGCAGCGCACGCCCCGGTCCGGTGGCGCCCAGCAGGGCGATCAGAAGGCCCAGGGCGGCGGCCGCCGACAGGCCGGGGCCGAACCCCGGTCGCTCCCGGCGCAGCAACCACACCCAGCCCACCAGCGCCAGCAAGCACAGCAGCAGGCGGGCCGCGGCCGTCACCGGCTCGCCGTAACCCGCCGGAACCGCACCGGAGTTCCACACCCCGCCCAGGAGCAGCAGGGAGCCGACCACCCCGAACGGGGTGTCGGAGCGGGCCGCGAACGCCGCCACACCGGCCGGGTCCGTGCCCGCCCCGCTGGTCAGGGACGGAAGCAGCCAGGGCAGGGAGACCACCACCAGTGCCAGCGCGAACAGCCCCGCACGCGCCCACCAGCCCGGTGCCCGCCAGACCGGCGCGCGCGGGCGGGAGGTGAGGGCGACGGGACCGGCGGTGAGAGCGGTCAGCACCACCGACGAGAACCCGCCGACCGCGGCGGGCACCAGCGCGCGCACCAGCCCGGCGAGCCCCGCGCCCGGCCGCACCTCCGCCAGACGGACTGCGGCCCCCACCACCCACGGCAGCCCCGCGTAACCCAGCAGCATCGCCCACTGGCCCAACAGCAGCCGCTCGGCCACGAACGGGTTCCACACGTAGGCCGTTCCGGCGGCGGCCGACGCCACCAGAGCCCCGGCGCCCCCACGGGGCAGCACACGCAGCGCCAGGCGCGCGGCACCGGCCCCGCCCACGGCGAACACCGCCAGCAGCGCCAGCGACTGCACCACGTCCCCGGGCAGGACCGCGGACAGCGCCGCCACCACGGCGTCACTGGGAATCGCCCGGGGAAACCCGTCCGCGCCCCGCAGCACCGTGCCCAGCGACAGGTCGGGCACGAACACCATGTCGTAGCGCAGCACGTACCCGGGCCCCAGCGCGGGGCCGAGCGCCAGCACACCGGCGAGCAGCCCCACCGCCCACGGCAGCAGGCGGGGCAGCGACCGGGCGCCCCTTCCTCCCCGCACTCGCCGGAACACCAGCCCTACGACCGACACCATCAGACCTCCGCCCCAGGAAAACAGCCCCCGCCCCGCCGTCAGCCCCCAGCGAGCAGAACGCTGTCGGAGTAGCCGCCCTCCACGTAGTCGCGGTAGGAGCGGACCACGAGTTCGTAGGGGCCGGAGACCGTCGCCGACCAGCGCGGCTCCTCCCCCGCCGGGCCCAGCGTGCGCCATCCCTGCCCGTCCCCGGGACCGAGCCCGTCGCGGCGCTCGCAGTCCGGGGCGGGCGCGACGGGCCCGGGTTCCGGCTCGGACGGCGTGGGAGCGGGTGTGGGGGCGGGTGTGGGCTGCGGCCGGGGGCCCGCGTCGGGTTCGGGGTCGGACGGTCCGCTGCTGGGGGCGGGCGATTCGACGGGGGCCTCCGAGGCGCGGTCACCCTCCAGGGGCGCGTACGGGCCGCCGTCCACGGGCACGCGCCGGTCGAGAGCCGGGAAGGCGTGTCGGCCGCGGTCGGCCGCGGGCGCGAACCGGCCCTCGGGCACGGGCACGCGCCGGTCGTCGGCCACGCCGCAGTCCAGCGCGCGCACCCACACCTCGTAGTGGGAGGCCTCCTCGACGTCCTCCCACTCCACGGTCGCCCCGCCGTCGACGACCCGCAGCCAGGACGGCCCCGGAGGCGGGTCGTCGTCCCACACCCACTGGAGGGGCTCGGACTCCGCCCCCTCGTCCCTGCCCTTGAACGAGCGCACCACGAACTCGTAGCGGGCTCCGCTGAAGAGCGCCTCCACCAGCACGGAACGGCTGTCCCCGTCGACGCGCACGTCCACGGGGAGCACGGCGGCCTCGTCCGGGTCCGGTCCCATGCGCCGCTGCACCACCCGGTAGCCGGTCGCGCCGGGTACGGCGTCCCAGCTGAGCACGAGGCCGTCGTCGGACTCCTCCGCCACGGGCTCGGGCGCGGTCGCGGGGCCCACCGCCAGATCCGGCAGCGGCCGCCGGTAGGTCCGGCCGACCCCCAGCGGTTCGGCGAGCGCATCGGCGAAGGCCGCCGCGATCTTCAGCTCGCCGCGCGCGTTGGGGTGCGCCTCGTCCCAGTTGTCGTTGACGGAGGCGTACCCGTCGGCGATCCGGGCGACCACCACGGGGGAGTCGCTGGAGGTGAGCTGCGCGGCGAGGTCCACCAGCCCCATGTTGAACCGGTCGATCTCGGCGTTGGCCCGGGGGTCCTCCACCGGCGGCAGCTCCCCGAGGACGAACCGGGTCTGCCCCCGCACGACGCGCACCGTGGACACCGTCTCGCCGACCCCCTCCAGCGCGCTGTCCGCGTCGTCGCCCGCCAGGATGTCCTCGGTTCCGGCCAGGAGGAGCAGGTAGTGCGGCTGGTACTCGGCGGCCACCCGCGCGGCCCCGGCGGACAGGTCCTGCGCGGTGGTGCCCCAGCGGGCGGCGTGGTCGGTGTCGAAGTCGGGGTCGGCGTAGTCCTGGTTGCCGAACTCCCGGTCCGCCAGCCCGTACACGCCGTCGTAGGGGCCGACGAAGTCGACCTCCACCTCGGCCTCACGCAGATGGGACCACAGGTGGTAGCGCCAGGTGTAGTCGCCGCTGCTGCCCTGGGAGAGCGAGTCGCCGACGACCATGACGCGCAGTTCGCCGTCGGGCGGGCCCGGCACGGTGACGGGTTCCTCGGTGCGCCCGTCCTCCGCGGCCCCTCCCCCGGAGCCGGTCTGGATCAGCAGCAGGGTGACCGCCATCGCCGAGAGCATGACCCCGAGCAGCCCGAGGGGCCCGGGTTCGAAGCGGGAGTGGCTGTCCCAGCGGGGCCGGAGCCACGGGAGGCGGAGCCGCCCGGGCCACCGGTCCAGGAGCCGCCCCGAGCGGGACAGCGGCGGGCGGGGCCGCCGCGGCTCACGGGCCTGGGACCGGCGCAGGCCCAAGCGGCGGAGCTGAGGCTTCCCGAAACGGTCGGCCACGCGCGACCACCACACGGAGCGTTTCTCGGATCCGCGCACCGCGCCCCCTGCGTTCCCATAACGGGTTCTACCCCCCACAGGGGGTTCGTCAGACAAGACTAGAACTGGTTATATAGAATTCGTCAACTCTCTGCGGCTGAGCGGGACCGCCTACACCGACGTTAGCGGCCGCTGCTTGCCTCTCGACTCCGCGCCCCGACGGAAAGCAGGGCCCCCGTGACCGGACTCCTGGCAGCCCTGCTGTCCGCGGTGGTCTACACCGTCGGCCTGACCGTGGAACAGCGCGCACTGCACGGCGCGGAGTCGATCTCGATCAACCGCCCCCTCCACCTGGCCCGGGTCCTTCTCACCAACCCCCGCTGGATGCTCGGCTGCCTCTTCGCCGCCCTGGGCAGCGTGGGCCTGATCGTCTCACTCGGCCTCGCGCCCGTGTCCGTGGCCCAGCCCGCCTTCGCCGCCGGGGTCGCGTGCGGCATCCTCGTCATCACCCTCGTCCTGGGCGAGCGCCTCACGCGGGGCGAGTACGTGGCGCTCGGCATCATGCCGGTCGCGCTCGGCCTGCTCAGCCTGTCCACCGCCGAGGGCGCCGAGACCGGGACCACCGCCGACACCCCGCTGCTCATCACCGTCAGCCTGCTCACCGTGGCGGTGTGCCTGGTCGTCGTGGGCCTGGCCGGCGGCCGCGGCCGCTACGTGTCCGCCGCCGCCCTGGGCGCGGCCGCGGGCTTCGCCCAGGGCAGCGCGGGCCTCCAGGGCAAGGGGTTGGGCGGCCTGCTGGCCGACCACGGTCTGTGGGACGCGGTCGTCCCCGCGCTGCTGTCGCCCTACCCCTACCTGTACGCGGTGGGCTGGGCGGTGGGCATCGTCCTCTTCCAGACCTCGCTCCAGCGCTCACGCGCCTCCATCACCGCTCCGGTGTCCAACGTCGTGGGCAACGTGTTCATGGTCGTGACGGGCACGATCCTGTTCGGCGAGCGGCTGCCCGACGACCCCGTCATGCTGGCCCTGCGCGTGGGCGGGTTCGCGCTGACCCTCGTCGTGGTCGTCCTGGTCCGCGGCAACGTGGCCGCCGCCGAGGCGGACACCAGCCGCAGGCGCGCCCACGCGTAGACCGCGCGGAGACGGTGGGCGTGCGCGGGGGCGGCACACACCCCTTCGATGACGGGGGAGGGCGGAACTCGTCCGCGCCTCCCCCGGTACCGCGGGACCGCTGCCACAGGAAACCCTGTCAGACAGCCACCGACACGGCCTCGCGCAGGCCCGGGGCGGCGACGTCGGCCCACGCCCGCACCACGCTGTCGGGCTGGCCGGTCTCCCCCTCGGCCAGGATCAGGCCGGGCTCGGCCACCCAGGCGCCCAGGTCGGCCAGCAGGATGCGCAGGTCCTCCTCGATGCCCCGGCTGTTGCGCAGGTCCTCCACGACCGCCAGCGGAATCGCGACCGTGTGGCCCAGCCCCAGCTCGGGCAGGCGGTCGAGGAAGACCTTGAGCAGACCGGTGTAGGTGCCGTGCGCCTGCGGGGAGGCGACGAGCAGGACATCGCTCTCACGCACCTTCGCCAGCGCGGCCCCGACGGCGGCGGAGGACTCCGAGAGCAGCTCGGCGCCCAGTTCGGCGATGTCGATGACGTCGGGACGGGAGCCGACACCCGCGCGGGCGGCGACCTCGGAGGCCGCGCGCAGGGCGGCGTCACGGACGGAGGAGCGGACCTGGGGGGCGGCGACGAGCACGGTGAAGCGGGTCATGCGAGAACTCCTGGGTTCGAACAGAGCGAGCCGGGATCGGAGGGGACACCAGCCGGAGAAGACGGCGGAGGCGGTTGACACCGGAAGGAGGGGATGACGAACGTCCTTGGACTCTCGCGGTTCCTCGCATCCGACACGGGGAGCGGACGGCGCTGTCCGGAAACCGCCTGTGTCGGGCCTGGCAGGTCTGCTTCCGGGACCGCGGTGCGGTCCCGACAGAACCCAGGGGAGAGATGAGCGTCCGGTGTCTGCGACAGGGCACGGAGGCGCGGGGCGGGGCCCCGCAGGGCGCTAGCTACGACAGAGCGCGCTCGCCTGCTGTCTCAGATCGACATGCAGGCGCTGGACAAGCAGCTCACCGGCGGACATGTCTCCATCATGAGGCGCCCCGGCCGTTATCGTCAATGCGTGCACGCCCACCACGGTGGGCGGTCCAGCCCTCGGACAGCCGTCCCAGGGAGCGGGATCGCCCAGCTCTGCAGGCAATACGGAAGCCCGCGGTGACGGCCCCGAAGGCCTGTGTAATGTGCGACACACACCGACGAGACGACACGAGGGACCCCTCACATGGCCCACACCCCCGTCACACTCACCAACGCGCGCGCCGTCACCCCCGACGGGGTCCACGAGGGATGGCTGAGGATCGAGAACGGCCGCGTGGCCGCGTTCGGATCGGACGACCCCGTTCCCGGCGGACGCGACCTCGGCGGCGCCTGGGTCGTCCCCGGGCTGGTCGACACCCACGTCCACGGCGGCGCCGGGCACGCGTTCACCGAGACCGACCCCGAGGGCGTCCGCGCAACGATCGCGTTCCACCGCTCCCGGGGTGTGACCTCCCTGGTGGGCGGCCTCGTGGCGGCCACCCCGGAGGACACCGTCCGCCAGGTGGCGGCGCTGGCCGAGCTGTGCGACGCGGGCGAGCTGGCGGGCATCTACCTGGAGGGCCCCTTCATCTCCCGGTCCAGGTGCGGGGCGCACGACCCCGAACTGCTCCGCGACCCTGACACCGCCGAGTTCGACCGCTGGCTCAAGGCCGGACGGGGGCACGTGCGCATGGTCACGGTGGCCCCGGAGCTGCCCGGAGCGCTGGACCTGATCGGCGCGGCGGCCTCCTCCGGCGTGGTGGCGGCGGTGGGGCACACCGAGGCCACCTACGAGCAGACGCTGGCGGCCTTCGACGCGGGGGCGTCGGTGGCCACCCACCTCTACAACGCGATGCGCCCGCTGGGCCACCGCGACCCGGGACCGATCGCCGCCGCGCTGGGCGACGAGCGCGTGACGGTCGAGCTGATCCTGGACAACGTGCACGTCCACCCGGGCGCGGCCGGGCTGGTGTTCGACGCCGCGGGCGCCGGCAGGGTGTCCCTGGTGACGGACGCGATGTCGGCGACGGGCCTGGGCGACGGTGAGTACACGCTGGGCGACCTGCGGGTGCGGGTGAGCGGCGGCGAGGCGCGTCTGGCGGAGAGCGGGACGATCGCCTCCAGCACGATCGTCCTGCCCCAGGCGGTGCGCAACGCCGTGCGGGGCCTGGACGTCGGCGTGCCCGAGGCCGTGCGGTCGGCGTCGTCGGTTCCGGCCGCGGCGTTGGGACTGGACGGGGTGGGCCGGATCGAGGTCGGAGGGCGTGCCGACCTCGTCGTGCTCGACGACGACCTCGGCGTTCGCGAGGTGATGTACGAGGGCGCCTGGGTGGAGTAACGGCGTGTCGTAACCGCGTTACGGACTAGTAATATAACCCTGGGTGACAATGGCGACAGGGCATCGAGGAGAGCCACCACGCTCGACACGAAAGGATCTGCGCCATGGCCAAGTCGAGACAGACGAGGGACGAGCAGCCGACCCGTGTGCCCTCCGAGGAGCACGAGCACCTCGGCAAACTCGCCGCGGAACTGTCCCGCTACGACGTACGGGCGGACGTGGTCGACGAACAGTCGTCGCCGTGTCTGCGCGTGCGCAACCCGTCATCCGCGTGTGCGGTTGAGGACGTGATCTGTGAGCGCCGAGAGCACGACTACGCGTTCATCGCCTCGTTCGGGGTCTACCTCGGCAGTAGCGGAAGCCTCGGCGTCACGGCCCACAAGGTCGCCTGGCTCGTGGGAGCCACCGAGGCGTGACAGCCACGCGGGACGGGTGCGGTGCGACCGGCACCGCACCCGTCCGCGTATCGCCCCGGCGTCTCCACGGAGCTTTACGACGTAGATTCCTGGAGGCCGTGCGGGGCGCCAGCACTCCGGCACCCTAGAGTCGTGCCGTCCCACTCCCTCGACGGAAGGCGAGCCCATGGACTACGTCAAGCTGGGCCGGACCGGACTGGACGTCTCCCGCGTCACCCTCGGGTGCATGAGCTACGGAGATCCCGCCAGGGGTGCCCACGACTGGACCCTGGACGAGGAGGCCAGCAGACCCTTCATCCGCCAGGCGGTCGAGGCGGGCGTCAACTTCTTCGACACCGCCAACACCTACTCGGACGGCAGCAGCGAGGAGATCGTCGGCCGCGCCCTGGCCGAGTACGCCGACCGCGACGAGATCGTGCTGGCCACCAAGGTGTTCGGCCGCACCCGCCCGGGCCCCAACGGCGGCGGGCTCTCGCGCAAGGCCGTCATGACCGAGATCGACCACAGCCTGCGGCGCCTGGGCACCGACTACGTGGACCTCTACCAGATCCACCGCTGGGACCCCACCACGCCGATCGAGGAGACCGTCGAGGCCCTGCACGACGTGGTCAGGGCGGGCAAGGCCCGCTACGTGGGCGCCTCCTCGATGTACGCCTGGCAGTTCGCCAAGGCGCTGCGGGTCGCCGACGTCAACGGCTGGACCAGGTTCGCCACCATGCAGAACCACTACAACCTGCTCTACCGCGAGGAGGAGCGGGAGATGCTGCCCCTGTGCGCGGACGAGGGCATCGGGGTCATCCCGTGGAGCCCCCTGGCGCGCGGTCGGCTCACCCGCGCGTGGGACGCCGAGACGGAGCGCAGCCGCGGTGACGCGTTCGGCGCGCGGCTGTACGCGGAGGCGGACCGGTCGATCGCGGACGCCGTCGGCGGGATCGCCGAGAGGCGCGGGGTCCCCCGCGCCCAGGTCGCGCTGGCCTGGGTGTCCCGGAACCCCGCGGTGACCTCGCCGATCATCGGCGCCACCAAGCCGCACCACCTGGACGACGCGATCGCGTCGCTGTCGCTGGAGCTGACCGAGGACGAGGTGGAGGAGCTGGAGCGCCACTACACGCCGCGCCCGACCTCCGGCTTCTGACACCGTCCGGTGCGGGGCCGTCCCCGGCCCCGCACCCGCGGCGCCCGCGGGAGGCATGCGGGGGAGGACGCGTGGAAGGCATGCGTGGAAGGCGCTGAGGACGTCCGGGCCACTCCGGGACACCCGGGGGCGGACGGGAGGGAGCGACGGGGTCAGCCGCGCGCGGTGACACGGATCTTGGACTGGCCGTGCGGCCGCTCCTCCCAGTCCTCCATGAACCGGGCCGACAGCCCGTGCTTCTCCGCGAGGGTGACGAGCGTTGCGGTCCGGTAGTAGAAGTCCTCCCGCAGGACCTGGTGCTCGGCTCCCTCGGTCCGGTCGTAGGTGAAGTCGAAGAACCCGCCCGGCGCCAGGACCCGCTCGACGTTGGCCAGGCACTCGTCGATCACCTCGATGGGCGAGTGCGAGAACACGCTGTGCGCGTGGACGACGTCGAAGTACCCCTCCGGAAGGAAGGAGAAGGTCAGGTCCCGCGTGATGGTCAGGTGCGGCAGCTTCTCCTGCAACCCGCGTTCGGCCAGCACGCCCTTCGCGGCGATGAGGATGTCCGGGGAGATGTCGATCCCGTAGTAGCCGCCCGGGTCGAGGTAGTCGATCAGCCGCCACCCGGCGCGCAGGTTCCCGCAGCCGATGTCGAGCATCCGGTGCTCCGGTCTGAGGCCGTGTTCGACCAGGTAGTCGAACTGCATCTGCCCCAGCGCCAGCCAGCGCTCCTGGCTCTGGCTGCCCACAGCCGACCTGGGGTCGCGTGCGGCGTCGGAGGCCATCACCGCCCGGTAGTAGTCCACGTGGGCGCGGTGGGCCAGGCGCAGCTTCAGGTCACGGGCGGAGCGGCGCACGTACGGCACCACCTTGCCCGGGTTGCGCAGTGCGTAGCGCACCTTGTGGGCCAGGGAGGAGCGATCGGCGTTGAGGGAGGCGGCTGTCTTCTTCGGCATCGGAAGGCTTTCGGTCGAAGGCTCTCGCTCACCCGCGGATACGGGGTCGGGGGGCAAAGAGGATAACGCTTTCGTCGCGGCACCGGTTCACCGCCTCGGATCCGACCGTACCCGGAAAGTCACCGGGAGTGCGGTACCCCACCCTCCGAGGGTGTCCCCCGCCGAGGGTCAGCCGCGGCCGCGCCGGACCGCCACCAGCCGCGCGGCGCCCCGGAGGAGCCCGACGGCCAGGAGCGCGCCGAGGACCGCGCCGACCGCGAACCCGGCCCAGTCGGCGGTGCCCTCCGCCCCGGAGGAGCCCTCCGTCAGCCGCAGGATCGACCAGGTCCCCGCGACCACCGCGACCAGCAGGCAGGCGCCGATGGCCAGCGCGCCCCTCCAGCCCAGGAAGTAGCGGCGGCGGCCGGGCGCGGGCGGGGCGGACAGTTCGGCCGCGGGCCCGGCGGTGGCCGACCCCGGGCGCTTGAAGTAGGCCAGGACCGACCAGTGACCGCACGGCTCCCACCCCTCGGGCGCCAGACGCTCCGCGAGGCGCTCGCGGTCGCCCGGACCGGGGCTGAGTTCCTGGCGGTACTCCCACGTCTGCGGCCGCTCGGGGGCGCGGCGGCTGACGAAGCGGCCGAGCCGGTCCACCCGCTCCACCTCCCAGCCCTGGGCGCCCATCGCGGCGAGGCGGGCGGGACCCTCGAAGGCGTCGGCGGACCAGACCAGCACGTCCGGCTGCGCGGCGGCCTCGTCCCGCGCGTCGGGCGGGGGCGCCAGGGCGTCGGCGAACTCCTCGACCGGGCCGAACTCCTCCTCCGGGTCGACCCCGCTCTCGGCCGTGTGCGCGGCCAGGTCCTCCAGCAGGACGCGGGACCTGTCCGCGTCCACACCGCGTTCGCCCAGCCGGTCTCCGAGCCGGGTGAGGTAGTCGCTCATCGGATTCCTCCCTCCGCGAGTACCGAGCGCACCGAGGCGTCGAACTCCATCCAGGCCGCACCCTGTTCGCCCAGGACGGCGCGGCCCTCGTCGGTCAGTACGTAGTAGCGGCGGCCCGGGCCCTTCTCGGCCGCCCGGTACTCGGCGGCCACCAGCCCGGCCTCCTCCAGCCGGTTGAGCACGGGGTAGAGCGTCCCGCCCCGGATCTTGCCGAACCCGGACTCGTCCAGCCGTCTGGCGATCGCGTAACCGTAGCTCTCGCCCCCGGTCAGGCTGGCCAGGACCAGGAGGTCGAGCACCCCCTTGAGCCAGCTCGCGCGGCGGTCCATGCGTGTCTCCCCCTTCATCGGGCACTGCCGACACTGATTGTCCCGGCTTCGCGGTGCCCCGGGGCCACCAGGAGGGAGCGCAGGTCCATCAGGACGTGCAGGAACACCGGCAGCAGCAGACTGCCCGTGCTCAGGTACAGGTGGGTGAAGCCGAAACCGACCAGGGTGACGAGGACGACGCCGGTGCGGCCCTGGTAGACGTGGGCGACGGCGAAGACGGCCAGACTGAGCCCGGCGGCGACGACCACGTCCAGCCCCAGGGAGACGCCGAGGGCGATGAGCAGACCACGGAAGACGACCTCCTCGCACACGCCCGCGGTGACCGAGGCCCCGGCCGCGGCCCAGCGCTCGCGCCGGTCGCGCGGCAGCATCGCGGAGACCGCCCGCTGTCCGGCGAGGAGGCGGCGGTCCAGTCCGCTCACCCGCATCAGCACGAGGCCCGCCACGACCGCGACGAGCACGCCGGCCATCGTTCCGAGGGTGTCGGCCATGCCCTCCTCGGGGACCGCGAACCCCACGTCCGCGAAGCGCAGTCCGGGCGAGAGGGCCACGATCAGCAGGACGACCGCGGTGAGCCCCCACCAGACGAAGGCGCTGGTGCCGAACAGCCGCAGCAGCGCTCCGGAGTCGGTGTCGCGCACGCGCTCCAGCCGGGCGTAGGCGCTCCTGCCCCACCAGGGTTCGACGGCCAGCAGGTAGAGCACGACCAGCGCGGCCAGTCCCAGTCCGAGGGACGAGAACTCCAGGGTCGGGGGGAACGTCATCTCCACACCTCCGTGTTCGTGTTCGCTACCTAGACCATAGAGCTACCTAGTTAGGAATACAACCTAGGTAGCGTCACCTCCCCGTTCGCTGACACGCAAAACGCCCCTGAACCACCACGAACAGGCAGGTCAGGGGCGCAGGCGGACACAGAAAAGCGGGCTGCCACAAGGAGGCGACAAGCCTCCGAGCGACAGCCCGCGTCACGGTGTGCCCCCAGAAAACACAAGGAGACGGCCCCGACCACAGGTCGAGCCGCCCACCGGGGGTCTCCCCCCGGAAAGCATCGCGGGCTGCGGCGAGCCGATCGAAGACCGACAAGCAACAGCCCACGCCGTGGCCTGACCACGACCCGCGAGGCGAAGCCTCACGTCGCAAGAAAGCGACCCACCCACCCCACCGACCAGCACGGCCTCAACCACAGGGGGGCACCTCGGGGGGTTCGGGGGGTCTCCCCCCGGAAAGCATCGCGGGCTGCGGCGAGCCGGTCGAAGACCGACAAGCAACAGCCCACGCCGTGGCCTGACCACGACCCGCGAGGCGAAGCCTCACGTCGCAAGAAAGCGACCCACCCACCCCACCGACCAGCACGGCCTCAACCACAGGGGGGCACCTCGGGGGGTTCGGGGGGTCTCCCCCCGGAAAGCATCGCGGGCTGCGGCGAGCCGGTCGAAGACCGGCGAGCAGCAGCCCGCGCACACGTGGAGGTGGCGGGAATCGAACCCGCGTCCTTCAGCACCGAGCCAGGGCTTCTCCGGGTGCAGTCCGCGCTGTCGTTCTACTCGGCCCCAGCGCTTGCACGGACACATCGCTGACAGGCCCAGCCACGAAAATGTCCCGCTCAGGCCCCGTGGCCTGATCTGAGCGGTGAGTCATCTAGCTGATGCCGGGATCTGGGCCGATGACGAGCCCAGGCCGACAGAGACGCTATCGCTTAGGCAGCGAGAGCGAACTCAGTGCGCTTAGAATTGGCACTTGTGTTTACGCGAATGCAGGATTAACGAGGTCACAAACGCAACCCTCGACCCGCTTCCCCTGGAACGACTACCGAAGTCGAAACCGATCACCCCCTGTGCAATTTTCACGGCCTCCCCGCCAGGCGGGGCGACCGACAAGCGAGCGGCGAACGCTCGCGCGTCCGTCACTCTACCTGTTGAACAGCACGGGGGCCAAGCTGATTCCCGCTCGCGGTGGGGAATCCGCGACCGCCTCCGGACCGGACAGGGAGAAACCCCCGCGGGCGCGGACGCAAGAGGTGGTCGACGCGACCCGCGGGGGCGGTCGGCAGGGTCGGGCCGACCTTGGGAAACGACAGGATCTCCCCCGAGATGAGGTCCTGTCCCTCACTGGTCCGCTACCCCCTGTCGCGGCCCAGTCATAGGGGAAGACGCGAGCGGGCCCCCGGGGGGTTGCCCGAGTGCCCGCTCTTTGCCGGGTTCTGCCCTGTCCGGAGGCAGCGGTGACCGGAGCCGCCGTCGACCGGACGGCCCTACCAGCCGGTCTCCTCCGTGCCCGTCAGGTCGGCCTGGTTGGTCGGCCCCGTCTGCGTCGGCCCCGTCTGCTCCGAGGGGAGGCCCACACCCTCGCCGGTCGTGGTCCCGTCGAGCACCTGCTCACCGGCCGCTGGTCCGACGGGCGCCTCCTCGGGCACCCCGTTGGCCATCCCGCTGAGGAAGGAGCCCGCGGCGTTCACCGCGTGCTGCGACACCAGCGTCGTCGCCGGGTCCGCCTCGGCCAGGACGGCGAAGGCCACGTCGTCCTTGTAGCCGACGAACCAGTGCAGCGAGGTGTCGTCCTGTTCCACGCGGGCCGCCTGCCCGTGGACCTCTCCCCCGGTGGCGAGCAGCTCGGGCATGCGGTTGACCACCGCGTCGCGCAGCCCGGTGCGGACCACCTCCAGATGGGCGCTGTCCAGGGAGGTGGCCCCGACCGGATCCGGCCCCTCCTCGGGCACCAGGGTCGGCGCGTTCCACGTACCGTCCGCGACCGCGGCCGCGACCAGGGCCATGGACAGCGGGCTGACCCGCACCCCGTGTTCGCCGATCATGGCCGCGGCCACGTTCTCCTCGCCGTCCTCCACCTCCACCGAGCCTGAGGAGGCCGGGACGGGCAGCTGCCACTCGGCGCCGATGCCCATCCGCCCGGCGGTCTCGGCGATCGCCTCCGCCCCCACCTCGGTGCCCAGGCCCGCGAACCCGACGTTGCAGCTGAAGGTGATGTTGCGGGCCAGGGTGGGCTGGTCGAGCAGGGCCCCGCCGCCCGGGTTGACGAAGGTGCGCCCGCCGATCTCCGCGGAGTAGCCGCAGGGCACCTCGCTCTCGGGGGTGGCCGCGCCCGACTCCAGGGCGGCCAGGGCGGTGACCATGCCGAAGGTGCTGCCCGGCAGGTAGGAACCGGTGAAGGCGTTGTCGTCCGCGGTGCTGCCCGAGGCGCTGGCCGCGGCCAGGACCTCGCCGCTGCCGGTGTCGACCGCCACCAGGTAGCCGTTGCCCGGCACCACGTCCAGCGCGTACTCGGCGGCCCGCTGCACGTCCAGGTCCAGGGTCGTGTCGATGGCCCCGCTGAGCGAGCCCTCCCACGCCTCCAGGACGTCGGTGACCTGACCGTCCTGGTCCAGGGAGACCACCTGGGTGGTGCCCGAACCGGCCAGCTCGTGCTGGAAGATGTTCTGGAGCCCGTTCAGGCCGACGGTGTCGCCCGCCTGGTAGGAGCCGGGCACCCGGGAGGAGACCCGGTGCTCGGCGGTGCCGGCGACCTCGCCCAGCAGGAAGGGCGACACCGAGGGGGTCAGGTTGACCTGGACCTCCTGGGTGTCCACCCCGGAGATCCGCGAGGCCTCGCTCAGCAGCGTCTCGTCCACGCTGGAGCCGCGCATGAGCACCAGCGGCTGGAACTGCTCGGGCGGCGCGGAGCGCACCCGGTTCAGGAGCGGGTCGGGGTCCTCGTCGAGGAGTTCGGCGAGCTGGGTGACCCCGGCCTCCTTGTCCTCCATGTCCGCGGGGTAGACGCCGAAGGCCGTCACGCTGTCCGCGGTGACCAGCGGCTCGCCCTCGCGGTCGAGGATCTGGCCGCGCTCCTGGCTCTCGTAGCTGACCGCGAGGCGCTCCTCCTCGCTCAGGTCGGGGTGCAGCACGCTCGTGGACCAGGAGATGCGCCAGCCGTCGGGGCCCCACTCCAGGGGCATGCGCCCGGTGTAGCTCCAGGTCGGGTCGCCGATGCCGAGGTCGGCGTTGACGCCGAACTCGGCCTGGGCCGACTCGCCCTCGCGGGAGATGGGTCCGAGCTGGAAGCGCAGGGAGGCCAGGTCGAGCTGCTCGCGCATGTCCGTGAGGGCCGCGGACACCTGTGCGGGGTCGCCGTCGGTGTAGGCGGCGGCGGTCTCGTGGTCACCGTCCTGCCAGGCGAGCAGGAAGGACCTGACCGCCACCTCGGGACTGGGATGCGGTGTGCACGCGACCAGGGCGGCGGCGAGGAGCAGGCCGCTGCCGGCGGCCGTGATCCGGCCGAGGGGACGGGGGGACACCGTGTGTGTTCCTTTCGGGTGCCTCATCGACGGCGGCGGATCGCGCGTTCCATGTCGCGTTTCGCCTCGCGCTCGGCGATGTCGTGGCGCTTGTCGTACTCACGCTTACCGCGGGCCAGAGCGATCTCCACCTTGGCGCGCCCGTCACTGAAGTACAGGGACAGCGGGACGAGCGTGCGGCCGGGTTCCCGGGTCTTGCCGATCAGCCGGGAGATCTGCTCGCGGTGCAGGAGTAGCTTACGCGATCGTCGGGCGGCGTGGTTGGTCCACGTCCCCTGGGAGTACTCGGGGATGTGGACGTTCTCCAGCCACACCTCGCCGTCGTTGATGTGCGCGAAGCCGTCCACGAGGGAGGCGCGGCCCTGCCGCAGCGACTTGACCTCGGTACCCGTGAGGACGAGGCCCGCCTCGTAGGTCTCGTCGATGTGGTAGTCGTGCCGGGCCCGGCGGTTCTGCGCGATGAGCTTGCGCCCGGTCTCCCGTGCCACAGATGTGTCCCTTCATACGTCCGGGGGGCACGTGGCCCCCCGGTGTCGAATCCTCCCCGCCCCAGGCGGCCGCGTCAGATCTTGAGGTAGCGGCGCAGGGTGAGGAACGAGGTGATGGTGCACAGCAGGATGCCGAGGATCATCGAGACGCCGATGACGTACAACAGCGAACCCGCGCCCAGGGCCATGTCGAACTGGAACCAGTCCTCGATCTGCGTGAGCAGGGTGTAGCGGGTGGCCACGATGAAGCCGGAGGCGATCAGACCGCCGATGAGGCCGGCGACCGCGCCCTCCAGCAGGAACGGCAGCTGGATGTAGAAGTTCGACGCGCCGACCAGCCGCATGATGCCGGTCTCCCGGCGGCGGCTGTAGGCCGACAGCCGGATGGTGTTGCCGATCAGCAGCGCGGCGGCGGCCAGCTGGACCCCCGCGAGCACCAGGGCGGCCGCGCGCAGGCCGTCCAGCAGTCCGAAGAACTGCTCCAGCACGAGCTCGTCGTCGGAGACGCTGTCGACGCCCGGGGCGCCCTCCACCGCGGAGCGCACGGTCTGGTACTGGGAGGGGTCGGTGAGCTGCACCCGGTAGTTGTCCGGGATGTCGCCCTCCTGCGTGGCGTTGGCCAGCGCCTCGTTGGAGGAGCCGAACCGGTCCTGGAAGTCCTGCCAGGCCTCGGCCGTGGTGAGGTAGGTGTACTCCTGCACCTGCTCCAGGCCGTCGAGGGTCTGCTCCAGGGCCTGGCGGTCCTCGTCGGTGGCCGGACCGTTCTCCTGGCAGGCCGTGGTGGGCGAGATCTCGGTGCACATGTAGACGGTGAGCGTGATCCGCTCGTCCCAGTAGGTGCGCATCTCGGAGACCTGCTGGTTGACCAGTAGACCGGCGCCGAAAAGAGTCAGTGAGATGGCCACCGTCGTGATGACCGCGATGGTCATCGTCAGGTTTCGGCGAAGGCCGATCCACGTCTCGGAGAGAACGAATTGTGCTCGCATGATCTGTTAAAGGTCCATCCTTCGGGGCTTCGCCGCGCCGGTCCTCGCAGCGGGAGGTCAGTACGCCTGGCCGTAGACGCCGCGCGTCTGGTCGCGCACTACCAAGCCCTCTTCAAGCTCGATCACGCGCTTGCGCATCGAGTCGACGATGGCGGCGTCGTGGGTCGCCATGACGACGGTGGTGCCCGTGCGGTTGATTCGGTCCAGCACCTTCATGATGCCGATGGAGGTCGCGGGGTCGATGTTGCCCGTGGGCTCGTCGGCCAGCAGGATCTGGGGGCGGTTGACGAACGCGCGGGCGATGGCCACGCGCTGCTGCTCACCGCCGGAGAGTTCGTTGGGCATCCGCCCGGCCTTGCCCTCCAGGCCGACCAGTTCGACGACCTCGGGGACGACCTTGCGGATGAAGCGGCGGGGCTTGCCGATGACCTCCAGCGCGAAGGCGACGTTCTCGAAGACGTTCTTGTTCGGCAGCAGGCGGAAGTCCTGGAAGACGCAGCCGATACGGCGACGCAGGTGCGGGACCTTCCAGTTGGACAGGCGCGCCAGGTCCTTGCCGGCGACGTGCACACGCCCCTTGTCGGGCTTCTCCTCCTTGAGGACCAAGCGGAGGAAGGTCGACTTGCCGGAGCCGGACGGGCCGACCAGGAAGACGAACTCGCCCTTGTCTACGTCAATGGAAACGCCGTCGAGCGCGGGGCGCTTCTGGGTCGGGTAGACCTTGGTGACGTTATCGAAGTGGATCACAGGCGCATCACAAGGTTCTCGAAGGTATGGGCACCCGCAGTGGAGGGCACTCCGCGCGGGATCGTACCGGCCACATGGCCAACCGACAGTGTAGAGGGGGGAGCGGCCCGGATTGTCCCGGTCGCCTCACACCCGAAGATCAGTGCACCATCGGACAACAGCCTCGAGCATATCGGAGGCGTCAACCGATGATAACGTTCACATATAGCAGTTTCGGTAAAACTGCGGAGACGTGATCATCACCATTGGGACACAACATCCACATCTGTCCCACCTGCTCACACGGGGTTCCGCCGCTGCGACCGGGCGTGTCCGCGGCCTCCGCCGGAACCGTCCCGGCCGCCGGGGACTCCGGCCGTGCGGACCGCGGACCCCGGGTTCCGTCCCGCTCGCCGCCGTCCCCCGGAGGGCGCCCCGGCTCGGTGACCGTCCCGGCACACCTGGCCCGCCGGGGCCCTCCCCCGCGGCGGGGCCGCCGGGGGAAGGCTCCCCTAGGCGTCCTCGGAGCGCTCGCGGCTGCGCATCCAGCGGATCTCGGCGTCGATGAACTCGTCGATGTCCCCGTCCAGCACACCCGAGGTGTTGCCGGTCTCGGCACCGGTGCGCACGTCCTTGACGCTCTGGTACGGGTGCAGGACGTAGTTGCGCATCTGGGTGCCCCAGCTGCTCACCGAGTCGCCGCGGATCTCGTCCAGCGCCGCCTGCTCCTCCTCGCGCTTGCGCACCAGCAGCTTGGCCTGGAGCATCGACATGGCCGTGGCCTTGTTCTGCAGCTGCGACCGCTCGTTCTGGCAGGACACCACGATGCCGGTCGGCAGGTGGGTGATGCGCACCGCCGAGTCGGTGGTGTTGACGCCCTGGCCGCCGGGGCCGCTGGAGCGGTACACGTCCACCCGCAGGTCGCCGTCGTCGATCTCGATGTGGTCGCTCTGCTCCACCACCGGGACGACGTCCACTCCCGCGAACGAGGTCTGGCGCCGGTTCTGGTTGTCGAAGGGCGAGATGCGCACCAGGCGGTGCGTACCGTGCTCGCCGCGCAGGGTGCCGTAGGCGAACGGGGTCTTGACCGCGAAGGAGGTGGACTTGATGCCCGCCTCCTCGGCGTAGGAGGTCTCGTAGATGTCGGTGGGGTAGCCGTGCCGCTCGGCCCAGCGCAGGTACATGCGCTGGAGCATCTGCGCCCAGTCCGCGGCGTCCACGCCGCCCGCCTGGGAGTTGATCGTGACGATGGCCTCGCGCTCGTCGTGCGGCCCGTTGAGGAGGGTGCGCACCTCCAGCTCGCCGATCTCCTTGCGCAGCTGGTCGAGCTCGCGGTCGGCCTCGGCCTTGGTGTCGGCGTCGTCCTCTCCCTCGGCCAGCTCGTAGAGCACGCCGAGGTCGTCGAGCCGCTGGCTGATGCCGTTGACCTTGTTGACCATGGACTCCAGGCTGGAGAGCTGGCGCGTCACCTTCTGCGCGTTGTCCTGGTCGGCCCACAGTTCGGGGTCCGCGGACTGTTCGCGCAACTCGGCGATCTGCGTGTGCATGGCCTCCAGGTCCAACACGGCGCTGACGCTCGCCAGGGTCGCCGCGAGGTCCTTGATCTTCTCTGCTGGGTCCAGTTCTGCCACGGACCCCAGTGTAGGCCCCAAACAGGTGCGGGCTCCCCGCGCGCACCGGCGCGGGGAGCCCGTCGGGGGCGGACGGGGGCCAGGTCCTGTTTTCTGGAGGGACCTCAGCTTGCGGGGGTTCGGTTCGGACGCCCGCGGGGTTCTGGAGGAGCCGGAGGCGGGTTCGCTCGTTCCTCGCGGACCCGCCTCCGGCGCCCCTGTGCCTGCTTCAACCCGCTTCCCGTGCTCCGGGCGCCCGAACGACCGCGCCGCAGGCGTCCGTTGAGGACGGTGGCGGGCGACGGACGGGACGAAGCGGAGCGGAGGCCCAGAACAACACTGGCTAGCCCACCAGGCCGCGGAAGGACCGCAGCGCCACGGACAGCGTGGCCAGGTCGAAGCGCTCGTTCTCCTGGATCTCCGACAGCGTGATCCCGGCGCGCTGCACCCGGTCGCGGTTCTGGTCGATCCACGCGGCGATCAGCTCGGAGGGCTCCTGCGCCGGGCCGCTCTCCAGCACCCGCGCGGTCAGGTCGGCGTGCGCCGCGTACAGGTCGTCGCGCAGCGAGGAGCGCGCCGTCGTCACCCACCGGTCGTCGCGCGGCAGGTCGATGATGCGCTCGCGCCACCAGCTGATGTTGAGCCGGTCGGCCAGCTCGAAGTAGAGCTCGGCGACCTTCTCCACCGGACGCCCGGTGCGCTGGGCGATCTCCACCAGGTCCAGCGTGGAGTAGGCGGGCACCATCACGGCCACCTGCTCGGCCAGCTCGGTCGGCACGCCCATCGACGTGTAGCGGTCGCGGCGCTCGACGAAGGCCTCGCGGTCTCGGCCCCGCAGCAGCTGGACCAGCTGCGGCAGCACCTCGCCCACGCCGTCGGCGAAGTAGCCGATCTCGCTGCTGATGTCGAAGGGGAAGGTGCGGTTGCGCAGCAGCCACCGGGCGGAGCGCTCGGCGAGCTTGCGCGCCTCCAGCAGCAGGACGAGCTGGCTGTCCATCGAGATCTCGTGGTCCAGCTCCTCCAGCCTGCTCCAGAACCGGCGCAGCCCCAGCACGTCCTGCACCACCAGGTAGGCGCGGGCGATGTCGGCGGAGCTGGACCCCAGCTCCTCGTTGAGCCGGAACGCGAAGGTCAGACCGGAGCGGTTGACCATCTGGTTGACGACCTGGTTGACGATGATCTCCCGGCGCAGCGGGTGGGAGTGCACACCCGCGGCGAAGCGCTCCGACCGCAGGGGCGTCGGGAAGTACGAGGTCAGGGCGTCGGTCAGGTACGGGTCCTCGGACAGGTCGGACAGGTCGAGCTGGTCCTTGAGGCTGATCTTGGTGTACGACAGCAGCGTGGCGAACTCCGGGCTGGTCAGGCCCCTGCCCGCCGCGCGCCGCTCCGCGATCGTCTTGTCGGAGGGCAGGTCCTCCTGCTTGCGCTTGAGCACCCTGGTGCGCTCCAGGTGGCGCATGTACCGGCCGTGGACGTGCAGCATCTGGCCGTCCTGCTTGCGCGCGGCGGCCAGCACGGTGTTCTGCGCGTCGTTGTTGTCCAGGACCAGCTCGGCGACCTCGTCGGTCATGTCGATGAACAGCTGGTCGCGGTCGGCCTTGTCCAGCTTGCCCGCCAACACCTCCCGGTCCAGCATGATCTTGATGTTGACCTCGTGGTCGGAGGTGTCCACACCGGCGGAGTTGTCGATGAAGTCGGTGTTGATCCGGCCGCCCGCGCGGGCGAACTCGATCCGCGCGTCCTGGGTCAGGCCCAGGTTGCCGCCCTCGCCGACCACCTTGACGCGCAGCTCGGCGGCGTCCACGCGCAGCTGGTCGTTGGCCTTGTCGCCCGCGTCGGCGTGCGTCTCGGTGCTCGCCTTGACGTAGGTTCCGATGCCGCCGTTCCACAACAGGTCGACGGGGGAGGTGAGCACGCACCGGATCAGCTCGTCCGGTGTGAGGCTCCGCACCCCCTCGTCGATGCCGAGCGCCTCGCGCACCTGCGGCGTGATCGGCACGGACTTGGCCGTGCGCGGGTGCACGCCGCCGCCCTCGGAGATGAGCTTGGGGTCGTAGTCCTCCCACGTGCTGCGGGGCAGGTCGAAGACGCGCTTGCGCTCCACCCAGGAGGTGTGCGGGTCGGGGTCGGGGTCGAGGAAGACGTGGCGGTGGTCGAAGGCCGCGATCAGCCGGATCTGCTGGGAGAGCAGCATGCCGTTGCCGAACACGTCGCCGGACATGTCGCCGATGCCGACGACGGTGAACGGCTCCTCCTGCACGTTCACCCCCATCTCGCGGAAGTGGAACCGGACCGACTCCCAGGCGCCGCGCGCGGTGATGCCCATGGCCTTGTGGTCGTAGCCGACCGAGCCGCCGGAGGCGAAGGCGTCGCCGAGCCAGAAGCCGCGCTCGGTGGAGATGGCGTTGGCGGTGTCGGAGAAGGTGGCGGTGCCCTTGTCGGCGGCGACCACGAGGTAGGAGTCGTCGCCGTCGTGCAGGACGGTGCGCTCGGGGTGCACGGTCTCGCCGTCCACGAGGTTGTCGGTGACGTCGAGCAGGCCGCTGATGAACTGCTTGTAGCAGGCCACGACCTCGGCCATCACCTCGTCGCGGGTGCCGTTCTGGGGCAGCCGCTTGCACACGAAGCCGCCCTTGGCGCCGCTGGGGACGATGACGGAGTTCTTGACCATCTGGGCCTTGACCAGGCCCAGGATCTCGGTGCGGAAGTCCTCGAAGCGGTCCGACCAGCGCAGTCCGCCGCGCGCGACCGCGCCGAAGCGCAGGTGCACGCCCTCCACGCGCGGGGAGTAGACGTACATCTCGAACCGGGGCCGCGGGTGGGGCAGGTCCGGGATCTCCTGCGGGTCGAGCTTGAGCACCAGGTAGGGGTGGCCCTGGTAGTGGTTGGTGCGCAGGGTGGCGCGGATGGCCGCCAGGAACGCGCGCAGGATGCGGTCGTGGTCCAGGCTGGCCACGGCCTCCAGCTCGCCCTCGACCTTGCGGACGAGGACGTCGGCGCGCTCGTCGCGGCCCTCGCCGGGCTGGTCGGGGTCGAAGCGGGTCTCGAACAGCTCGACCAGCAGGTTGGCGATCCCGACGTTGGCCACCAGCACGTCGGCCAGGTACTCGGGGGTGAACGTGGACCCGGTCTGGCGCAGGTACTTGGCGTAGGCGCGCAGCACGGTGAGCTGGCGCCAGTCGAGGCCCGCCCGCACCACCAGGGCGTTGAACCGGTCGCTCTCGCCCAGGTCGCGCCAGGAGGCGTCGAAGGCCTCCTCGAACAGGCACTTGAGGCGCTCGGGGGCCAGGTCGGACTCGGGGATCGGGCCGAGGCCGAAGTCGTAGATCCACACCCGGCCCACGTCCCGGACGGTGACGTCGTAGGGCCACTCGTCGACGACCTCCACACCCAGGTTCTCCAGGACGGGCAGGACGCGCGAGAGCGAGATGGGCTCGCCGATCCGGTAGAGGCGGAACCGCCAGCAGCCGGGGTCGGCGTCCTCGCGCTGGTACAGGACCGCGGAGAACTCGCCGTGGCGCCGCTCGGGGGCGGTGCGGGAGAGGAGCTTCTCCAGCTCGCGGATGTCGCCCGCCGCGGTGGCGGGGCTGTTGTCGACCTTGTAGGCCTCGGTGAGGCCGCCCGAGTAGCGCTCCTTGAACTCCGTGGCGCGCACGGGGCCGAAGGCCGCGGCGAGGGCGTCGTCGAGGTCCAGGTCCCAGGAGCGGGCCGCCTCGCGGACCTTCTCCTCCAGGGCGACCTGGTCGATGTCGGCGAGGGTGTGCCCGTGCTGGGCGCGGGCCACCAGGTACAGGCGGGCCAGCGGGGCGGAGCCGATGAGCACGTTGTGGTCCATCGTGGCGCCGTGGAAGGCCTCGGCGAGGACCTTCTGGATGTCCAGGCGCACCCGGGTGCTGTACTGGTCGCGCGGCATGTACACGAAGCAGGACATGTACCGGCCGCCGTAGGGGTCGCGGCGCATGAACAGCTTGGTGCCGCGCCGGTCGCGCAGGCGCAGGACCCCGCGGACGATGTTGTACAGCTCTCCCACGGGGATCTGGAGGAGCTCCTCCCGGGGGAAGGTCTCCAGCAGCTCGGTGAGGTCCTTGCCGTCGTAGCTGTCGGCCTCGAACCCGGCCAGGGCCAGCACCTCGGCCTGCTTGCGGCGCATGATGGGGATCTGGGCGATGCTGGTGGTGCTGGCCTGGGAGGTGAACAGGCCGAGGAACCGGCGCTCGCCGACGATGTTGCCCTGGGCGTCGAACTTCTTGACGCCGATGTAGTCCAGGTACTTGGGCCGGTGGACCGTGGCGCGCGAGTTGGCCTTGGTCAGGACCAGGACGTAGGGCTCGCGGGCCTTGCCGCGGATCTCGGGGGGCAGGGCGGCGAAGCTGGTGGAGGCGGGCGAGTCCATGCGCAGGATGCCCAGACCCGAGCCGGGCTCGGGGCGCAGGGAGTCGTCGCCGTTCTCGTCGGTGACCAGGGTGTACTCGCGGTAGCCCATGAAGGTGAAGTGGCGTCCCGCTGCCCAGCGCAGGAAGTCGACGCTCTCACCGATCTCCCGCGGGTCCACTCCCCCGGCCACGAGCCGGTCGGGGTAGGCCGCGAGCTCGTCGGCGATCCGGATGGCCCGGTCGCTCATCTTGCCGGCGTCCTCGTCCACGTAGCGCACGTCGGCCAGGACCGACTCGACGCGGGCGGTGATCTCCCGCAGGCGCCCGGGGTCGGGCTGCGGGTCGATCTCGATGTGCATCCAGGACTCGTCGATGGGCAGCAGGCCCTCGCCGCCGGTCTCCGGGTCCACCCGGACCAGACGGCCCTCCAGGTCGCGGCCGACGGTCATCTGGGGGTGGATGATCAGCCGGACCCCGGCACCGAGGTCGCTGAGGGCCATGGTGACGGAGGAGACGAGGAAGGGGGCGTTGTCGGTGACGATCTCCACGACGCCGGTCTGCTGGTCCCAGCCGTCGCGCGCGGCGTCGGGGGTGTAGACGCGGACCTTGGCCCGTCCGACGGCGCGCTGGGCGCCGAAGGAGCGGTGGGCCTCGGCCGCGCCGCAGATCTGCTCGGGGGAACGGCCGCTGATCTCCTCGGGATCCGTGTGCCGGTAGTACACGGGGAGGAAACGGCGGACGGCGTCGGCCTCCTCGGGGCTGATGCGCGCCCCGGGGGACCACTTGGCGGCCGCCTCACTGAGCAGCTTCTGGAGCTGGACGTCGGATTGCCCGGACATAGGGATCTCTCACTCCTTTGTGAGCAACGTCGCACGAGTGCTGGCAGAACAACCGGTCATATGACCTGTGAACTTCTGGGCCACTGCGTGATTCGGTGTGAACTCCCTGGGCCGCAAGGAGCCCACGGCCGTGGTGGTTCGGATTGGGGTCGCGGGGCGCCGGACCTCGTTGTCCCCGCCCCGCCCGGTGCCAAGGCTACTGGCTTTCGGGCCCGGGGGCAGGACCAACACCGTTACAGGGTGGTTGCGGAGTGTTAGAAACAGATTGCGGTGATCGGTTACTGCGTACACGGGCCACCACCTACCCCCCGAACAGGGGGGACATGTCGTTACCGAGCCGTTGCCTGGTGGACCGCGGTCATCACGGCCCGGGGGTCGGTCAGGTCGGGCAGGACGACGACCGCCCCGACCTCGCGCAGCTGGCTCTCCGTGGTCGAGCCGTTGAGCACCGCGACCGGGGTCGCGCCGCCGATCACGGCGGCGCGCACGTCCGGGGCGGAGTCGGTGATGAAGACCGTCTCCTCCTCGGGGTAGACCCGGCCGCCCTCACCCGCCGCGTGCAGGCGGATGGACTGGATGAGGCTGGACTTGGGGTAGTTGACCGACCCGTAGCCGCCGATGGCCAGGTTGAGGTAGGTGTCCAGGCCGAAGGCGACCAGCTTGGCCGTGGCGTTGGCGCGGGTGCTGCCGCTGACCACCGTCTGGACGGTGTCGGGCATCGAGGCCACCGCCGCCAGCGAGGCCGCGGCACCGGGCATGACGCGGCCCTTGGAGAGCAGCTCCTCGGAACGCCTGCCGAAGGACTCCTCCAGGGCGTCGAGGAACTCGCCCAGGGAGCTGGTGTCGGGTTCGACGTCGACGTAGTTGCGGGCGCAGAACTCGAAAAACATCTCCGAGTCGGTCCGGCCCGCCGACGAGGTCAGGTAGACGAGGGGCTCACCGGTGACCTTCTCGAAGGCCTCGGCGTAGGCCGCCCTCGTCACCCGTCCCACGTCGAGGAGGGTGAGGTCGATGTTCCATAGCACCAGGCGGCTGATGGCGAACTCCTCGGGACGCGACGGGGGTGGGGTCCCCTCCATCTTGCCGTATGGGCGCACAAGGGTGGAAACCTCCGTCCGGGTCCGGCCAGGAGGGTGTGTGGTCGCGAGCACGTCAGCCGGAGGTCGGGGGTGTGCGTTCGCGCTCTACGGGTGCTTGGTCGAGGCTTCCTCTACGAGGTAGCGCAACTCCTGGACGGCGAACCACATCAGTTCGTGGTCCTCGACCGCGTCGGAGGACGGGTCCTGGACGGCCGCCGTCACGTCCGCGACGGCGTCGGCGTCGTCCACGTGCGCCGACGCCAGCTTCTTGTACGGAACGGCTCCGGTGACCCTCACCCGGACCACTCCCCGCCCCGCGCGGCCCGCGCGCTCGACGACGTGGTCGGGCATGTTCGCGGCCAGCACCACCCGCCTCCGGGGGGCGTCGGGCTCGGCGGCCAGCAGCGCCAGCGACTCCCGCGCGGCGGCGTACATGGCCTCGTACTCCGTCTCCTCCACGTCCTCGTCCGGACCGGGGTCGGCCGCGAACGCGGTCAGCGGCACGCCCTCCAGCCGCCCCTCCTCCAGCAGGCGAGCCAGGGCGGGGATGGTGCTGGGCAGGAAGACGTACATGCGAGTGGCTCTCCAAAATGTGGGCTGAACACATCAAGTGTGCCAAACCCCGGGATCAGGCCGCCCGCTCCCCGGGCACCGGGGGCGCGCCGTCGCCGTCCGGCGCCAGGAAGCGCTCCAGCTCCAACCGCGTGGTGTCCACGTCGGTGTGCAGGATGCCGGTCATGCCGAGTTCCTCGGCCGTGCGGACGTTGTGTTCCAGGTCGTCGATGAACACGCACTCCTCGGGACGCAGGCCGAGCCGCTCACAGGTGTGCAGGTAGATGCGGTGCTCGGGCTTGCGCATTCCCACCTCGCCCGAGATCACCACCGCGTCGAAGGTGGTGTCGAAGTGCTCACGGGGGTAGCAGTTGCCCCAGGAGTTCGACAGCAGGGCGGTCGCGGCTCCTGCGGCCCTGGCCTCGCGCAGGGCCTCGTACATGTCGTGCACGGGGTCGAACTCGCAGAACATGCGGTCGATCAGCCCCTCGGCCACCACCGGGCCGCCGTGCGTGCAGCGCAGCAGGGCCGCCAGCTCGCGCTCGAACGCGCAGGTGTCGATCTCGCCCCGCTCCAGCGCGTGCACGAGGTTCTCCCCCTCGACGCTGCCGTCGAAGTAGGGGCGCATGACCTCGTGGTAGTGCTCGACGTCGATGCGGTCGGCGTGCAGCCAGGCCCGGATGCCCACGGGCAGCGGCGGTGTGAGGACACCGCCCCAGTCGCAGATAACCCCTCGCCGGGTTCCGTCCACACGTCCCGTGCCGTCCATCCGATCCCTCCTCCGGTCGTCGGTGGCCTCTCCCCAGGTGGGCGGGGAGGCGTTCTTCCCGTTCCCCGCCCGTTTCAACCCCCGGCGAGACCCGGCCGGTCAGGTGGTCAGCCCGGTCCCGATCTCCACGTCGGCCGCCGGGATGTCCACCGGCAGCTTCCCGGAGGGCTTCACCTGTCCGGCGACGACCCGCGCGGCGGCCGCCCGGGACACGTCCACGGACGAGTACACCGCCACGAACGCCTCCGCCTCCGGGAAGGCCGCCAGGTCGTAGGGCGTGCCCTGGGACACCACGACGACCGGCAGCCCCTCGGCACGTGCCGCCTGGACCAGACCGCTCTGCTCCGAGGCCCCGCTGCCGCCCCCGGTGCCCACGACCACGGCGTCGGCCCCGCTCTCCACCACGTCCATCCCGGCCTCGGTGAGCGCGGCGGCGATCTGCTCCGCGCCCACCCCCTGGACCCGGACGCCGCTGCCCTCGGCCAGCGGCAGCAGGTCGCCCTCGTTGCGCAGCAGGGTCGCGGAGGCGTCCGCCACGCGCTGGGCGGCCTCGGTGTGCTCGGGGTCCTCCAGGACGGCGGCGGCGCCCTGCACGTCCACCGGTCCGGCCTCCAGGATCCCGCGCTCCTCCTTGAGCGCCAGGACGCGCAGCACGGACTCGTCGATGCGCTCCTCGGTCAGGCGGCCCTGCTCGACCGCCTCGCGGATCGCGGACACCGCGGCGGCGGGGTCCGGCGGCATGAGCAGCTGGTCCACGCCCGCCTCCAGCACGCGCACGGCGATCTCGCCGTCGGAGTGGCGCTGGCGCACGCCCTCCATGTTGAGGGCGTCGGTGGTCACCACGCCGTCGTAGCCCAGCTCGTCGCGGAGGATGCCGTCGATCAGCTCCGGGGAGATGGTGGCGGGCTCGGGTTCCTCGCTCCCGTCCAGCTGCGGCATCAGCACGTGGGCGGTCATGATGGCGTCCACGCCCGCGTCGATGGCCGCCCGGAACGGCGGCAGGTGCTCGGCCTCCCACTCCTCGCGCGGCATGTCGATGACGGGCAGGCCGCTGTGGCTGTCCACGTCGGTGTCGCCGTGCCCGGGGAAGTGCTTGACCACCGACACCACGCCGGCTTCGGAGTAGGCGCCCGACTCGGCGACGGCCATCTGTGCGACCAGGTCGGGGTCGGAGCCGAAGGAGCGGATGCCGATGACCGGGTTGGCGGGGTCGGTGTTGACGTCGGCGTCGGGCGCGTAGTTGAGGTTGATGCCCAGGGCGGTGAGCTCCTCGGCGGTGGTGGAGGCGCGCAGCGCGGCCAGTCCGGTGTCGCGGGTGGCGCCGACGGCCATGGCGTCAGGGAAGCTGGTGCCCACGGGCAGCCGGGCCACCAGGCCCTGTTCCTGGTCGATCCCGACGAACAGCGGCACGCCCTGTCCCTGCTCGGCGGCGAGGTCCTGCACGCCCGCCGACATGGTGGCGATCTGCTCGGCGTCGGTGAGGTTGGCGTCGAAGTAGATGATGCCGCCGGGCCGGTGGGCCTCGATCTGGGCGGCGTTCTCGGCGGCCGAGGTGCCCTGGGCGGTCAGGACGAGAAGCTGGCCGATCTTGTCGTCCAGGTCCATCTCGGACAGCAGCCGGGGCGCGAGCACGGGCTCGAAGGGCTCGGCCTCGGCCGACGGCTGGGGTTCGCGGTCCTCCTGCGAGGAACCCACCTCCTCTGTGGTGCATGCGGTGGCGATCAGCGCGAGTCCCACGCAGGCCGGGGCCAGGGCGTACGGAACGGACAGTTTCATGGCGGGCTTCATCTCCGGCGAAATCGTGGGTTCGCCGCCGGAGAATACCCGTTGCGACAGGCCGAGACGCGGAACCGCCGCCACACGGGCGCGCGTGGCGGCGGTTCGGGCTCCGGTGAGCGGTGTGCGCGGGCGCGCGTCCGCGCACCTTTCAGGCCCAGGTGAAGAGGGCGTCCCCCCGGTCGACCGAGCCGCTGACCACATCGCCCAGCGCGTCGGGCGAGGCGTCCAGGGCGACCACCGGGACCACCGACGGCCTTCCCTGCGCTGCCACCGAACCCGGCGACCAGCGGACCACCGGGGTGCCCGGCTCGACCTCGTCGCCCTCGGCGGCCAGGAGGGTGAACCCCTCCCCCGCCATCTGGACGGTGTCGATGCCCAGGTGGACGAGCACGCCCCGGCGGTGGTCGGGCGCCATCACCACGAACGCGTGGGGGTGCAGCTTGACCAGGGTCCCCGCGATGGGGGACACGGCGTCCTGGACCCCCTCCTGCCCGCCCTCCTGACCGGGCTCGGGGTGGACGGCGACCCCGGGGCCGACCATCGACTGGGAGAAGACGGGGTCGGGCACGGTTTCGAGGGACAGCGCCGTTCCGGGCACGGGGGAGAGTACGCGCAGCGTACCGATCACGTCTGGCATGGGGGATGTCTTCCCTCCCTGGGGGGTTTGATCCTTCCTGGCGGGGCCTATTCGAGCAGGTCCCGAATGTCGTCGGTGAGGGCGTCGGCCTCGGGGCCGACCACCACCTGGACGACGTTGCCCGAGACCAGCACGCCGTGGGCTCCGGAGGCCTTGAGGGCCTTCTCGTCCACGAGACCGGGGTCGGCCACCTCGGTGCGCAGCCGGGTGATGCAGGCCTCGATGTCCTCGATGTTGTCCGCGCCGCCCAGACCGGCGACGATCGCCGCTGCCTTGTCCGCCATGTGTCCTCCGTGTTCTGCCGTGGAACGGGGTGTACCCGAAACCTGAGGGCGAGCTTAGGGGCGGCGCACCGCGCGCACCAGGGTGCGGGGCCGGACGGGGTGTTGTGCTCCGCTCAGGAGGTCTGCGTGACCTTGTTCAGGCCGCGCGGGACGTCCGGGTCGTAGCCCAGGCGGCGGGCCAGGCGCTCGGTGAGCAGCTGGGCGGGGACGATGAGGTTCATCGGGGACACCCACTCGGGCACGTCGGGGACCGGCACGGACACGTCGCTGGCGGCGGCCAGCGCGTCGCCGCCGCCGAAGCCGAAGACCGGCGCCCCGGCGGAGCGGACGCGTTCGGCGAGGGAGACCGTGCCCTGGAGGGTCGGGCCGGTGGGCGCGGCCACCAGCAGCGCGGGGGTGCGCGGGTCCACCACGGCGATGGGGCCGTGCAGCAGGTCGGCGTAGGACAGGCCCATGGCGTGGAGGTAGCAGGCCTCCTTGAGCTTGAGAGCGGCCTCCAGCGCGGTGGAGAAGGCCATGCCGCGGCCGGAGATGACCGCTCCCTGTACGGCGACCATGCGCTCGACGATCTCCTCCAGGGCGTCCGAGGGCGCCGCGAGGGTCTCCTCGATGCCGTCGGAGGCCCGGGTCAGGTCGCCGGGGTCCAGGTCGGCGCCCAGGCCCAGGGCCAGGACGGCGAGGGCGGCCAGCTGGGTGCTGTAGGTCTTGGTGGCGGGCACCGCGACCTCGTCCCCGGCCCGGGTGACCAGGGCGACGTCGGCCTCCTTGGCCAGTGGGGACTCCGCGCCGTTGGTGACGCCGACGGTGCGCGCGCCGCAGTCCGCGGCCCAGCGCATGGTCTCGACGATCTCCTCGGTCCTGCCGGACTGGGAGAGCGCGACGGCCAGGACGTCGGACAGGTCGATCCGGGCCCCGTAGGTGGTGGCGATGGACGGCGAGCCCAGGGTGGCCAGGCGGCCGGTGTGCGCCTGGAGGAGGTAGCTGCCGTAGACCGCCGCGTTGTCGGAGGAGCCGCGGGCGATGAACAGCACGTGCCTGGTGCGGCGGCCCAGGGCCTCGATCTCGGGGCGCAGCGGCAGGAGCTCGGCGAAGGTGCGGCGCAGCGCCTCCGGCTGCTCGGCGATCTCGGAGCGCATCGCGCTCGTCGTGGTGGTCATGGAGGGCCTTTCCTGTGGGTGGCGCGGGCGGTGGACGCTGCCGAACACGTGCCTCGGCTGACGGACCGCGGACAGGGGCGCCCGCACGGTCGGGCCGGACCCCCGGACGGATCCCGCGGTCTGCCCTGGTAACAGGTGCGAACCGCCTGCCTCTGGGTGGATTGACACGCGGTCGGAGCTGTGGTCTAGTCCGGACTATACCAGTCATGTCCGAATCGTCCCGGAAGTACCCGGGCCGGGTCCGCCGGACACGCACGGTCCGTCCGCGCTAAGGTCTGACGCCAACCCCGCCCGCCGACCGAGAAGGCCGCCCGCTCCATGTCGATCGACCCCAGCAACCCGCTGCCCAAGTACAGCCAACTGCGCGACCTGCTCCTGGACTGGATCACCGCGGCGGGGCTGGGCGTGGACGACATGATCCCCTCCGAGCGCGAGCTCAGCGCCACCTACGGGCTCTCGCGGATGACCGTCCGCCAGACCATCGACCTGTTGGTGGCCGAGGGGCGGCTGTACCGGGTCCCCGGCAAGGGGACCTTCATCGCCCGCCCCAAGATCGAGATGTCCCTGGTCCTGGCCTCCTTCAGCGAGGACATGCGCGCACGCGGCTTCGAGCCGGGCGCGCGCGAGCTGATCCGCCAGGTCATCCCGGCGAGCGGGCACACCGCGCGCATGCTCGACATCGCGCCGGGCACCCTGGTGCACCACATCGAGCGCATGCGCACCGCCGACGACGAGCCGATGGCCGTGGAACGCTCCAACATCCCCGCCGCCATGGTCCCGGGCCTGGAGGACTACGACCTCGCCGAACGCTCCCTCTACGAGGTGCTGGAAAACGAGTTCGACATCCTGTTGGATTCCGGGGAACAGACCATCGAGGCCGGGATCTGCGACTCGGCCGACTCCCGACTCCTCGGCCTGCCAGCTGGGAGCCCGGTGCTGGTGATGCAGCGCCGGAGCTTCGCCAACGGACAGTGCGTGGAACTGGCGCTGTCCACCTACCGAGCCGACCGCTACCAGCTGCACTCCCGGCTGGACCCCCGGCGGCACGGCGACTGAAGTCCCGCGCCCACGAGGCGCGTGTCCGAGGAAGGACCCCCCATGAGTTCGGACCAGACCCCGACACCGACCGCGTCGCAGCCCCCGGGCGGCGACGCGAGCCGGTCCAAGCGCGGATCGTCGACGCTCGCCGTCCTGCAAAGGCTCGGCCGCAGCCTGATGATGCCCATCGCGGTCCTGCCCGCCGCCGCGATCCTGCTCCGTCTGGGCCAGCCCGACCTGCTCGGCGCCGACGGCCTGGCCGGGCTTTCCGGGATGGGCTGGATGGAGCCGGTCGCGGGTGCCGTCGGCATGGCGGGCGACGCGGTCTTCCAGGCCCTGCCACTGCTGTTCGCGATCGGTGTGGCGATCGGGTTCGCCAAGCGCGCCGACGGTTCGACCGCCCTGGCCGCGGTCGTGGGCTACCTGGTGTTCGACCGGGTGGCCACCTGGACGATGGTGACCTTCGACGGCGCCACGGGCGACCTGGGGTCGCGGCTGACCACGTACCCGCTGGCGGTGGACCCGGTGACCCGCCAGCCCATCACGGATCCCGAGGCCGTCAACGCGGTCATGCCGGTGATCAACCACGCGGTGAAGAACCCGACCGACGTGCTCGGCGGCATCGCGGTGGGCCTGGTGGCGGCCCTGCTGTGGCAGCGCTACCACCGGATCAAGCTGCCGACCTGGCTGGGCTTCTTCGGCGGCCGCAGGTTCGTGCCGATCGTGACGGCGCTGGCCGGTCTGCTGATGGGCGTGGCGCTTGGCCTCATCTGGCCGGTCGTGGGCGGATGGATCCAGGACCTGGGTGAGGGCATCATCGGCGCGGGCGCGGTGGGCGCCGGAGCCTACGGGGTGATCAACCGCCTGCTGCTGCCGCTGGGCCTGCACCACGTGGTGAACTCGTTCATCTGGTTCGTGTCGGGCACCTACACCGCGCCCGACGGCGCCGTGACGCACGGCGAGATCACCCGTTACTTCGCCGGCGACCCCGACGCCGGCGGTCTGCTGTCCGGGTTCTTCCCGGTGCTGATGTTCGGCCTGCCCGGTGCGGCTCTGGCGATGTGGCTGGCCACGCCCAAGGCCCGGCGGACGCAGATCGGCTCGATCATGATCCCCGCGGCGCTGACCGCGTTCGTCACGGGCATCACCGAGCCGGTGGAGTTCGCGTTCATCTTCGTGGCTCCGGCGCTGTTCGCGGTGCACGTGGTGCTGACCGGCATCTCGATGGCGGTGATGAACGCGCTGGACACCCAGTTGGGCTTCGGGTTCTCGGCGGGGCTGATCGACATGCTGTTGAACGCCACCAAGGACAACACCCAGGGGCTGGGGTTGATCCTGTTGCTGGGCCTGGTGTACTTCGCGGCCTACTTCGGAATCTTCTACCTGCTCATCACCCGCCTCAACCTGCCCACGCCGGGCCGGGAGCAGGACCCGGACGACCCGGGCGAGACCGTGCGGGTGCACACCGGGACCAACACGGGCGAGGACCCGCCGGAGTCCGGAGGTTCGTCGAAGGGCGAGGCGGGCTCCTCCTGCTGACCCGTCCGGGTTCCGCTCAGTCGGATGCCTCCTCGGGGCGCCCCGCAAGGGGCGCCCCTTCGTGCGTGGCGGCGTCCCTGAGCAGGGTGAGCATGCGGTGGAGCTCCACCCGGTCCCCTGAGCGGAGAGGGAGGAGAAGTTCCTCAGCGAGCTGGTTCTGCGCCTCGTGCAGTCGACGCATCCGGGCCCGGCTGTCAGCCGTGAGCCGCAGCAGGGTGGCGCGCCGGTCCTCGGGGTCGGGTTCCCGGGCGATGAGCCCCTCGCGTTCGACCGCGCACCTGTCCACGGGGCGCTGCGAGGGACCATCACCGACACACTCGTACTGACCGAGCGAAGTCTGCGGCACGTCCCCCGTATCCCGGAGCAGCTCGTTTTCGCGACGGTCAACCCGATCATCTTCGTGCTGCTGTTCCGGTACGTGTTCGGGGGCGCGATCCTCACCCCCGACATGGCCTACACCGACTTCCTCATGGCTGGCATCCTCGTGCAGACCGTCGCGTTCGGAGCGGTCAACTCCGGCGTCGGCCTGGCCGAGGACATGAAGCGGGGGCTGGTCGACCGGTTCCGTTCTCTGCCGATGGCGCCCTCGGCGGTGCTCAGCGGCCGGATCCTGGCCGACGTGGTGCGCAACTCGCTGGTCATCCTGGTCGGCGTACTGATCGGACTCGTGGTCGGCTTCCGGCCCACGGCGGGGGTGGCGGGCTGGATCGGAGCCATCGCCCTGCTGCTCCTGGTCAGCCTCGCCTTCTCCTGGATCTCCTCGCTCATAGGGCTGCTGGTCCGCAACGCCGAGGGGGTCCAGTCGGCCAACTACGTCTGGCTGCTCCCCCTGACCTTCGCCAGCAGCGCCTTCGTCCCCACCGAGTCCATGCCCACCGGCCTGAGGGTGTTCGCCGAGTACCAGCCGATCACCGTGGTCGTCGACGCCGTCCGCGGCTTCCTCCTGGAACAGCCGCTGGAGTGGCGCGGATGGGGAGCGTTCGCCTGGTGCCTCGTCATCGTGGCGATCTGCGCGCCGATCGCGGTCCGGGGGTTCCACCGCCGCGCCACGCGTTAGGGGCCCGGTCGCCCGGGTGCTGGGCGCCGGTGCCCGTTACTCGGCCTCTGGCTGCGCCCGTCGATGCCTAGAGGAAGCGGCCCGCCGCCAGGCCCACGCCGATGACGATCATCGCCGCACCGGAGAAACGGCTGACGGCGCGCGCGGCGGCGGGGCGCGTCCCCAGCACCGTGCGGGCGAGCGCGCCCACACACAGGTAGACCGCCCCGCAGCTGACCGTGTGCACCAGGCCGAGGGTCCCGATCTGCGCGGCCATCGGCCATCCGCCCTCCGGATCGGTGAACTGCGGCAGCAGGGCGAGGAACAGCAGCAGGGCCTTGGGGTTGAGGCCGCTGACGCCGGTACCGGTCAGCACGCGCGAACTCCGGGAGGAGGGCACCGCGGTGCCGCCCGCTCCGGGCACCGCGGGACGGGCCAGGGTGACCGCTCCGAGCCACACCAGGTAGGCGGCGCCCGCGACGGTCAGGCCGGTGAGCACGGCCGGTGTGCTGGCCACGAGCGCCGCGACCCCGCCTGCCACGACCCCGGTGAGGGCGACGTAGCCCAGCAGCAGCCCGGACACCGCGGGGAGCACCGAGCTGTCCCTCAGCCCGGCGGAGATGGTGTACGCCCAGTCCGCCCCCGGCACCAGGATCAGCAGGACGGACACCGTCCAGAACGCCGCGACCGAAGCCGGTTCCACGGACACCCCTCTCCTCGAAATACCTGTTCAGAGGGGAAGAGTAGCCATAAAACGCCCGAAAATAGTTCCACTTCTTACGGCGGAAACGGCTACTGGTGGAAGAATCTTCTCCATGGACAACGTTGACCGGAAGATTCTTGCGGAGCTCCAGGAGGACGGCCGCCTGAGCATCACCGAACTGGCCCACCGCGTCGGACTCAGCGTCTCCCCGTGCCACCGCAGACTGCGCGAACTCGAACGCGCCGGGGTGATCAGCGGATACCGCGCGGTCGTGGACGCCGAGGCGGTGGGACTGGGCTTCCAGGCGCTGGTCTTCGTCACCATGCGCCAGGAGGACCGGGACACCGTCGCGGCCTTCGAGCGGGCGGTCGAGGACATCCCCCAGGTCGTCCAGGCCGAGCGCCTGTTCGGAGACCCCGACTACCTGCTGCGCGTGGTCAGCGCCGACCTGGCCGCCTTCCGCGTGCTCTACGACGAGGCGCTGGCCACGCTGCCCGGCGTCCAGCACCTGAGCTCGACGCTGGTGATGAAGCACGTCGTCCGGGAGCGGCCCCTGCCCGCCTGAGCCCGGCCCCGTGTCCGGGCGGCGGGACCGCCGCCCGGACACGGGGCCGGAGAGAAACGCGCGCGGGCGCGGCTCCCTCGGGGGGCCGTCCCCCCGGGGGGGGGGGGGGGGGGGGGGGGGCGCCCCCCCCCCGCCCGCGTTTCTCTCCGGCTCTCGCCGGGGCCTACTGTCCGCCTACTTGGCTGCCGGGTCGCCGTGGCACTTCTTGTACTTCTTGCCGGAGCCGCAGGGGCAGGGCGCGTTGCGCGCCGTGCCGGAGTACTCGTCGGCCGTCTCGCTGTGGCGCTCGACGGTGCCGTCCTCGCTCGGCGCGGAGTACTGGAGCCGGTTGGGCTGGCCCTCGCCGAAGCCGGGGACGACCACGTCCTCGGCGGGCTCGGCCTCCTCCACCGGAGAGGCGGCGTCCTCGACCTCCTCGTCCTCCTCCACCGCGGTCGCGACGGCTGTCGCGCTGGCGGAGCCGCCGACGGCCGCGGCGGTCTTGGCCGCGGCGGCGGTGGTGAGGGCGGGCTCCTCCTTCTTGCGGACCTGCACCTCGACGTTGAAGAGGTAGCCGACGGACTCCTCCTTGATGGCCTCCAGCATCTGCTGGAACATGTCGAATCCCTCGCGCTGGAACTCGATCAGCGGGTTGCGCTGCGCCATGGCACGCAACCCGATGCCCTCCTGGAGGTAGTCCATCTCGTAGAGGTGCTCACGCCACTTGCGGTCCATGACCTGGAGGATGACCCGGCGCTCGACCTCGCGCATGGCCTCCTCGCCCAGCTCGGCCTCGCGGGCCTCGTAGGCGCTGTTGGCGTCCTCCACCACGCGGTCCGCGATCACCTCGGTGGTCAGCGTGTGCAGGTCGCCGTTCTCCTCGATGAACTCGTCGACCGTGACGCTGATCGGGTAGACCTGCTTGAACGCCCGCCAGAGCTTGTCGAGGTCCCAGTCGCTGGGGTCGCCGCCCGCGGTCTCCTCCACGACGTAGCCGCGCAGGACCTCCTCCAGCATGCTGACGACCTGGTCGCGCAGGTCCTGGCCCTCCAGGACCTTGCGGCGCTCGGCGTAGATGACCTTGCGCTGGCGGTTGAGGACCTCGTCGTACTTGAGGACGTTCTTGCGGATCTCGAAGTTCTGCGTCTCGACCTGGCCCTGCGCGGAGGCGATCGCCTTGCTGACCATGCCGGACTCGATGGGCTGGTCGTCCGGGATGTTCAGCTGGTTCATGAACGCCTCCAGGCGGCTGCTGTTGAACAGGCGCAGCAGGTCGTCCTGGAGTGACAGGTAGAAGCGGGAGATACCGGGGTCGCCCTGGCGGCCGGAGCGTCCGCGGAGCTGGTTGTCGATGCGCCGCGACTCGTGGCGCTCGGTGCCGAGCACGTACAGACCGCCGGCCTCGACGACCTTCTCGTGCTCCTCCTCGTAGTCGGCCTTGGCCTTCTCCAGCGCCTCGGGCCAGGCGGCCTCGTACTCCTCGGGGGTCTCCAGCGGGCTCAGGCCGCGGCCCTGGAGCTCCTCGTCGGCGAGGAAGTCGGGGTTGCCGCCCAGCATGATGTCGGTACCGCGACCGGCCATGTTGGTGGCGACGGTGACCGCGCCGAGCTTGCCCGCGCGGGCGATGATGGCGGCCTCACGGGCGTGGTTCTTGGCGTTGAGGACCTCGTGGGACACGCCCTCGCGCTTGAGCATCCGGGACAGCAGTTCGGACTTCTCGACGCTGGTGGTACCGACCAGGACGGGCTGTCCGGCCTCGTTCCGCTCGGCGATGTCCTCGGCGAGCGCCTGGAACTTGGCGTCCTCGTGCTTGTAGACGACGTCCTTGACGTCGTCGCGGATCATCGGCTTGTTGGTGGGGATGGGCACCACGCCGACGTTGTAGGTCTGGGTGAACTCCGCCGCCTCGGTCTGGGCGGTACCGGTCATACCGGCGAGCTTCTCGTAGAGGCGGAAGTAGTTCTGGAGGGTGACCTTGGCGAGAGTCTGGTTCTCGTCCTTGATCTTGACGCGCTCCTTGGCCTCGATGGCCTGGTGCATGCCCTCGTTGTAGCGGCGGCCCGCCAGGACGCGGCCGGTGAACTCGTCGACGATGAGGACCTCACCGTCCTTGACGATGTACTCCTTGTCCCGCTTGTACAGCTCCTTGGCCTTGAGCGAGTTGTTGAGGAAACTGATGAGCGGGGTGTTGACGGCCTCGTAGAGGTTGTCGATGCCCAGCCAGTCCTCGACCTTGGCCACGCCGGACTCGGTGATGCCGACGGTGCGCTTCTTCTCGTCGACCTCGTAGTCCTCCTCGCGCTTGAGGCGCGGGGCGATCTTGGCGAACTCGGCGTACCAGCGGGAGTTCTGCTCCGAGGGACCGCTGATGATCAGCGGGGTGCGGGCCTCGTCGATGAGGATGGAGTCGACCTCGTCGACCAGGGCGAAGTAGTGCTCGCGCTGGACGGTGTCCTTGAGCGAGAGCGCCATGTTGTCGCGCAGGTAGTCGAAGCCGAACTCGTTGTTCGTACCGTAGGTGATGTCGGCCTGGTAGGCGCTGCGGCGGTCCGCCGCGGTCATCTGCGGTCCGACGACGCCGACCTCGAGGCCGAGGAAGTGGTAGATGCGGCCCATGTTCTGGGCGTCGCGCTTGGCCAGGTAGTCGTTGGTCGTGATGACGTGGACGCCCTTGCCCGCGAGCGCGTTGAGGTAGACCGCGAGGGTGCCGGTCAGGGTCTTGCCCTCACCGGTCTTCATCTCGGCGATGTTGCCGAGGTGCAGCGCTGCGCCGCCCATGATCTGGACGTCGAAGTGGCGCTGGCCCAGGGTGCGCTTGGCCGCCTCCCGGACGGTGGCGAAGGCCTCGGGGAGCAGGTCGTCCAGGGACTCCCCGTCCTCGTAGCGCTCCTTGTACTCGCCGGTGAGGTCGCGCAGCTCCTCGTCGGTGAGGTCGACGTAGTCTTCCTCGAGCGAGTTGACCTGGTCCTTCAGTTTGTTGAGTCGGCGCAGGATCTTTCCCTCACCCGCGCGCAGGAGCTTGTCGAGTATCCCTGGCACTTCCTATGCGCTCCTCGCAGATCGCGGTTGGCTCCACCCACGTGGAGTTCAGATCTAGGCCCGCTGACCGCTTTCCCGTGGCCGCGGAGGACGGCGGGGGTTCCTGGGCCCTCGGCCCTACATCCTAGAGGACACGAACCCTACGCCCACCCTCTCAGGTGGAGCGGTCCGCCCGCACGTTTCCCTGTGCGCAACGAAGAAAACCAACCGATATGTTCCCGCATGTCACAGACCTGACAGAGGAGCCGGAAGGTTTTTCGCGACGCCCCGATACCAGGGGGGACCGGGTACCGGCGCGGACGGGGCGCCGGTCGCGTACGCCGACCACCTTCCCACTCTTCCCGCGTGGGCGCCGATGGCTCCCGGCTTTCGTGGGTAGGCACGTCATAGGAGGTCGCACCGCGGTCGAACGGCCGCGGGCGGACTGGACGCGAACGTGTTCCCAGGGGGGATCACCATGCGAACGAACCGAGACAAGAAGGATCGCGGGACCCGGGACGACGGGGGCCGCGAGGCGAGGAACCTGTCGGCCCCCTCCCCTCGTTCTCCCGACGACGCGGCCAAGGAGGTCGTCGGGGAGTCGCCCGTCCTGCGGCGCGACCCGGTGGCCGACGACCCCGCCCTGGCCTGGGAGAAGGAGCATCCCGACGGCAACAGCCGCTTCGGACGCATCCGTGGTTTTCAGAACCAGGGCGGCAGCCTGGCCCCGAGCAACAGCCATCGCGGGCGCGTGTCGTCGTGGGCGGCGGTCCTGCTCGCGTGCGCCGGGTTCGTCGTGGGCGGGATCGGCGTCGCCATGGGGATGTCCGTGGTCCTGCTGGTGATCGCCGCGGTCCTGCTGGTGGCGGCGGCCGTCGTGGCCCTGGTCTTCGACCTGATGAGCGACGTCGTCCTCGACACGCCCCGGGCGGAGGCCGAGGAGCCGCACGACACCCCGCTGCACCGGATCAAGCAGGAAGAGGCCGAGCACCGGCCGGAGTAGGCGGGAGCCCGCGGCCCGACCGACCGGGGACGAAAGCTGGGCGTCGGACCGGGTACGGGGGGAGCGCGCACCGCCGCGGCGGGTCCGAGCGGACCCGCCGCGGCTTCGTGTGCGGGGGGATCCGTCGAGGGCGGTCGCGGACGTCTAGTCGACCAGTCGGAGGACGCCGTAGTTGAAGCCCTTGCGCCGGTAGACGACGCTCGGGGCGTCCTTGACCTCGTCGTGGAAGAGGTAGAAGTCGTGGCCCACGAGTTCCATCTCCATGAGCGCCTGGTCGATGCTCATGGGCTTGGCCCTGTGGAACTTCTCCCGGACGACGACGGGAACCTCTCCCTGGGTGTCGAGCTCGACGAACTCGTCGGAGAACCTCCCGTCCACCTCCGTGCCGTTGACGTCCTCCTCGCCGCCGCGCCGCTGGACGGGGGGAGCCTGCGTCGCGGTTGCGGTGGTGGACGAGGGCAGGTCTCCGGGAAGGCCGGCGGTGGCTGCCGAGACGGAGACGGGAGCGTGGTTGCCCCGGTGGACCTTGCGCCGGTCCGCGGACTTGCGCAGGCGGGCCTCGATCTTGTCGAGGGCGAGGTCGAGGGCGCCGTACCGGTCCGAGGCGGCGGCCTCGCTGCGAATGACCGGACCGTTGGTCCGGATGGTCAGCTCAACCCGCTCGCAGACGTCGGCGAGCTTGGGGTTGCGCTCTGTGGACACCTCCACGTCGATGGTCATGCCCTTCTTCTCCCACTTGGAGAGCCTGTCGAGCTTGCTGTCGACGTGCTGACGGAACTTCTCACTCACACCGGTGCGTCGACCCTTGACGATGATGTCCATAGGACCCCCTTCATCGCGTGGCCGTCAGAAGACGACGGCCAGGCTGGCTCTGCGTCCCTTCCGCCAGCAGGGGGGCGGAAGGGGTGTCGCTCGCTAGCCCCCTTCCGCTGGTGCCCCTGTCCTGTAGGGGGCACGGCTCGGTTGGAGATGCGTATACCCACCTGCGGGGGCCTCATCACGCGCCCCGCGGACACGATTGGTGAGAACCACCGTGATGGAGGAAAGGATTACTGGGGCGGGTGGGACAGCGCGCCCTTCAAGAACCCACGGGTTGTCCGGGACCGCGGCGGAACGGGCACGGTGATGACACGAGGGGATCGCCGCCGGGGGTTCGCCGTTGGCGAACCCCCGGACGATGGGATGCCACCCGTCCGGCCGACCTGGTCTTCGTCCCCACATCCGCCTGCTGAGAGTGTCGCCGCTCTTGTCCGCGACTACTGCTCTTCTCCCTGTCATGAGGGACATCTGGACCCTCCGCGGGGCAGGGCTTACCTCTAAGGCGCACCGTGATCGGTCGACGAAAAGTCGCCTTACGTGGGCCGTTTCGCCTGCGCCTGGCATCGGCTTGCCGGAGTGGCGCCCCGGTGTTCCCGGGAGCTCAGAGTCTCCGACGCAACCACGGACCCGGACGGGTGCCATACCGTGACCGTAACCTGTCCTGGCGAGGATGTCAGGTAGCGGCCACCCTCCCAACTCATCGGCAAGTGCCTCAAAGCCCTTCGTACATGGACTTTTCACCTGTTCACGAGGATTCGTAAAACCTTCTTGCACCGTCCGCCTCCTCCCCGTTCGAAGGACCGCCGACAACGCCGGGCAGACGTTCGAGGAGGACCACCGCGCCCGCCACGGGGATCCCGCGTGCCCGCAGGGCGCGGGTCGCCTCGGCCACCGTGGCGCCCGTGGTGAGGACGTCGTCCACCACGACCGCGACTCCCCCGACCCCCGTGCCGGGCACCGAGGCGGGAAGCCGGGGAAGCGGGCGGTCCGCGACGAGGGTGTCCGCCCGGTTGGCCAGGCGCTCGGCCCGTCCCAGACCGGCCTGGCGCCGGGGACGGCTCCGGTAGCGCAGCAGGGGCGTCACCCTCCCCGCGCCCGCTCCGCCCGCCTCCGCCAGGCAGGCGCGTGCCAGCCGGGTGACCGGCGCCCGGGGGTCCCCCGGCGGGCCGCGCCCGGGGACGGGGACGAGCAGGGTGTCCGGACGGGCCAGACCGGACGCGGTGTAGGCGGCGGTCAGCCACCCGCCCAGGGGCGCGGCCAGGGCGTCCGCACCGCCCTCCTTGTAGGTGAGCAGCACCCGGCGGTGGCGTCCGGCGTAGGGACCGGCCGCCCAGACGGGCGGGCAGCCCGGCCTGGGCGCGCACCGGTGGGGACGGCGCCGCAGCGCGGTGAGGCAGTCCGCGCACAGCGGCCCCGAGGGGCCCGCGCACGCCGCGCAGGACTGCGGCAGGAGCAGGTCGAGCAGCGCGCCGAGTATCCACCTCAGCACGCCCGTGGGGTGTGTCCGATCGTCCATACCTCGAGGGTCAGCGCCCGAACCGGCATCCGCCAGCCCCTTCCCGAACCTGTGGACAACGTCGGACCCGTGGACGACGCGCTCGGAGGCCTCCCCGCCCCTCACCGACTCCGGTTCCGGTCCGGGCAACGCTGTCCCTGCGCCGTGGTCCGGGCCTCGCTGTCCCGGCGCCGCTGCACCGGCTCCGAGGAGGGCCGGTCCGCGCAGCCGCCCGCTGGGCCGGTCCGCGCGGTCAGCGGATGATCGACACGATCCGGCAGCAGGCCCGGGCCAGGGCGGGGTCGCCCGAGAGCTCACCCCTCTCCTCGGCCTCCTCGGGTTCGATCCCCCGCACGCACAGCCGCCAGGCGGTCTCGAAGTCCCACCGCACGGCCGCCGCGGGCGCACCGGAGCCGCCCGCTCCGGCCGTGGCCAGAGACCAGCCGGTCCCGGTGCGGGTGACGGTCCACTCCCCGCCGTCCGGGCCGTCCACGGCCACGCTCACCCGCGTTCCCGTCCGCGCCGGGGTGTCGCGCAGGGTGTGCGGCAGCGCACGCATGAAGGTGTCCAGCACCAGGGAGCCCGCGGGCCCGGGGTCGGTGGCCCGTCCGGCCGCGTGCCGGATCTGCTGCCGGTGGGCCCAGTTCTCGGTGAGTTCGCGGGCGCAGTCCAGCCAGACCGGCGCCGGGTCGGCGCCCGCCCAGGAGACGGCGACACCCGGGGCGTGCGGGTCCACCGAGCGCCAGAGTCCCGCCAGCTCGCGTCCGGTCATCTCCAGCGTCTGGACCAGCGCCTGCGGGCTGATCCTGGCGGTGGCCCGCACCCACTCCCGGTTGTTGCGGTGGACGAACGCCGCCAGCGGCTCCCCGGGCGCCGGTGCCGGGGCCGCCCGGTAGCGGTCGCGCATCCCCGCGATGCGCCAGTAGTCGTCGCCGAGCAGGTGGGCGGCCACGTCGCGCGCGCTCCACCCGGTCACGGCCTCGGCCTGCCACTCGTCGGGGGTGAGGCCGCGCAGGAGCGCGAGCAGGTCCTCCCGCTCACCGGCGAAGTGGGGGCGTGCGTCGATCGGGGTGCCCAGCCGCGTCAGGTCGTCCATGGCACCACCCTTCCAGGCCCCCGCGCCGGGCGCATCCCGGTTTCGTCCCGGGAAGGCGACCGGGGTCCGGCCGCCTTCCCGGGCTCCTCAGCCCGGGAAGGCGGGTGAGCCGCCCTCCACGACGCTCTGCCAGTTGAGCGGGTCGCTGGACACCCAGATGTTGCCGTCGTCGGAACCGGCCACCAGGGGCTGGCCAGGGGCGCCTGAGACGGTCACCATGCTCGCGACGGGGGTCCCGGCGCTGGCGGGCGGCGTGCCGCCGTCCAGCGACACCAGGAGGGCCTGGCTCGTACCGCCCTCGCGGGTGCCGAGCACGACCAGCTGGTCGCCCGAGCGCCAGGAGATGTCGGTGACGTCCTCCAGCTCGCGGGCCAGGGTCACGAACGACTCCACGGAGACCTGCCCGTCGGCGTCCTCCACCACGCGGCCCACCTGGAGCGAGCGGCGCCCGTCCACCTCGGTCACCACCGCGGCGCGGGTGCCGTCACGGGAGATCTGGAACTGCACCAGCGGCCTCTCGCGCAGGTCGGACACGTCCACGCGGACCACCTCGTGGCCCTCGCGCAGCAGCCACAGGTCCGTCGGGCCCGGGGACGGCGGCGGGCCGTTGAGGTTCGGGCTCTCGGCGTCGGAGTCCTCCCGCGCCTCCTCGCCGTCCTCCCCGTCCTCCTCGCGGACCTCCTCGACCACCCACAGGTCGCCGTTGACGTCCCAGGACAGCTCGGTGAAGACCCCGTCGGCCAGGACCTCCCGGACGGCGGCGCCCGGGGTGGCCTCGCTCGTGACGACCTCGCGGCCGCCCGTGGTGACCCCGGCGATGGTCTGCTCGTCCAGCGACACCGCGAACCTCTCCAGGGGGACCTCACCGGACCCCAGGGGGCCGGGTACCGGCTCACTGTTGCCGAAGGTGTCGGTGTCCCAGTCCGAGGCCGACCACAGCTGGCCCTCGTGGGAGTAGTAGACGTGGACGCCGGGCGAGGTCGCGCCGGGGCTGACCTCCGACCAGTAGGCGCTGCCCGGCCGCGGCCGGTCGGCGCTCTCGCCCTCGGCTCCGGGGAAGTCCACCTCCGTGCCGTTCACCCGCAGCGTGAACTCCTGGATCTCCGGCAGCTGGCGCAGGGTCCAGGCGATCTGGGCGCCCATGCCGAACTCGTCGGCCTGCCCGGGGACGGTCACGCTGACGGTCACCCGGGCCTCGTCCACCTCCACCTCGGGATCGGCCCCCTCGGGGAAGGAGGAGTGCACGGAGGGGTCCAGCCAGGCGCTGGGGCCCTCGACGAGCCTGTGCAGCAGGCGCTTGGTGAGCTCGTCGTTGCTGACCGGCAGGTAGACCGGGTCCGGGACCAGGGCGTTCTCGTCCGGGTTGAAGTAGTACAGGTTGAACGGGCGGTGGGTGCGCTCCACGTCGAGCTGGCTGAGGATGAGCTCGTCGGGCAGGCTCTGGATGCGCCACTCGCCCTCGGGGTCGCCGTCCTCCCTGGCCAGGACGAAGGTCTCGTCGAGCAGGCGGCCGGAGTCTCCGGAGACGTACCTGCCGTCCTCGTCGATCGTGGCCACCAGTGAGCTGCGCATCCGCACGGTGGCGGTGATCCCGTCGCCGCTGATCTCGGTGTCGAGGTCGACGGTGTCGTGGCCGGGGAAGACCTTGACCGTCCCGTCCGGGCTCCACGACTCGTCCGTACTCGACAGCATGAAGCTGCGAGCGGCCTCGTAGTCCTGCTCGAAGCTGCCCATGTCCTTGAGGAAGTCGCTGACCAGGCCCTCCGGGGCCACGCCCTCCTGGGGTCCGGCGGGCAGCAGGCGCACGTAGCCGCCGTAGGGGTCGCCCTCGGACTCGTTGCCGTCGCTGGCCACGACCGGGCCGGTGGTGGGAACGGTCGCGCAGGCGGCCATGGACACGGCCGCCACGGCCGCGGCCATGCAGGCGCGCGCGGCGCGGCCGAACCGGTGCGGTGTCCTCACAGCTTCTCCTCGCCCTCGCGCTGCTCGGCGCGGGCGGCCGCCGCGCCCTCCTCCGTGGCGTCCGCGCCGTTCCTGGCGGGAACCCTCTCGGCGCGGACGGCGCCGTTGCCGTTCTCACTCCTGTCGGTCCTGTCGGACTTGTCGGTGAACGCGGCGTAGGTGCGGCCCAGCGCGAACTCCGGCGGCACCAGCGGCAGGGGGGAGCCGCGCAGCTCGCTGCCGGAGCGGCGCGGCAGGGACAGGCGGAACTGGGAGCCCTGGCCGGGCTGGCCCCACGCCTGGAGCCAGCCGCCGTGCAGGGTGGCGTCCTCCTTCGCGATGGAGAGCCCGAGTCCGGTGCCGCCGGTGGTGCGCACCCGGGCCGGGTCGGCACGCCAGAAGCGGTCGAAGCACAGGTGCTCCTCCCCCTCCTTGAGGCCCACCCCGTAGTCGCGTACGGCCACGGCGACCGCGTCGCGGTCGCAGGCGGCGGTGACCACCACGTCGCGGCCCTCGCTGTGCTCGATGGCGTTGACCACCAGGTTGCGCAGGATGCGGTTGATGCGGCGGCCGTCGTACTCGGCGGTGCAGGGCTCGGTGGGCAGGCGCAGCACGACCTTGATGCCGCGCCGCTCGGCGATCTGCTCGGCGTCACCGACGGCCTTCATCACGGCGTCGCGGATGTCGAGCGACTCGGTGCCCAGGGTGGCGGCACCGGCGTCGTGGCGGCTGATCTCCAGCAGGTCGGAGAGCAGTTCCTCGAACCGCTCCACCTGGCTCTGCAACAGCTCCACCGAGCGGCGCATGGTGGGGTCGAGTTCCTCGCGCTCGTCGAAGAGCACGTCCCCGGCCATCTTGATGGTGGTCAGGGGGGTGCGCAGCTCGTGGGAGACGTCGGAGACGAACTGGCGCTGGAGCTTGGACAGCTCCTCCAGCTCCTGGATCTTCTCCTGGAGGTTGCCCGCCATGTCGTTGAAGGACAGGGCCAGTCGGGCGAGGTCGTCCTCGCCGTGGACGGCCATGCGCTCGGTGAGGACGCCCGAGGAGAGGCGTTCGGCGGACTGGGCGGCCGAGCGGACCGGGCTGACCACCTGCCGGGTGATGACGAAGGCGATCAGGCCCAGGAGGATGACCAGCAGCACGCCCACCAGGCCGACCGTGCCCTGGACGAGGTCGAGGATCTGCTGCTCGTGCTGGAGCGGGAAGATGTAGTACAGCTCGTAGGCGTGCGTGAGCTGCGCGCCGACCACCAGCGCGGGCTCCTCGCCCCGGTCGGTGGTGATGCGCGTGTACGTGTGGTACTGCTGCTCGTCCACCTCGGACTCGTGGACCTGGTTGATGAGCCGCTGCGGGACGCTGCCCTCGCCGGTGGCCCAGCCGACCTCGCCGCCCACCGAGGGCAGGATGACCACGCTGTACAGCCCGGTGTCGCCGCTGCGGCTGGTGAGCTCGTTGGCGAGGTTGTACATGAGCCGGTTGCGGTCGCCCGACTCGTTCTCCTGGAGCTCGGCCGACGCGTAGTTGAGCCCGGCGCGGTGGTCGGTGACGGCCGTGGAGATCTTGGCGTCGAGCAGACCGCCGCGCACCTGCGAGATGAGCACGTATCCCAGGCCCACCATCACCACCAGGGACAGCACCAGGGTGGTGGAGATGACCCGCAGGTGCAGCGAGCGGCGCCAGTTGCTGTGGACGCCGCGCACCAGGGCGCGGGCGGCGCGCTGGGCCAGCGCGTAGGAGCGGGTGAGCCCCGTGCCGCCGTCGCGCCGGCGCCCTCCGGTCGCGGGCGGCCCGGAGGGCGGGATCTGCGTGTCGGAGGCGGTCCCCCGCTCCTCCTCTGGTGTGGCTGCGGTCATGTGCGGCTCGGGGGGATCAGGCGGTTCCGGCCTTGTAGCCGACGCCGCGGACGGTCACGACGACCTCGGGGTGCTCCGGGTCCTTCTCGATCTTGGCGCGCAGGCGCTGCACGTGGACGTTGACCAGGCGGGTGTCGGCGGCGTGCCGGTAGCCCCAGACCTGCTCCAGCAGCACCTCACGGGTGAAGACCTGGCGCGGCTTGCGGGCCAGGGCGACCAGGAGGTCGAACTCCAGCGGGGTGAGGCTGATCTGCTCGCCGTCGCGGCGCACGGCGTGCCCGGCGACGTCGATGGTGATGTCCCCGATCTGGAGCACCTCGGGCGCGGGCTCCTCGGTGCGGCGCAGGCGCACGCGGACGCGGGCCACGAGCTCCTTGGGCTTGAAGGGCTTGACGATGTAGTCGTCGGCGCCCGACTCCAGCCCGAGGACGATGTCGATGGTGTCGCTCTTGGCGGTGAGCATCACGATGGGCACGCCGGACTCGGCGCGGATCTGACGGCAGACGTCGATCCCGTCGGCGCCGGGGAGCATCAGGTCGAGGAGAACCAGGTCGGGCTTGGTCTCACGGAAGGCCTCCAGGGCCTTGTCCCCGTCATGCACGAACGAGGGCTCGAACCCCTCGCCACGCAGAACGATGCCCAGCATCTCAGCGAGGGCGAGGTCGTCGTCGACAACCAGTACACGTCCCTTCATCGGTGCGTCCGGCGCCGGGCGTCGGACCCGCGCGAAAGCGGGTACGGCGGCGCCTACTCCTCTCTCTGGAAACACTCAAGCGGCATAAACGTTCGGTGCGCCCCGAGACGCAAGAAACTGCTTCGTCCTCCCCCCACCTTGCCACCTTCGGGCGGGATCGGGAGAGTGGTCGGTGTTTTTCGGTCCGTGGGAACCGTTTCGGCCTGCGGCGCGTCGACCCTGGTGACCTGGCACGCGAACCTTCGCGACTTGGCCTGTTGGTAACAGAAAGCATACAAAAGGAATGAAGTGGGTCGGTTGCGTCCGCATACGCCCGAACATCGCGGGCAGCGGTGGAACCGGCGGGTAGGTTGGTTTCCCAGAGGCCGAAAACCGCGGAAGCGTGCTCGCGCAGCGTAACCGAACCCCATGGAGGGCGGGGCAGATGACCCAGGAGGACGACCACCGGGACACGTCGGGGAACCCCCCGGACGGACCGGACGGCGGCGGGGCTTCCGAGGCCGCTCCCCCGCCCGCGTCCGGCGCTTGGGCCGCCCCGGGTCAGGAGGGTCCGCCCTCCGCCCCCTCCACGCCCCCCGGTGGGCAGCCGGGCTCCGCGCCCGCCGGACAGGCGCCCCAGGGACAGCCGGGCTTCGCCCCTCCCGAGCAGACGCCCGGATACGGCCGACAGGGGTCCGATGCCGGGCAGGCGCCCCCCGGGCAGCAGCCCGGGTACGACCAGTACGGCTGGCACGCCTCCGGCCAGCAGCCGCCCCGGGGCGGCGGGTACGGCCAGCAGCCCGCGTACGGACAGCAGCCGGGTCACGGACCGTACGGACACGGCCAGCAGGCGCAGTGGCAGCAGTACGGATACGGACAGCAGCCGGGCTACGGACAGTACGGTCAGCAGCCCGGTTACGGACAGCCCGGATACGGAGCACCGGCCGGATACGGCCAACAGCTCCCGTACGGGCAGCCGCGCGCGCTCAAGCCCGGTGTGGTCGCGCTGCGGCCGATGACGCTCGGGGACATCCTCAACGGCGCGTTCAGCCTCATCCGCAACAACCCCAAGACCACCGTCGGGCTCGCGCTGATCGTCATGGCGGTCGCGAGCATCATCAGCTCGGTCGGCGTCAGCGGCTACATGTCCGACTACGGGGCCTTCGTCGACCAGGTGATGTCCGACCCCGCGTCGGTCGACCCCAACGACCCGTTCCCGTTCAGCGGCTGGTCCCTCGCCGCCGCGTACGGCGGCGGTCTGCTGACCCAGGCCGGGATCATCCTGGTCACCGGTCTTCTCACGGCTGTGGTCGGCATGGCCGTCCTGGGCCACAAGCTCAGCCCGCGGCAGGCCTGGGACGCCGTGAAGGGCCGGATCTGGGGCGTCGTCGGCCTGGCGGTCCTGAAGCTGCTGTACCTCTTCATCGCCTCCTTCGTCATCATGCTGGTGGTGGTCCTCGGCCTGGTCCTGGGCGTCTTCGTGGGTGTCTCGGGCGATCAGGCCGTCGGGGTCGTCATCGCCGTCGCCGCGGTGCTGCTGGGACTCGGCGCCACCGCGCTGGCCACCTGGATCTACATCCGCATCTACTTCGCCATGCCGATCGTGGTGCTCGAACGCCTCGGCGTGGGCGCGGCCCTCGCCCGTTCCTGGCGCCTGAACCGGGGCAGGTGGTGGCGGACCTTCGGCATCTCACTGCTGGCCTTCGTCCTGATGTTCTTCGTGAGCGGCCTGCTGAGCACGCCCTTCAGCCTCCTCTCGGTGATCCCCACCTTCGTCGCCCCCGGTGAGACCTGGGCCGCGGTCGTGGCGGGCGCCGTCATCTACGTGGGCAACGTCGTGGTCTACGCGCTCACCGCGCCCTTCACCGTGGGCGTGGCCACCCTGCTCTACGTGGACGCGCGGATGCGCGGCGAGGGCCTGGACCTGAAGCTGCACAACGCGGCCCAGGCGGGCTACGAGGCGGGCCCGGAGATCTACCTGCCGGAGCCGCGGACGTGAGGGCACCCGCCGCCGGGGAGGTGACCCGTGAAGAGGGGCAGCGGCGCGCCGTCGAGGAGCTGAGCGACCCCCTGTACGGGGAACAGGAGCCCTCCCTGTGGGACCGCTTCCTCTCCTGGCTGGAAGAACTCCTCGCGGGTCTGGTCTCCGACGCGCCGGGCGTCCTCAGCGGCTGGACGATCCTGGGACCGCTGCTGGTGGTCGTCGCGGTCCTGGTGGTCTGGCTGGTCCTCTGGCTGCGCCCGACCCGGAGCCGTCGCACGGGCGCGCCCGTGCACGAGGGCGCTCCGATGTCGGCGACCGACCACCGGGCCGCCGCCGACCGGCACGAGAGCGCCGGTGAGTTCGCCGCCGCCGTCACGGAGAGGCTGAGGGCCGTCAGCGTGGACCTTGAGGAGCGGGCGATCATCACGCCGCGCGCGGGGCGCACCGCGACCGAGCTGGCCGCGGAGGCCTCCGCCGTGCTGACCGCGGAGGCCGAGGGGCTGAGCGAGGGCGCGCGGGTCTTCAACGACGTGGCCTACGGCGACCGCCCGGCGACCGCCGACTCCGCGCGCCTCCTGCGCGAGCTGGACACGCGGCTCAGGGCCGCCCGGCCCGCCGGGGGGGCGAGCCGATGACGGCCACCGCTTCCCCCGCCGCTCCCCCGCGCGGCACCGGCCGCGCGCCGTCACGGGAGGGATCGCGCGCCCTGCGGGTGTGGCGCTCGGTCCGGGTCCCGGCCGCCGTGGTGACCGCGCTCGTCACGGTCTCGGTGCTGCTGTCGCTGGGCAGCGAGCAGTTCCCCACCGGCCACCTGGAGCCCGGTTCCATCGCCCCGGACGGCACGCGGGCCCTGGTGAACGTGCTGGAGCAGGACCGCGACGTGCACGTGGTGCGCTCCTCCTCCGCCGCCGAGGAGGCCGTGGCCGACGCCGGGGACGACGCCGTGCTCGCGGTCTTCCTGGACCACAGGCTGCTCCCCGAGGAGCTGGAGTCCCTGGCCGCGCTCGACGTGGACACCGTCCTGGTGCAACCGTCCACGCAGTCCCTGGAGGCGTTCGCCCCCGGGGTGACGATGACCGGCCGGGAGGAGCCCGAGGGGTTCCCCACGCCGGAGACCCCCTACGCCCCCGAGTGCGGGCTGTCGGCCGCCGAGGCCGCGGGCGAGGCCTACGTCGCCGGTGAGCTGTACACGGCCGGGTCCGGCACGGACGCCGTGGGCTGCTACCCGGGCGGGAGCGGCGACGCCCTGGTCCAGGTGGGACGGGGCGGGGCCACCACGACCGTACTGGGCACCGGCAGGCCGCTGACCAACACCGCGCTCTCCGCCGGAGGCAACGCCGCCCTGGCGATGAACCTCCTGGCCGCCGAGGACGTGGTGTGGCTGCGTCCCGACCCGCCCCAGCAGGAGGGCGGCTCCGGCCTGTGGCAGCTGCTGCCGCTGGGCCTGCGCTGGTCCCTGGTCCCGCTGGTGGCCGCGCTGGCACTGCTCGCCCTGTGGCGGGGGCGCCGGATGGGCGCCCTGGTTCCCGAGTCGCTGCCCGTGGTCGTACGCGCCTCCGAGACCACCGAGGGACGTGCGGGACTGTACCGGTCGCGCAGGGCCCGGGACCGGGCCGCGGCCGCGCTGCGGTCGGGGTTCCTTGACCGGGTCGCACCCAAGCTCGGGCTGGGCGCGGACGCCGCGCCCGACGCGGTCGTGGCGGCGGTCGCCTCACGGACCGGCGACGACCCCGCCCACCTGAGGGCACTGCTCTACCCCGAGCCCCCCGACCCGTACGCGGGCGACGACGACATGCTGGTCAGGCTCGCCGACGAACTCGACGAGCGCGCCCGGAGGCTCCGGTGACCCTGAGCCGCGGGGACCAGCGACCGACCACTGAGGTATCGAGAGAGGTAGACGGCACGTGAGCGCCTTCACACCCGAGGCACTGCCATCAGCCGACGAGGCGCGCGCGGCCCTGGTCGCCCTGCGCCGCGAGGTGGCCAAGGCGGTCGTGGGCCAGGACGAGACGGTGACCGCGATGGTCGTGGCGCTGCTGTGCCGCGGCCACGTGCTGATAGAGGGTGTGCCCGGCGTCGCCAAGACGCTGCTGGTGCGCACCCTCGCGGCGGCGCTGTCCCTGGACCACAAGCGGGTGCAGTTCACCCCGGACCTGATGCCGGGCGACGTGACGGGCTCGCTGGTCTACGACCAGCACACCGCGAAGTTCGAGTTCATGGAGGGGCCGGTCTTCACCAACCTGCTGCTCGCGGACGAGATCAACCGGACCCCGCCCAAGACCCAGGCGTCGCTGCTGGAGGCGATGGAGGAGCGCCAGGTGACCGTGGAGGGCAGGCCGTCCGCGCTGCCCGACCCGTTCATGGTGGCCGCCACCCAGAACCCGGTGGAGTACGAGGGCACCTACCCGCTGCCCGAGGCCCAGCTGGACCGGTTCCTGCTCAAGGTGACCGTCCCGCTGCCCGAGCGGGCGGCCGAGGTGGAGATGCTGGGCCGCCACGCGGCCGGTTTCGACCCGGGCGACCTGGTCGCGGCCGGGGTGACCGCGGTGGCGGGCGCGGCGGAGCTGCGCGCGGCCCGGCAGGCCGTGGAGGGGGTGCGGGTGGCGCCCGAGGTGCTGGGCTACATCGTGGACCTGTGCCGGGCCACCCGGCAGTCGCCGTCGCTCCAGCTGGGCGCGTCCCCGCGCGGCGCCACGGCGCTGCTGCGCACCAGCCGGGCGTGGTCGTGGCTGTCGGGCCGCGACTACGTCACCCCCGACGACGTGAAGGCGCTGGCCAAGGGCACACTGCGGCACAGGATCGCGCTGCGCCCCGAGGCCGAGCTGGAGGGGGCGACCACCGACGGAATCCTGGACGGTGTGCTCGCCTCCGTCCCGGTGCCGCGCTGATGGTGGTCACCGGCCGGGCGGTGCTGCTGGCGCTGGCGGCCACGGTCGCGGTGGCGCTGTCCGGTCTGATCGGCGCCGCGGCCGCGGCCGCGGCCCTGGGCGTGCTGGCGGTGCTGCTCGCCCTGGACGTCGTGCTGGCGGCGAGCCCCAAGGCGGTGCTGCTGTCCCGGGAGGGAGACACGTCGCTGCGCCTGGGCGACTCGGCGACGGTGTACGTGACCGTCGCCAACCCCACGCGGCGGGGGCTGCGGGGGTCGGTGCGCGACGCCTGGCCGCCGAGCGCGCACGCCGCGCCGCGCAGCCAGCCGCTGCGCGTGCCCTCCGGGGAGCGGCGCCGGGTGAGGACCGTCCTGACCCCGACGCGGCGCGGCGACGCCCGGGCCGCGGGTGTGACCGTGCGCAGCCTGGGGCCGCTGGGACTGGCTGGCAGGCAGCGTACGCTGCCCGCGCCGTGGACCGTGCGTACGCTGCCGCCCTTCCACAGCAGGCGCCACCTGCCGGGCAAGCTGTCCCGGCTGCGCGAGCTGGAGGGCCAGCACACGGCGATGGTGCGCGGGCAGGGCAGCGAGTTCGACTCCCTGCGCGACTACGTGCCCGGCGACGACGTGCGGTCCATCGACTGGCGGGCCACGGCCCGAGGCGACGGCGTGGTGGTGCGCACGTGGCGGCCCGAGAGGGACCGGCGCATCCTCATCGTGCTGGACACCGGGCGCACGTCGGCGGGTCGGGTGGAAGACACCCCGCGCCTGGACCACGCCATGGACGCGGCGCTGCTGCTGGCGGCGCTGGCGGGCAGGGCGGGCGACCGGGTGGACTTCCTGGCCTACGACCGGCGCACGCGCGCGCAGGTGCGCTCGTCGGGCAAGGGCGGACAGCAGGTGGGCCGGATCGTGGAGGCCATGGCGCCGCTGGAGGCGGAGCTGGTGGAGTCCGACCCGGCGGGCCTGGTGGGGACCGTCCTGGGCACCCAGGGACGGGCCCGGCGGCTGGTGGTGCTGCTGACCGACCTGAACGCGGCGTCGCTGGAGGCAGGGCTGCTGCCGAGGCTGCCCGTGCTCACCTCCCGGCACCTGCTGCTGGTCGCCGCGGTCAACGACCCGGCGGTGGAGCTGATGGCCGCCGAGCGGGGCAGCGCGGACGCGCTGTACCGGGCGGCCGCGGCCGAGCGGACGCTGGGCGAGCGGCGCCGGGTGACCGCCGAGCTGCGCCGCATGGGGGTGGAGGTGGTCGACGCCGACCCCGAGCACATCGCTCCTGCGCTGGCGGACGCCTACATCAACCTCAAGGCCCAGGGCAGGCTGTAGGGCCGGGCCCCCTCCGTCACCGTCCGGGTGCCGCCCCTCCCCGGGGCGGCGCCCGGGCGTGCAGTATGGAGGGTATGACCTCTCCCCCCGGGGCCCACGGCAACGCCTCCTCCGGTGCCGTCCACGGCCAGCTGCTCCAGGTGCGCGACATCCACGGCGGCGTGACCCTCCAGGCGCCCGCTCCCGCTCCGCCGCAGCTCGCCGACGTGTCCCTTGACCCGCCGCGGCTGGCGACGGCCGTACGGGGACGTGAGGGGCTCCTGGAATCCCTGGGCGGAGCGATGGAGGCCGGTGCGCCGGTTCCGCACGTGCTGACCGGGCCCGGCGGGTTCGGCAAGACCACGGTGGCGGCTGAGCTGGCCGAGCGGGCGCGGCGCGACGGGTGGACGGTGTTCTGGGTTCGGCCCGGGAGCGTGGCTGCGAGCATGGTCGAGGCCGCCGTGGAGGTGGGCGGTTCCCGGCAGGAGGCCGAGCAGGTGAAGGGGGCGCGGCGCCAGGCGGCCCGGTGGGTGTGGCGGCACCTGGACGCGGCGGCGCGGCCGTGGCTGCTGGTGATCGACAACGCCGACCGGCCCGAGGAGCTGGACCCGGAGAACCGGCCCGGGGACCAGCTGGGGTGGATGCGGGCGAGCCCGGGCGGGTTCGTGCTGGTGACCAGCCGGGTGGACGACCCCGCGCAGTGGGCGCCCGCGCGGGTGCACCGGATCGGGGAGCTGGAGGGGCCGGCGGCCTCCGAGGCCCTGGCCGACCACGCGGGGGCGGGCGGTGCGGCCGGGCTCGCGGGCGCGGAGGAGCTGGCCCGCCGTTTGGGCGGGGTGCCGCTGGCGCTGGCGCTGGCCGGTCGGATCCTGGCCACGCACCGGGTGCTGTTCCCGGACGCGCACGCGCTGCTGACGCGGCTCGACGAGGGCGTCGGGGCCCTGGACGAGCTGGCGGCGCCCTTCATCACCGGTGGCGACGTCGAGCGCGGGCTGCTGTCGGGGGTGTGGGAGCTGTCCCTGCGCCTGGTGGAGGAGCGCGAGCCCAAGGCCGTGCCGCTGCTGAGGTTGCTGTCGGTCTTCGGCGGGGAGGGCCGGGAGGTCCCCCTGCGTCGGCTACCCGTGTCCAGGATGAGTGGTGATCCCCTCGGTTTCCTGGACGAGGCGGAGCTGGCGCGCGCCGTGAACTCCCTCGTCGTGCAGGGCCTGGTCACGGTGGTGACAGCCCACGAGGAGACCGCGCTGCGCCTCCACCCGCTGGTTTCGGAGACGGTACGCGCCGGGTTCACCACCTCCGAGCTTCCCCTGTTGGAGGAGGCGGAGGAGCTGCTCACCTGGCAACAGGATCACGACCCCCTGGTCGAGCTGACCGCCTACAGCAACCTTTTGGCGTTGCGCGCACAGCTCCGCCCGGTCGACCTGCCGACGATCAACGCCAACGCTGAGTCCTTCGTGCGATCGCTCATGGAGAACTCCGCACAGATCAATCGCAGGCTCATCCACCTGGGGCTCATGGAGTGGGCCTACGACCAGGCCACGCGACTGTGGAGCATCGCTGAGGAGAACTACGGTCCCACGCATCGACTCACGCTCAGAGCGAGGCACCACCGCGCCGAGGCCCAGATGAACCAGGGGCTCGTCGACGAGGCTGAGACCGAGTACCGTGCTCTGTTCGAGCTCAGCGAACTCCACCACGGCCCCGACCACGAGAACACCCTGGACGCGCGCTTCCAACTCGCCCTCATAGCGATCAGACGTGAGGAGTGGGGCACCGCGACGGAGGAGTTCCGTGCCGTGCTCGACGCCTGGCGCCGCGTATCCGGACCAGAGGACGCCAGGGCCCTGGCCGCGTGGGAGAACCTGGCCTATGCCGTGATGCGCAAGGGGGACCCGGTCAGCGCCGGACAGGAGTTCCGCGAGGTACGGCTGATCCGGGCGCGCACCATGGGAGAACGACATCCGTTGACCGCCCAGGCCGACTACTACCTGGGCCGCGCTGCCTTCGAGAGCGGTGATCTCAACGCCGCCCAGAGCTGGTTCGAGGCCTGCCTGAAGGTACGTGACCAGGCTCTGGGCAGGGACCATCCCGACACCGAACGAACCCGGGAGTGGCGGGACCGGGCCGCACGGGGCGAGCAGCCGGAGCACTGACGGGCCCGCGTTTTCCACAGGCAGCGACACAGGCCGCCATCGACGGCTCCCCCGGCTTACTGTGGAAACAAGGGGTCCTACGCGGCCGCCGACCTCATGCTGCCCCGGAGGCCGTCCCGGAGCGGTCAGTCCACCGCCGCACCCAGCGAACGGACCAGGGCGGACCATTCTCCCCGACTGACCGCCAGGCTCCCGGCCCGGGGCGCCAAGGAGTCACGCACCCGCACGGAGTTCCCCGTGTGTTCGAACGCCACCTCCACGCAGTGGTGGCTCTCCGCGGAGCTGTGGCTGCTCTTGAACCAGCCCGGGCGGGCGAAGGCAACCTCCAGGCACGCGCCCTCGAAACTGCTGTGGGAGCTCTTGAACCAGTGGGAGGTGTCGGTCTCCATAACCCGGATGATGCCACGGAAAAGCGCCGGGCGGGATGAAGACCTCAGGCCACCGGGACGGCCGCGGGGGCGTTCTCCAGGTCGCCGGTCTCGCCCTCCCGGTAGGCCTTCTTGCCCACCGTGAACACGTAGACCACGAACAGCAGCTCCGCCAGCGCGCCGATCCCCAGTGCCACCGGGATCGGGATGACCCCGGCCGCGGCGTTGCCGGTCACCGCGCCCTCGATGAGCCCGGAGATGAGCAGCACCACCACCAGCCCCAGGGCCACCGCGATGGCCGCGCGCCCCTCCTCACCCAGGGCGCGCATGCGGGTGCGGTCGCCGGGCGCGATGATGGTCCACCCCAGCTTGAGGCCCACCCCGCCCGCGACGAAGACGGCGGTCAGCTCCAGCATCCCGTGCGGCAGGAGCAGCCCGAAGAACACGTCGCCCTGGCCGTGGGCGAGCATGATCCCCGCGGCGACGCCCACGTTCACCGCGTTCATCAGCAGCACCGCCAGGGTCGGCAGCCCCAGGGCCACGCCGTAGATGATCGCCTGCGCCGACACCCACGCGTTGTTGGTCCACACCTGGGCGGCGAACGAGCCCCGGGGGTTCTCCATGTAGTAGTTCGCGAAATCGTGGTCGACGTACTGCGCCATGAAGTCCGGCGTGCCCAGGGCGTGCAGCACGTCGGGCTCGGACACGATCCAGAGGGCGGTGACCGCGGCGATCGCGACCATGCCCGCGCTGGTGCCGATCCACCACCACCGCAGCCGGTACAGCACCGCCGGGAACACGCGGGTGAAGAACCCGCCGACGTCGCGCCACGCGGAGGCGTGCGCGCCGGTCACCGCGGAGCGGGCCCGCGCCACCAGCGCGGACAGCCTGCCCACCAGCGCCGGGTCCTGCCCGGAGGAGCGCACCACCGACAGGTGGGTGGACACCCGCTGGTAGAGCTCGACGAGTTCGTCGATCTCCTCACCGTCCAGCGAGCGGCGCCTGCGCACCAGTCGGTCCAGCCGTTCCCACTCCGGGGCGTGCGCCGCGGCGAACACGTCGATATCCACGCAAGGGACCCTATCCGTTTCGCGCGCGGTCCGGTTCGGGCGCCGGTCGCCGGGCCCCCTCGGCCCACCCCTTCGGAGCGCACTCCCGACTCCGCTGCGAACAGCCGTCCCGCGTGCCGGGTAATGTCGGGACGACGGTTTCAGACAGCCCTGAGGGAGCGAGTGCTGGTGTCCTATCCCGGCAACGGCGACGCCCGCGCCGACGTGTACGGCGTGACACCTCTGGTCACGGGTGACGCCGTGGTCCTGGACCTGCGTCCGGCCGGTTTCGCCACCAGGGCCGCGGCCCTGGCCATCGACGCCCTGGTCCAGGTCATCGCCCTGATCGCGTTGAGCGTCCTGGTCACCTGGATCGGCAGGGACCTGGACCCCGCGATCACCGCGGCCGTGTCCCTGTCGAGCATGGTCCTGGTCCTGGTCGGCTACCCGGCCGTCTTCGAGACCGTCTCCCGGGGGCGCTCCCTGGGCAAGATGGCCCTGGGCCTGCGCGTGGTCGGCACCGACGGCTCCCCCGAGCGGTTCCGGCAGGCACTGGGCCGGGCGCTGGCCGCGTTCGTGGAGATCTGGCTGACGAGTGGCGTGGTCGCGCTGGTCACGTCCATGATCAACCGCGACGGTCGCCGCGTGGGCGACTTCGTGGCCGGGACGATGGTGGTGGAGGAGCGCGGCGGCAGGCCGCGCGAGGAGGTCGTCCCGATGCCCCCGCACCTGGCGGCCTGGGCGTCGAACACCGAGCTGTCGAGGCTGTCCCCGGAGACCGCGGCGGCGGCGCGCCAGTACGTGCTCCGGTACGGGGAGCTGGCCGAGCACACCCGCCACGAGATGGGCGTCCGGCTGGCCGACGCGGTGGCCGCGCAGATCAGCCCGCCCCCTCCGCCGGGGACCACCCCGCCCTACTTCCTGGCCGCGGTGCTTGCCGAGCGCCGGCGCCGCCACGAGATCGCCGCCCAGCGCTCCCAGCCGGGGTACCCGCAGGGCGGCCCCCGGCAGCAGTGGTACGGCCCGCACTCCTCCCCCTGAATCGGGACGTCTGGAGACAGCGGGCGCGGCGAGCCGGTTCCCGCTCCGGCGACGGCCGCCGCGACCGCGCTGAGCGCGACCTGAGGGACCGGTCGGGCGCGGGGCCGCCCGTCAGGCGTGCCAGGAGCGCAGGTAGGCCTCCTGCCCGGGGGTGAGCGCGTCGATGCGCACCCCCAGCGCGGCCAGTTCGAGCCGGGCCACCTCGGTGTCGGTCTCGGCGGGCACCTCCACCACGCCCGGCTCCAGGTCGGAGGCGTTGCGGGCCAGCCAGGCCGTGGTCAGGGCCTGCACCGCGAAGGACAGGTCCATCACGGCGGCCGGGTGCCCCTCGGCGGCGCCGAGGTTGACCAGGCGCCCCTCGGACAGCAGGAGCAGTCGGCGCCCGTCGGCCAGCACGTACTCGTCGGCCTGCTCGCGCACGCCCCGGTTGACCTCCACGGACCGGTCCTCCAGGGCGTTCAGGTCGATCTCCAGGTCGAAGTGGCCGGAGTTGGCGAGGATCGCGCCGTCCTTCATCAGGTCCAGGTGCTCGGCGCGGACGACGTCGCGGTTGCCGGTGACGGTGACGAACACGTCCCCGGCGGGGGCCGCCTCCTCCATGGTGCTGACGGTGTAGCCCTGCATGACCGCGTCCAGGGCCTTGACCGGGTCGACCTCGGTGACGACCACGCGGGCGCCCATGCCGCGGGCGCGCTCGGCCAGGCCCCGGCCGCAGTAGCCGAACCCGGCGACCACGACCGTGCGCCCGGCGAGCAGGGCGTTGGTGGCCCGCAGGATGCCGTCGATGGTGGACTGGCCGGTGCCGTACCGGTTGTCGAACATGCGCTTGGTGGCGGTGTCGTTGACCGCGACCATCGGCAGCCGCAGTTCGCCCTCGGCACTCATCCTGCGCAGCCGGATCACGCCGGTGGTGGTCTGCTCGCAGCCGCCCAGCACTCCGTCGAGGAGGTCGGGGCGGGCCAGGTGGGCCGTGTTGACCAGGTCGCACCCGTCGTCGAGCAACAGGTGCGGCCGCGACTCCAGGACCGTGACCAGGTTCCGGTCATAGGAGACCGGGTCCATTCCGGCCCAGGCGTGGACCGAAACCCCGTACTCGGTGACCAGGGCGGCGGCGGTGTCGTCCTGTGTGGACAGCGGGTTGGACGCCGCCAGCCACACGCTCGCGCCGCCCGCGCGCAGGGCCCGCAGCAGGTTGGCGGTCTCGGCGGTCACGTGCAGGCACGCGGCCACGCGCAGGCCGTCCAGGGGGCGTTCGGCGGCGAAACGCTCGCGCACGCTGCGCAGCACCGGCATGGAGCGTTCGGCCCAGTCCACGCGGCGGACCCCGGCCCCGGAGAGGCCGAGGTCCGCCACCTGGTGGGAGGGGAGTGTCATGTGCTGCCCGGCTCCTGCTTTCTTGGTCGGCTCACCCCCGTGGGCGACACGTTCGGGCGCCCACAGGGTTCTGGAGGTGCCGGAGGCGGGTTCGTGAGGAACGAGCGAACCCGCCGTAGGCGCCGAAGGTTCCTGTTCTCCGGGCGCCCGAACACGGGGCGGAGCGCAGCGGAGCCCTAAAGCGACACCGCCTAGTAGCGGTAGTGGTCGGGCTTGTAGGGACCCGAGACGTCCACACCGATGTAGGCGGCCTGCTCCTTGGTGAGCTGGGTCAGCTTGACGCCGAGCGCGTCCAGGTGCAGCCGGGCGACCTTCTCGTCGAGGATCTTGGGCAGCGTGTACACGTCGGTCGGGTACTCGTCGGGCTTGGTGAACAGCTCGATCTGCGCGATGACCTGGTTGGTGAAGCTGTTGGACATCACGAAGCTGGGGTGGCCGGTGGCGTTGCCCAGGTTGAGCAGACGGCCCTCGGAGAGCACCAGGACGGACTTGCCGTCGGAGAAGGTCCACTCGTGGACCTGCGGCTTGATCTCCTTCTTGACGACGCCGGGGACCCTGGCCAGACCGGCCATGTCGATCTCGTTGTCGAAGTGGCCGACGTTGCCGACGATCGCCTGGTGCTTCATGCGGGTGATCTGGTCGGCCATGATCACGTTGAAGTTGCCGGTGGTGGTGATGAAGATGTCACCGGTCTCCAGCACGTCCTCCAGGAGCGTGACCTGGTAGCCGTCCATGGCCGCCTGGAGGGCGTTGATCGGGTCGACCTCGGTGACGACCACGCGGGCGCCCTGGCCGCGCAGGGCCTCGGCCGCGCCCTTGCCGACGTCGCCGTAACCGCACACCACGGCGACCTTGCCGCCGATGAGCACGTCGGTGGCGCGCATGATGCCGTCCGGCAGCGAGTGGCGGATGCCGTACTTGTTGTCGAACTTGCTCTTGGTGACCGAGTCGTTGACGTTGATCGCGGGGAAGGCCAGGGTGCCCTCGCGGCGCATCTCGTACAGGCGCAGGACACCGGTGGTGGTCTCCTCGGTGACGCCCTTGATGCGCTTGGCGATCTCGGTCCACTTGGTGGCGTCGCGCTCCAGGCTGGCGCTGAGCAGGCGCAGCACGACGCCCATCTCCTCGCTGTCGGCGCTGTCGGGGTCGGGGACCGCGCCCGCCTTCTCGTACTCGGCGCCCTTGTGGACGAGCATGGTGGCGTCGCCGCCGTCGTCCAGGATCATGTTGGGCCCCTCGGCGCCCGGCCAGGTCAGCGCCTGCTCGGTGCACCACCAGTACTCCTCCAGGGTCTCGCCCTTCCAGGCGAAGACCGGGACGCCCTTGGGGTCCTCGGCGGTGCCGTCGGGGCCGACGACGACCGCCGCGGCGGCGTGGTCCTGGGTGGAGAAGATGTTGCAGCTGACCCAGCGCACCTCGGCGCCCAGGGCGACCAGGGTCTCGATGAGGACCGCGGTCTGGACGGTCATGTGCAGCGAGCCCATGATGCGGGCGCCCTGGAGCGGCTTGCTGTCCCCGTACTCGGCGCGGGTGGCCATGAGGCCGGGCATCTCGTGCTCGGCGAGCCGGATCTCGTCGCGTCCGAAGGCGGCCAGGGAGAGATCGGCGACCTTGAAGTCGAAAGCCATGCGTTCCTCACTCGTGATGGTCGTGGCGCACCCGATTCTAGGGCCGCGGCCCGGACGACCGTACGAAGTTGACATTTGACTGTCAGTTTTGCGCTCTTTGGCCGGGAGGTTCGGTTAGGGTCGCGGACATGGCCGCCCTCGACGACGACCCGACCCCGTCCGACCTCCAGCCGCTCGGCCCCGTGCCGATCTCCGCGGCCGCCGACCGGGTGGGCACCACCGCTCGGATGCTGCGCTACCGCGAGGGTCTGGGCCTGCTGCCCCGCACCCAGGAGCAGCCCACCGGGCGCGGGCACCGGCACCGCCGGTTCACGGAGGAGGACCTGCGCACGATCGCGGTGGGCCTGGAACTGGAGCGCGAGTTCGACATCCCGCCCGCCGCGCTGGCCTTCGCCCTGCGCGTCCTGGCCGAGCCCGAGGTCCTGGCGCGGGTGCGCTCGCACGGGGAGCGGCTGGGCAGGCTCGCCGCGGCGCCCGCCCGTGCACTGGACTTCGAGAAGCAGAAGGCGATGCGGCTGCTGCACGGCCGCCGCCCCTGACCACCCCCGGTTTACACGCCGACGCGTCCGGTAGCGGCCACAGGTCGGGGCCCGTGACAGGTTTTGGCCAACTGCCCACTGGCTACGGAAGACACGTGGATACCCTACGTTGCGGTGCGGACCTGGACCGGATTCCGGCCCTGGTGCGCGAGGACCTCATGGACGTCGACCGGCTGCGGGCCATCTGGGCCCAGCACCGGCAGAGCCAGCCCCGGGAGGCGCGGGCCGCGGCGCGGCGCGAGCTGACCGTCCGCCGTGTGCGGGCGCTGGGCGGCGGCCCCGCACTGGAGGAGCTGGTGGTGTCCGCCGCGGCGGACGGGGCCTCCGGGCGGCAGTTCACCGCCGCGTTCGTCTCGGAGCTGGCCGAGCGCGCCAGGAACCTGCCCGAGGACTGCCCCGCGCGCTCCCCCCTGCGCCCCGTGGACTCCGAGCAGGCGCTGCGGCTGGCGCGGGCCGCCTCGGTGCCCGCCCATCCGGTGGTGCGCGCCGCCCAGATCTACGCCGAGGGCGTGGCGGTGCTGGCCGAACTGGACCCCGAGCGCCCCGAGGGCACGCACGCGTGGGCACTGCCGTGGCTGTTGGCGTCCCTGGTGCTGCGGCGGGCGGACTTCCCGCCGCTGCTGCCCGACCCCCTGGCGCCGCCGTGGAGCGGGCGCGACGCCGACGAGCGCCTGGCCGGGATGGTCCGTCACTTCGCGCGCCTGGTGACCGGCACGCTGCTCGACGAGCTGAGCTGGACCCCCGAGCACGTCCCCGAGCCCCGCTCCCCCGTGTCGCCGCTGGCGGCGGTGACGCGCCGCCGCGTCCTGGACTACGTGCGCTCGCGCCGGGAGTCGCTGGCCATGATCCTGCGGGCGCTGGACCCCGCGGCGCGCACGTCGGTGTACTCGGGTGGTTCGGACGACTCCGAGCCCGGGACCGCCTCGGAGGTCGTGGCCCGGAACCTGCTCACGCCGGGGGCCGCGCACTGGTGGACGGCGCTGGAGCTGACGGTGGGCGGGGCGTCCCTGTCGCTGTTCGTGGTGGTCCAGGAGGTGGGCCGTCCCCGGACGGGGGTGCTCGCGGTCACCGCTGACGCGCGTCTGACCACCGCGGAGGGGGTGCGCGACGCGCTGGGCATGTCCGGCACCGACAGCGTGACCGTGATGCCCACGGACTGCGTGGACGACCGCTGGCCCCAGGTGCGCGACCTCGTGGACGAGGCCGTGTCCCGGGCCATGAACGAGCTCACCCGGATCTGAGTGGTCAGCCGCCGCTGACGGCGATCAGGAGCAGCACGAGCAGCAGGATCACGATGGTGATGAGCACCGCCGGGATCACCCAGCTCTGCTGGAGCACCGAGTTCTGCTCGACGGGGCGCGGCATGGGCTGCTGCGCCCCGGGGCGGGCGTAGGTCTGGTTGGGGTTCATGCCCGTGGCCATGGGGTTGCCGACGCCGTGCGGGCCGTGGGGCATGCCGGGCGGCGGGGGCGGGTACGCGGGAGCACCCGGACGCGGGTTGGACACCCCCGGGTGTCCGGGGATCCCGGGCCTGGGGTTGGAGGTGCCGGGGTGGACGAAGCCGTGGCGGGGGTCGGAGCCCATCGGGTGCCCCGGCATGCCCGGGCGGGGGTTGGAGGTGCCCGGCTGCATGTACCCGGCGGCGGCACCCGCCTGCGGACCGCTGTGCGGCTGCTGGGGGCCCGTGTGCGGCTGCTGCGGCCCGGTGTGCGGCCGGTAGGGCATCTGGGCGCCGGTGAAAAGGCCGGTCTGGGCGATCTTCTCGCCCTGCTTGACGACGTCGTCGGTGGACGGACCGGAGGTCTCGGGCCCGTCGTGGCCCAGCAGGCGCATGAGGAGCGTCTGGGCGTTGGGCCGGTTGTCCGGGTTCTTGTCCAGGCAGGACTCGACGATCGGGCGCAGGGCCTCGTCCATGTCGGTCAGGTCCGGGGGCGCGCTGACCACGCGGTGGACGACCGCCGGGACGGTGTCGGAGCCGAACGGCGCCCGCCCGGTGGAGGCGAAGGCGATGACGCAGCCCCAGGCGAAGATGTCGCACTTGTCGGTGATGCCGCGGCCCTCGATCTGCTCGGGCGCCATGTAGGAGGGCGTGCCGACGATCGAGTTGGTCATGGTGGCGGTGCCGTCGTCGATCCGGGCGATGCCGAAGTCGATGACGCGGGGGCCGTCCGGGCCGAGCAGCACGTTGCCGGGCTTGAAGTCGCGGTGGACGATGCCCGCCTTGTGGATGGCGACCAGGGCGGTGGCGGTGGTGATGGCGAGCCGCTGGAGGGTGGAGCCCTTCTGGGTGGCGCCCTTGGCGATGGTCTCCTGGAGGTCCTTGCCCGGCACGAACTCGCTGACCACGTAGGGCGGGTCGCCGTCGAGCTGGGCGTCGATGATCGCGGCGGTGCAGAAGGAGGCGACCTTCTGCGCCGCCCGGACCTCCTTCTCGAACCGCTTGCGCAGGTCGCTGTCGCGCGACCACTGGTCGTTGAGGACCTTGACCGCGTACTGCTCGCCGCCGGCGTCCTCGGCGAGGTAGACGATTCCCTGGCCGCCCTTGCCCAGCCGTCCTGTCACGCTGTACTCGCCGAACGAGGAGGGGTCGCTCGGCAGTAGCGATTCGGGACCGGGCATCGGTGTCCTCCGGGAGGATAGGGGTGAGAGGGCGCGCAGCACCAGGGTACGGGTTGCGGGGAACGCGGTGGTGCGTCCCGTCGTGCCCCGTTACCCCGGCGCAACCGTTATGACTGCTGGAACGCCCGAGGCGTTCCCGGTCTCACCCGATTTTTCGCGCCTCGTCGACCAGCAGGACCGGGATGCCGTCCCGGATGGGGTAGGCCAGGCCGCTCTCGTCGCAGACCAGCTCGTCGGTCTCGGGGTCGTGGCGCAGCGGGGCCTGGCTCTGCGGGCAGGCCAGGATCTCCAGCAGCCAGCCGTCGATCTTCGTGCTCATGTCCTCGTTCCTCTGCAGTGGGGTGTCCCTCTGCTCCCAATGATGCCTGGTCAGGCGCGGACGATGGCCAGGACCTCGTCGCGCAGACCGGCCATGGACGCCTCGTCGGGGGCCTCGACGTTGAGCCGCAGAAGCGGCTCGGTGTTGGAGGCGCGCACGTTGAACCACGACCCGTCGGGGAGGGAGACGGTCAGGCCGTCGAGTTCGTCGACGGTGACGCCGTCCCGCCCGGCGAAGGCCTCGCGTACCGCGGCCATCCGCCCGGGGGCGTCGGCGACCTTGGAGTTGACCTCGCCGGACCCGGCGTAGCGCGAGTAGGCCTCGGCGATCCGGGAGAGGGGGCGGTCGTCGTTGCCCAGCACCCGCAGGACGTGCATCGCGGCGAGCATACCGGTGTCGGCGCGCCAGAAGTCGCGGAAGTAGTAGTGGGCGGAGTGCTCCCCGCCGAAGATCGCGCCCGTCTCGGCCATGGTCGCCTTGATGAAGGAGTGCCCGACCCGGGTGCGGACGGGCTCGCCGCCCTTCTCGCGGACGATCTCGGGGACGGCCTTGGAGGTGATGAGGTTGTGGATGACCGTGGCGCCCGGCTCGCGCTCCAACTCCTGGGCGGCCACCAGCGCGGTGACGGCCGAGGGCGGCACGGCGTCGCCGTTCTCGTCCACGACGAAGCAGCGGTCGGCGTCGCCGTCGAAGGCCAGGCCGATGTCGGCGCCGGTCTCGCGGACCCTCGCCTGGAGGTCCACCAGGTTGTCGGGGTCCAGGGGGTTGGCCGGGTGGTTGGGGAAGGTGCCGTCCAGCTCGAAGTAGAGGGGGACGACCTCCAGCGGCAGGCCCTCCAGGACGGCGGGGACGGTGTGGCCGCCCATGCCGTTGCCCGCGTCCACCACGACCCTGAGCGGCCGGATGTCCGAGAGGTCGACCAGTTCACGCAGGTAGTCCGCGTACCCCGCCAGCAGGTCGCGGTGCGTGATGGTCCCGGCGGGGCCGTCGTGGGCGGACGCTCCCCCGACGGGCTCCTTCCCGGCCAGGATCTCCTCGGCCAGGCCGCGGATCTCGTCCAGGCCCGTCTCGCCGCTGATGGGCGCGGCCCCGGCCCGGCACATCTTGATGCCGTTGTACTCGGCGGGGTTGTGGCTGGCGGTGAACATGGCGCCGGGCAGGTCCAGCTGGCCCGAGCCGTAGTAGAGCAGGTCGGTGGAGCCGAGACCGGCGAACACCACGTCCAGGCCCTGGCCCGTGACGCCCTCGGCGAAGGCGGTGGCCAGCTCGGGCGAGGACGGGCGCATGTCGTGGGCCACCACGACGGCCTCCCCGCCGACCACACGGGCGAAGGCCGCGCCGATCGCCCGGGCGATGTCGGCGTTGAAGGTGTCGGGGATCACGCCCCGCACGTCGTATGCCTTGAAGATGCTTGCGAGGTCAGCCACGTCTTCTCCGGCCAGGTCGGTCCTGCTTGGCTTCGGTCCCGCGCGGCCGGGCCGCGCGCGGTACAAAACTAGCAAGGCGCCCCCGCGAACCCCCGCACCGCCGCCGGTTCGGCCCCGGGGCCCTCTCCGCCGCGGCGGGGCGGGGCGGCGTCGGCGCCGTCTACCGGCTTACCCGCCGGAGTGCCGGGGGGGCTGCTGTTCACCGCGCCCCGGATCGGATCTGACCACGCGCAGGTGCCCCCGGCGCAGCGTCTCGGTCCCCTCGCCGATCTCGTCGGAGGGGTCCTTGCGGGCAGGCGGGCGGGCCGCCTCACGTACGGCGTCGGCGAGGGCCTCCAGGTCGTCGCTGCCCGGGCCGCCGCCCGACGTCTCGACCGGGAGTCGGACGACCTCCCAACCGCGCGGTGCCGTCAGCCGGTCGGCGTGCACGGCGCAGAGGTCGTAGCAGTGCGGTTCCACGTAGGCGGCGAGCGGGCCGAGGACGGCCGTCGAGTCGGCGTAGACGTACGTGAGCGTGAAGACGGCAGGCTGTCTGCAAGCGGTACGGGAGCAGCGTCGAACAGGGCTCACAGCGTTCGACTGTATGCCTTTACTGAGGGACACGCCAGCATCGTTCCATGAGCTGGTCCGTTCGCGCTCGTCCGCGGCCTCCGCGCGCCGTCCTCCGGCCGCCTCCCGGGGGTCGGCTCACCACCTCCGACCCGTCCCCCGTCACCGTCCGGCGGCCGCTCCTCGGGCGCGTGAGCGCTTTCGCCCCGGGAGGGACTACGCGCGGGGCCCGTGATGGCTTAGTCTCGAAGTGTGCGACGAGTGCGCCTTTCCAGTGGCCAACCAGACCGAGTGCGGCGCCGGGACCGCAGAGGCCGAGGCATCCGCGGTCCTCTCGTGCCCTCTGACCTGCCGGTTTTTCGGAGCCGAGCGCAGGCCTTCGACGATCTTGTCCTGGACGCCGTCGAACGGCTCGAACGCCTGTGGGCCCGAGAGCTGGCCAATGTCGACTTCCTCGTGGAGGACGTCCCCCCGGTTCCGCCCCACGGCCCCCTGACCGAGGCGATCCCGTTCTCCCGCCTGGAGACCGACCCCTCCGGCCGGGCCCGGATCGTGGTGTACCGGCGTCCGGTGGAGATCCGGACGAAGGATCCGGAGGAGACGGCCCTCCTCGTTCACGAGACGGTCGTCGAGGAGGTCGCCAACCTGCTCGGCGTGGAACCGGAGTCGGTGGACCCCGAGGGTTGACCGCCCTCGCCCGGGGTTCCTCAGGGCTGCCCCGGGGCGCTGGCCCCCTTCCCAGGTCAGGGGTCTTGCGTCACACCGGCGACAGTCCCGGCCAGCGTGCCTAGGGGACCACTCCCACCATGCTGTCGCGCGTCACCGGGAGCTCGGTCCGCACCGGCGCGGGAGTCACCGGCAGCACGCCCAGGCCGTCTCCGCCGCCGCGCAGCACGCGGGCGACGTGGACGGGCGCGGAGCCGTCCAGGACCTCCAGGCGGACCGCGTAGCCGTCCTCGGACCCGGTGCCCGGAGGCGCCTGCCAGCCGTCGTCCCCGCCGAACGCGGTGGTGGTCCCGGCTGCGACCTGCACGCGCACGGCGTCCCCCTGGGTCGCGTCGGCGCCGATCGGGGTGGCCATGAGCGTGGCGTCGCCCCCGACCGCGGTCAGGAGCAGCTCGGTGTCGGCGCCCTCGGGGACATCGGGCAGGACCGCGGTGGTGTCCAGCGGGAAGCCGAGCGGCGGCACGGCGGAGGTGTAGGCGGCCTCGACCACCTCGACGTCCTCCCCCTCGCCGGTGACCGCCTCCGCGGCGACACCGGCGACCACGGGCGCGTCCGCCTCCACCACGACCGCGCCGGGCTCCCCGGCCAGGACGGTCTCCAGGCTGAGCCAGGCGGAGGCCGCCGGGGGCACGCTGAAGGTCAGCGGGTCGTCGGCGGTCCCGGTGCCCTGCCCCTCCTCGCCCTGCCCGCCTTCCTCCTCCGCCTCGTCCGCCTCGCCCTCCGAGGCCGGGGTGACGGTGTGCACGCGCACCTGGACGGGCTCGTCACCCGGCGCGGCCACGTGCAGGCGCCGACGGCCCTCGCCCCCGGGAACGCCGGGGACCACGTGCTCCCGCGCGGGCGCGGCCGTGGGCGGAACCCAGTCGGCGGTACCGGAGGAGTGCTCGGCGAGCAGGGAGGCCGCGACCCGTCCCGTGCTGGTGCGCACGTGGACGCCGACGGCGCTGGTTCCGCCGACCAGCTCGGTCAGGTCCAGTGCGGTCGACGCCCCGGGGGGCATGGCGATGCCCCTGCTCTCCTCGGAGTAGGAGGGGCCGCCCTCGGTGTAGACGTCCACGCTGACCGTGGCCCGGGAGTCCTCGGGGTTGGCCAGGTGGACGGTGAGCGCGTCGAGTCGCATGCCCTCGGTGCCGTCGCCGCCGGGGAGGGCGAACCAGGTCCCCACGGCGGGTTCGAGGCAGCGGACCTCGGTGGCCGAGCCGTCGGAGAGGGTGGTCTGGGCTGCGTCGAGGCCCGAGGCCAGGGCCCCCTCGGCGCGGACGGCGGTGGGGGTGTCGGTCCCGGCGGTGTCGGTGTTCCACACCCGGCCGGGTTCGGTCAGCTCCCCGCCGACCGTGTCGCCCCGGGTGCCGTCCGCGCTCCCCGCGTTTCCACCGTTCCCATCGGTCGCGCTGTCCTCACCGTCCTCGGTGTCACCGCTGCTCTCGCCGTTCCCGCCGTCACTGCCGCCCTCGGCGTCACCGCCGTTCCCGTCCTCACCGCTCTCCCCACCGTCCACGTCCTCCTCGGGGGCCTCGGGAACCGACTCAGCCCACAGTTCGCCCTCGTCGTCGCGGCTCACCCTCGGAGCGAACGCGGCCACGGAGCTCTCCCCCGACTCGTGCGGGGCGGGACACACCCGCACCGCGTGGTCGGGCCGCACGGTCCCGGGTGTGGTGACGCCCAGTTCGGCGGTGATCGGCCCGGTCGCGAACGCGACGCCGAACAGCGCGGCCAGGGCCAGCGCGACCAGCCCGAACAGCGCGAACCGGTTCTCCACGATCAGTCGCACGGCCTGGTCCTCCCGTTCGGTACCGGACACCCGGCGGGCCTGGTCGGCCCGGCCGTCCCGGTCTCCTCGTCCGCTGCTCCCCGGCGCGTTCGCCTCCCCCGGTCACCGACCACGGCGCCGCTCCCCCCTGCGCACGCTGCGGGTGCCCCGGCGGCGGCCCCTGCCCCGGACGGCGGGCAGAGCGCCGGTGTCCTCCCCCGGGGGCGGGGGACCGGCCGGGCCGCCCTCCGTCGCGTCCGGTGCGGCGTCCCCGTCCGCGCGCGCGCCGGAGCCCTCACCGTCGGGTCCCGAACGGCCGGAGCCGGCGCGTGAGCCCCGATGCGAGGACCCGCGCGACCTCCCCGAACGCCGCAGCCGCTCCGGCCGCCGCGGACGGGGTGTGGGCGTGGCCTCGATCAGCCGCACGTCCTCCTCGGTCCGCACACCCGGCGCGGCGAGGACCGCGACCACCGTGAGCAGGAGTCCCTGTGTGAGCAGCCAGGCCGCGCGAACGTAGTCGGTGTGCCAGACGCGCAGCTCGCCGCCCTCCACGGGCAGCGTCCAGGCCTGGGTTCCGCTCCGGGTGGGGGCGGGGTCCAGTTCGACGCCGTCCAGACTGGCGCGCCAGCCGCTGTCGGCGGCCTCGGCCAGGGCGAGCAGCCGCCCGGTGTCGCCCCGCGGGACCGGGGCGCTCACCTCGTCCGCAGCTCCCCGCACCGCGAGGACATCGGCGTCGACACCGTCCTCGGAGACCACCCGCAGCGCGCCGGTGGGGACGGCCAGCCGCCAGAGCGCGTAGTGCTGCGACAGCGACTGGCGCTCCAGTCCCGGTGTGCCGTCCAGGGTGTCGACCATGGTGACGTCGGCGGGTCCGCTGATCTCCGGGCGCGGGTAGAGCACGTACTGGATGCCGAAGTCGGCCAGGGTGTACATCTGGTCGCCGCCCTGGCCCACGGCGAGTTCGGCCACGGCCCGGTTCATCGTCTCGCGGACCCCGCTCTCGGGCACGAGCTGCTCCTCGCCCAGACGCGGCTCGCTCCCGCGCACGACCAGGTAGTCCACGCCGCCCTCCCCGTCGGCGGTGACGACGAGGGTGCGCGGCCGGGTCTCCGCCCCGTCGTCTGGGCCGCCACCCCCGGCGGCCTCGGCCTCGACCAGCACGCCGGGAACGACGGGTTCGGCGCGTGCGGTGACCGGCCCCCGCACGCCCTCCCACATCCACACACCCGCAGCGCAGACGGGGGTCGCCAGGGCGAGCAGGCCCACGGCGAGCGCGAAGACCCGCCGCGGCCCGCCCAGGCGCACCATGTCACCGAAGGAGCGCGCGGCGGTCGCCGCCGACAGCAGCACCGCCGTGGCGGCGAAGGTCAGGGCCGCACCGGGCCAGACCGGCGCCGGGGGGCCGCCGTAGTAAGGCTCGATGACCACCCGGCTGGTCAGGACGGCCACGAGGATCCCGAACAGGGCGAGCGACCACCCCGCCGCGGCCAGCATCCGGTTGCGGAGCAGCAGCAGGGAGCACAGCGCGGCCACGGCGAACCCGGCCGTGACCCAGAACGGCGGCGTCCCGGGTCCGCCAGGCGAGAGCATGAGCAGCTCCTGCGGGGTGGCGCCCGGCGCCGACAGTTCGGGGCGGTGCAGCCCGGCCTCCAGCAGCCACAGGCTGGGGTGCAGGAGCAGTTCGAGCGTCCACGGCATCAGCAGCACGAGCGGGACGGCCAGGCCCAGCGCGACGCTGACGTAGATCCGGCGGCCCAGGTGGCCGAAGGCGACGGCCACCAGCAGGCCCGTGACCAGTGACAGCAGCCACACCATCGGGACGAACGCGGTGGCGACCGTCAGGACCAGGCCCACCCCCCAGGCCGCTCGGCGCGAGGGCTTGGGCGGCATCGACACCAGCCGCACCAGCAGCAGCCCCAGCACCGGCAGCAGGACGTGGACCAGGGCGGTGCCCAGGCGGCCCTGGGCGACCGCGCCGGTGGCCACCGGCAGCAGCGCGTAGGCCGCGGCCATCCACAGGCGGGCGGGGCCGAAGCCCAGCACCTCGCGGGCGAGCAGGTAGGCGGTCAGCCCGGACAGGGGCACGCAGCCCAGCAGGACAATCGTGACGGCCAGCCAGGGCTTGCCCAGGGTGAGCGTGGACAGCAGGGCGAGCAGGCCGACGTAGGGCGGGACGGGGTCGTCCGCGCCGAGTCCGCTGTCGGGGCTGCCGGAGAGGTAGAGGTTCCACAGGTCGTCCGCGCCGCCCGCGACCGGGGGCAGGGCGCCGCCCGCGAGGAGGTCGCCCAGGAGCAGGGAGCGCTCGGCGACGAGGGCGACCGCGGTCAGGGCGAGGACCAGCAGCGCCCCGGGGCGCAGGAGCACACTGCGCACGAAGCCGGCGGTGTCGGTGGGAACCTCGTCCTCTTCCTCGGCGGCGGGTGGCGCGGTGACGGCCTGGTGGCGGCCGGGGGTGTTGCGCACGGGCTCGCCGGACAGGATTCCGGTGACCACGTCGTGCACCTGGCGCATGGCCACGCCGCGCGCGAGGAAGGGCCGGATGGCGCTGTAGGTGCGGCGGCGGTCGCGGCGGCGCCGGAAGCGGGCGCGCACCAGCCGGAGCGGCCGCATGTAGACCAGGGTGATCGCGGCGGCCTCGTCCAGGGCGTTGGCGGGCTGCTTGATGAGCAGGTACCCCACCACGCGCAGCAGCGAGGCCACGGAGTTGCGCAGCAGCGCGGCCACCATGCCGCCCAGGGGCAGGTTGGCCAGCAGCACGAAGACGGCGTGGCGGCGGTCCACCCGGCGCGGGTGGTTGCGGGTGGCGGAGATGGGACGACGGCGCCGGGCGGAGGCCTCGGCGTGGTAGGCGACCGCGTCGGTGACGAGCAGGGCGCGCAGCCCGGCGCCGCCCACCCGCCAGCAGAAGTCGATGTCGTCGCGGAACAGCGGCAGGGAGGGGTCGAAGCCGCCGAGGCGGTCCCACACGTCGCGGCGTACGAGCATGCCCGCGCTGGAGACCGCGAGGACCTGGCGCGTGCCGTCGTGCTGGCCGTGGTCGAACTCGCGCTGTTCCAGCCCGGTCTCGCGGCGGCCGGCGCCGTCGATGGTCACGCCCGCCTCCACCAGGAGGCGGCGGTCGAACCAGTCGCGCAGCTTGGGGCCCAGAACGGCGGCGCGGGGGTCCTGGTCGGCGGCGTCCAGCAGGTGGGCGAGGGCGTCCCGGTCCGGGGTGAGGTCGTCGTGGACCAGCCAGATCCACTCGGTGGCGTCCTCGTCGAAGCCGCGTACGGCGCTGGTGGAGCGCGGCAGTTCCAGGGCGGCACGGACGGCGTCGCCGTACCCGGTGCTGGCGGGCAGGCCCACGACGGCGTCGGCGGGCAGGAACCGGGCCAGGACGTCGGCGCTGTCGTCGGCGCTGCCGGTGTCGGCGGCGACGGCCCGCTGCACGGGCCAGGACTGGTCGCGCAGCGCCTGCATCGTCTCGGGCAGCCAGCGGGCGCCGTCGTGGGACACGATGACCGCGGTGACGACGTGTCGGGCGAAATCCTGGTCAGGCACGGCTGTGGTGGGTTCTCTCCGGGAGGGGCGCGGCCCCGATCGGGTCCGCGGGTCCGGCCGGGCGGGGCCGACGGGGGCGACCGCGCTCCGGACGCGGTCCGCGCGCGGGACGTTCACGGCCGGCCGCGGCCCTCATGACCTCGTCGGGGCCGGACACGGCCCGCGCGGGACATCACCCTACGCCACTCGGCACCATTGCGGGCCTCTTCGTCACACGCCGCTGCGGCCCGGCCATATCGGAGCATTCCCACCACTACGGGAACACCGAATCCGAACACACGTCCGAATGGCGTCCGTCATATCGGGGCATTACCGCCTCCGGCCGCACCCCGGACGCAATCGCCGCACACCCGGGGAGAGGGCGGACATGAGAAACGCGCGCCCGGGTTCGTAACCCGGACGCGCGTCCCAACACGCGGCCCTAGAGCATCTCCGCCAGGAAATCGAAATCTCCCCCGGCGGCTTTCTTCAGCCTGCGGCGCTCGCGTTCGGAGAGTCCCCCCCAGATGCCGAAGCGCTCATCGTGCTCCAGCGCGTATTCCAGGCACTCCGCACGTACCTCGCACGACTGGCAGACCTTCTTGGCTTCCCGCGTCGAGCCGCCCTTCTCGGGGAAGAACGCCTCCGGGTCGGTCTGCGCGCACAGGGCACGTTCCTGCCAGCCCAGATCCTCATCCGAGCCGTGCGCCAGCGGGATGACCTCGCTCATGCGCACCTCCTGTTGCCCCCCATAGATGTCCCCGGCCCTTTTCGTCCCCCGGGCCGGGTGGAATCCCACCTTGAAATTACACGCGGGTCGCTTGCTGAGAGTCAAGCGCCCTGCGTGGTAATCCACTGAATATCATGCGACGAACCGCCAGCGGCAGTCCGGTGATGTCCGTTCTGCGAATTACCACGCAATTCACGACCTTCCGAGACGGTGGGGAGCGCGGGCCGCCGGAACCGGGTCAGCGCTTGTCCTCGCCGCCGTACCACCCCTGCTGGCCACCGGTACCGCCCTGTCCCTGCTGGTCAGAGCCGTATCCGGTGTCCGGTCCGTACTGGCCTCCGTACGACCCCCTACCCTGTCCGGGCGTCTGGTTACCGTTGTTCTCACCGGAGTTAAAGAAAGGATCAAGATTGCTGTCGGCCGGGGTGTCCTGCGCCTGCTGTCCCTGGTCAGCGCCCTGGTACCAGCCGTACTGGATCGCGTCCTGGGCAGCCTGCTCGCCGGAGGCGGGCTGCTGCTCGGTGCCCTGCGGGGCGTACTGGGACGGGTCGTAGGCGTACTCGCCCGGCTGGCCGTAGGCGGCCTGCTGCCCGGAAGCGTCGGTGCCGTACTGCTGACCGTAGGCCTGCTGCGCGCCCGTACCGTACTGCTGCTGCGCCGGGTCGGCCCCGTACTGCTGACCGTACGCCTGCTGCTGCGCGGGGTCCGCACCGTACTGCTGGGCGGGATCGGCCCCGTACTGCTGGCCGTACTGCTGGGAGGCGTCGTAGCCCTGCTGTTCGTAGCCCTGCTGGACGGGCTGCTGCCCGGAGGCGTCGGCGCCGTACTGCTGGCCGTACGCCTGCTGCGCGCCCGTACCGTACTGCTGCTGCGCCGGGTCGGCCCCGTACTGCTGACCGTACGCCTGCTGCGCGCCGGTCCCGTACTGCTGGGCGTCGGCGCCGTACTGCTGGGCGGCCGCGTCCGCACCGTACTGCTGACCGTAGGCCTGCTGCTGCGCCGGGTCCACGCCGTACTGCTGGGCGGCGCTCTGGGTGGGGTCGGCGGGCTGGCCCGGGTAGGCCGGCTGGGCGAAGGACTGCTGCGCGCCGGTGGCGGGCGGGAACTGCTGGGGGTAGGCGTTCTGCGGCGCCACCACTCTGGGGACCAGGGTGGGGTCGTTGAAGGCCTTGAGCGCGGCGAAGCCGAAGATGCCGAGCACCGCGCCCTGGGCGACGGTGCTCAGCATCCGGGCGAAGCCGTGGCCGATGTTGATCGCGTCGATGAAGCCGCAGATCACCGTGATCAGGCAGAACAGCAGGCCCACACCGGTGACGATCATCGCGGTCAGCACGACCGGGGAGGCCCCGGACCTGGTCCTTTCGCTGGTCAGGACCAGGGCCACGGCGACGGCGACCAGAACCGTGATGGTCACGCCGAAGAAGTTGGCGGAGCCCGCGTCGTACATGGCCGAGGCGAAGGAGGTCTCCGAGCGCCAGCCGCTGGATCGGACGATCACCTGGATGAGCCCGGAGAGCATGAGCACGCCCGCGGCTGCAAGCAGGACCCAGGCCCCCGGAAGGCGCAGGCGTTCTAGCGTTTCGTTCTTCAAGAGAGGTTCCCCATCTACTGCTGCTTCGCCGTCGGGTCGATGGAAACGGCGTCGGGCTGTCACGTGTGGATCGGCCGCGTCCGGGCATGGATGTGGGGACACCGGGCGGGGCCGAAGAGTGGGATGGCGACCGCAGCCCCGGAGTTCACGGACCTCCGATACCGGAACGGTCACGCACGGGTCGTGCCCACGGCGGGGCAGACGACCCATACACGCCCCCAGACTGCCAGACTTGGACGCATGCGGATAGTCGTACCGGCTGGCGGTATCGGCGGCGCGCGGTTCCTCCGCGGCCTCAGGGCGGCGCTCGGAACCGTGGCGTCGGCCACCGAAGAGCACACCACAGACAGCAGCATCACCGTCATCGGCAACACCGGTGACGACATCACCCTGTTCGGGCTGAGAATCTGTCCGGATCTGGACACGGTGATGTACACCCTCGGCGGGGGGATCAACGAGGAGCAGGGCTGGGGCCGGACCGACGAGTCCTTCACCGTCAAGGAGGAGCTCGCCGCCTACGGGATGAAGCCCATCTGGTTCGGTCTGGGCGACCGTGACACCGCCACCCACATCGTTCGGGCGCAGATGCTCGCCGCCGGGTTCCCCCTCTCGGCGGTCACCGAGGCGCTGTGCGACCGGTGGCGGCCGGGCGTGCGGCTGCTGCCGATGACCGACGACCAGGTCGAGACGCACGTGGTCGTCGACGACGGGGAGGGACGCCGGGCCATCCACTTCCAGGAGTGGTGGATCCGACACCGCGCGGCGCTGCCCGCCGAACAGATCGTCAGCGTCGGCGCCGAGACGGCCAAGCCCGCGCCCGGTGTGCTGGAGGCGATCGCCGGGGCCGACGCCGTGATCCTGCCCCCGTCCAACCCGGTGGTCAGCGTGGGCTCCGTCCTGGGCGTCCCCGGGATCCGCGAGGCCATGGTGGACAAGACCGTGGTGGGCGTCTCCCCCATCATCGGCGGCGCGCCGGTGCGCGGCATGGCCGACGCCTGCCTGACCGCGATCGGGGTGGAGACCAGCGCGGGCGCGGTCGCCGCGCACCTGGGCGCCGACCTGCTGGACGGCTGGCTGGTGGACGAGGCCGACGCGGGTACCGAGGTGGAGGGGATCGAGGTGCGCTCGCGTCCCCTGTACATGAGCGACCCCGCCGCCACCGAGGCGCTCGCACAGGCGGCCGTGGACCTGGCCGTGGAGCTGGCTCGCGGGCGGGGAGACGGCGAGTGAGCGCCGAACTGCGCGTGCGCGGACTCGGCGGCATCCCCGAGGTGCGCTCCGGCGACGACCTGTCGGCCCTGGTCGCCGAGGCGGTGGCCGCCTCCGGGACCGCGCTGGCCGACGGGGACGTCCTCGTGGTCACCTCCAAGGTCGTCAGCAAGGCCGAGGGCCGTGCCCGCCGCATGGACCGGGACGAGGCGGTCGCCTCCGAGACCGTCCGGGTGGTGGCCCGCGCGGGCAGGACCGGGATCATGCAGACCCGGCAGGGACTGGTCATGGCCGCCGCGGGAGTGGACGCCTCCAACGTCGAGCCCGGCACCGTGCTGCTGCTGCCCGAGGACTCCGACGCCTCCGCCCGCGCGCTGCGCGCCGGGCTGCGCGAGCGCCTGGGCGTGAACGTCGGCGTGATCGTGTCCGACACCTTCGGGCGGCCGTGGAGGGTCGGGCAGACCGACGTGGCCATCGGCGCCGCCGGGCTGTCCGCCGTGCAGGACCTGCGCGGCACCGCCGACACCCACGGCAACCTCATGGAGGCGACCGTCAACGCGGTGGCCGACGAGATCGCCGGGGCGGGAGAGCTGGTCAAGGGCAAGACGAACGGGGTCCCGGTCGCGGTGGTCAGCGGTCTGGGCGACCTGGTCACCGAGGAGGACGGCCCGGGGGCGGCGGTGCTGATCCGCCCGCCCGACGCCGACCTGTTCCGGTACGGGTCGCGGGACGTGGTCCCGGCCCGACGGACGGTGCGCTCGTTCACCGACGCGCCGGTGGACCCGGCGGCGGTGCGCCGGGCGGTGGCCGCTGCGGTGACGGCCCCCGCGCCGCACCACACCACGCCGTGGCGCTTCGTGCTGGTGGAGTCGGCGCACACGCGCGAGCGGCTGCTGGACGCGATGCTCGCGGCGTGGGTGGCGGACCTGCGCGGCGACGGGTTCACCGAGGAGCAGATCGCCCGGCGCACGCGGCGCGGCGACGTGCTGCGCGGCGCGCCGTACCTGGTGGTGCCCTTCCTGGTGGCCGACGGCGCGCACCCCTACCCGGACGCGCGCCGGGCCGACGCCGAGGGGTCGATGTTCCTGGTGGCGATGGGCGCCGGGGTGCAGAACCTGCTGGTGGGACTGGCCGTGGAGGGCCTGGGGTCGGCCTGGGTCTCCTCGACCATGTTCTGCGCGGACGTGGTGCGCGAGGTGCTGGAGGTTCCCGAGGAGTGGCGGCCGATGGGCGCGGTGGCCGTGGGGCACGCGGCCGAGGCGCCGCGGGAGAGGCCGCCGCGCGACCCGGAGGACTTCGTCGCCGTGCGTTAGTGGAATGGCCGGAACCGTCGCTGGCGTGAACCAGGGAACTGCCTTCGTGATGATCTTGTACTTATGGCGAGGTTGGACGTCCGAGACGCGCTGCAAGTACAAGATCACGCTGGGCCGGTGAACGTTTCCGGTCAGCCCGGCTGACACGGTGGTCGCCGGGGGGCGTGTCCCCCGGCGACCGGCGCGTCAGGGCGACCGGCGGACCCCGGCAGCGCCATGCTGGTGCGTCCGGGGGCCGGCGGGGAGGTGCGGGGTGTCCGTCGAGGAATACGTGGTCGCCACGCTGGTGATCGTGGTCGCGGTGATCTGCGGCCGACTGGTCGCGGGGCGGCTGCGGGTGCCGGGCGCGGTCGTGCTGGTGCTGCTGGGCATGGCCCTGGGGCTCGTGCCCTGGCTGCACTCGCTGTCGATCCCTCCCCAGGTCATCCTGCTGGTGTTCCTGCCCCCGCTGATCTACAACGTCGCGTTCTTCTCCTCCCCCAAGGACATGCGCGAGCTGGCGCGCCCCATCGTGGTGATGGCGGTGGGGGTGACGCTGCTGACGGCGTTCGGCCTGGCGGGGATCGTCCACCTGCTGATGCCGTCGGTGGGGTGGCCCGCGGCGATCGCCCTGGGCGCCGCCGTCGCGCCGACCGACGCCGTGGCGGCGTCGGCGATCCTCAAGCGGGTGGGCACCCCGCGCCGGGTGCTGACCCTCCTGGAGGGCGAGTCCCTCATCAACGACGGCGTGGCGCTGACGCTGTTCAGCCTGGCCGTGACCGCGATGGCGCACCCGCTCACGCCCCAGGAGGGCCTGGTCGAGCTGCTGAAGGTCGTGGCGGGCGGCCTGGTCTACGGCGCCGCGGTGGCGCTGGCGGTGTCGTGGTCGCGGACCCGCATGCGGGATCCGTCCCTCCAGCTGATGGTCGTGCTGGTCACGCCGTTCGCGGCCTACATCCCGGCGGAGATGGCGGGGTTCTCCGGGGTGCTGGCGGCGGTGGTCGCCGGGTTCTACCTGGGCACGCGCGGCGAGGGACTGCTTCCGCCGCGGGTGCGGGTGAACGGGCAGACGATCTGGGGCACCCTCGTGGGGCTGTTGGAGTCGATGCTGTTCGTGGTGCTGGGGTTGCAGCTGGACTCGGTGGTCACGGCGGTGCGGGACCAGTTCGCCTTCCTGGACCTGGTGTGGGTGGCGCTGGCGACGACGGCCACGGCGGTCGCCCTGCGCATGGGGCTGATGCTGGTGGTGATCCCGCTGCACCGGATCCCGCCGTTCTCGAAGCTGGAGGGGGCCGATCCGCGGGAGCGGCTGGTCATCGGGTGGAGCGGGATGCGCGGGGCGGTGTCGCTGGCGATCGCCCTGTCCCTGCCCGCGACGCTGGGCGGTGAGCCGTTCACCGAACGGGGCGCGCTGGTCTTCGTGGCGGGGGTCGTGGTGCTCGGGACGCTGGTGGGGCAGGGGATGACGCTGCCGCTGCTGCTGCGCAAGCTGGGCATGGCGCGCGAGGGCGCGCGGCGGATGGAGTTCCTGCGGGCGGACGAGCAGATGAGCTGCGCGGCGCTGGGCAAGGTGGACGAGCTGCTGCGGGAGGGCGAGGTGGACGACCGCACCGCCGAATCGTTGCGCTCGGTGTACACGCGGCGCGTCTCGCAGGTGCGGGGGCTGATGGACGCCGGGGACGGGCGGGCGCGCGAACGGGCGGACAGCGGCAGGGCCGTGCACGCGCAGATCACGCAGGCGCGCAGGGACGCGCTGGTGTCGATGTACCGGGAGGGCGACATCGACCACGCCGTGTTCCAGGAGATGAGCCGGGACCTGGACATCCGGGACACGGGCGCGGGTCCGTACGGCTCGTGAGTTCCGGGGCGGCAGGGGGTGAGGCCCGTGTACCGCCCGTGAGTCCCGGTGCGGCCGGGGCCGGTCCGCAGGACTCGTGAGGCCCGGGACGGGGCCGCGACTCTCCGCGGGAGCCGGGGCCTCCGGAGGCCGTTCCGCACGCTCCGTGTGAATCCGTGGGAACCAGAGCCCGCGGGGCGCGAACGCCCGCGCGGGCGCGCACGGAACGTGACGAACGGTACGCGCGGCGGTCGCCACTCCTGGTACTGAAGGGGTTCTTGAGGCTCAGGAAGGTACTGAGACCCACAGAAAAACTACAAACTTTCCTTACCGTTTTCGTTGACGCAGCCGCGTGACAACTTTAAAGTTTCCTAACAATTAGCGGCTCCCAGAGCCCCTTCGTCTCCCCCGCTCGACGAAAGGAGCACCCCCCATGCCCGAACACCGCCCCAGGAAAGCCCCCAGAGCTGCGAAGGCCGCGCTGACCGGCGCCCTCGCCCTCCTGACCGCCGGACTCCTCGCCGGTTTCAGCCAGCTCTCCCCCGCACCCGCCGAGGTCGAGACCGTGTCCGACAGCGACTCCGCCCAGGTCCAGCAGACCGGCCAGTGGCTCACCGGGTACTGGCACAACTTCTCCAACGGCTCCACCGTGATGCCGCTGTCGGAGATCCCCTCCTCGTACAACCTGGTCGCCGTCGCCTTCGCCGAGAACCACCCCACCCTCGACGGCGGGATCACGTTCGACCTGGCCAGCCAGGAGCTGAACGGCTACACCGACCAGCAGTTCCGCGACGACATCGCGGCCATCCAGGCCGAGGGCCGCAAGGTCATCATCTCCGTGGGCGGCGAGCTCGGGCACGTGGACGTCGCCAACGCCGCCCAGGCCCGCAACTTCGCCGACACCACGTACCAGCTGATGCAGGAGTACGGCTTCGACGGGGTCGACATCGACCTGGAGCACGGCATCAACGCCCAGTACATGTCCGACGCCCTGCACGACCTGAGCGGCCGGGCCGGGGCGGACCTGATCGTCACGATGGCGCCGCAGACCATCGACTTCCAGAGCCCCGACCGGGAGTACTACAAGCTCGCGTCGAACATCTCCGACATCCTCACCATCGTCAACATGCAGTACTACAACTCCGGTTCGATGCTGGGGTGCGACGACCAGGTGTACCACCAGGGCACCCCGGACTTCGTCGCCGCGCTGGCCTGCATCCAGCTGGAGATGGGCCTGAGCCCGGACCAGGTGGGCCTCGGGCTGCCCGCCGTGCAGTCCGCCGCCGGGGGCGGGTACATGGCGCCCAGCCAGGTCGTGCGCGCCCTGGACTGCCTGGAGGCCGGGACCAACTGCGGGTCCTTCTCCCCCGCCACCCCGTACGGCCCCATCGGCGGTGTGATGACCTGGTCCATCAACTGGGACGCCACCAGCGGCTACGCCTTCGCCGAGACCATCTCGGCCCGCCTGGCCGACGGCCCCGGCGACGGCGGCGGGCCCACCGAGGAGCCGACCGACGGGCCCACCGAGCAGCCCGGCGACTGCACCGCCGCGGCCTGGACGTCCGACAGCGTCTACACCGGCGGCGACGTGGTCTCCCACGGAGGCTCGGAGTACCGCGCCCAGTGGTGGACCCGGGGCGAGGAGCCGGGCACCACCGGCGAGTGGGGCGTCTGGAGGCTCGTCGGCGCCTGCTGACCCGAGGCCGCACGGAGGGGCCCACCCCTTCCGCCACACGCGGCTCCCCGGCGGCCCGTCACACACTCCCCGTCGGCTGACGGGCCGCCGACCCCCGCGAGAGGGGGCGAAGCGCCATCCCCCGGTGCTTCGCCCCCTCTTCCTTCTAGACCAGCGGCAGGGAGGGGCGCCGGACGCTGGGGGCCACGCCGTCGCTGGCCTCGGCCGCGCGCTGGCGCTCCCCCGGCACCGGACCGTAGGTCGTGGTGCGCTGGCGGACGGGGCGGCCCGTCGGCTCGACCAGGGCGCGGATGTCGCTGATGGTCTTGAACGACCCCTGCCCCGACCCGGCCATCCGGCTGATGGTCTCCTCCATCAGGGTGCCGCCGACGTCGTTCACCCCGCCCGAGAGCAGCTGGCGGCAGGTGTCCTCGGCCAGCTTGACCCACGAGCACTGGATGTTGTCGACGTGCCCGTGCAGCAGCAGGCGGGCCAGGGCGTGCACGGCGCGGTTCTCCCGGACGGTCGGTCCGGTGCGGGCCAGTCCGGCCAGGTAGATGGGCGCGTTGGTGTGCACGAACGGCAGCAGGACGAACTCGGTGAACCCCCGGCGGCCGTTGCGCTCCACCGCACGCTCCTGGAGGGAGCGCAGCAGCTTGATGTGCGCCACCCAGTGCCTGGGCGAGTCCACGTGCCCGTACATCATCGTGGACGTGGTGGGGATGCCCAGGTCGTGCGCGGACGTGATCACGTCGATCCACTCGGCCGCGGGCAGCTTGCCCTTGGTGAGGATCCAGCGCACCTCGTCGTCGAGGATCTCCGCGGCGGTGCCCGGCACGGAGCCGAGCCCGGCCTCGCGGGCGCGCAGCAGCCACTCGCGGACCGGCAGGTTCGTGCGCGCCGCCCCGTTGACCACCTCCATCGGGCTGAACGCGTGGACGTGCATGTCCGGGACGCGCTCGCGCACGGCGGCGGCGATGTCGAAGTAGGCGGTGCCGGGCAGGTCCGGGTGGATGCCGCCCTGCATGCACACCTCGGTCGCCCCGGCCTTCCATGCCTCCTCGGCCCGGTCGGCGACCTGCTCCAGGGAGAGCGTGTAGGCGTCGGCGTCGGTGCGACGCTGGGCGAACGCGCAGAAGCGGCACCCGGTGTAGCAGACGTTGGTGAAGTTGATGTTCCTGGTCACGACGTAGGTGACGTCGTCGCCGACCGTGTCCCGGCGCACCCGGTCGGCCAGGTCGGTCAACGCCTCCAGCTCTGCCCCGTCGGCGTGCAGGAGGGCGAGTGCCTCGTCGTCGGACAGGCCCGCGGGGTCGGACTCGGCGCTGCGCAGCGCCGCCGCGATGTCGGGGTCGAACCTGCGCGGCACGGCCCCCTCGCGGTCCACGCCGGAGCGCAGCTCGTCCCAGTCCCCGTAGACGGCGTCGAAGTCGCCGCGGCGGTCGGCGGTGCGCCCCTCGGTGTCGATCCCCGTGTGCAGGTCGGTGCGGCCGGAGGAGACCAGCACCGCCTCGGGCTCCTGCCAGGGGCGGCCCACCACGGGCGCGTCCTCGCGGGCCAGGCCGGTCCCGGGGTCGGCGAGCGCGGCCACGTGCCCGGCCACGCGCGGGTCCAGCCAGGGCTCCCCGGCCAGGACGTACTCGGGGTAGACGGTGAGCCGCTCGCGCAGGGCGAAGCCGTGGGCGGCGGTGCGCGCGGCCAGGTCGTCGATCTGCGGCCAGGGCCGCTCCGGGTTGACGTGGTCGGGGGTGAGCGGGGAGACGCCGCCCCAGTCGTCGATGCCCGCGCGGAGCATCAGCCCGTACTCGTCCACGCCCCCGTGCTCGGCGCCGATGAGGTTGGGCGGCGCCTGCACGTGCGCTCTGGGGCCCATGACCAGGCGGGTGACGGCGATGGCGGCGGCCATCTCCTCGCGTTCGGCGTCGGGCCGGTGCATCATCGCGGTCGCGGGCTTGGCCCGGAAGTTCTGCACGATGACCTCCTGGACGCCGCCGTAACGGCGGGAGGCGCCGCGCATCGCGAAGATCGACTCGGCGCGCTCGGCGGTGTTCTCGCCGATGCCCAGGAGGATGCCGGTGGTGAAGGGGACGCCGGAGCGCCCGGCGTCCTCCAGCACGCGCAGCCGTACCGCCGGGTCCTTGTCGGGGCTGCCGTAGTGGGCCTGGCCCTTCTCGGTGAACAGGCGGGTGGAGGTGGTCTCCAGCATCATCCCCATGGACGGGGCGACGGGCTTGAGGCGCTGGAAGTCGGCCCAGGTGAGCACGCCCGGGTTCAGGTGCGGGAGCAGGCCGGTCTCCTCCAGCACCATGATGGCCATGGCCCGCACGTAGGACAGGGTGTCGTCGTAGCCGTGGGCGTTGAGCCACTCGGCGGCCTGCTTCCAGCGGTCCTCGGGCCGGTCGCCGAGCGTGAACAGGGCCTCCTTGCAACCCATCGCGGCACCCTGCCGGGCGATGTCCAGGACCTCGTCGGGCGACAGGAACGGGGCGTCGAGGCGGCCGGGCACCGTGGCGAACGTGCAGTAGTGGCAGCGGTCGCGGCACAGGCGGGTCAGGGGGACGAACACCTTGCGGCTGTAGGTGACGACCCCGGGGCGGCCCGCGGCCTCCAGCCCGGCGTCGCGCACCCTCGCGGCGTGGTCGAGGAGGACGTCCAGGTCCTCGCCCCTGGCGTGCAGGAGCACCTCGGCCTCGGTGACGTCGAGGGTCTTGCCGTCCCGGGCGCGGGCCAGGGCCCTGCGCATGGCGGACGGGGTCGGGGAGGGGACGGGGGCCGGGTCGTTCGCACCACTCATAGGGCGCAACCCTACGCTCCACTCCTTTGGCGCGTGCGGACGCACCACCGGTGGCGCCGGATGTGTGCGGGGTGTCACCGCCGCGTTCCGCCGCTGGCCGGGGGTGCGGGAGAGGCCTCGGGGTGTGGTGGGGCCTGCGGTCCAGGGGTGCAGGCTGTGACCGCTGGTCCGGGGCGTCCACGGGGCTGCGGGTCGGAGCGCGCGGGGACGCCGGACCGGAACGCCCACGCGGCCGGGAGGACGGGGCGACGCCGGTCCCGGACGTCCACGGGGGCCGCTGGGTGCGCGGGAATCACTGGATGTGCGGGCGGCGTAGGGTCGGCACGTACGGGAGGGAGGCCACGTGCTGAGTCGGCTGCGCAGTAGCCCGTGGGTGCGGTTGGCGCTGTTGCTGGTGGTGTGCGTGTGCGTGGGGCTTGCCCTGCGCGCGAACTGGGGGCAGGCCCGGGACGCCGCGGCGGCGCTGCCCCTGTGGGTGCTGCCCGCGGCGGCGCTGACGGGCATGGCGGGGCTCACCGCGCAGATGCTCGCCTGGCGCGCGCTGCTGGCCGGGATGGGCTCCCCCCTGCCCCGCCGCACGGCGGCCCGCGTCATGTTCGTGGGGCAGCTCGGCAAGTACCTGCCGGGTTCGGTGTGGGCCTTCGTGGCCCAGGTGGAGCTGGCCCGGGACTGGAACGTGCCGCGCACGCGCGGCGCGGCGGCGACCCTGCTCGCGGTGGGGGTGACGGTCGCGGCCGGTCTGGCGGTCGCGGCGGTGGCCCTGCCGCTGTCGTCTGCGGAGGCGGCCCGCCGCTGGTGGTGGGCGCTGGCGCTGGCGCCCCTGCTGCTCGCCGCGCTGCACCCGCGCGTGGTCGGTTGGGGGATCCGGTTGGCGGCCCGCCCGTTCGCCCGGTTCCGCGAGGTCGCCGAGGCCGGGCCCCTGGACGTGCGCGGGCGGTCCATGGCCGCAGCCGTGGGGTGGACCCTGGTGGCGTGGGTGCCCCTGGGCCTGCACGTGTGGCTGCTGACCTGGGCGGTGGGCGGCGAGGCGCTGCGGTCGCTCGGCCCGGCGGTGGGCGCCTACGCGCTGGCGTGGACGCTGGGGCTGCTGGTGGTGTTCGCCCCGGCGGGCCTGGGGGTGCGCGAGGCGGTGCTGGTGGTGGCGCTGTCACCGGTGGTGGACGCCGGGGCAGCGCTGGTGGTGGCAGTGCTGTCGCGACTGGTGATGACCGTCGCGGACGTGGCCTGGGCGGGGCTGTCGGTGCTGCTGTCCCGGCGGGCCCTACCAGGGCCGGAGGCCGTACCCGGACCGCGCCCCTGACCCGTTGCGCAGCACCGGTGGCACGAGTGTGACGGCCGGACGCCAGCGGCATGGAAACGACCTGCGGACACCAGCGGCGCAGACGTGACGTGCGGACACCAGTGGCACGGAAGTGACGTGCGACATATACGGAACACCGGACAACCCGTGAACCCTCCTCCCCGCATCGGGCTACTACAGGTGTGAGACCACCCCCGACAGAACCCGAAGCGATGGGATCCCCCATGCCCCCTGCCGCCTCCCGGGCCGGTGCGCCCGACGACGCGGAGACCGACGCGGCCGTCATCCTGCGGTCGCTGGAGGAGCCGACGCGCTTCGGCGAGGTCTTCCGCCGCCACGCGCCCGCCCTGCACCGCTACGTCGCCCGGCGACTAGGCGGCCCGGACGCCGATGACGTGGTCGCCGAGACCTTCCACACCGCCTTCCGCAAGCGCCACCGCTACGACCCGGCCCACCCCGACGCCCGTCCCTGGCTCTGGCGGATCGCCGCCAACCTGGTGCGCCGCCACCACCGCACGGAGACGCGCCACTACCGGGCCCTGGCGCGGACCGGGGTGGACCCGGTCCTGGAGAGCTTCGCCGACAGCGCCGCCGCGCGCGTGGACGCCACCGCGCTCTCCGGCAGCCTGGCCGCCGCCCTGGCCCGCCTGTCCAAGGGCGACCGCGACGCCCTGCTCCTGGTCGCCTGGGGCGAGATGACCTACGAGGAGACGGCCCTGGTGCTCGGCATTCCCGTGGGCACCGTGCGTTCCCGGCTGCACCGCGCCCGCAAACGGGTGCGCGCCGCTCTCTCCGCCGCCACGGCCGTGAAGGAGGACTTCCGGTGAACGAGCTCGACCACCTGCGCCGCATGCGGGCCGACGTCCGCGAACCCGGCATCGAGGAACTGGCCCTGCGCACGGGCTGGCGCCCGGGCGGCGGCAGACCGTCCCGTTCCCGACCGGTCTCCCTGCTGCCCCTGACCCTGTCCGGAGCGGCCGTCCTGACAGCCGCCGCCGTGTTCGCCTTCCTGGTCCTGGGCCCGGTCGGCGGCCCGGAGCCGGACTCGGTCGCGGTGGGACCTGGCCCCACCTCCTCCGAGGAGCCCGGGGGCGCCCCCGGCGTGATGGAGGTCATGGGGCCCGTCATCGAGGCCGCACGCTCCCAGGAGGCCGACGGCGGGACCTGGTACGTACGAACCGTCCGCGGCAGCTCCCGGAGCGCGGGCTCCGGTGAGGAGCGCTACGGCGTCTACGGGCTCCAGACCTGGGAGACGTGGACGTCGATGGAGCAGGGGGCCACCACGGACCGGGTGGTCTCGACCGACTGGTCCCTGGTGCGGCAGGAGGACCGGAACGCCTGGGAACGCGACGGCCGCCCCACCTACTGGCCCCCGGACCACGAGACCCAGAGCGGGGAGGTCCCTCCGGACATATCCGACCTCGGTCCCTCCGACGAGGACCACCCCGTGGCGTACGCCCTCGGCACGGAGGTCCTGACGTTCGAGGAGCTCCAGGACCTGTCCCCGGACCCGGAGGAGCTGTCGGGACTGCTGCTGTACGCCTCCGAGGAGGCCACCGTGAGCGAGAACGTGGATTCCATCGCGCACATGCTGGAGTACCCGTTCCCGCCCGAGGTGCGGGCGGGCGTGTACACCGTGCTCGCGCGGCTCCCCGGGGCCCGTCCGCTGGAAGGGGTGACCGACGTGTCGGGACGGCCAGCCGTCGGCCTGGCCTACGACGCCGGGTCGGGGGAGTCGGGTGCGTACGAGTACCGCCTCCTCCTCGATCCGGAGACGGGCGCCCTGCTGTCCTACGAAGTGGTCGTGATCGAACCCGCGGCGTCGGACACCGCCTGGCTCAGGCCCGCGGACGTGGTCGGCTACCGGCTCCACGAGTCCATGGGCTGGACCGACGACCGCCCCGAGTGACCGCGCGGGCCCCGGTTCCCCGTCGCTCGGGCCCGGGGCCCGGGCCGCCCCGCGTCCTCACCGGCGTACGGGCTCAGGCCCCGAGCAGCCGTTCGGTGTAGGCCCGCCAGTACGGCTCCGCCTCCACCGGGCGGACCCCGGCGCGCAAACGCTCGGGCTCCCCCGGCGCGTAGAACTCCCCCAGCGCGCGGGCCAGGTCGGCGGCGTCGCCCGGCGCGCACAGCAGGCCGTCGACCCCCTCGCGCACGTGCTCGGGGAGGGTTCCTGCGCGGGTGGCCACCACCGGCACCCCGTGCTCGTGCGCCAGCCACACGTTCTGGGTGGCGGTGGCGGTGCGGTAGGGCAGCACCACCGCGTCGGCCGAGGCGAACAGCTCCGGCAGCTCGTCTGCGGGGACGTATCCGTCCCGCAACCGCACCCGGTCGGCGATCCCCAGCCCGGCGGCCAGTTCCTCCAGCTCCGCGGTGCCGCCCCAGAACTCCCCGGCCACGGTGAGCGCCACGTCCCCGGGCGCCCCGTCGGCCAGGGCACGCAGCAGCAGGTCCACTCCCTTGTAGGGGCGGACGATGCCCAGGAACAGCAGGTGTCGCCGCTCCCCCGGCACCGGGTTCGCGGCACCGCCGGTCTCGGGCAGGTGCGGGGGCATCTCGGCGACCACGGGCCGCCGCGTCCCGGGCCCCCTGAGCCCCTCGGCCAGGCGCGCCTGCTCGGGCGAGTGGGCGACCACGCCGTCCACCCGACGCAGCAGGGCCCGCACGAGGGACACGTCCACGGCCCGCCGCTCGTGGGGCAGCACGTTGTGGCACAGCGCCACCACCCGCGCCCCGGAACGCCGCACGGAGCGCACCCCGGCGAGAACGCCCAGGTAGGCGGGCACCTGCACCGGGGAGAACAGGGTGAGCACCACCAGGTCGGCGTCGCGGGCCAGGCGCCGCCCGGTCCGCCACCACCCGTCCGGCCGGTACCAGGCCAGCTCGTGGCGGGTTCCGGGATGGGGCTCGCCCTCGGGGTCCTCGATGGTCTGCTGGCCGGGGTAGAGGGCGGCCGGGTACTGCGCCCGCCAGGACTCCACGGCCGTGGGGTGGCCGAGCGCGCTCAGCCGGTGCGCCAGCTCGGTGGTGTGCCGGGCGCCGCCGCCCTTGTAGGGGTGCGCGGGCCCGACCAGGGCCACCCGGGTCACCGGGCTCACGCGCTCTCCCTGGAGCGCACGATGAGGTCGGCCAGCAGGGCGATCGCCGCGATGATCAGCCCCGTCATGAGGATCATGACGGTGTTGTTGGGGACGTAGAGCGGGTTGCGCACCTGGTCGAAGACGAACTTGGCGGCGCCGACCCCCAGCAGCACCAGGGCGGGCGGCATGAGCACCTTGAGCGGGTTGAAGTACATCACCATGCGCAGCACCTGGAGGATGTAGCGGTAGGCGTCGCCGACGAAGTGGAACTTGGACGTGCCCGCGCGCTTGGCGTACTCGATCGGCACGTACCTGACGGGGTGCTGGTTGGACAGGAAGGCCAGCGTGATGGTGGTGACGCAGGAGAACCCGGGCGGCAGCAGCCGCAGGTAGGGGCGGGCGATGTCGCGGCGGAACACGCGCAGCCCCGAGTTGAGGTCGGGGATGCGGGTGTTGGTGAGGCGTTCGGCGATCTTGCGGATGACCCACTTGGCGGGCACCCGCAGTGCCTTGTGGCTGCCCATCTCCTGGGTGCGCGCACCCACGACCTGGTCGGTCCCGGGGTCCTCGTCGAGCATGCCGACCAGCTCGGGGATGCGCTCGTTGGGGTAGCTCATGTCGGCGTCGGTCCACACGACGAACTCGCCGCGGGCCCGCTGGCTGCCGATCCGGCGGACGGTGCCCGACCCGCCGTTGTGCCCGAACGCGATGACGCGCATGTGCGGGTAGAGGGGCTCCACATCGCGCAGCCGGGCCAGGGTCGCGTCGGTGGAGGCGTCGTCCACGGCCAGCAGCTCGTAGGAGTACCCCGAGGCGTCCATGGCGCCGCAGATCCGTTTGACCTCGTCGACGACGTGGTTCTCCTCGTTGTAGCAGGGGAGCACGATGGTGACGCGGACCGGCTGGTCCTCGCCGTGCTGCCTGGGTGCGTCGTCGCGTCTGTCGCTCATGGGTTCTTCTTCAGCGGGATGGGATCGGGAGGGGCCGGACCGGGCCCTCATCCCCCGTCGGGGAACACGGACACCCACACACTTCCCCTGAAGGCCCAGGAACCGGTCGGCGGTTCCATGAGGGTACTCGGGTCCATCCGGGCGAGCACGTGGAAGGGTCGCTCCGGCTCGGCCTCGCCTCCGGTGAGGTCCTCCAGGACCTGCCAGTCGGAGGCGGCGAGCACGGCGTCGCGGTCGCGCTCGTGGATCTCGGAGACGACGCGGTCCACGTCCTGGGGGGTCGGCTCGTCCATGGAGGCGGTGGGCACCCCGCAGACGTTGCGCAGCAGGGGCATGTAGTTCCCGGCCATGTCGGAGTCGACCACGACCACCGAGGCGTCCTCCGACAGCGCCGCGCACAGCCGGTGCGTGGCGGCGACGCTGCCGACGTCCTGTCTGTACCCCATGATCCCGGCGGCCGCCGTGCCCGCGGTGGGGACGAGCAGCGCCACCGCGGCGCTGGCGGCGACCACGACCGGGAGGGCGCGGGCCACCGCCGTGCTCCGGCCGGAGTGGGCGGCGACGGCGCAGTAGCGGGTGAGCCAGGCCAGGAACCAGACGGCGAACAGGATGAACGCCGGGATGACCAGTGCGATCAGCCGTCTGCTGGCCCAGGGGTGGTCGGGGGTGATGGCGGGGCGCAGCAGGGTGGTGCCGACCGTCCACACCAGCAGCATGGCGGGCAGCAGCCACTGGGGGTCGCGCCGCTGGAAGAGGCGGCGCAGCACGTGGGCGACGCCGACCGAGGCGAACAGGACCGCGGCCAGGCCCACGTACCAGCCCACCCAGTACAGGCTCATGTCGTAGTAGGTGCGGCTTCCCTCGAGGGCCAGGCCCTCGCGCTGCTGGACGTAGGCGACCCAGCCGTCGGTGAAGTCGCTGCCGTGCCCGTAGTCCGGCCACAGCAGGGGGCGGAGGGCGAACAGGGCCATGGCGAGCAGGGCGAGCGCGGTCACCGCGTCGGGCAGCCAGCGCACGCGTTCCACGTGCGGGATGCCGTGGCGCCACAGGGCGGCGGTGGCCGCGACTGTGACGGCGATGACGACGGCGCTGATGAGCAGCAGGGGGTTGAGGGAGTCGGAGAGGTACTCCAGGTAGGGCAGGGACAGCCCGTATCCGGCGTACAGTCCCAGCCCCACTCCCGCGGCCAGCCCGCCCAGCAGCGGCAGGGCCTGTCCCCGGCGGGCGAGCAGCAGCAGGCCGGCGAACCCGATCACGGGCAGCAGGTCGCGGATCGCGTCGATGCGCACCACCAGCCCCAGACCGAACGCCAGTCCCGCCACGGCGGCCAGCGTGTGCGCGGACGACCACCGGTCGGTGATCCGGGTGCGCCGCACGAGCGCGTCGTAGGCCAGGACCAGGCCGCCCAGAAGCAGGACCTGGGTGACCGGCTCGCTGTAGGTGAAGCGGCTGACCCACTGCTGGGGCAGGCACACGGCCAGGACCAGGGCGGCCAGGGGCGCCCACCGGATCCCGACCAGGCGCGCGGTGAGCCCGGCGAAGGTGAGCACGCCCAGCGCGCCCAGGACAGGCGTCGTGACGAGCATCCCGTCGAGCCCGCCCAGCCAGTAGCCGATGGAGGCCACCAGGGGCGCACCGGCCATGAACTGCGGCCAGATGACGTCGCCGCGCTGGTAGTGGGCCAGGCTCTCGTAGCTGAGCGAGGGGTCGTCGCCCGCGATGAGCTCGCGCTGCTGCGGGATGGGCAGGAACCCGTTCTCGGCGATCCACGCCGTGTACATGGCGTAGGAGGCCGGGTCGCGGCGGATGACCAGGGCCTCGGCGTGGTAGGCGATCTGCACGGCGGCGAAGGCGACCGTGATCAGCACGACGAGGACGACCGGCCACCAGGGCGCGTCCTCCTGGTCAGGCGGATCCGGGATGAGCCGGGGCACCAGGAGGCAGGCCGCGAGCACGGCGGGCGTTCCGAGGACGGCTGCCGTCAGCGGGGTGAGGGAGCCCAGGGCCAGGAGGGGGAAGGCCACCAGGAGCCAGGCCGAGACGGCGATCGTGGGAAGCGCGGTGGCACGGGCGAGGAACCGTCCGGGGAGCAAGCGCATGGGGCAACTCTGACAGCTCCCCGGTACCAACGCACACCCGCGGCGGCCCGCGCGCGGGCCCCGCTCGAGGGGGGAGTGCGAAACGCCCTGTCCGGTGCCCGCGACGGCCCGCGCACGGGGTCCGCACGGACCCCGTGCGACGCCCTAGAGTGGCGGTCATGTCCGAAACTCCCGCGCAGCTGTGGCGCGCCCTGGTCTCCGACGACCCGTCCCGACCGTTCGTGACCTCCTACGACGCCTCGGGCGGCCGGGTGGAGCTGTCCCGCGCCACCTTCGACAACTGGGTGTCCAAGACCGCGAACATGCTGGTGGACGGTCTGGGAGCGCAACCGGACGACCGGGTGGTGCTCGCCCTGCCGGTGCACTGGCAGTCGCTGGTGTGGCTGCTCTCGTGCTGGTCGGTGGGGGCCGTGGCGGAGTTCGCGCGGCCCGGCGCGGACCTGCCCGAGGGCGCCCAGGTCGCCGTGGCCGACGCCGACCGCCTGGAGGCCGCCCTGGACAGCGGCGCCGAGGAGGTGGTGGGCACGTCCCTGCACCCGCTGGGGCTGCCGCTGGCCGACGTGCCGCCCATGGTCCTCGACTACTCGGTGGAGGTGCGCGGGCACGGGGACCACTTCTCGCCCTACCCCGTGGACCCGGGGGCGCCCGCGCTGCGCGGCCCCGACGTCCGGACCGGCACGGAGCTGGCCTCCGGCGGCCGCCGCTGGGCGGACCGGTGGGCCTTGGACGCCGGGGATCGCGTGGCGTTGTTCGCCGAACCCGACGCCCCGCTGCCCCTGCTCGGCGGGGGCGCGGAACTGCTGCTGGCCCCGGTCGCGGCGGGCTCTCCGATCGTCCTGACGCCGCTGGGCTCCGCGGGTCCGGACGAGGTACTGCGCAGGACCGGCATGGAGAAGGTCACCGTGGCGCTCCGCGGGGCCGAGGGGTCCGAAGGCGCCACGGCTCCGCCGGACGGGGCCCCCTTCCGGACGGTGGGGCTGTCCTAGGAGGACGTGTTCCGCGGGCCCCCGGCCCCTCCCCTTCACCGTGACGCCTCCGTGTCGGGCGGCGGGCCGGCGCACCCGGTCAGTCCGCCGCCCGACCGCTGTCCGGCGGCAGCGGAGCGTCCGGGAACCCGGGGTCGGGGGGTCCCGGCTCGGCCGTTCAGCGCTCGCGGTAGTAGGCGTCGAGCACGGTGCGCTCGCGCGTGCGCTCGTCGTAGGTGTAGACCTCGCGGCCGTCGACGAACACGCGCAGGGCGCGGCTCATCACGTCCAGCGGGTCACCCGACCACACGACCACGTCGGCGTCCAGGCCCGGCCTGAGGGAGCCGACCCGGTCGGAGATGCCCATGATCTCGGCGGGGTTGACCGTGAGGGCGCGGATCGCGGAGACCGGGTCCATGCCCTCCTTGACGCACAGGGTGGCCTGGTGGACCAGGAACTCGATCGGGACGACCGGGTGGTCGGTGGTCAGGGCGACCTTGACGCCCGCCCGGTCGAGGATGCCGGGGTTGGCCAGGGTCTTGTTGTTGACCTCCACCTTGGAGCGGCTGGTCATGAGCGGGCCGGTGATGACGGGGATACCGCGCTCGGCGATCTCGTCGGCCAGCAGGTGGCCCTCGGTGCAGTGGTTGATGATCAGCCGGTAGCCGAACTCGTCGGACAGGCGCATCGCGGTGTGGATGTCGTCGGCGCGGTGCGTGTGCTGGCACCACGGGAGCTCGCCGTCCAGGACCCGGACCAGCACCTCCAGGGTGTTGTCCCGGTCGAACGGGGTGCCCTCCGAGGCCGCGTGCTCGCGCCTGGCCCGGTAGTCCTGGGCCTTGGTGAAGGCGTCGCGGATGACGGCGGCCACGCCCTGGCGGGTGGAGGGCAGCTTGTCCTTGTTGCCGTAGACCCGCTTGGGGTTCTCACCCAGGGCGCTCTTGACACTGGCCGGGTGCCGGATCAGGCGGTCCTCCATGCTGCGGCCCCAGCACTTGACCGCCACGGTCTGGCCGCCGATGGGGTTGCCCGAACCGGGCTTGACGACCGAGCTGGTGACACCTCCGGACAGGGCGTCGGCGAAGCCGCGGTCGGCGGGGTTGATGGCGTCCAGCGCGCGCATGCGGGCGCCGTTGGGGTCGGTCATCTCGTTGGTGTCGTCACCGGCCCAGCCGATGCCCTCCTCGTCGATGCCGATGTGGCCGTGGGCCTCCACGAAGCCGGGGAGCACCCACCTGCCGGAGGCGTCGACGACGGTGGCCCCCTCGGGGACCGTGACGTCGGCGCCGACGGCGGCGATCCGGCCGTCGGAGATGAGGACGGTGCCCCCGTCGATGGGGTCTGCGTCGACGGGGACGACGTATCCGGATGTGATCGCGATATCCATGGCGGGCAACCTAGCCCATCACGGGGCGTACCCCCAAGGCCTCCGGGGGTTTCGGCGGGCGGCCCGCTACCCCGCCGGCCAGCGGGCGGCGAGCAGTGCCGACCCCGGCGTGAGTTCCACGGTCGCGGCCTCGATGGCTTCGCGCACCGTGGTGCAGCGGCCCACCTGCTCGGGTTCGGCGGTCAGGTCCCCGCCCTCGGCCGCGAACGCGTAGACCATGCTGGGGCGGTCGGCGAACTCCATCAGCCGGAAGGCGCCGCCCAGCCCGGGGTGGTTCGGGGTCTGCTCGGGGATCACGCCCAGGGTGACGATGCCCGCCTCGATCAGGTCGGCGAGGAAGTCGCGCTGGGCGTTGAGGACGGCCGCGCCGCCCTGCGGGCGCTGGAGGGCCGACTCGTTGAGGACCACCCGCAGCACGGGCCCCTCCGTTCCGGTCATCGCGGCCCGGTGGGCCATCTCCTCCTCCACCATCTCCTCGACCTCGTCCGGGGACAGGTCCGGATGGCGCGGGCGCAGCACCGCGCGCGAGTACTCGGGGGTACGCAGGAACGCCGGGACCGCCATGGGCTGGTGTTCCCACAGGTGCGTGGCGTGGACGCCCAGCTCGCGCTGGTCCCCGAACTCGTTGGGGAAGGCCTCCGCCTGGAGGGTGATCGCCCAGGCGTCCACGAGCTGGTGCTCGGCGCCCAGGGCGTTGTCCACCCGTTCGACCAGCGAGCGGGCCGGTCGGCAGTGCGCGTTCTCCACCTCGCGGAGCTTGTCGTCGGTCACCCCCACCGTCGCGGCGAGTTCGGCGCGTGAGAGCCCCCTGTCGGAGCGCGCGCGCAGCACCCTCGCGGCGAAGGGGAGCCACATCGCGGACGGTAGTGCGGTGTTCAATCCACTTCCCTCCCTCCAGCGCCCGGCGGGGCCTCGCTCCCGGCACACCGCCGGTGCCCCGCCCCGTCCTCTTCCGACCCTCTCCCGTGCCGGGGTCGCCGGTCAAGCGACCGGACGGGTACGGCGATCCGTGACAAGTCATCGGGGCGTCGCGGCGGGGCGGCGGGAGTGGCCTCGGGGGCGGACCGTGGTCACGCCATGACGGAAAGCCAACCCGCTGACGAGGGCACTTCCCCCGGCCGAGTAGCCTGTGTGCCGCCCAGCCGCGATCCTCATTCTCCGGAAGTGAACCGATGAAGCTTCTGCCCCTCCCGGCGACAGTCCTCCTGGCCTGCACCGCCCTGCTCGCCACCTCCGCCTGCGCCAACGGTGCCGCCGCCCCGGCCGACCAGGGCGGCTCGGAGGGCGGCGGCACGCCGGAGGAGACCACCTCCGAGCAGACCGGCAGCCCCGCCGAGGTGGACGTCACCGGAGTCGAGGGCGCCACGCTGCACACCAGCGAGGGCGACATCGAACTGGAGCTGTTCCCCGAGGAGGCGCCCGTCACGGTGTCCAACTTCGTGGGCCTCGCCGAGGGCGAGGGCGTGCCCAACCCGGCCACGGGCGAGGCCGCGTTCTACGACGGCACCGTGTTCCACCGGGTGATCGACGGGTTCATGATCCAGGGCGGCGACCCGCAGGGCACGGGCCAGGGCGGCCCGGGCTACACCTTCGAGGACGAGTTCGGCTCCGGCCGGGAGTTCTCCGAGCCGGGCGTGCTGGCCATGGCCAACCGCGGCCCGGACACCAACGGCTCGCAGTTCTTCATCACCGTCGAGCCCACCCCGCACCTGAACGGCCTGCACACGATCTTCGGGCACGTCGCGGACGAGGCCTCCATGGAGGTGGTGAACGGCATCGCCAACGCGGCGACCGACATGAACGACCGCCCCACCCAGGACGTGACCATCGAGTCCGTCACCGTGCACCGCGCGGAGTAGCCGCTCCGTCTTCGGGGCCGCCGCGTTCCTCGGGTGGACTGGCCAGAAACGTTACTGGTGTGCCACAAGAGCCCTGACATGCGGTGATCTTGTACTTATAGCGAGGTTGGGCGGTCGAGACGCGCTCTAGGTACAAGATCACGGCGGAGGGGGCGGCCCCGGCGAACCTTCGTGGTCAGGGCGCTAGCGACGTCTGGCGCGCGCGGCCCTGGCCCTCTCCACGACCGGTCCGATGGCCCGCACCAGCGCCGCCACGTCCTCCCGGGTGGAGGTGCGGCCCAGCGACAGGCGCAGGCTGCTCAGCGCGGTCCCGGCGTCGGCGCCCATCTCCAGCAGCACGTGGCTGGGCTGGGCCACCCCCGCTGAACAGGCCGAACCGGTCGAGCAGGAGATGCCCTTGGCGTCCAGGAGCATGAGCAGCGCGTCCCCCTCGCAGCCGGGGAAGGAGATGTGCGAGATCCCCGGCAGCCTGCGCGCGGGGTCGCCGTTGACGACCGCGTCGGGGACCGCGGCGCGGACCCCCTCCTCCAGTTCGTCGCGCAGGGCCGCCAGGTGCTTGGCGTGCTCCTCGCGTTCGGCGACCGCCAGGTGGACGGCCGTGGCCAGCCCGCGCAGCAGCGGCGGGGACAGGGTGCCCGAGCGGATGTCGCGTTCCTGGCCGCCGCCGTGCAGGACCGGCACCGGGGCCAGACCGCGCGCGACCAGGAGCGCGCCCGCGCCCACCGGGCCGCCGAGCTTGTGGCCGCTGACCGTCAGCGCGCTCACCCCGCTCTCGGCGAAGTCGACCGGTTCCACGCCCACGGCCTGGACGGCGTCGGTGTGGAAGGGGATGCCGTACTCGGCGGCGACGGCGGCCAACTCCCGGACCGGCTGCACCGTGCCCACCTCGTTGTTGGCCCACATGACCGACACGAGCGCGACCGCCTCGGGCCCGGAGCCGCCCTCGATCGCCTCCCGCAGGGCCTCGGGGTCCACCCGCCCCCACGCGTCCACGGGGACCTTCTCGTGCACCGCGCCCTGGTGCTCGGCCATCCAGTGCGCGGGGTCGAGGGTGGCGTGGTGCTCGACGGCGCTGGTGAGGATCCTGGGCCTGCGGGCGTCGGGTGTGTTGCGCGCCCAGTACAGGCCCTTGACGGCGATGTTGTCCGACTCGGTACCGCCGCCGGTGAAGACCACCTCGTGCGGGGTCGAGCCGAGCGCCCCGGCCAGGCGCTCGCGCGCCTCCTCCACCGTGCGGCGCGCGGCGCGCCCGTGGGCGTGCAGCGAAGACGGGTTCCCGAGGGCGCCGAGCTCGGCCGCGATGTCGGCGGCGGCCTCGGGGCGCACGTCGGTCGTGGCAGCGTGATCCAGATACACCATGGCCTGACAAGGATACGTCCGTCCCGGATCGTCCGGCCGCTCCGGGCCCGTGACGGACGCACCGTCGGGCCAACCGCCGGACCGGCCGCCGGAACCGTGGCCGAAGCGGGCGCCGGGCCAACCGCCGGACCGGTCTGCGGACGTGCCGACGAATCGGGCGCCGCTCCCGTCCGACGGGTTGTCCACAGGCGGGAAGGCGTTCGCCTGCGGCCGCGCCGATCCCGATAACCTTGTGTCATGCCTGAGTCCGCGTCCTCGCAGCCCGTCCAGTCCGGCCAGAACCCCGACACCGCCACGTCCCCGCGCTCCGCCGGGACCCCCGGCGGGCACTGGCCCGCGCCCACGGCCGAGCGGCCGGTGCGCGCCCGGCTGTCGCTGCCGGGGTCCAAGTCGATGACCAACCGCGCGCTGGTCCTGGCCGCCCTGTCGGAGACACCGTGCCTGGTGCGCCGTCCGCTGGTCAGCCGGGACAGCGAGCTGATGGCGGGCTCCCTGCGCGCCCTGGGCGCGGGGATCGCCGCGGAGGGGGAGGACATGGCGGTCACCCCCGCCCCGCTGCGCGGCCCGGCCTCCGTCGACGTCGGCAACGCGGGCACGGTGATGCGGTTCGTGCCGCCGGTGGCGGCCCTGGCCTCGGGCACCGTGGAGTTCGACGGTGACCCGCGTGCCCGTGAGCGGCCCGTGGGCGAGCTGCTGGCCGCGCTGCGCGCCCTGGGCGCCGACATCGACGACGGCGGCCGCGGCGCGCTGCCGATGGCCGTGCACGGCACCGGCGCCGTGCGCGGCGGCGAGGTGACGCTCGACGCGTCCGGCTCCTCCCAGTTCGTGTCGGCCCTCCTCCTGAGCGGCGCCCGCTTCACCGAGGGCGTGCACGTGCGCCACTCCGGGCCCCCCGTGCCCTCCCAGCCGCACCTGGACATGACCGTGGAGATGCTGCGCGCGGCCGGGGTCGCCGTGTCCACCGCCGACAACTCCTGGAGGGTCGAGCCCGGACCGGTCAAGGTCTCCGACATCACCGTGGAGCCCGACCTGTCCAACGCCGCGCCCTTCCTGGCCGCCGCCCTGGTCACCGGGGGCGAGGTGACGGTCGAGGACTGGCCGGAGCACACCACCCAGCCCGGCGACGAGCTGCGCTCGCTGTTCACCCGGATGGGCGGCGAGGTCTCCCGCTCGCCCGAGGGGCTGCTCACCCTGCGCGGCACCGGTCGGATCCTGGGCATCGACGCCGACCTGCGCGACGTGGGCGAACTCACGCCCACCGTCGCCGCCGTGGCCGCGCTCGCCACGACCCCCTCCCGGCTGACCGGCATCGCGCACCTGCGCCGCCACGAGACCGACCGCATCGCCGCGCTGGCCGCCGAGATCAACCGGCTGGGCGGCGACGCCGAGGAGCTGCCCGACGGACTGGTCATCAACCCGCGCCCGATGCGCGGCGGGGTGTTCCACTCCTACGACGACCACCGGATGGCCACCTCGGGAGCGGTGATCGGGCTCGCGGTGCCCGGGGTGGAGGTGGAGAACATCGCCACCACGCGCAAGACCCTGCCCGACTTCCCGGGCCTGTGGGCGGAGGCCCTGGCATGAGCCGCACGCGGGGCGGGGGACGCCACCTGGACGAGGACGACATCCGCGTGCGCGCCCGGGGCGGTTCGCGCCCCCGCACCCGCAACCGCCCCAAGCACGAGAACGCCGTGGAGGGCCTGGTCACCGCCGTGGACCGGGGCCGGTACCGCTGCCTGGTGAACGGCGTTCCCGTCGTGGCGATGAAGGCCCGCGAGCTCGGCCGCGGCTCGATCGTGGTCGGCGACCGCGTCGACGTGGTCGGCGACCTGTCCGGCAGACCCGACACCCTGGCGCGTGTCGTACGGGTCAGGGAGCGCGCGTCCGTGCTCAGGCGCACGGCCGACGACACCGACCCGGTCGAGCGGGTGATCGTGGCCAACGCCGACCAGCTGGCGATCGTCTGCGCCCTGGCCGATCCCGCGCCGCAGCCGCGCTTCGTGGACCGCTGCCTGGTCGCCGCCTACGACGCCGGGCTCTCCCCCCTGCTGTGCCTGACCAAGGCCGACCTGGCCGCCCCGGACGAGTTGGTGCGGGTGTACGCGCCCCTGGGCGTGCCCTACGAGGTGCTCGACCCCGAGAGCGGCCTGGACGGCCTGCGCGCCCGTCTGGCCGACCGCACCACCGTGCTCGTGGGTTCCTCCGGAGTGGGCAAGTCCACCCTGGTCAACCGGCTCGTCCCCGGCACCGACCGGGCCGTGGGCCACGTCAACGCCGTCACCGGGCGCGGCCGCCACACCTCCACGTCCGCCGCCGCGCTGCCCTTCGGGGGCGGCTGGCTGATCGACACCCCGGGCGTGCGCAGCTTCGGCCTGGCCCACATCGACCCCGAGGACATCGTCGAGGGCTTCGCGGACCTGGCCGAGGCCGCCGAGGACTGCCCCGCGGGCTGCTCCCACCAGCCCGACTCCCCCGGCTGCGCGATCCAGGCCGCGCTGGAGCGCGGAGGACTCGACCCGGACCGCGTGGCCTCCCTGCGCCGCCTGCTCACCAGTCGCGAGGGGGACGCCGGGGACACCGGGGACACCAGGGACACCAGGGACACCAGGGACACCGACGAGACGGATTCCTGACCGGCTCCACCCCCAGGAGGCATTTCCATGAAGGACAACGACAGACGGGTGACCGCGGTGGCCGTCGTGGGGGCCGCCAACGCCCTCCTCGTGATAGCGGCGGTACTCCTGGACGTGTGGAGGGAAAACGGCGGGCCGGACCTGACGGTCCTCGCCTACGTGCTCCTCGGGCTCGCCGTCGTCGCGCTCGCTTGGCAGGCGGTTCTCTTCGTACGGCCTCTCAGGCGTCGAGGCGGCGCGGGCAGGCACTCCGTCGAACGGAACGGGTAGAGGGAGTCAGGGAGCCGCCCTGGACTCCTCGGACACCGGCCGGGCCGGTGTCAGGGCATGCGCGCGGCCCCAGGCCCCGAGCGGGGCCAGGGCCTCGTTCAGGGACTTCCCCAGCGGGGTGAGCGAGTACTCGACCCGCGGCGGGACCTCCCCGAAGTCCCGTCGGCGCACGATTCCGTCCTGCTCCAGCTCGCGCAGGTGGGAGGCCAGGACCTTCTCGGTGACGCCGTCGAGCATGCGGCGCAGCTCGCCGAAGCGGTGCGGCTCCTCCTCCAGCGCCCACAGGACGAGCACCTTCCACCTGCCACCGATGACGTCCATCGCCGCGTCGATACCGCAGTGGTACGCGCCGGGCCTCCGTACGACGGCCATCGCCCTCCCTCCCGCCTGCGTGCTTACCCCGGAGTGCGCACGCACCTGAAAGTGCGTACTTGTCGGGGCTCCGACGGGCGACGAGCCTAGTGCACATGAACGCACACGACACCGAGAAGCCCCGCGTCGCCCTGCTCGGGCTCGGGGACATGGGCACCGCCCTCGCCCGCGCCTGGCTCGCCGCCGGACACCCGCTGACCGTCTGGAACCGAACCCCGTCCCGGGCCGAGCCGCTGGCCCGGGAGGGCGCCGACGTCGCCGCGACGGCGGCCGGGGCGGTCGCCTCCGCCCGCCTGGTGGTGACCTGCCTGCTCGACGACGACTCCGTCGGCGCGGTGCTGGACGCCGCCGACCTGGCGGGCCGGGACCTGTTCAACCTCACCACCGGGACGCCGGACCAGGCACGGGCCCGCGCGGAGTGGGCGCACGGACGTGGCGCCCGCTTCGTCAGCGGCGGCGTCATGGCCGTTCCGCCGATGATCGGCGCCTCCGGCTCGGGCGGGTACGTGTTCTACAGCGGTTCCGGGGAGGCCTTCGCCGAGCACGAGGCGGCCCTGTCCACCGTGGCCGGGACCGTGTTCGTCGGTGAGGACGCCGGGCTGGCAGACCTGCACGACGTGGCCCTGCTCAGCGCGATGAGCGGCATGTTCGCCGGGGTCGCGCACGCCTTCGCCCTGGTCCGCGACGAGGACGTGCCGCTGAAGGGGTTCGCGTCCCTGCTGGCGGACTGGCTGAGCGCGATGACCGTCGGCGTCCACACCGCCGCGGAGCAGCTGGAGAGCGGCGACTACACCAGGGGCGTCGTCTCCAACCTCTCCATGCAGGTACGGGGCAACCGGACCCTGCTGCGCACCGCCGAGGAGCAGGGGGTGAGCACCGAACTCCTGGCGCCGTACGCGGAGCTGATGGAGCACCGCCTCGCACGGGGCCACGGAGACGAGGACGGTACGGGAGTGGTGGACCTGCTCGCCGCGCCCCGCCGCTGAACGCGGCCGGGCTGTCCTCCCCGGGCCGCCGCGTCGGCTTCCATCGGCTGTGGCTGCCCGGGCCGGAACCCCGAGGAGACGGGGACCGGAAGGGTTCATCGTGCCGTTGCTCTGCGGCGTGATCTCGTACTTGTAGCGAGGTTCGAGCGCCGACACTGGCTATAAGTACAAGATCATCACAGGTCAGAGCTCCTGGAACCACACCAGCCACGTTCCCGGCAGGTGCTAGACCTCCACGGTTCCGCCGCAGCGCCAGTACCGGGTGCGGTCGCGCTCCATGAACCCCTCGTCGACCAGGCCGCGGCGCAGCACCGCCACGTTCGCACTGAACCCGCTCAGGACCGCGTTGACCTCGGCCTCGCTGTAGCGGACCCCCGGTTCGAAGGCCCGGGCCACCTGGTCGAGCAGGATCAGCCGGGCGGCGCGGCGGACCGGGATCGCGGTGATCCGCCCGTCGGCCATGCAGGCGCGCAGCACCTCCCGGCGCTCGCTCTCCGTCAGCGGACCCTCCACCACGCCGCCACCCCTCTCAGCGGCCGACCATCAGCATCCCGTGCACGACCGTCTCGACCCTGCGCGCGGCCTCGTCGGGGTCGATGGGTTGCAGCGAGTAGGACACCGTCAGGCGCAGGGCGACGTCGGCCGCGACCTCGGCGGCGGAGTCGGCCAGCTCCGGATAGCGCTCCCCCAGCAGGGCGGTGATGCGCTCGCCCAGGACGTCCAGCAGGGGCTCGGCGCGCGTGGTGAGCACCGGCAGGAGCCCGTGGTCCCCGGTCACCACCGCGCGCAGCAGCGGGTTGTCGCGGGCGGACAGCAGCACCAGGCGCGTGGCCCGGCTCACCGCGTGCGGCGGGTCCTCGCCCTCCTCCTCCAGGAGGCGCACCACCCGGTCGAGCAGCGCGTTGACCTCGCGTACCACGACGGCCTGGAGCAGGCCCTCCTTGCTGCCGAACACGTTGTACAGGGTCTGGCGCGACACCCGGGCGACCGCCGCGATGTCCACCATGCGCCGGTCGGACCACCCGCCCGAGACGACCTCGGCGTAGGCGGCGTCCAACAAGCGCTCCCGCGCCGAGGTGCCCTCGGCGCGCCCCTGCCGGTTCGCGGTGTCCATGTCCCCATCCTCGCATCCGCCGCCGCGGACGACACCCCTGACGCTCCCCGCCGGGCCGTCGTTCCCTCGGATCCCGGCGGCGGGGAACTAACACTCTGGTCACGCGCGTGCGCCCCTTTGGCCATGTTCGTGCCCGTGAGGGTAGCGTTACCGGTCATGGTGTCCTTTGACGATGATCTGCGGCTGGCCCACGTGCTCGCCGACGCTGCCGACGACATCGCGCTCAAGCGCTTCCGGGCGCTTGACCTCGTCGTCGACACCAAACCCGACCTCACCCACGTCACCGAGGCCGACCGGATGGTGGAGGAGACGCTGCGCGGCGTGCTCTCCCGCGCCCGGCCCCGCGACGCCGTGGTGGGCGAGGAGTACGGCAAGACGGGCAACAGCAACCGGGTGTGGGTCATCGACCCCATCGACGGCACCGCGAACTACGTCCGCGGTGTCCCGGTGTGGGCGACCCTGATCGCCCTGCTGGAGGGGGACCGTCCCGTGGTGGGCGTGGTCTCGGCCCCGGCGCTGTACCGCCGTTGGTGGGCCTCCCGGGGCGGCGGCGCCTGGCAGGGCCGCAGCCTGTCGAAGGCCTCGCGCTGCCACGTGTCCAAGGTGTCGGAGCTGTCGGAGGCCTCGCTGAGCTTCTCCTCGCTGACCGGCTGGGAGCAGCAGGGCCGCCTCGACTCCTTCCTCGGCCTGACCCGCTCGGTCTGGCGCACCCGCGCCTACGGCGACTTCTGGTCGCACGTGATGGTCGCCGAGGGCGTCGTGGACATCTCCGCCGAGCCCGAGCTGTCGCTGTGGGACGCCGCACCGCTGCCCGTCATCCTGGAGGAGGCGGGCGGACGGGCCACCAACCTGCGCGGCGGGGGCTTCGAGGACGGCGGCCCCCTGGTGTGTACCAACGGCGCGGTCCACGACCAGGTGCTGACCTGGCTCAACGGAGGCCCCACCCCACTGCACCGCGTCTGACCCCACCCCCCGAGAACAACAGAGAGCACACACGGAGCCACCGTACGTAGTAACGTGCGGTGGCGTGCTGACCACGACACCCCTCCGGGCCTCCCTGTGCGCGGCCGCGGTCCTGCTGGCCACCGCCTGCGGCGGCGGCCACGGGCACAGCCCCGAACAGCTGCGCGAGATGATCGCCGACACCGTGCGCTCCTCCGTCCAGGGTGAGGGCCCCGGCCTGGGCGTCCCCGACACCGCGTTCGACCCCTCCAGGTACCTGTGCGTGCCCGCCGTGGACAGCCGGACCGCCCGTCCCTGGCGCACCGAGGTGCCTCGCGTGCCCGCGGGCGGCCCCGTCGAACTGGGCGTCCTGGCACCGGAGGACGCGGACACCGCATCGGTGACCGTCTCCGTCATCGGCCCCCGCGGCGGCACCGCCACCACCAAGGCGGCGGTCGCGTCCGGCGAGTGGACCCGCGTGCGCCACCCCGACGACTTCGAGGGTGCGGAGGACTCCCCCTCCGCGGGGGTGCACACGGTGGTCTGGTCGGACACCGGCTCCGGAGCACCGCTCACCTGTGACGACTTCGAGGCGGTCTGAGGCCCCGGCCCCGCCGCGCTTCCGTCCATTCCCTCTCCAGCGTGCGGTCCAAAACGGCGGCCCGAAATTAATTCGGACGGGCTGAACCGAAACCGCCTCCTTCCACGATGAGTCTGGTGAAACCCCGCCACCCCCGCGGGTATCCCGGCGCCGCCGTCGCGGCGCCCGGATCTCACAGACATCACGGGAAGGGGCCGAATGCTGCGTTCCCTCACAGCCGGGATCGTGCTGGCCTTCGCCGGTTCACGGGCCAACGTGGCCCGGACCATCCTGTCCTGCGCGGGCATCGTCGTCGGTGTCGGCGCACTGATCCTCGTGGTCAGCGCCAGCGACTTCGGCCAGCGCTTCGCCACCGCCTACAGCGAGGCCAACGCGGGCCGCCCGGCGACCCTGGAGGTCACCGTGTACGGCCGGGTCACCGACCGCACCGCCTTCGAGGAGGACCTGCTCCGTGCGGGCGGCCAGGACATCTCGATCTACCACAGGCCCTCCCAGGCCCCGGCGATCCGCGCCGACGGCTCGGTCCTGCCCGACGTGGAGTTCCTCGGCGTGGACCCCACCCTGGGTGACATCCGGCGGATGAACCTGGCCGAGGGCCGCTGGTTCACCGAGGCCGACACCGAGTCGCTGGCCCCGGTCATGGTCGTCAACGAGCAGCTCGCCGACGCGCTGGGCGACCTCACCCGCGTCCAGATCGGCACCGGCCGGTGGACGGACGTGCGCGTCGTCGGCGTCCTGGAGAGCTCCGCGCTGGACATGGGCTGGTACAGCGCCTACCTGCTGCGCGCCCCCTCCTCCGAGGAACTGCTCTTCGGAACCTCCACCGGCGCGCAGGAGCAGGAGGAGGAGTCGGCCGACCCGTTCCTCATGGGCGACATGACCACCTACCAGGTGCGGATCGACCCGCGCGACCCCGCGGCGCAGGACCCGTGGGGCGAGGTCTTCTCCGACCGCCTGGCGTCGGTGTCCTGGCGTTGGGGCGTGGAGGAGCGGGACGCCGTCATGGCCTACCGCACGGACTACGCCGAGGAGGTCGGCCAGGTCATCACCTACATGTCCTGGGGTCTCACCGGTATCGCCGCCGTCACCCTCACCACCGGCCTGCTGGGCGTGCTCAACGTGGGGCTGGTCACCGTGCGCGAGCGCCGCCGCGAACTGGCCACCTACCGCGCCCTGGGCGCGAGCCGGTTCACCCTGTTCGTGGCCGTGGTCATGGAGTCGGTCGTGGTGTCCCTGGTGGCCGGGATCATCGCGCTCGCCGCCTGCTGGGCCCTGCTGGCCGCGGGCGGCGCGGTGCTGGGGAGCCTCGTGTCGCTGCCCGCCGACGTCCCCCTGAACATCCCCGCGTCCGGAGTACTCGTCGGCCTGGGCAGCGCCGCCCTCGTCGGGATGCTGGCCGGGATCATCCCCGCGATGCGGGCGCTGCGCGCGTCCGTGGTCGCCGGACTCCGGGAATAGGAGAGATCACGTGAAGAAGTGGATCATCATCGGCGCGGTCCTGGTCCTCGTGGGAGGACTGGCCGGCGCCGGCTACCTCCTGGTGTCCCGTCTGGGCGGCCCAGGCGCCGGAGAGGACGCGGGCATGCAGCAGGCCGCCCTGGACGTGGGAGGGGAACCGGTCGAGGTGGTGATGGGCGAGGTCAGCTCCGTGCTGGTGCTGGACGCCGTCGTCCGGGCCGAGCCCGGTGAGACGGTCGAGGCCCGCAACGGGGGCACGGTCTCCCACCTGTGGGTGGGTGAGGGCGCCGAGGTCGACCGTGGCGCCCCGGTCGTCAACGTTCGGGTGCCCGCCGGGGAGGCGCCCGTCACCGGGGAGGGCGGGGAGGCCCCCGACGCCCCCGCGACCGAGGAGGTCACCCTGTACGCGCCCGCCGCCGGAACGGTGTCGGGTCTGGAGGACGTCCTGGTCGGCGACGTGCTGGAGCCCGGCGCGGTGGTGGCCACGGTCGCCCCCGAGGAGTTCCGCGCCGTCGCGTCGATCCCGCCCAACGACCTCTACCGCTTCTACGAGGACCCCGAGGACATCCTGCTCCAGATCGATCAGGGGCCGCCCGCGGCCGGGTGCGAGTTCCTGTCCCTGGGCACGGCCGGAGGAGGCGGAACCGTCCCCGGGGCCGAGGGCGGCGAGAACGCCGAGGGCGGCGGTGTCGGCAGTGGCGGCGGGGCCGAACTGGCCTGCCGGGTGCCCGCCGACCTGGAGGTCTTCGAGGGCGTGCTGGGACAGCTGTCGGTCAGCACCGGCGCGGCCGCGAACGCGCTCATCGTCCCCGTGACCGCGGTGCGCGGCACCGCCGGGTCGGGCGAGGTCGTGGTGGTGGGCGAGAACGGCGCCGAGGAGACCCGCGAGGTGGAGCTGGGCGTCTCCGACGGGTCGTCCGTCGAGGTCACCGAGGGGTTGAGCGTCGGTGAGAGGGTCCTGGACCCGATCCCGCTCGACCCCCGGTTCGACGTGCCCGGCGCGCACGGCTCCGAGGACGAGACCGCCGAGGAGGGTGAGGGCTAGATGTCCCTCGACGCACCGGTCCCCGAGGCCGTGCCGCGCCGCCCCCGTCCGGCGCCCCTGCTGGACGTGGAGGGGATGACCCGGCACTTCACGGTGTCGGGGAACCGGATCGACGTGCTGCGCGACTGCACGTTCCGGGTGGGGCGGGGCGAGGTGGTGGCGATCGTCGGCCAGTCCGGTTCGGGCAAGTCCACCCTGCTCAACGTCCTGGGCCTGCTCGACCGGCCCAGCGGCGGCACGTACACGTTCGACGGCGTGGACACCACCCGCCTGGGCGAGGGGGCGAGGTCGCGCCTGCGCGGTGAGGGGATCGGCTTCGTGTTCCAGCAGTTCCACCTGCTGGAGCGGCGGACCGCCCTGGCCAACGTCGGTGTGCCGATGGTGCTCGGCGGCGTGCCGCTGCTGCGCCGCCGGGCGCGGGCCCGCGAACTGCTGGAGGCCGTGGGGCTGGGGCACCGGCTGCACTCGCAGCCGCACCAGCTCTCCGGCGGTGAGCAGCAGCGTGTGGCCCTGGCGCGGGCGCTGAGCCGGGAACCCGCCCTGATCCTCGCCGACGAGCCCACGGGCGCCCTGGACGCCGCCAGCAGCACCATGATCATGGAGCAGTTGCTGGAGCAGGCCCGGATCCGCGACGCCGCGGTGGTCGTGGTGACCCACGACCCCAAGGTGGCCGAGCGGGCCGACCGCGTGGTCGAACTCGTGGAGGGCCGCACCCGCTGAGCGTGTGCCGCCCGGGAGACCGGGCGGCACACGGGCACACGGGCACACGGGCACACGGGCACACGGGCACACGGGCACACGGGCACACGGGCACACGGGCACACGGGCACACGAAAAACGCCGGGCGCGAAATGCGCCCGGCGTTTTACTGGTAGCGGGGACAGGATTTGAACCTGCGACCTCTGGGTTATGAGCCCAGCGAGCTACCGAACTGCTCCACCCCGCGTCGTGATCTCTATTTTAGGGGGTTTAGCCCCGGGTGGCAAATCGGTTTTCCCTGAGTTTCCCTGGAGAAAACCGGTGGAGATCCCACCCTGTGGTAGTCGGTTTCCCGACCGCCTTCGGCAATCCTACCAGCGCTTGCACCCTGGTCTGACCACCCGGACTCCCCCTGGGGGGCGTCCGCTTCCGCTCTCCTCCGAAAAGGAGGAGAAAGGAAAACCGACGGACCCGGGATTTCTCCCGGGTCCGGGTCTGGTAGCGGGGACAGGATTTGAACCTGCGACCTCTGGGTTATGAGCCCAGCGAGCTACCGAACTGCTCCACCCCGCGTCGTTGTGTCTACACAGTAGCGCGCCCTGAACAAAAACCCAAATCGGCGGACCGGGACGTGCCAGCGGGCGCGCGGAGCCCTCGCCAGCGCCGGACACGGGGCGCGTGGAGCCCTCTCGGACCCCGCCCCCGTGGCTCTCCCGGGGACACGGGTCCCGGGGACGCTGAGGCCCCCGGACACGGCCTCCCGGGAACGCCGGAGGGGGCGGGGGTCCTCGGACCCCCGCCCCCTCACCGAGCGGTCACCGCCGTAGGGCGGGGCTCAGTTCTCGTCCAGCTGCTGCTGGATGTCCTCCAGCGCCTCACGCAGGCGGTCGTTGGCCTCCTCGTTGGACTGCTGGGCCTCCTCCCAGGCCTCGACGGCCTCGTTGAGGGAGTCGGTGAGGTCCTGGTTGCCTCCGCCGCCCTCGCCGCCTCCGCCGTCACCGGCTCCGGCCTCCTCCTCGGGGGCCTCCTCGGCGCCCTCCTCGGGAGGCGCGCCCTCCCCGTCGAAGAGGTTGCTGAGCGCGTCCGGCAGGCTGTTGCCGATGGCCACCTCGTCACCGAAGCCGACCATGACCTGCTGGAGCAGCGGGAAGGAGGCGGCGCCGCCGCCGCCCGCCTGCACGTACAGCGGCTCGACGTAGAGCAGGCCGCCGGCGAACGGCAGCGTGAGCAGGTTGCCCCGCGTCACCTCCGCGTTGGACTGCTCCAACGGCAGCAGCACCTCGCGGACGTCGGCGTCGGCGTCGAAGGCGTTCTGCACCTGCCCGGGGCCGAGGATCACCGTGCTCCGCGGCAGCTCCAGCAGCTTGAGCTGGCCGTAGTTCTCGGAGCGCGGATCGCTGTCCACCGCCATGAAGGCCGCCAGGTTCTCGCGGCCGCGCGGCACGAACGTGCTGGTCAGCGAGAAGGTCGACTCCTCGCCCGGGTACTGGATGGTCTGCCTGTAGGGCGGCTCGGGGGCCTCGGTCTCGTTGGTCGGGTCGTTGGGAACCGACCAGAAGTCCTGACCGCCGTAGTAGGCCGCGGCGTCCGTCACGTGGTACTCGCGCATGATCTGGCGCTGCACCTTGAACAGGTCGTCCGGGTAGCGCAGGTGGTCGATGAGCTCCTCGCTCATCTGGTCCCTGCTGACGACGGTCCCGGGGAAGGCGTCCATCCAGGTCTGGAGGACCGGGTCCGCCTCGTCCCACGCGTACAGGGTGACGGTGCCGTCGTAGGCGTCGACGGTGGCCTTCACCGAGTTGCGGATGTAGTTGACCTCGTTGCCCGGCAGCGCGCCCACCTGCTGGGCCGAGCCGTCGGTGAAGGTGTCGGTCACCGCCTGGGTGAAGTCGATCCGGTTGGCGTACGGGTAGCCGTCGGAGGTGGTGTAGGCGTCCACGATCCACACGACCCGGCCGTCGACGACCGCCGGGTAGGGGCGGCTGTCCGTGGTCAGGTACGGGGCCACCTTCTCCACGCGCTCCACCGGGTCGCGCTCGTAGATGATGCGCGAGTCGTCGGTGATGGCGCTGTTGAGCAGGATGTTGGGTTCCTGGTACTTGATCGCGTACAGGATCCGGTCGAAGAAGCTGGCCAGCTGGACGCCGCCGTCGCCGTCGTAGCGGTTGTAGGCCTGCGAGTCGCTGCCCTCCTCGGCGCCCTCACCGCCCTCTCCGCCGCCCTGGCCCTCACCCTCGGCGGGGGCCTCCTCGGCGGTCTGCTCCGCGGCCTCCTGGTCGGCGTCGGCCGGGGCGCGGGCCTCGTCCGGGCTCGGGGTGACCTCGGCCTCGACGGCGTCCTCCGGGGTCGGGACGTCGCCCGTCTCCTCCTCGGCGTCGAGGGGGTAGTCGTACTCCTCCTCGGCCTGGACGATGGCGTACTCGGCGCCCTCCCGGCCGTAGTAGATGCGCGGCTCGTACTCGCCGACGACGTCGCTCAGCTCACCGCGCGGAGGGATGTTGTACTCGGTGAAGACCGGTCGGCCCTCGGCGTCGATCTGGGTGCCCGCGGCGGCGACCATGCCGTAGCCGTGGGTGTAGATCAGGTGCCGGTTGAGCCAGTTGTCCTGGTCGGCGGGCGGCCCGTCCAGCTCGCGGACGGCCACGATCGTGTCGATCAGGTTGCCCTCGGAGTTCGGGTAGCGGTCGACCTCCAGCACCTCGGGGAACTGGTAGAAGCCGCGGACCTGCTGCATCTGCTGGAAGGTCTGCGAGACCACCGAGGGGTCGACCAGGCGCACGGTGGTGTCCTGGGACTCCTCCACCAGGTCCTGCGCGCTGAGCTCGGTGGTGGCGTCGTAGGCCTCCACCTCGGCGTCGGCGATGCCGTAGGCCTGGCGCGTGTACTCGATGTTGCGCTCGATGTAGGGGCTCTCCAGGCGCTGCTCGTTGGGCGAGACCTGGAAGCGCTGGACGATCTCGGGGTAGGCCACGCCGACCAGCACCGCGGACAGCACCAGCAGTCCGAGGCTGGCCATGGGAACCATGATGTTCTTGAAGTAGATGTTGGCGAAGAACAACACGGCGCAGATGACCGAGATGACCGTGAGGATGAGCAGCGCGGTCTTGACCGCGTTCACGTCGGTGTACGAGGCGCCGAAGGTGTAGCCGCGCTCGGAGAAGACCAGGCCGTAGCGGTCCAGCCAGTAGGAACCGCCGCGCAGCAGCACGAACAGGCCCAGCAGCACCGACAGGTGCACTCGGGCCGAGGGGGTGGCACGCTGACCGGAGTCGTTCTGGAGGCGGACCCCGCCGTACAGGTAGTGCACGATCACCGCGGCGATGAACGCCAGGATGACCGCCGCGTACAGGTAGCCGAGCAGGATGCGCAGGAACGGGTACGTGAACGCGAAGAAGGCCACGTCCATGCCGAACTCGGGGTCGTTCACCCCGAAGTCGGTGCTGTTCACGAACTGGAGGTAGGACCGCCAGTCACCGCTGGCCGCGGCTCCGGCCAGCAGCGCGAGGGCTCCCACCGCGATCCAGAAGAAGAGTTTGCGGTGCGGGTCGATGGACTGCCGGTAGCGGTCCAGGCCCTGCTGCTCCAGGCTCATCGGCCGGATGCCGGGCCGGGAGCGGTAGGCGAAGAAGATGCTGGCGCCGACGATGACGGCCATCACCAGGCCGGCGACGGCGAACAGCAGCACGCGGGTCCACAGTTCGGTCAGGAAGACCGAGGTGTAGCCGACGGAATCGAACCACTTGAAGTCGGTCCAGAAGTTCGCGGCGAGCATCAGCCCCGCGATGATGACGACCACGGTCGCCGCGACTGGCGCGAGCAACCTTGATCGGCGAGGCATACGCGCAGGTGGTGCGCCGGGCGATCGGAAGCTCACGCCTCCCCCTCGTTCTGGCTTGGTAGGTGCGTATGGGTGCGCGTGTGGCGCTCTGTTACTGAAAACTTAATCGGTGGCCGCAGGGTTCCCGAAATGGCCCTCGTCAGAGTGACAAGGCTGCATCGTTGCTGTATCGGAGTCGCATCCGGAAGGCCACGTGGCGACCCTACTGTCCGAAAACAGGGGCGTCGCGCTTCCCGCATCGGTCACTATGGAAACGTGTCGAACATTCGCGAAGCCGTCATGGACCTCGAACGCCACGCAGCCGAACAGGGCTGGGACCGGCCGCTGGGCCTGTACGCCCTGGTGCCGACCGCGGAGCTGCTGCGGGCGGAGCCCGCACTGGCCGGCCTGCTGGGCATCGACTCCCCCGCGGACCCCGGTGAGCTGACCCCCGTCGAGCAGGAGCAGCTGCCCGCCGACGTCCCGCTGGAGGAGGCGCTGGGCCGCATCCTGTGGCCGGAGGGCGTGGCCGGGTGCGCGCTGGTGATGGAGCGCCTGGTGGTCAAGGGCACGGACGAGACCCTGGCCCCGGACGAGCAGCCGGCCTCCTCCGGCCGCGAGACCGAGGAGATCCGCATGGTCGCCGGTGTGCTGCGCGACGGCTCGCGGCACTGCGCGATGCGCATGCGCAGCCACGACAGCGAGTCGGAGGTGCTCAACGGGGCGGACCTCATCCCCGCGCTGACCTCGGCGCTGGCGCTGACCCTGGACCTGGACGAGGAGTCCGAACAGGGCTGACCCGCGCGGTGCCCGGAGACCGCGAGGGCGCCCACGGGGTTCCAAGGGCCCGAAGCGCGCGCCCGAGGAACGGGGGTGCGCGCGGGGGCGAAGGTCCCCCTGCTCCGGGCGCCCGAGTACTCCGGGTACCCGGGCACGGGCCGAAGCGGGGCGGAGGTCCCGAAGCGGGCGCCGACCCCCTACTCGCAGCGCGGCAGCTCGCCCTCGCCGGTACGGATGGTCTCCAGCGCCCCGACCGCGTCGTCGAGGGTCTCCACCCGGACCACCTCCAGTTCGCCGTAGGCGGCCGACTGGGAGACCTGGGAGCAGCTGTCGGCGGCCACGAGGAAGTACTCGGCCCCGTCGCGCTGGGCGCTGACCATCTTCTGCGGGATGCCGCTGATCCCGCCGACCCGGCCGTCCGCGGTGATGGTGCCCGACCCGGCGACGGCCGCGCCGCCGGTGAGGCTCTCCTCGCTGAGGCGGTCCATGATCCCGAGCGCGAACATCATGCCCGCGCTGGGTCCGCCGATGTCGCCGATCGTGATCTCCACGTCCACGGGGAAGTCGGTCTCGTCGGCGATGAGCACGCCGACCGCCGCGCCGCCCGAGTCGCCCTCCTCGCTGGCGACCTCCACCTCGACGGTCTCGCCGTCGCGCTCCAGGGTGAGCCCGACCGGGTCGCCGGGCTCGCGGTCGCCGACCATCTCCACGACCGCGGCGCTGCCCGCGGGGGCGTCGGGATCGCCGCCCCGTGTGGGCACCGGCTCGCCGTCCACGGCCACGACGGCGTCGCCCGCCTCCACCACGCCGTGCGCGGGCATGCCCTCGACGGTGCCGCTGACCACGGGGACCGCCTCGTACTCCATGCCGAGCTGGGTGAGCGCGGCGGCGGTGGCGTCGGTCTGCGAGTCGTTCATCTGCACCGTCTGGCGCTCGCTGACCTCCTCGGGCGTGCGCCCCGAGGGGAAGAGCAGCTCCTCGGGCAGGACCGCCTGGGTGGGCGAGAGCCAGGCGGTGACGACGGTGAGGAAGTCGAGCCGGTGCTGGGGGCCGCCCGCGTACTGCACGGTCACCATGGACAGCGCGCCCTCGTGCTCGTAGCTCTCGGCGCCCTCGATCTCGATGACCGGCCCGCGGTCGGTCTGCCCGACCGTGTTGACGGTCAGCCCCGGCGCGGCGACCAGGTAGGGCACGGGCAGGTAGAGACTGCCGATCCCGAGCCCGACGAGGAGGACGAGCGCGACAACGAGGGTCATGGCACGACGAAGCATGCCCCCCAGCCTATTGCCGCGCACGGACCCGCGGGGGTCCGCCCTCCCTCCGGTCCGTCCGGCCGCCGCGGACGGTCAGGGAGCGCCCACCCACTCGCTGCGGCCGTCCTCGAAGTCCTGCTGCTTCCAGATGGGCACCTGGGCCTTGAGGTCGTCGATGAGGCGGCGGCAGGCCTCGAAGGCCTCCTGCCGGTGCTCGGCCGCGGCGGCCACGACCACCGCGATGTCGCCGATCTCCAGCTGACCGACGCGGTGCGTCGCGGCCATCCGCACCACGGGGCGGCCCGGGACGGAGGTGTCGCTGAGGACCTTCTCCATGACGACGCGCAGCTGGGCCTCCACCGTCGGGTGGGCGGAGTAGGCCAGGCGGGCGACGTCACGGCCGTGGTCGTGGTCGCGGACGGTGCCGACGAAGACCGCGGTGCCGCCCGCGCGCGGGTCGGAGACCGCGGCGAGGACCTCGTCCACCGACAGGGGGGTGTCGCGTACTGACGCGAGAGTGATCTCTTCCACGACATGACCGTACCAACCGGACGTTCCCCCTTGCGGGGAACCGGGTGCGCGTTCCGTCGCACGCGCACGGGCTCCGGGGTCGTGATCGGGTACGACGGCGGGCGGCACCGGTGCGCGCCGCACGCGCACGGGCCCCGGGCGTCACACCCCCTTGCGCTTGCGCAGGTGGCGGATGGCGGCGGCGGTGCCGATGGCCGCCGCGGCGGCTCCGGCAGCGCCCGCGGCGGTGATGGTGACCTCCTTGCGGCCCAGGCTGCGGCCGACCAGCGCGGGCCTGCCGCTCCGGGACTCCAGCAGGGCGGCCAGGGCGGATCCGTTGTCGTGGGCGGGCTTCCACCCGGCCTCGCGCAGCACCGCGCAGTCCACCACGCACGGGTAGACGAGGAACTTCAGCTCGCCCTCCGCCGCCGGGGTGATCCGTGCCTGGTGGAGACGGCGGACGGCGCCGAAGGCCAGGTTGGCGGGCACCTCGAAGTGCTTCATCCCGGCGACGGCCTCCACCTCGTCCTGGGTGAGGGAGCCCTCGCTGGCGACGGCGACCACGCCCTCGGGCCCGTCCACCCCGTGCAGGGCGCAGAAGGCCAGGGCGCTGGCCAGGTCGTCCTCGTGGCAGAACTGCCAGTGCTGTTCGTGTCCCTTGACTGTGAGCAGGCGCGGGGCGGAGAAGTGGCGGCTGAGCAGGGTGTCGAGCCCGGGCCCCACGAGTGGGGCGGGGCGCACGACGGTGACGGTGAGGCTGGGGTGGGCCCGGCGGGCGCGCTCGGCGAGGGCCTCGATCTCGGCGAAGTCGCCCATGAGCCCCTCGCTGTTGTCGGACACGCGCGCCGCGTTCTCCGCCAGGGGTACGGGGCTGTCCGGGGCGGCTCCGTAGACCATGGTGCTGGTGACCAGGATGACGCGGGGCACCCCCGAGGCCGCCGCGGCGGTCAGGACCGTCTGGGCCGCGCGGATGTTGTGCGCGCGGCGCCGCGCCGGCCGGGTGTCCAGGGAGCGGTCGTCGGCGGTGTGCACGAGCACGTCGACCCCGCCGAGCCGGGAGACCAGTCCGGGGTCGCACACGTCGGCGATGCGCCAGGTGACACCGCGCAGGTCGGCGAGTTCGGCGTCGATGGCGACGACCTCGCGAAGGCGTGCGGAACTCTCTGGCGCGGCCAGGCGTTGCACGAGGAGCCGGCCCACCCCGGAGGCGGCACCGGTGACAGCGACCACCGTGCCCGCTCCCTCGGAGGGGCTGTGCTCTGGGCGAACCTGGCTGCTTTCGGTATTCACTCCGGGCGACTCCCAGCTAACGTGACAGTGGAGACCAAACCTAATCCTGCCTGAGGTCTGATTGTGAGCGACCTGCCATTCGGTTTCAGCATGCCGAACGATCCCGATGACGAGTCCGGACGCCGTTCTGGCGACTCCGGCTCGGGTGCCGGCAGCGGCGGCCCGGGCGGAGGAGGATCCGGAACGCCGGACGGCTTCCCGTTCGGCGACCCGCAGCAGATGGCCAACATGCTGCGTCAGTTCGCCGACATGATGTCGGCCCAACCCGGTCCCGGTCCCGGAGGCGACCAGAAGTCGTCGTCCGGGGTGAACTGGGACATGGCCAAGGACGTCGCGCGCCAGACGGTCGCCCAGGAGGGCGACCCGAGCGTTCCGGCGTCCGACTACGCCAGGGTCGAGGAGGCCCTGCGCCTGGCCGACCTGTGGCTCGACCAGGCTACCGACCTGCCGTCGGGCGTCCACACCGCCCAGGCCTGGAGCCGGTCGGAGTGGATCGAACGGACGATGGACTCGTGGGTGCAGCTGTGCGACCCGCTGACCAGCAAGACCGTCCGGTCGATGGGGCAGAACCTGCCCGAGGAGATGCGGTCCGTCGCCGGTCCGCTGCTGGGCATGATCCAGCAGATGGGCAACATGATGGTCGGCCGCCAGGCGGGCCAGGCCGTGGGCGAGCTGTCCCGCGAGGTGGTCGGCACCGCCGACATCGGGCTGCCCCTGGCCGGTGAGGGCCGCGCGGCGCTGCTGCCCTCCGGAGTGGCGCGCTTCAGCGAGGGCCTGGAGGTCCCCGAGGACGAGGTGCGCCTGTACCTGGCCGCACGCGAGGCCGCCGTGCACCGGCTGTACTCGCACGTGCCGTGGCTGCGCTCGCACGTGTCCCGGCTGGTCAACGAGTACGCGGACGGGATGTCCTTCGACATCAGCGGCCTGGAGGACCGGCTCGGTGAGATCGACCTCACCAACCCCGAGGCGCTCCAGGAGGCCCTGGGCGGCGTCGGGGGCGAGGGACTGCTCCAGCCCGAGGACACCCCGCAGCAGAAGGCCGCGCTGGCCCGGTTGGAGACCACCCTGGCCCTGATCGAGGGCTGGGTGGCCACCGTGGTCTCGTCCGCGGTGTCCGGCCGTCTGCCGCAGGCGGACGCCCTGGCCGAGGCGACCCGGCGGCGCCGGGCGACCGGCGGGCCCGCCGAGCACACGTTCGCCGCCCTGGTCGGCCTGGAGCTGCGCCCGCGCCGTCTGCGCGAGGCGTCAGCCCTGTGGTCCGCCCTGGAGGAGGCGCGTGGCGTGGAGGGCCGGGACGCGGTCTGGGAGCACCCGGACCTGATGCCCACCGGCGGCGACCTGGACGACCCGGAGGCCTTCGTGCGCGGGGGCGGTGACGAGTTCGGCGGCGCCGACTTCGACATCTCCTCGCTGACCGGGGACGTCCCCGGCCAGAAGAGGGCGGGGGCCGACGAGGACGCGTCGGCTGAGGGCAGGTCCGATGAGGACGCCTCCGGCGCCGACCGGGACGGCGACGAGGACGACGGCCGGGGAGACCGGGGAGAGGGCGCGTAGGTGTCACTGCACGCGGACGCCCGGGCGGTGCTGGGCGCGTGGACCGCGCCCGACGCCCGGCAGGAGGAGCTGCGCCGCTCCTACCTCGACCACCTGGACGCGCACGGGGACGGGATGTGGCGCTCCTGCCTGCCCGGCCACGTGACGGCCAGCACGGCGATCATCTCCGCCGACGGCTCGCGTGCGGTGCTCACCCTGCACCGGATCCACCGGATCTGGTTGCAGACCGGCGGGCACTGCGAGCCTGAGGACGCCACCCTGGGCGCGGCGGCGCTGCGCGAGGCGGCCGAGGAGTCGGGCATCCGGGGGCTCACCCTGCTGCCCGAGCCCGTCGGGCTGGACCGCCACGCGGTGCCCTGCGGGGGCGGCAGCTTCCACCTGGACGTGCAGTACGCGGCGGTCGCCCCCGAGGACGCGGTGCTGGTGCGCGACCCCGACGAGTCGGCCGACCTGGGCTGGTTCCCGGTGGACGACCTGCCCGACCCCTCCGACGAGGTGTGCCGTTCCCTGGTGCGCACCGCCGCCGAGGCGGTGGCCCGCCACCTGCGCTCGTCCGCACGCCCTCTGGGCACGGACCCGGGCACGCGCTGACGCGGAACGCGGGCGCGCGCTGGCTCGGGCGCCCGCCGACGCGGGCGCTGGCCCCGTTCCCGCGGTCCCATGGCACACGACGGCCCCGCCGGAGCTCTCCGGCGGGGCCGTTCGTCTCGGGTCAGCCGCAGTTGGTGGCGTAGCGCTCGGTGGCCTGGTTGCCGATGACGCCTCGCCAGTCGACACAGGAGCCGCTGGCGTACACGTACACCGGACCGGCGTAGTAGCTGTACTCGCCCGTGTCCGACACGAAGGAACCGTCGTCCCCCGCCCGACGCAGACCCGCGCTCATGGGCATGGCGAAGCCTTCGCTGTCGGCGCTGCGGACGGTGACCACGCAGTTGTAGCCGTTGGAGCTGTTGTAGGTCAGGAACACGGTGCCCAGGTCGAAGCGGACCGGGGCGGAGTTGACCACCGAGTAGCCCGAACCGCAGGCGCCGTTGTAGGCGGCGGCGCTGGCGGGAGAGGCCGTGACCACACCGGCGGCCAGAAGCGTCAGGGTCGCGGCGGCGGTCGCCAGGGTCTTCTTGAGTGTCCTCATGGGGAGTGGGTGTCCGTTTCGGTTCGGTGGGGCCCGTGGCCCGCGTGACCGCAGAAAAGTACCCCAGAACACACGGGAGAAGGAGAGCGATAAGGGCGAAAGAGGCCTTTTGTTCCTGTCCGCATCGGTAGCGACGCCCACGTGTTCCCGCCCGTGTCCGAACGACCGGGCAGTTCCCGGGTCCCGGAGCGGGAGAGCCCGACGGGTTCGGCCACCGGAACCCCGAGGGGCGGAGCGGGGCCGAAACGGCGTTCGGTCCCCTGCCGACCGCGAGCTCCCGTCGATCGCGGGCCCCGTCGAGTCCGTGCACGGCTCCGCCCTGGGGTCCGTCCTCAAACAGGTCTCACCAGGAGCGGGAACGAGGCGGGAGAGACCGCTGCTCCGTAGGAGGTGGCGGTCTTGTCGTACCTGGTCGCGACGCGCCACCGCGCGCCGGCCACCGCGGCCCGGCTCACGGCTGCCGCCTGGACGGGCTCAGGCGGAGGCGCGGGCGATGGTGCCCGCGGTGAGCGTGGCCAGCATCTCCTGCAGAGCGGTCACGAAGTCCAGTTTGAACGCGGTGAGCGAGGGGTCGGCTTCGTAGGCGGCGAGCATCGCCGGGGAGGGCCGTGCGTGTGTCCACACGGCGCCGACGGCCATGATCATGGCCGCGGTCAACCGCGGTGCGCTCTCGCCCAGCTCAGGAAGGTACTGGTGGGCCAACGCCGCGATGTCGGCGACGTTGGCCACGGCCGCGCGCTTGTAGCGGGCGGCCACCTGCGGGGAAACGTTGTGTTCCAGTACGCCCGCCTGCGCGCTCAGCAGGTCACACAGGACCCGGCGTTGGGCGAGGGAGCCCGCGATGACGGCGGCGAACTGCTCTGCGCGCCGGCTCACCGGAGCGTCCTGGTCGACGCCGGCGTGCACGAGGGCGGGCAGGTCGGCCACCCACTGCCGCCAGGCGCGGTCGAGCAGCTCCAGCAGGATCGCCTCACGCGATTCGAAGTAGCGCAGCACGTTGGACTTCGCCAGCCCGGCGCGGCGGCTCAGCTCGTTCAGGCTGATCTCGCCGATGGGCAGCTCCTCGAGCATGGCGGCGGTGGTGTCGAGGATGGCCTGGCGCCGTATCCCGCGCTGCTCCTCACTGCGCGCGCGCTGGAAGTTCGTCATGCCCCCAGGCTACAGACTGCCGGTCTTTTGACATCAGACCGGTGGTCTTCTATGTTGGGGGCACAGTCGAACAGACCACCGGTCTGAAAAGGGGGCAGGTCTTGGGCCGCGCACCGGGACCGACGCCCTTCATCGGTGAAGCCGTCAACGGGGGCTGTCTCGACGTTGTCGACCGGCTCTGGGCGGACGACATGATCTGGCGCGGCGGCAGCCCGGGAGAACACCGACACCCACAGGAAGTGCATGGCGGCCCGGTGCCGCCGGGGCCTTCAGCGGCATGCGCCTGGACGGCATCCCAGGTCGCCCCCGAAGCCGCCTTCGCCGAGGACGCCCTCGGCATGCTCTTCCCGTTCGGCATCACGACCCTGCCGAGCGCCGCATGGCCGATCACAGAACCAACGCATCCGAGGAGCGTGACAACGGTGAACCACTGGACTCCCGACGACATCCCCGATCAGACCGGCCGCACGGCACTGATCACCGGCGGGAACAGCGGGATCGGACTCGAGACCGCCCGCGCGCTCGCCCGGCACGGGGCCCGCGTCATCCTGGCCGGCCGCAGCCGGACCAGGCTGGAGCAGGCCGCGGAGACTGTGCGCGCCGCGTCCCCCGAGGCCCGGACGGACACCCTCGTGCTCGACCTCTCCGACCTCTCCTCCGTCCGCGACGCGGCCACCCGAATCGCCGAGACCGAGACGGTCGACCTGCTCTTCAACAACGCCGGCGTGATGAACCTGCCCGAGCGGCGGACCACCCACGACGGCCTCGAGATGACGGTCGGCACCAATCACCTCGGCCACTTCGCCTTCGACGCCCAGGTCTGGCCCGCCGTGCGCCGCTCGTCCGCACCGCGCGTGGTCACCGTCAGCGCCATCGCGGCGCGGTGGCCGATGGCCAGACTGGACGACCTGATGAGCGAAAGGAGCTACCGTGCCATGGGCGCCTACGCCAAGTCCAAGCGCGCCAACGTCGTCTACACCCTCGAACTCGCGCGCCGCACCGCAGGCAGCCCCGTCGAGGCGCTCGTCGTCCACCCGGGGGCGGCGATGACCGGTCTGCAGCAGCACGGCAGCGGCGCTCTGAGCCGCATGATCACCCCGGTCGCCGCACGCCTGCTCATGGGCTCGGCCGAGGGTGCGGCCTGGCCCTCCCTGTACGCGGCGACCAGCCCGTACGTCCGGTCGGGCAGGTTCATCGGCCCCGCCGGACGGGATCAGACCTCCGGCACCCCCAAGCCCGTCAAGCTCCCCACAGGCGCCGACGACCCCGCGGAGGGCAGGCGGCTGTGGGCGGCGAGCGAGCAGCTCACAGGCGTCCCCTTCGACCTCGAAGCCGGGGCCGCCATCTAGGGTCCGTCTTCACAGGTCGCCAGATGGCGGTTCATGGCGGCGTGGTACGCCGCCATGAACCCACCGATGAGGGGCGGGAGCCACTCGCTCCGCTCGTTCCACGGGCCGCGACGGGTCGGCCGCGGGTGGCTACGAAGCGGCGGTCTCTCCCGCCTCGTCCCTGCTCTGGGCGAGATCTGTGTGAGGACGGACCCCAGCGGGCCCGATCACTCCTCGAAGGCGACCTCGGCGACGTCGAGCTCCTCCTCGTCGTCCCCGGCGCCGAAGGGCTCGCCGGACTCGGCGCGGGAGGCGGCGCTGAAGCCCTCCAGGTAGCCCCGGGCCCGCTCGGCCTTGGGGTAGCGGCGCACCAGGGCCCAGAACTCCCGGCCGTGGTGCGGGATGAACAGGTGCGCGAGTTCGTGGATGAGGACGTAGTCCACGACCCAGGAGGGCATTCCGGCGACGCGGCGGGAGATGCGGATCGTGCGGGTCTCGGGGGTGCACGACCCCCAGCGCGAGTTCTGGTTGTCCACCCAGCGCACGCTCTCGGGGAGCTCGGTGCCGTCCAGGTAGCGGCGGGCCAGTTCCAGCGCTCGCTCGTGGAGTTCGGCGTCGCCCGGGTTACGGCGCCCCTCGCGGGCCTCCAGTCGTTGCAGCATGCGGCCCACCCAGCGCTTTTCCTCTGCGCGGGAGAACGTCGCGGGCACGAGGACGACCGTGGTGTCCCCGTCCCTGTAGGCCGACACCGTGCGGCGGCGACGAGGACTGCGTCGTACCTCGATTTTGGTGTTCGAGAGCACGAACTTTACGGTAGCCGAGCGAGGCGCTCCAGCACAGGTGTGTCCTGTCCTGTTATGTCGCTGATCTGCTGGCTTCTCCGACTCCCGGAACGTAACCGAAAAACACGGACCGATAGCACATTCCGCCCTGACCAGGGCCGTTTTTCGGCTGTGGGACAGGCCACGAAGGGGCTTCCCGAGACATTCCTGCGCCCTTTCGGATACACAAAAGAGACCGGACGGTGACCCCCGGAGGAGCCCCGCCCGGTCCCGGACCGGCACCGTGATCAGTTCAGGGCGTCGTGCGTCACGTCACGTCAACACAGACGTGACCACGCGATTTCCATGAGCGCCTGTTCGGCACGGCGCTCCTCGCGCTGGCGGGCGCGCAGCTGGCGGGCGGTGAGCCTTCTGCCCTGCTGTTCACGCGTCTCGACGTCGGTCCGCTCGACCACGCGCATGAGTTCCATCATCATCATCTGTCTTCGATCCTTCGGGTCTACGGGGGTGAGGCTGTGGCTGGAACGGTCAGGCCGCGACCGGAGCGGGGTTCTTCCGGGGGCGACCCCTGGGGCGCTTGCGCGCCACGACCTGTCCGGAGACGAGCAGCTGCCCGCCCCAGACTCCCCAGGGCTCGCCGCGCTCCAGGGCGTCGGCCAGGCACTGCTCCCGTACGGGGCACGCGCCGCAGACGGCCTTGGCCGCCTCGACGTCGGCGGGCGCCTCGGCGAAGAACAGGTCGGGCTCCAGGCGGCAGGGAACTTCGGTGTCGCCCAGCCAGGGCGTTTCCAGGACCGACGCAAGCATCGGTGCCCTCCAAGATCTTTGATCGTTTCGTACAACGCGGTCGGTGACTGGTCACCGGAACCGGTCCGGTGGGGGACCTGGACTTGCGATGCCGCCGCCCTCTCCCTCGTCCCTGGGGGACGGGGAACTGGCGAAGATACAAAGAAAGCCGCGGCCCCTGTCGGGGTCCGCGGCCACGGTCGAAGCTCTCGGCCTGTCCTGCTCTAGGCCGGAATCCTCCGTGGACACTCCCCCGATGCGCCATACGGGCGCTGGGTAGCTTCTGCTGCGTGCTTCGTCTGGCGCTTGCCGCGATCAAGGGCGAGCTCGGACTCGACGGGCACACCACTGCCGTTGCCGAGGACGGTCCGCTCGACCTGGGACGCCATCAACGGGGAACGGGATCCGAGGAACCCGGTACCGCCGTTGCCGACGCCAGCGGTGGCAGCCTCGCCGAAGACGGCGAAGACGTCCGTGTGACCGCCCAGGAGGGTGCCCTGGACAGCGGTCGGGGACAGCTGACGCGACGGCATGGCGAAGCCGGCGACGAAGCCTGTGGTCTCCGTGATGCTGGTCATTGGATCGGGCACCTCCTTCACTGTCGGGCGACGGGATCTTGCACCCGCGCCGGGAGCGGTCATTGCGACGAGGTACACACTATGGGTTGGCTCAGAAAGAGAGCAACCTATTTTTGACCTGCGGAAACGTCCGCATCCGGTCAGGGGTTCGCGGGAATGCCGCGGCGCCCGGAAGCGTTGCCCTCTGGCATCCCCCGCCCTCCCGGCCGGTCCCCTCCCCGCGACGCGACGAGGCCCCGGTCACGGCACGTGCCGTGACCGGGGCCTTCTCCGTCCGGGGTCGTCCCCGCGACCTCTAGAACGGCTCCGGGAGGGTGTCGGACCAGCCCTCGGCGTCCACCACCCGAATCAGTCCCTCCTGCACCACCGAGCACACGAGTTCGCCCTCGCGGGTGTAGACCAGCCCGCGCGCCAGGCCGCGGGCCCCCTGGGCGGTCGGGGCCTCCTGCGCGTACAGCAGCCACTCGTCGGCGCGGAACGGCCGGTGGAACCACATCGCGTGGTCCAGGCTGGCCATGGAGATCCCCGCGAAGGAGCGGCCGTGGCGCAGCAGCACGGTGTCCAGCAGGGTCATGTCCGAGGCGTAGGTCATCAGGCACACGTGGGTGAGGCGGTCGTCGGGCAGCTCGCCGTCCACCTTGAGCCACACCGGGTTGTTGGCGGTGCGCAGCCGCGGGTCGCGCTCGGCCTCGTAGGACAGCGGTCCCACCGGGCGCAGCTCGATGGGGTGCCAGCGCACGAACCCGGGCACCCGGCCGAAGGCCTCCCGCAGGCGCTCGCGGGTGCTCGGCAGCTCCTCCGGCGGCGGGACGTCGGGCATCGGGATCCGGTGGTCCAGGCCCGGCTCCTCCTTGTGGAAGGAGGCCGACAGGGTGAAGATCGGCTTGCCGTGCTGGACGGCCACCACCCGGCGGGTGGTGAAGGAGCGGCCGTCCCGGACGCGGTCCACCTCGTAGACGATGGGCACGGAGGGGTCGCCGGGGCGTATGAAGTACGCGTGCAGGGAGTGCACGTGGCGCTCGGTGGGGACGGTGCGCCCCGCCGCGACCAGCGCCTGGCCCGCGACCTGGCCGCCGAACACCCGCTGCGGGCCCTCCTCGGGGCTGCTGCCCCGGAAGATGTCGTCCTCGATCCGCTCCAGGTCCAGCACGGTCAGCAGATCGGCGAGGGACTGCCCCCGCACCTGCGCGTCGGCGCTCTCACTCATCCGCCGCCTCCTCCCCGTCGTCTTGCGCCCCGCGGTCCGCGACGTCCGCCGGGTCCGCGCCCGCCACCAGCGCCAGTACCGCCTCACCGTAGCGATCGAGCTTGACCGCGCCGACACCGGACACGGCCGCGAGCTGGGTGAGGCTGCCGGGCTCCTGCTCGGCGACGGCCTGGAGGGTGGCGTCGGTGAAGATCACGTACGCGGGCACCTTCTGCTCCTGCGCGCACGCGCGGCGCCATTCGCGCAACCGCTCCAGCAGGGCCTCGTCGTAGCTGGAGGGGCAGTCCAGGCAGCGGCCCAGCTTGCGCTCGGCCGCGTCGGTGAGGGTGGCCGAGCACACCCGGCAGCGGGTCACACCGCCCTTGCGGCGCTCGGCGCGCCGGGAGGCGGTGGACGGGGAGGCGGGGCGCAGGCCGTCGAGGAAGCGTGAGGGCTTGCGGGTCTTCCTGCCGCCGGGCGAGCGGGCCAGGGACCACGACATCGCCAGGTGTTCGCGGGCCCGCGTGACGCCCACGTAGAACAGGCGGCGCTCCTCCTCCACCTGCTCGTCGGTCTCGGCGTAGATGATCGGCATCATGCCCTCGGTGAGGCCGACCAGGAAGACGGCGTCCCACTCCAGGCCCTTGGCCGCGTGCAGGGAGGCGATGGTGACGCCCTCGAAGCCGGGCGCGTGCTCGGTGGCCATGCGCACGTCGAGCTCGTCCACGAGGTCGGCCATGGTCACCGGCGCGCCGTCGGGCCGCGGCGCGGCGGCCATGTCCTCGGCCAGCTGGGCCAGCGCGGACAGCGACTCCCAGCGCTCCCGGGCCTGGCGCCCCTCGGGCGCGGCCTCGGTCAGGCCGAGCTGCCCGAGCAGCTGGCGGACGGTGCGCACCAGGGGCTCGGCCTCCTCCCCCGCCGCACCGTGCCGGGCGCCGCGCAGGGTGTGCACGGCCTGCTTGATCTCGGGGCGCTCGAAGAACCGGGTGGTCCCGCGCATCGTGAACGGCACGCCCTCGTCGGTCAGGGCCTGTTCGTAGGAGGCCGACTGGCCGTTGGTGCGCACCAGCACCGCGATCTCGCTGGCCGGGGTGCCGCCCTCCATCAGGACGCTGATCTTGCGGGCGACCCCCGTGGCCTCGGCGGGCTCGTCGTCGTACTCCTGGTACATGGGGTCGGGGCCGTCGGGACGCTGGGCCTGGAGGGTCAGGTGCTGGGCGGAGGTCGTGCCGCGCGCCTGGGCGATGACGTGGTTGGCCACCCGCACGACCTGGGGGGTGGAGCGGTAGTCGCGGACCAGCTGGACCACGGTGGCGTGGGGGTAGCGGGCGCCGAACCCGGTCAGGTAGCCGGGGGTGGCCCCGGCGAAGGAGTAGATGGTCTGGCTGGGGTCGCCGACCACGCACAGGTCGTCGCGGTCACCCAGCCAGGCGTCCAGGAGCAGGCGCTGGAGGGGGTTGACGTCCTGGAACTCGTCGACGACGAAGTACCGGTACTGCTCGCGCACGCGCTGGGCGATGGCCGGGTACTCGGTGATCATTCCGGCGGTGAGTTCGAGCATGGACTCGAAGTCGAGGAGGTTGTGCTCGCGGCGTATGTCCTCGTAGGCCTCGAAGACCCGGGCCACCTCGCCCGCGGGCATCGGGGGCTGGCGGCCCGCCTTGACCACGGCCTTGTCGTAGTCGGTGGGGCGCACCTGGGTGACCTTGGACCACTCGATCTCGCTGGCCAGGTCGCGCAGGCCGTTGCGGTCGGGCTGCAGGCCCACCGAGTGGGCGGCGCGGGAGACCACCGAGAGCTTGCTCTCGATCAGGGTGGGCTTCTCGCCGCCGACGACCTGGGGCCAGAAGAAGGAGAGCTGGCGCAGGGCGGCGGCGTGGAAGGTGCGGGCCTGCACGCGGGGGGCGCCCAGGGCGCGCAGCCTGCCGCGCATCTCCCCGGCGGCGCGCGCGGTGAAGGTGACCGCGAGGACCTGCTGCTCGGCGACCACCCCGCTGGAGACCGCGTACGCGATGCGGTGGGTGATGGCCCGGGTCTTGCCCGTTCCGGCACCGGCCAGGATGCACACGGGGCCGCGCAGCGCGCGTGCGGCCTGGGTCTGCTCCGGGTCCAGTCCCTCCAGGACGCGGTCGGGATCCATGGTGCTCCTGCGTAGGGTCGGGGTGGATGGGGTCCCAGTCTCTCAAGTATCGGTCGTGGCGGGGAGCGGATCGGCCCCCGCCCGCCGCCGGGCCGCGTGAGGCACATCAGACATTCCAGAACCAGTTGGTCCTGTGAGGCGTCCCACGTTGTGTCGCGCGGTCCCGGGAAGCGGTCCGGCCCCCTCGGTGTTGAGATGACCGGACCGACCCATCGACCGTAGACGAAAGAAGGACGTGAGCGACATGACGAGCGCGGCGACCGAACAGTTCACGATGTACACCACCCCGTGGTGCGGGTACTGCAAGCGGCTCAAGAGCCAGCTCGCCCGCGAGGGGATCACCGGTCGTGAGGTGAACATCGAGGAGCACCCGGAGGCCGCGGAACTGGTCATGAAGGCCAACGGCGGCAACCAGACGGTTCCGACGCTGGTCTTCAGTGACGGCGCGGCGATGACCAACCCGTCGCTCGCTCAGGTGAAGCAGAAGCTGGCCGAGCTGTCGTAGGACGGTACGCGGTACGCGGGCCGCGCCCTGGGGCGCGGCCCGGGGCGCGCACCGCGGGGCCCGCCTTCGGCGGTGCACCTCCGACGGCGCTCGGGTCACGAAGGGCTCGGACGATGACGACGGGGAGTGTGGAGTTGGGGGAGGACATGAGGCCTCATGACATTGCGGTCGCCGACACGGTGGACACCGGTGTGGTCCGCCGCACCCCGGCCGGGTGGCGGGTGGGCGGCGGCGAGGAGGTGCCCGACCTGGTGAGCGCGATGGTCCTGGCGGACCTGCTCACCGGCGAGTCGGGGAACCGGACCCCGCGTTCCCAGGCGCCCGGCCGGGCCCCGGAGGGCGCTTCGGAGGTGGAGCGGCTGCGGCACACCATCGCGCAGCTGGAGCACGCGCTGCACTCGCGCGTGGTGGTCGAGCAGGCGATCGGGGTCCTGGCGGAGCGGCACACGATGGCGCCCCGCGAGGCCTTCGAGCGGCTGCGCTCCTCGGCGCGCTCGCGCGGCCGCAAGGTGGCCGAACTGGCGCGGGACGTGGTGGAGAGCAGCACGAGTCCTCTCACCGTGCTGCCCGACGAACTGGGCGCCTCCCCCGGTTCGCGTTAGCGGACTGGCCAGAAACGTTACTGGTGTGGCACGAGAGGTTCCGACCTGCGGTGATCTTGTACTTATAGCGAGGTTGGGCCGTCGAGACGCGCTATGAGTACAAGATCACGGCGGGGCCCCGGCCCCGCCCCGGGCGCTCCCCCGCGCCCCGGAAGCGTCCTCGCCGGCAGCGGCTCCCGGCCGCCGCGGGGCCGCTCGCGGGAGCTGGTCCGGGTCACCAGCCGCCGGGGAGCTCGGCGCCGTACCAGTGCTCGATGAGGGTGCGGGCGATCGAGACCCGCCCGGGCAGCAGGATCTTCTCCGAGTGCACGGCCTCGGCCAGTTCGGCGCGGGTGAACCACCGGGTGACGCCGATCTCGTCGTCGGTGCGCTCGGTCTCGCCCACGGCCCGCGCGGTGTAGCCCACCATCAGGCTGCGCGGGAAGGGCCAGGGCTGCGAGGACAGGTAGCGCGGGCGCTCGACCACGATCCCCGCCTCCTCGGCGACCTCGCGGACCACGGCCTGCTCCAGCGACTCCCCCGCGTCGACGAACCCGGCCAGCACCGAGAAGCGGCGGGCGTCCCAGTTGGGGTTGTTGCCGAGCAGCATCTCCTCGCGGCCGTCGCGCTCGCGGTGCACCAGCATGATCACCGCCGGGTCCATCCGGGGGTACTGCTCGGTGCCCTCCTCGTCGCACACGCGCACGTGCCCGGCCGCGGCCGGGGTGGTGCGGGAGCCGCAGCGGGGGCAGAACCCGTGGGTGGCGTTCCAGTTCGCGAGGGCGACGGCGCGGGTCATCAGCCCGGTGTCGCGGTCGCCCAGGAACGAGCCGATCTCGCGCAGGGAGGCCGGGACGGCCTGTTCGGTGGCGGCGAGCTCCCGGCCGGAGCGGACCGCGAAGTAGGCGTCCCGCCCGTCGGTGCCGAGCAGGTAGCGCTCGCCCTCGGGCGCCTCGGCCGGGGGGACCATGACGAGTTCGGGGCTGTCCCCGGTGGTGATCAGGGCCCGGGACTGCTTGGCCATGACGGCCCGCCAGCCGTGGCTGACGGGGTCCCCGCCCTCCAGCACCAGCACCCGGGTGCCCGGGGCGGCCCACGCCTCGGCCAGCCACTCCCCGTCCAGGCGCCGGTGCGCGGCGGGGTCGACGGAGAAGCGGGAGAGGGAGGGAGTCGCGTCGGCGTCCATGGGTCCTTCCGGTTCGGCGGGCCCGCCTGGCGGGGCCCGTGTCTACAGCGTGCATAACACCCGTCGGGGCCGCGCGCATCCTTGCGCGGCCCCCGTGCGCGGCGCGGTCACGGCTCAGCCGACGCCGCCGAGTTCCTCCCACAGGTACGCGGCGCTCTCGGCGCCCTTGAGCAGCAGGGGGACCTCCACCTTCTCGTTGGGGGCGTGGATGCGGTCCTCGTCCAGGCCGACGGCGAGGAAGACCAGCGGTGCCCCGAGGACGTCGGCGATGTCGGCCTCGGGGCCGCTGCCGCCCTCGCGGGTGAACAGGACCTGCGTGCCGAAGGCGCGCTCCATGGCCGAGCGGGCCGCCTTCAGCGCGGTGGAGGACAGGTCGGAGGCGCAGGCGCGCACGCCCGGTCCGCCGAACTCGGTCTCGGCACGCAGGCCCTCGGGAGTGGCCGCCTCGACGTAGGCGCGGACACGGTCCTGCACGTGCAGCGGGTCCTGGCCGGGAACCAGCCGGAAGCTGACCTTGGCGTGCGCGGAGCGCGGGACGACGGTCTTGCCGCCCGAGCCGGTGTGGCCGCCCCACATGCCGTTGATCTCGGCGGTCGGGCGCAACCAGATCCGCTCCAGCGTGCTGTAGCCCCGCTCGCCCCAGGTGGCGGTGGAGGCGGCGGTGGCCAGCCACTCGCGCTCGTCGAAGGGCAGCCGGGCGATGAGGTCGCGCTCCTCCTGGCTGGCCTCGACCACCCCGTCGTGGAACCCGGGGACGGCGACCCGGCCGTCCTCGTCGTGCAGGCCGGACAGCAGGTCGCTCATGGCCTTGAGCGGGTTGGGGACGGCACCGCCGAAGGAGCCGCTGTGCAGGTCGCGTCCGGGGCCGTACAGGCTGATCTCGACGTCGGTGACGCCGCGCATGCCCACGCACATGGACGGGGTGTCGGCCGCCCACATGGTGGTGTCGGAGATGACGGCGACGTCGCAGGCCAGGCGGTCGCGGTTGGCGCGCATCAGGTCGGCGAAGTGGACCGAGCCCGACTCCTCCTCTCCCTCCACGAGCAGCTTGAGCGTGACGGGCGGGGCGTCCGCGCCGGAGACGGCCAGGGCGGCGCTCACGCCGAGGGCGTGGAAGAGCACCTGTCCCTTGTCGTCGGAGGCCCCGCGCGCGAACAGGGAGGTGCCGCGCTCGGTGGGCGTGAACGGGTCGGTCTCCCACTCCTGGACCGGGTCGACGGGCTGGACGTCGTGGTGTCCGTAGACGAGCACGGTGGGGGCGTCGGGGTCGGCGGCGGGCCACTCGGCGAACACGGCGGGCAGGCCGGGGGTCTGCCACACCTCGACGGTGGGGAAGCCGGTCGCGGTGAGGTGGTCGGCGAGCCACCGGGCGGAGCGGACCACGTCGGGGTGGTGCGCGGGGTCGGCGGAGATGGAGGGGATCGCCAGCCACTCCTTGAGGGAGGAGACGAACTCGTCCCGGTGTGCCTCGATGTGGGCGCGTACGTCCATGGGGCCCGTCCTTGCTCGACGTCGTTGTCGGGAACGAGCCTAGGACCTGCGCGAACCGCCCCGGCACGCGGGCCGGGGACCTCCCCGCCCGCTCGGTGCGCGGCCTCGGGCCGGGCCGGGCGCGCGGGGGCGCCGACCGCCCGGGCGCGCGGCGCCGCGGGGGGTCGGGGAACCCCTCCGGTCGCGGGACACTCGAAGGTGCAGGGGCGGGACGCGCCCGCCCGCCGACGAGAGGAATGCACGTGGACACCGTTCCCGCCACCGCGGTCGCCGAGAGGTTCGGCCGCCTCTTCGACACGCTGGACACCGACCGCGACGGGGCCATCACCTGGGACGACTACCAGCGCCTGGTCGACCGCTACACGAACGGGTACGCGCTGGACCTGAGCGACCGCCGGGCCCAGGCCGTCCACGCCTCCTACCAGATGCTCTGGCTGGAGCTGCTCCGCCACGGGTCGCCCGTCGAGGCGCGCCTGGACCGGGAGGCGTTCGTCGCGGCGATGCACGCGGCCTCCGAGGACAGGAGCCGGTTCAACATGACCGAGGGCGTGGCCGAGGCGGTCTTCGACCTCCTCGACACCGACGACGGCGGGTCGATCAGCGAGGCGGAGTACGTCAGGTACGCCGAGGTCCTGGGGGCCTCCTCCTCCGACGCCCTGGACCGGTTCAAGGCCCTGGACACCGACGGCGACGGGTTCATCGGCCGCGCGGAGTTCGTCCTGTCGGCCCGGGAGTACCTCTTCGGCGAGGACTCCGCCTCCCCGGGCGGGTTCGTCTTCGGCGTGATCTGAGCGCGGGCCCGGACGGACGCGTCGGCGCGGGTGGGGCGCCGAGAGGGGTTCTCGGCGCCCCGCCTCCGCCCGGAGCGCCGGACACCCCGCCGGGCTCGTGTGCGTTCCCTCCGGCACGCGGGACCGGCGGCCGCGTACGGGTCGGTGGTGGCCCCGGGCGGGCACCCGGGGCCCGCGACGGGCCCGGGTCAGCTGCCGGTGGCCTCGCGCCAGGCGTCGAGGTACTCGGGCAGGTTGGCGTCGATGTCGTCCCAGTCGGGCTCGAAGACCTCCACGCCCTCCATGAGCGCCTCCAGCTCCTCGGCGCCCCCGCCCTCCACCGGGACGTCGGTGCGGGCGGGGAAGCCCCCGGCGACGGGGACGACCTGCTCCTGGGCGGCCTCGGAGAGCAGGAAGTCGAGGAGGGCACGGCCGTTGTCGGCCTGGGGCGCGCCCTCGACGAGCCCGGCGGTGTAGGGCAGGGCGAAGGTGGTCGGTCGGCCTCCCTCCGTGGCGGGGAACCAGATGCCGAGGTTGGGCATGGTGCGGGCCTGGGCGAAGTTCATCTGGACGTCGCCGTTGGCGACCAGCAGCTCGGCCTTGTCCACCTTGGGGCCGAGCGCGCCGGTGGAGGAGGACGGGCCGACGTTGTTGGCCTGGAGCCGCCCGAGGTAGTCCATGGCGGGTTCCAGGCCGCCGAAGTCGTGCATGGTCTGGATGAGCACGGCCGTGCCGTCGCCCGCCACGCCCGGCGTGGAGTACTGGAGGCGGCCCTCGAAGCGGGGGTCGAGCAGGTCCTCCCAGGTGGCGGGCGGCTCCTCCAGCTCCTCGGTGTTGTAGGTGAGGCAGAAGTAGTTGTCCACGATCGAGGTCCACCTGCCCTCGGGGTCCTTGGCCTCGACGTGCTCGGAGCCCTGCGGCTCGTACTGCTGGAGCAGGCCCATGCCGTCGGCCTGCTGGATGAAGGGCGGCAGGGTGATGATGACGTCGGCCTGAGGGTTGGCCTTCTCGCGTCCGGCGCGCTGGACGATCTCACCCGAGCCGCCCTCGACGTACTGGACGGTGACGCCGGTCTCGGCCTCGAAGTCGGCGAAGACCTGGTCGAGCCAGCCGGTGCCCTCCTCGTTGCGCAGGCCGTCGGCGGTGTAGACGGTGACGCTGTCGACGGGGTCGGAGGCGGCGCAGGAGGTCAGGGCACCGGCGAGGACGAGCGCCGTGGCGGCTGAGGTCATGCGGGCGGCGGTCATGCGGACGGCGGACATGGCGGGCCTTCCTGGGAGAAGAGGTCAGCGGTAGGCGGCGCGGGTGCGCACACGGGAGAGCAGCAGCAGGACGGCCAGGGTGGTGGCCATCAGGACGATGGCCGAGGCCGCCCCGGAGAAGAGGGCGCCCCGGTCGGTGGCGGCGTAGATCTGGACCGGCAACGGCATCCAGCTGGGCGGGTAGAGCATCATCGTGGCGCTCAGCTCGCCCATGGACAGGGCGAAGCAGAGCCCGGCGGCGGCACTGAGCGAGGGCAGCAGCAGGGGCAGCCGCACCTGGAACAGCACCCGCGCCGGACGGGCGCCGAGGGACGCGGCCACCTGCGCGTAGGCCGGGTCGAGCCGGTCCAGGGCGGCGGAGACCGACTGGTGGGCGAAGGCCGTCACCAGCACGGTGTGCGCGATGAGCACGAGGGCCTGGGTGCCGTTGAGCAGCAGGGGCGGGCGGCTGAAGGCCACCAGCAGGGACAGTCCGACCACCACCGTGGGGACCGCGACGGGCAGCATGAAGAGGGCGTCGAGGACGGCCCTGCCGCGTCGGCCCAGCGCGTGCGCGGTCAGCGCGGACCAGGTCCCGGCGACCAGGGCCAGGACGCTGGCGGTGGCGGCGGTGACCACGCTGACGCGCAGCGCCTCCAGGGTGGTGCCCCGGGACAGCCCGGCGAAGTTGTCCAGGGTGGGCCCCGAGGGCAGGACACCGCTCCAGTTGGTGGACACCGACGCGGTGACGATGACGCCGAGCGGGAGCAGGAACAGCGGCAGGACGAGCGCGGCGAACAGCGCCCACACGACCCAGCGGGCGGGTCGGCTATGCACGAGCACGGCGGCCTCCGGAGGGTGCGCGCAGCCGGGCGGTGGCCGCGCGGTAGACGAGGTAGAGGGAGACCGACAGGGCCGCGTTGACCGTGGCCACGACGCAGGCGGTGGTGTAGTCGGCCTCCAGGATCGCCGCGCTGTAGACGAGCATCGGCAGGGTCACCACGTCCTTGGCCCCGGTGAACAGGACGATCGCGAACTCGTTGAGGCACAGCACCAGCACGAGCGCGCCTCCGGCTGCGAGCGCGGGCAGGGCCTCCGGCAGGATGACGGCCCGCACGATCCTGAGGGGGCGGGCCCCCAGGGAGGAGGCGACCTCGATCTGCGCGGTGTCGAGCTGGGCGAACGCGGCGAGCAGCGGCCGCATGACGAACGGCGTGAAGTAGGTGATCTCGGCGAGGACCACGCCCCAGGGCGTGGCGAGGAAGCTGATCGGACCGGTCTCGGCGCCGGTGGCCTCCGTCCACACGCCGTTGGCCACGCCCACGGTGCCGTAGAGGAACAGCAGCGCGAGGGTGATGAGGAAGGACGGGAAGGACAGGTAGGTGTCGATGAACCGGGCGGCGGCCCCGCTGCCGGGGAAGGGCACGAACGCCACGACCAGGGCGAGGAGGAAGCCCAGGACCAGGCAGCCCAGCGTGGCGGTGACCGCGATGAGCACGGTGGTGACCAGCGCCGACCGGAAGGACTCCGAGGACAGGACGTCGGCGTGGTGGGCGGCGGTGAGTCCGCCTCCGGACGCGGTGACCGACTCCAGCGCGACGAGGGCGAGCGGGTACAGGAACACCAGGGCGAGCAGCACGACGGGCGGCACGGCCCACACCCACACGGGGAGGGTGCGGGGCGCCCGGGCCGGTGCGGCCCCGCCCTCGGAGGGCGCGGACGCGGTGCCCGCCGGGGTCGGTGCGGTCCGGACGCTCACGAGGCCTCCTCCGGCAGCAGGACGGCGTCCCGGCGGGCGAAGCCGAGCGTCACCGCCGCACCGGTCTCGGGCGGGGTCCGCATCTCCCGGAGTTCGGCGGTGACGGGGACGCCGTCGACCAGGGCGGTGACCCGGTGGGTGGAGCCGCGCCACTGGACGTCGGTGACCCGCCCCTCCAGGGTGTGCTCGCCCCCGCCGAGGGTGAGCCTGTGCGGGCGCAGGCACACCCGCAGCCCGTCGCCGTCGCCGGTGCCGGGCGGCAGGTCGCCGGGGTCGGCCTCCAGGGCGGTGCCGCAGCAGTGCACCCGCCCGTCGGCCAGGCGCGCGGGCAGCAGGTTGGCGCCGCCGACGAAGCGGGCGGTGAACGGCGTCCGGGGGCGCTGGTAGAGGCGCTGGGGCGTGTCGCAGTCGCGCAGCCGGGCCCGGTCCAGGACCGCCACCCGGTCGGCCAGGGTGAGCGCCTCGCTCTGGTCGTGGGTGACGTAGAGGATCGTGACGTCGGGCAGGTCGCGGTGCAGGCGGGCCAGCTCGGCGAGCATGTCCGAGCGCAGCTGGGCGTCGAGCGCGGACAACGGCTCGTCCAGCAGCAGCACGCCGGGGCGGATGGCCAGGGCGCGGGCGATGGCCACCCGCTGCTGCTGCCCGCCGGACAGCTCGCGCGGGTGGCGGCGCGCGTAGTCCCCCATCCCGGTCATCTCCAGCGCCTCGGCGACCCGCCCGGCGATCTCGCGGCGCGGCACGCCCTGCGCCCTCAGCCCGAAGGCGACGTTCTGGTCCACCCGCATGTGGGGGAAGAGGGCGTAGCTCTGCACGACCATGCCCACGCCCCGCAGGTGCGGTGGCAGGCCGGTGACGTCGCGCCCGCCGAGCAGGACGCGTCCGGACGCGGGGCGGACGAACCCGGCGACGGCGCGCAGCGCGGTGGTCTTGCCCGAGCCGGAGGGGCCCAGCAGCGCCATGAACTCGCCGGATCCGACGGTGAGGTCGAGGTCGTCCAGGACCACGGTCTCCCCGTAGGCGACGCTGACGCGGTCGAAGCGGATACCCACGGGTTCAGCCCTCCCGCGCGGCGAGCAGCCCGGGCAGGTCGGCCACGCCGTCCAGGACGTGGGTGGCCCCGGCCGCGCGCAGGGCGGCGTCGTCGTGGGCGCCGGTGCGGACCCCCGCGGCGACCGAGGCCCCCGCGCTCAGTCCGCTGCGGACGTCGGAGGCGGTGTCGCCGACGACGGCGACGGCGGCCACGGAGGAGACCCGCGCGCGCAGGGCTGCGGTGAGCACCATGTCGGGGTGGGGCCGACCGCGTCCGCCCGCGTCGGCGGGGCACAGGACGAGGTCGGCGGCGTCCCGCCAGCCCAGGGCGCGCAGGACGCGTTCCTGGGTGTCGCGGGAGAAGCCGGTGGCCAGGGCGGTCGTGCGGCCCTGGGCGCGCAGCTCGCGCAGGGCCTCCTCGGCTCCGGGCAGGGACGCGCAGCGGCCCTCGTCCACCAGGCGGGCGTAGGCCTGCTCGAAGGCGCGGTTGGCCTCCTGGGCGCGGTCCTCGTCGCCGCACAGGTGGCGGAAGACGGTGATCTTGGACTCGCCCATGGTGGCGCGCACGTACGCGGCGGCCTCGGTGGTGTGGTCGGGCAGGGCCGCCTCGAAGGCCGCCTCGACGAGGCCGTCGTCGGCGACGGTGGTGCCCGCCATGTCCAGGACGACGAGTTCGACGGGCGGGGCGGGGACGGTGGTGGAGTGCATGGTTACCAGCCCAGTTCGTTGGCGGTGGTCTCGGCGATGGCCGGGGAGCAGGTCATCCCGCGCCCGCCCGGTCCGGTGACCAGCCAGGCGTCGGGGCCCACGGGGGCGCGGTGGACGACCCGGGAGGGGTCGGCGCACTGGGCGTAGACGCCCGCCCAGCGCTGGCGGATCGGGGGCAGCGGTCGGCCCAGGAGGCGGCTGGCGACCCCGGCGAGGTGCTCGTAGGGGTCCTCGGCGGTGTCGAAGGAGAAGGGCGCGTCGTACTCGTGGGTGTCGCCGATGGTCAGGGAGCCGTCGGCGCGCTGGACCATGAGCAGCTGCATGCGGTGGTCGCGCGCGGTGGGCGGCTGGGGCTGGGCCTCGTTGAGGGCGTCCAGTTCGGGGCCCCGGTAGGCCGGGTAGTAGCGGAAGCTGTCGCCGTCGGCGACGGAGGTGGTGAGGGTCTCCCCCAGGGGCTCGGTCTGGGCCATCTGGAGGCGGACGCGGCGCACGGGCAGGTCGGGGGCGAGTTCGCGGACCAGGCCGCCGAGCCAGGCGCCGGTGCACAGGACGACGGCGTCGCCGCGGTGGACCTGTCCGTGGTCGTCGCGGACGGCGCCCGGTCCGGCCAGGTCGCGGACCTCGCGCCCGGTCAGGAGGGTGTAGCGGCCGCTGCGGCCGAGTTCGGTCTGGAGGGCGGCCTGGGCGGTGCGGGGTTCGACCTGGGCGTCGCTGCGGCACCACAGGGCGCCGAGGTGGTCGCCGCGCAGGGCCGGGTTGACCTCGCGGGTCCGCTCGGGGCCGAGGAGCTCGTAGCCGCGCTCGGCCGCGTCGGGTGCCGAGGCCGCCGCCTCGGCCACGGCCAGCTCGTGGTCGGTGGTGGCGACGGTCAGGGAGCCGGACGGGCGGAAGCCCAGGGCGGGGACGCGTTCGGCGATCTCCTGCCACAGGACGCGGGCCCGGCGGGCGGCCTCCAGTTCGGGGCCGGGCGCGCGTCCGCCGACCCAGACGAGGCCGAAGTTGCGGACGGAGGCGCCGCGGGCGGCCGCCTCGCGTTCGAGGTGGACGACCTCGTGGCCTCGGGAGACGGCGTGCCAGGCGTGCATGGTGCCGAGGACTCCGGCACCGACGATGATCACTCTCATGGTTCGAGGTTCGTCGGTGCGGGTGGAGGCGACCGAGCGCGGCGGGGACCCCCCGGTGAACCGGGGCCAAACTTTGGACCAGACCCGTTATCATTCTGATATAAAAAGTACCCGGCGAGCAGATCCCTCCTCGGCGGACGGCCCACGGCGCCCGACGTTCCCCGCACGTCCCGGAATCCGGGCTCGGAGCGTCCGCCCGTAGGTGCTGGCCTCGGGCCGACCGGAAACGTTGCTGGTGTGGCACAGGGGTTCTGAACTGCGGCCGACAGGGTCGCGGCCACCGGCGAAGACCCTCATCCCCGCCCGTCCCCGGCCAGGTGGACGCTGAAGCTGAACCGGTCGCCCCGGTAGAGCGAGCGCACCCGTTCGAAGGGACCGCCCTTCTCGTCCCGGGAGACCCGGTGGATGAGCAGCATCGGCAGCGCCGGAGGGGTGCCGATGAGCAGGGCCTCGCGCGGGGTGGCCAGCACGGTCTCCAGGCGCTCGTCGGCGTCGCCGAACGTGATGCCGACCCTGTCGGCGAGGTAGCCGTAGAAGGTGGAGTCCGGGTCGAAGTCGACGTCCAGGCGGGGCACGCGCGCCACCGCGATGTAGGTGGACTCCAGCCCCACCCGCTCGTCGTCGGCCAGCAGGACCCGCTCCAGGTGCCAGACCGGCTCGCCCGGGCTCAGGTGCAGCTCCTCGGCCAGCCGGGGCGGGCACGGCCAGCTGCGCAGGTCGATGAGGGAGCGGCCCGGCCGGAGCCCCTGGCGGCGCACGCCCTCGGTGTAGCTGGCCAGGGACAGGGGCTGCTCCAGCTTGGGACCGGCCACCACCGTGCCGCGCCCCCGGCGGCTGAGCCTGCCCTCCAGCAGGAGGTCGCGCAGCGCCTGGCGGACCGTCTCGCGGGCCGCGCCGAAGCGCTCGGCCAGCTCGCGCTCGGTGGGCAGCGGCTGGCCCACCGCCAGTCCGGACACCAGCTCGGTGAGCCGTATCCGGACCGCGTAGTACTTGGGGACGCGCCCGTGCTCGGGCACTCCCGCGCGCACGGGGGCGCCGCTGTCCTGGGGGATTCCTGGGATCGACACGCGGGTCATTGTCCACCACACCGGTGAACGGACGGCGACCCTCAGCGGTGGCGGACCTCTCACCCGGGTTCGGGGACGGCGTCGATGAGCGCGGCAAGCCCCTCGGCGTCGAGCAGGTCCGCGGGGCGCACGGTCAGCCCGGCCCGCACGTAGTGGAAGGCGGCGCTCACCTCCTCCAGGCCGACCCCCGCCAGGTCGGCCCAGGCCAGCCGGTAGGCGGCCAGCTGCACGCCCACGGCGCGGCGCTCGGCTCCGCTGCCGGGCGGACTCCCCGTCTTCCAGTCCACCACGTCGTAGCGGCCGGAGGCGGGGTCGTGGAAGACCGCGTCCATGCGCCCCCGGACGAGGCGGTCGCCGATGACCGTCTCGAAGGGCACCTCCACCTCGACCGGGACGCGCGGGCCCCACTCGCTCTCCTCGAAGCGGCGCTGGAGGTCGGCGAGGTCCTCGTCCTCCCCCGCCGTCTCGTCGGCCGCTCCGGGAAGTTCGTCCAACAGGGCGGCGCGCTGGCCGAAGCGCTGCTCCAGCCAGGCGTGGAACGCGGTGCCCCGACGCGTGTGCGGCGCGGGCGGCCGGGGCAGCGGCCTGCGGATCTGCCGGGCCAGGGCGGAGGGGTCGCGGGCCAGCCACACCATGGACGACACCGACAGGTGGGCGGGCAGCTCGACCTGAACCGTGCCGTCCCCCGACCTCTGCCCCTCGGTGCGGCGGTGGGCGAGCAGCAGCTCGGTGTCGCGCTCCCAGCCCCCGATGCGGCGGCGCAGCCCGGGCGGCGGCGCGGCCTCCTCCGCGGGGTCGGCCTCACCCGCGAGCAGGCGGGCGCGGGCGCGCTCGACCATGGCCGCGCCCTCGGCGATCTGGGCGCGGCGATCGCGCGGCCGGTCCGGGTCAGCGCCCTCCTCCGCCTGGGGGTCGGCGCCGTCGTCCTCCTCCGGCGGCCACAGGGCCGTGCCGTCGTCCTCCTCCTCGTACGGGTTGTCGTCGGGGTCGGGCCTGGGCTCCCAGTGCGCGACCTCCCCGGCACCGCCCTCGCAGGCCAGGCGGATCTCCTCCAGGAACGGGGAGGGCCCGCGCTCGCTCGCGGCGTCGGTCCCCCACCAGTGACCGGTGCACAGCAGGGCGAAGGAGGCGCGGGTGACGGCGACGTAGGCCAGCCGCCGCTCCTCCAGCAGGTGGCGCTCCCGCTCGGCCTCCTTGAACGCGTCGATGCCCTTCTTGTCCACCGCGAGGAGCTCGGGCAGGTTCTGTCGGTCGCCGCGCAGCCGGTAGGGCAGCAGGTGCTCGCCCTTGATCCACATGTCGCCCTCGGACAGGCTCGTGGGGAACAGCGGGGAGTACTTGCCGCCGCTGACACCGGGCACGACCACCACGGGCCACTGGAGTCCCTTGGAGGCGTGCACGGTCATGAGCTTGACGGTGTCGCTCCCGCCGACGCGCTCGCCGGGGGCCAGACCGCTCTCCCGTTCCGAGGCGGCCCTGAGGTAGCTGAGGAAGCTGCCGAGGGTGGGGTCCTCGCTGCTTCCGGCGAAGCGGACCGCGTGGTCGACGAAGGCGTCCAGGTCGGCGCGGGCGGACAGGGGGTCGCGGCCGCTGCGGGCGCCCACCTCGATGTCCAGGCCGAGCATCCGCTCGGTCTCGGTGACCAGGTCGGGCAGCGGCTGGCCCACGAGCTTGCGCAGGGAGCGCAGTTCCTCGGCGAGGCGGCCCAGGCGCTCGTAGGCGGCCGCGGAGTACCTCTCGGCGGGGCCGGGGTCGTCCACCGCGTCCACCAGGCTGCCGCTCTCGGCGGTCAGGTCCAGGACCGTGCGGCGCAGGATGTCGTCCTCGGCGCTCTCTCCGGGATCGGGCGTGGTGAGGTCGCGCCGGGTCTGGCGGGCCAGCTCGGCCGCGCGGGCCCCGAGCGCGGCCAGGTCGCGCGGGCCGATCCGCCAGCGCGGCCCGGTGAGGACGCGGGCGAGCTCGTTACCCGCGGAGGCGTCGTGGACCACGCGCAGGGTGGCGATGATGTCGCGGACCTCGGGCACCATCATGAGCCCGCCCAGGCCCACGACCTCCACCGGGATGTCCAGCGCCTCCAGGGCCTCCCTGATCGCCGGGAACTGCGAGCGCTTGCGGCACAGCACGGCGACGTCCCCGGGGCTGACGCCGCCGTCCGCGGCGCTGCCCGACTCCCCCGGCGGCCAGGACAGCCCGTCGGGGGCGGTCGCGGCGCTGCCCGCCCGACCGGGGGCGGCGCGCAGGTAGCCGCTGACCTGCTCGGCGATCCACTGCGCCTCCTCCCGCTGTCCGATGAACAGGCCGGTCCGGACGGCGCCGCGGCCGCGCCGGGCCGGGCCGGGGTACAGGACGGGCACCTCGGCGCTCTCGGCGCGCAGCGGCTCGGAGATGTGCTTGGCGACCTCCAGGACCCTCTCACCGTTGCGGAAGCTGGTGGCCAGACGGCGCACGGACGCGGCCCGGCCGGGGGCGGCCGGGAAGTCGTTGGGGAAGTTGGCGAGGTTGGCGGCGACGGCCCCGCGCCAGCCGTAGATGGACTGGCAGGGGTCACCGACGGCCGTCACCGCGTGGCCCTCGCCGAACAGCGCGCGCAGCAGGACGAGCTGGGCGTGGCTGGTGTCCTGGTACTCGTCCAGCAGCACCACGCGGAACCGGCCCCGCTCGATGAGGCCGACCTCCGGATGGTTCTGGGCGATGCGCGCGGCCAGGGACACCTGGTCGCCGAAGTCCATGGCCTCGCGCACGTGCTTGGCGTGCTCGTAGCCCTCCACGAGCGGCAGGAGCTGTTCGCGGCGCAGCTGGGCGTTGAGCAGGTTGCGGGTGGGCACCGCGGGTTTGCGCGGGAGGGCGTCGACGGCCGCGCGCAGCCACCGGCCGATGCCGCGCACCTGCTCGGTGGTGGTGAGGTGATCGGCGATCTGCCCGGACAGTTCCAGGACCCGGCGGGTGACGGTGTCGGCCCCGACCGTGATCAGGTCCATGGGGCCGTCGTACTCGCCGACGATCCGGGCGGCGATCTGCCAGGCCTGCCCCTCGCTGAGCAGCCGGGAGGTGGGCTCGACCGCCTCGCGCAGGGCGTGGTCGGAGACGATGCGCCCGGCGTAGGCGTTGTAGGTGGACACGGTGGGCTCGCCGTCGAGCAGCTCCTCGGGCAGCTGTTCGGTGGCGCGCAGCTGCTCCAGGCGTTTGCGCACGCGCTCGGCCAGCTCGGCGGTGGCCTTGCGGGTGAAGGTCAGGCCGAGGACCTGCTCGGGGCGCACGTGGCCGTTGGCGACCAGCCACACCACGCGCGAGGCCATGGTCTCGCTCTTTCCGGACCCGGCGCCCGCGATGACCACGCCGGGCTCCAGCGGGGCGGAGATGACCTCGGACTGCTCGGCGGTGGGCTCGGGCTGGCCGAGGAGGCGGGCCAGTTCCGGGGGCGAGAAGCGGGGACGGGAAGCGGGGGCGGAGCCGGGGTCTGGATGGGGCGGGGACGGGGACTGGCGGGGGTGGGGGTGGGTTTCAGACATGTCTGCCCTCGTCCTGAACCGGGCAGCAGGCGCGCACGGCGCACGACCTGCATCCCTTGTTGCGTGTCGCGGTGAAGCGGGACCCGCCCATGCCGGTGGCGACCTCGCGCACCAGCGTCCCGGCCCATCCGGGGTCGGGGTCCTCGCTCAGTGGTGGCTGGGGTTGCTCCCGGGCCTTCTGGATCTTCTCGCCGACCTGCACGAGCGTGGCACCGCCCGGCTCGGTGAGGCCGAGCTTGGCGAAGGCGCCCTTGAGCACCGCCATCTGGTAGACGCCGAGCTGGGGGTGGCGGGCCAGGTCGTCGGCCTTGTTCCTGCCGGTCTTGATGTCCACGACCACGGCGCGCCCCTGGTCGTCGCGTTCGAGGCGGTCCACGCGGCCGGTGATCTCGATGCCGCCCACGTCCACCCGGAAGCCCTCCTCGGTGACGACGAGTTCGCGGTCGTTGGCGGCCTCCCAGTCCACGAGCTTGCGGACCATCGTGTCGGCGCGGTCGCGCTGCGCCCTGGCCTGCCAGGGGCCGCCGAAGTCCAGGTCGGCCCAGATCTCGTCCATGCGCCCGCTGATCTCGTCGGGGGTGCTGCCCTGGGCGACCAGGACGGCGACCGCGTGCACGACGGTGCCCAGGGCCGAGGCGGAGTCGCCGGAGGAGGCTCCGGCGGCGCGTTCGAGGAGCCAGCGCAGCTGGCAGTTGGTGAAGCTCTCCACCTGGGAGGGCGAGACGCGGACGGTGTCCTCCTCCTCTGCCAGGGGGCGGTCGTCGGTGAAGGGTGTGAGCGCGTACCACTCCGCGGGGTCGGCGCCGCGCACGCCCTCCTCGGCCAGACGGGCCAGGTGGGTGGCGGCGGCCTCGCGCAGCGGTTCGGGCGCGGAGGGGTCGGTGACCACCGAGCGCAGGTCGGCGACGAGCGCGGGCAGGGACAGCCAGCGCAGGCCGGTACTGACGGGCTCGGGGTCGCCCAGGCCCATCTCGGTCAGGAAGCGCGAGGGCCGCTCGTCGGTGTCCTCCCCGCCCACCGCGGTCACCACGAGGGAGCGGCGGGCGCGGGTGAGGGCCACGTAGAACAGTCGGCGCTCCTCGTCCAGGAGTTTGGAGGCCAGGGCGGCGCCGGAGGAGTCGGCGGAGTGCACGTCGGTGTCGACGAGCTCCTCCACGCCGAGCAGGGAGCCGCGCAGGCGCAGGTCGGGCCAGTCGCCCTCCTGGGCTCCGGCGACCACGACCAGGCCCCACTCCAGGCCCTTGGAGCGGTGGGCGGTGAGGATGCGCACCGCCTCGCCCTCGGGCGCGCGCTCGGCGAGGCTGTCGCCGGGGATCTCCTGGGCGGCGAGGTCCTCCAGGAACCCCGCGGGGCTGCCGGGGGGCAGCCGGTCGCAGTAGCGGGCGGCGCTCTCGAACAGGGCGACCACGGCGTCCAGGTCGCGGTCGGCGGCGGCGCCGCGGCGGCCCCCGGCCAGGCTGGCGCGCAGCAGGCGGTCGGCCAGGCCGCTGTCGCGCCACAGCTCCCACAGGACCTGTTCGGCGTCGGCTCCCCTGGCGGCCAGTTCCCGGACGGTGCGCAGCGCCTGGGCGACGCGCGTGGCGGGCGCGGCGACCTCGGGGTCCACGAGGACGAGTTCGGCCGGGTCGCGCAGGGCGTCCACGAGCAGCTGCGAGGACGGCCGGTAGGCACCGGAGGGTGCCGTGGGGTCCTCCCCGGCGCCGGTCGCGCCGGGCCCCGTCGCGGGCGCGGTCCGCACACCGGCTCCCTCGTCCGCGTGCCCGGTCCCGTCGGTGCTCCCGTCCGCGCCTTCGGCCGCGCTCCCGTCCGCCCGTCCGTCGCGGGCGCGGTCCAGGTCCAGGCGGCGCAGCGCGCGCACGAGCCTGCGCAGCCGTACCGTGTCGGCCTCTCCGAAGGGGCTGGTGAGCAGTTCGCGCGCGGCGTCGTCGTCCAGCTCGCCCGGGGCCAGGCCGTAGCGGATCAGCGCGAGCATGGGGCGCACGATGGGCTCGGCGGCCACGGGCAGGTCGTCGGCGCCGACCGCGACCGGGACCGAGGCGGCGGTCAGGGCGCGGCGCAGCACCGGCAGCTGCCGGGTGGAGGAGCGCACCAGCACGGCCATGTCCGACCACGGGACGCCGTCCACCAGGTGGGCGCGGCGCAGGGTGTCGGCGACGACCGCGGCCTCCTGTGCGGCGCTGTCGGCCAGCAGCACGCGGACCTCGCCGTCGGGCACGCCCTCGGCGGGGGTCAGGTCGCGGTGCTCGTTGACGTGGCCGCGGGCGGAGGCGACCGCAGGCAGGCGCCGGGTGAGGCCGCGGGAGGCCGAGAGCAGGGCGCGGCCGCTGCGGCGGCAGGTGCGCAGCGCGACCACGGGCGCCTCGGTGCGCCGCACGGTCGGGAAGCGGCGCGGGAAGTCGAGGATGCCCCGCACCTCGGCGCCGCGGAAGGCGTAGATGGACTGGTCCGGGTCGCCGACCGCGACCAGGTCGCGGCCGTCTCCGGCCAGGGCGCGCAGGAGTTCCTCCTGGGCGGGGTCGGTGTCCTGGTACTCGTCGACGAACACCGCCTCGTGGGCGGCGCGCTCGCGCGCGCGGACCCCGGGGTCGGAGAGCAGGTTGGCGGCGACCCGCACGAGCTCGGCGTAGTTGAGCGTGGGCACGGGGGCGATGTCGAACCGGCCGGTGTAGCGGTCCAGGAACCCGGCCGCGGCCACCCAGTCGTCGCGGTCGCGCTCGTGGCCGAGCGCGGCCAGCTCCGCCGGGCCCATGCCGCGTTCCTGGGCGCGCATGAGGAAGTCGCGCAGCTCCTCGGCGAACCCGCGGGTCTCCAGGGCGGGGCGCAGGCGCTCGGGCCAGTCCCGCGCGCCGTCCAGGGCCTCGCCCCGCAGGAGTTCGCGGACCTCCATGAGCTGTTCGGGGCCCGAGAGCAGGCGCGGCGGCAGGTCGCCCATGCGCTGGAACTCGCGCCGGATCAGGGCGTAGGCGTAGCTGTGGAAGGTCAGGGCCAGCGGTTCGCGGGTGGTGCGGCGCAGCCGGGCGGTGATGCGCTCGCGCAGCTCCTGGGCGGCCTTGCGGCTGAAGGTGAGCACCAGCACGCGCGAGGGGTCCGCGCCCCGGTGGTCGATGCGGTCCACGACCGACTCGACGATCGTGGTGGTCTTGCCTGTCCCGGGCCCGGCGAGCACCAGCAGGGGCCCGCCCTCGTGCTCGACCACGCGCCGCTGGTTCTCGTCCAGCACCGGCGGCGGCTGCACCTGGTGGGCGCGCCGCACGAGACGGTACGGAGATGTGTTCACACCCACCAGTTCACCAGAGGGTGGCGACCATCCCGCACGTCATCCCCGCCACAGTGGACCGCTCAGGCTCCGCCCTCCCCGTCCCAGCGGGCCCTGCGCATGTCCACGCGATCGCTTCCGGGGCGCATGGGCGTGGCCTCCGCCGCGTAGTGGGACAGGGCGCGGACCTCGTTGCAGGAGGGCGGTCTGCCGTCCGCGCGCACCACACGCCACCAGGCCACCGCACCGCCCCAGGAGGACATGACCGAGCCGACCTGGCGGGGTCCTCCCCTGCCGACGTACTCGGCGATGTCGCCGTAGGCCATCACCCGTCCCGGCGGGATCCGCTCGACCACCGCCAGGACCTCCTCGGCGTAGTCGTCCGGCCCGCCCTCCGCGTCCTCGAACACAGACGGCAGCCTACCGGGGGCCACCGACACGGCGAGGGGCCGCGCGGAGGCGGCCCCGGGGCGCGTGCGGCGCCCGGTCAGGCGGTGACCTGGTCGCCGTGCTCGCCCCAGGCGAGCTCGGGATCGCGCCTGCGGGCCTGGGAGGCCCTGAACAGGCCGAACGCCCCCAGCAGGGCCACGACGGCGCCGAGGATCCACGCCGTCCAGGCGGCGGCGGTGAGGTCGGTGAAGCCCAGCAGCCACGGCATCACGAAGACCAGGACGCCGATCGCGAGGACGCCAGCCTCGCTCGACAGCGCCCCCGGCCGGGTGATGGAGACCACCGAGGCCATGATGACGCCCAGCCCGAGGACGAACATCGCGCCCCCGCCGAAGCCGTACATCCCGTGCCAGATCCAGCTCAGTCCCAGGGCAAGACCGGCGAGGATCGCCACCCAGTCCGCCCAGCGTCCCCTGCGTCCCATGGAGCCACCTCCCGAGGAGCGGGCCGCCGCAGGCCGACGGCCCCTACCCGGACTCCTACCCAACCGGCGGGCTGAGCAGGCACGACGGCGGGAGCCGGGGCGCGAACGCGGCGGGGCGGTGCCGGGATCGCCTCCCGGCACCGCCCCGTCCCCCGTCGGGCCCGTCCGTCAGTACTCGGGCAGGCTCGGGTCGACCTGGTTGATCCAGGCCAGGACGCCGCCGCCCACGTGGACGGCGTCGGAGAACCCGGCCGCGTGCACCGCGGCCAGCGCCTCGGCGGAGCGGACGCCCGACTTGCAGTGCAGGACGATGCGCCGGTCCTGCGGCAGCTGCTCCAGGGCCCTGCCGTTGAGGAACTCGCCCTTGGGGATGAGCGTGGCCCCCGGGATGCTGACGATCTCGTACTCGTTCTTCTCCCGGACGTCCACGAGGAAGATCTCCTCGGGCTTGTTGTCCAGCAGGTCCTTGAGCTCGCCCGCGGTGATCGTGGAACCGGCGGCGGCCTCGGTGGCCTCCTCCGACACGGCGCCGCAGAACGCCTCGTAGTCGATGAGCTCGGTGACCGGCTCGGTGTCGGGGTCCTTGCGGACCTTGACCTCGCGCCAGGTCATCTCCAGGGCGTCGAAGATGAGCAGGCGGCCCACCAGCGGGTCACCGATGCCGGTGATCAGCTTGATGGCCTCGTTCACCATGACCGAGCCGATGGAGGCGCACAGCACGCCCAGGACGCCGCCCTCGGCGCAGGAGGGCACCATTCCGGGCGGCGGGGGCTCGGGGTACAGGTCGCGGTACTGGGGCCCGTACTCGTTCCAGAAGACGCTGACCTGGCCGTCGAAGCGGTAGATCGAACCCCACACGTACGGCTTGTCGAGGATGACGCAGGCGTCGTTGACCAGGTACCGGGTCGCGAAGTTGTCGGTGCCGTCCAGGACCAGGTCGTAGTCGGCGAAGATCTCCAGCGCGTTGTCCGACTCCAGGCGCTCCTGGTGCAGGATGACGCGGACTCCCGGGTTCACCTCCTTGATGCTGTCCCGGGCGGACTCGGCCTTGGGGCGGCCGACGTCGCTCTGTCCGTGGATGACCTGGCGCTGGAGGTTGGACTCGTCGACGACGTCGAAGTCGATGATGCCGAGCGTGCCCACTCCCGCGGCGGCCAGGTAGAGCAGCGCCGGGGAGCCCAGGCCGCCCGCGCCGACGACCAGGACCTTGGCGTTCTTCAGGCGCTTCTGCCCGTCCATACCCACGTCGGGGATGATCAGGTGACGCGAGTAACGGCGCACCTCGTCCACGGTCAGCTCGTCAGCTGGTTCGACCAGCGGCGGCAGCGACACGGTGACTCCTCATGTCTGTTCGGGTTGCTTCGCACCGCCCGTACCGCAGGGGCCACCGGGCGAGGGGGCGGGGACGCGAAGCGTGCTTGCACTTATACCCAACCTAACGGGTGGGGTATTGCATTCCCGCCACCGGGAGGCGTGGAGCACACCCTTCGCGGGCCCGTCCCTCCCCGTCACAACCAACGCCGCGGGCGGGTTCATCCCGCTTCGTCCCCACGCGGTCCGCCGGGCCCCCGGCCCTGGTCGGCGACCCGCCCCGCGGGCGGGTTCGTCCCCGGGGCCGCGCGTACCGGCCCGGGCGGCGGGTAGTGGTCGGGCGTACGCACGGCGACGACGTTGGGGAGGACCCTGTGGCACAGGAGAACCGTTCCGTGGGACGACGCCCGGCCGCCGACGGGGATCCCGCGTCCGAGGTGCCCGAGGCCGACGCGGTCGAGCAGCGCGCGTCCGCCGGGGGCGACGAGGGCGTGGACGGATGGGAGGACCCGTCCGAGGAGAGCTTCGAGCGCGCCGCCGAGGCGGACGTGGTGGAACAGGCCCGGGAGGCGGGCGTGGACGACGAGGACCGGCGCTGACGGGGAGGTCTCCCCCGGGCCCGCGTCCTTTTTCCTCCGCTTCCTCCCGGCCGCCGATCGCGACCCTGACCACCTGTTCGGCCGGTGCCGCGCCGCGCCCGTCCGGGGCACCAACCGGCTTCCCGCTGCTCACGGGGAACTTACGCCGGAGTAGGATGAGGGGGACCGCTGTGGAGCGCGCCCACTGGCCGCGGTCCGTCAGCACTAGCCACGCAGATGTCCGGTTATGGCGTGCATCTGCCATGCCGAGTTCGGAGGGTCGGTGTGACAGCTCCTTCAGACTCCCGCGCCCGGGGTACCCGCTTGCCCCGGGTCAGGCGCCGCCGCCAACTCCTGGCAGCGGCCCAGGAGGTCTTCGTCGCGCGCGGGTACCACGCGGCGGCGATGGACGAGATCGCCGACCGCGCCGGAGTCAGCAAACCGGTCCTCTACCAGCACTTCCCAGGGAAGCTGGAGCTGTACCTGGCCCTGCTGGAGGAACACTCCGAGGTGCTGGTCGAGAAGCAGCGCGAGGCCCTGGAGAGCACGGACGACAACCGCCAGCGCGTCATCGCGAGCTTCCGCGCCTACTTCGACTTCGTCGCGGGCGACGGCGAGGCCTTCCGCCTGGTCTTCGAGTCCGACCTGCGCAACCTCCCGGCCGTACGGGAGAAGAGCGAGGAGACCTTCCAGCGCTGCGCCGAGCTCATCGGCGAGGTGATCCGCCAGGACACCAGCATCTCCGACGAGGAGGCGCACCTGCTGAGCATCGGGCTGGTCGGCATGGCCGAGACCAGTGCCCGGTACTGGCTCAACAGCCGCGGCTCCGTGCCCAAGGACGCGGCGGAGCAGCTGGTGGCCCGCCTGGCCTGGCGCGGCATCAGCGGCTGGGACCTGCAACGCGGCTCCGGCGAACAGGGTTAGCGCGCTGACCGGGAGGGGCCGCCGACCCGCCCCGCCCTCCGTGATCTTGTACTTGTAGCGAGGTTCGAGCCCCGACACCAGCGACAAGTACAAGATCATCGCAGGTCAGAACCCACGTCTCACACCAGCAACACTTCCGGCCAGCCCACCGTCGGCCTCGCGCCTGCCCGGACGACGACCGGCCCCCGTGCGCGCACGGGGGCCTTCGCCTTTCCCGGCGACGTCCCAGAAGCGCCCCGACAGCCGAGAAAGGGATTTCTTCCCATCGTCGGGCAAGGAATGTCCCAAAAAAAGGTAATCGCCTTCGCTTGTGTGGGACAAGCGATTCAATTGCCGCCCTCCGGGTATCGCCGGAATGAGAAGTAACGCACTTCTCTTCGCCGTATCCGCCCGGTCCTTCGCTTCGAAGCCCCGGCGGAGCAAGCGATTTGGGGGTGAAGACGTTATGGACATGGGTCAGGGCCTGATGACGGCCTGGCAGGCGGTGGCGAGTTTCGTGCCGCTGTTGATCGGCTTCCTGGTGATCCTGGTCCTGGGATGGATCATCGCCTGGTTGGTGGGCAAGGCCGTCGCCAAGGGTCTGCACGGCGTCGGGCTGGACCGTGCCCTGCACCGCGGAGGTGTGGGCGAGTACTTCGAGCGCAGCCGCTGGAGCGCCAGCGAGCTGTGCGGAAAGATCATCTACTACGTCGGGCTGCTGTTCGTGTTCACGCTCGCGTTCAGCGTCTTCGGACCGAACCCGATCAGCACGCTGCTCAACGACGTCATCGCCTGGATCCCGCGCGGCATCGTCGCGCTGGTGATCGTGGTGGTGGCCGCGATGATCGCCAAGGCGGTCCGCGACATCGTCTCCGGCGCGCTGGGCGGCCTCTCCTACGGCCGTTTCCTGGCCAACGCCGCGGGGGTGTTCATCCTGGCCCTCGGCGTCATCGCGGCGCTGAACCAGATGGGCGTGGCGGTGACCGTCACCGTGCCGGTGCTGATCGCGGTCCTGGCCACGGTCGGCGGCATCCTCGTCGTCGGTGTGGGCGGCGGCATGATCGAGCCGATGCGTTCGCGCTGGTCCCGCTGGCTGGACGTGGCCGAGCGCGAGACCAGCCGCATGAGCGAGGAGAGCAGCTACCGGGCCGGCCGCGAGGCGGCCCTGGGCCGTCCCGCGGCCGCAGAGCGCACGGAGCCGCGCGAGGGCGCGACCTCCCAGAGCGCGCGGCGCGGTGCGGGCGGTGAGCCGCCCGCACCGTAGTCACGGGCGCGGACACGGGGTGGGGGCGGGGCCGTGCGGCCCCGCCCCCGCCGTGTGCCGTCGGGAGCGCTCGGCGGGCCGTTGCGACCGGCCCGCCGGACGCCTCCTAGAGGAATTCCGAGTCCCGCAGTTCCAGGCGCGAGAGGTGCTCGATCCGCCGGAAGGTCAGCACGACGGAGGCGATGATCGGGAGGAAGGCCAGCCAGAAAGCGACGTTCCCGGGCCCGGTGAAGACCATCGACACCAGCGCGACGACGAAGATCAGTGCGAAAAGCGCGAAGTCGACGCGGTCCTGTTGGATCAGGACGCCGACCGGTGGGCGCGCCGCCCCATGCCGACCGCTCCTCATTCGCCTTCCTTTCTCGCGGCTCTGCGGGCCGCTCCGCCAGTTACGGTGCCTGTGGGTCCGTTTTCCGGACCGACATAACGCCGTCAGTCCCAGGTTGCATTCCGCAGGGCCCTGGTTCTGCCGCGGTGCGCCGGACCGGAATCGGCCGCTGTGGAGTCACCGGTACTTTTCAGCGTACGCCCGAAGACGGGTTTCCACCGGAGAACGGGCAGGGACGGGGGCCACGAGGAGCTCGGGTTGTGGACCACACCGGTCTGCGGACGCCACCAAACCTAGCGGACGAAACCGCGCTCCTTGGCCAGTCGGCAGATCGCGAGGATGCGCAGTGTCTCCCAGTCGTACTCGACCGCCTCGGAGTCCCAGCCCCGTTCGAGGCAGCCGTCGAGGAATCCGTGCAGGTAGGTGCCCAGGGTACGGGCGTTGAGCTCGCCGCCGGAGGAGGTGATGCCTTCGCACACCTGTGCGGCGTGCTGGTCCAGCTCAGCGCACATCCAGGGTTCGATCGGGGCGCCGAGGGGGCCGATCCGGTGGAAGTCACGGGTGAGTCCGGCCAGCGGATGGCGCACGGAGGTCCCACTGGGCATGGAAGTACCTACTCGCGTGGTCAGGAGACGGAAACTTCATCGATTTTACGGCCAGTGCCCAACGAATCGTCACGAAAGTGTTGGATATTACCCGCGCTTGACCAAGATCCCACAGGACCCGGTCAAGGACGGGCAAGGAATCCGGCCGCCGCGACCGCGTGTCAGGCGGTCAGTCCCATGGCCTTGAGGCGGTCGGAGTGGCGGTCGGTGAGCGAGGCGAACATCCGGCTGACCGCGGCGAGGTCGCCGAGCCCCGTGCCGTCCGGGACGCGTCCGGGATCCCCGGCCAGGAGCGCGGCGAGCTGGGGGCGCGAGACCGCCACCGCCTGCGCCTGGCTGAGCGCCTCGCCGACCAGGCGGCGGGCCCACAGGGACAGGCGCCCGACCAGTTTGGGGTCCTCCTCCACGGCGGCGCGCACCGTCGCGGAGACGAACTCGGCCCGGCCGGTCTCGGCCAGCACGCCCACGACCAGGGTCCGCGTCTCCTCGTCGGCCAGCTCGGCGACCTTGCGGTAGAAGTCCCCCGCGATGCCCTCGCCGACGTAGGTCTTGACCAGGCTCTCCAGCCAGCTCTGCGGCTCGGTCCTGTCGTGCCAGGCGTCCAGCGGCTCCACGAAGGGCCCCATGGCCTCCTCGGGCACGACGCCCAGCTCCTCCAGCCGGTCGCGGAGCGACTGGTAGTGCGCCTGCTCGGTGGCGGCCAGGGCGGCCAGCTGACCCTTGGAGCGCAGCGACGGGGCCAGGCCCGCGTCGTCGGCGAGGCGGAAGAAGGAGCCGAGCTCCGCGTAGGCGAGCAGGCCGAGCAGGTCGATCACGCCGGGCTCGGCGGAGGGGCCGTGGGTCATGCCCGCCAGGGTATCGCCAGGCCTCCCGGGCACCGAACCGGGGACTAAACGGACCGAAGGCACGGTTGTACACGCCGGGAGCGGGTACGGTCCACGCCGTCCACAGCCCGGTGAACTGGTATGTCCACCTGGCGAGTCAGCAGCTAGACTCTGCGTGATGACCGGTGTGTGCGTCCGACGCGAACATCTCCCTCACACACGCGGGATCTCCCACGTACCGGCGCCGCGGAGGCGGCGCCCGCACAGGCGCGGGCCCCACCGACGGTGGACCGGACCGCGCGAGGAAAACAACGAACCACGGATGCTCCCCGTCCCGAGCGGGGAAGGTCCCGATCCGCGGCCGGACAAAACCCCTGCGCCGCACGGGTCCTCACGGCAGCGCCACCGCACCGTTCCGCGAGAGGAACGACCGGTGAGCCGCGCCCCCGCGGCGGCCAAGGAGCCGTCCGCGACCGCATCCCGCCGCGGCCACGCCAACGTTGCGGCCCGCCAAGATGGAGGCTTGAGCCCTGAGCAGCACAGAAGTCACAACCAAACCGAAGACGACCTTCCGCGACCTCGGTGTGAGCACCGAACTCGCGGACGCCCTGGAGGCCGAGGGGATCATCGAGCCCTTCCTCATCCAGGAGCTCGCCCTGCCGATCGCGCTGGGCGGCAGCGACATCATCGGCCAGGCCCGTACCGGCACCGGTAAGACCCTGGCCTTCGGCCTGCCCCTGCTCCAGCGGGCGCAGAAGGACCCCGGAACGTCCAAGCGGCCGCGCGCCCTGGTCGTGGTCCCCACCCGCGAGCTGGCCATCCAGGTCGCCGCGGACCTGACCACCGCCAGCAAGCGCAGCGGGACCCGCATCCTGACCGTCTACGGCGGCCGCTCCTACGAGCCCCAGGTCAACGGCCTCAAGGAGGGCACCGACGTCGTCGTCGGCACCCCGGGCCGCCTGCTGGACCTGGAGAAGCAGAAGCACCTGAGCCTGGGCGGCGTGTCCGCGGTGGTGCTGGACGAGGCCGACAAGATGCTCGACCTGGGCTTCCTGCCCGACATCGAGCGCATCCTCACCAGGACCCCGAGCGAGCGCCAGACGATGCTCTTCTCGGCCACCATGCCGAGCGAGATCGTCTCCCTGTCGCGCAAGTACCTGCACCGCCCCACGCACGTGCGCGCGAGCGACGACGACGAGATCGACGGCTCGGCCATCACGGGGCAGATCACGCAGCACGCGTTCCGTACCCACCAGATGGACAAGATCGAGATGCTCGCCCGCCTGCTCCAGGCGCAGGACCACGGCCAGAGCATGGTGTTCTGCCAGACCAAGCGCGCCTGCGACCGGGTGGCGGGCGACCTGGAGACGCGCGGGTTCGCCGTCGCGGCCGTCCACGGCGACCTGGGGCAGAGCCAGCGCGAGCGGGCCCTGCGGGCCTTCCGCAACGGCAAGATCAACATCCTGGTCGCCACCGACGTGGCCGCCCGGGGACTCGACGTGGACGACGTCACGCACGTGGTCAACTACGAGACCCCCGAGGACGAGAAGACCTACACGCACCGCATCGGCCGCACCGGCCGCGCCGGGCGCAGCGGCACCGCCGTCACCTTCGTGGACTGGCAGGAGATGCCGCGCTGGAAGCTGATCAACGGCGCCCTCAACCTGCCCTTCCACGAGCCGGAGGAGACCTACTCCAACTCGCCGCACTTCTTCGAGGCGCTGCGGATCCCGACCGGGACCAAGGGCAAGCTGGCCGCGGACCGGCGTGACGAGCACGCGGGTCTGGAGGCCGAGGAGATCGAGGACATCGGCGACACCGGCGTGGCGCGCGGCGAGCGCGGCGGCCGACGGGGCCGGGGCCGCGGCGAGGGCTCGCGTGCCGAGAGCGGGCGCGGTGAGAGCGCACGCGGTGAGAGCGCACGCGGTGAGAGCGGCCGTGACGAGGGCGGTCGCGGCCGGAGCCGCAGCAGCCGTCCGCGTCGGCGCACCCGAGGCGGCCAGAGCGCCGGGGCCGAGGCCGCGGCGGGCAGGAAGGCCGAGGGCGCCCCGGCGGCCCAGGAGGCGCCGCGTGAGGGCGCGGCACCCTCCGACGAGGGCGCGCGCAAGGTACGGCGCCGCCGCCGTACCCGCGGCGCGGTCCGCAGGGACCCCGAGAACACCTGATCCCTTCCGGCGCCCGCCACGGGCGGGCGTCGCGGCCGTGTGCCCCGCGGCCCGGTCGCGGGGCCCCGGGGCCGACGTCCACACCGGCCCCGGCCGTCGGCCACGGCCCGGGTTATGTCTGCCCGGGCCGACGATCGTCTAGGGTGACCCGACGTGAGTACACCTCAGTTCATCGACCTGCCACCGGGCGTGCGACGCGCCGATCTGACCCTGTCGTACGGTCCGGTGGCCGCCCTGCGGGCGCTGCCCACCTCCGGCGGCCCCGAACTGGCCCCCGCTGTCCTGGTGCACGGGTTCACCGGCAGCAAGGAGGACTTCATCGCCCTCCTCCAGAGCCTGGCCCAGGCCGGGCGGGAGGTGGTCGCGATCGACCTTCCCGGCACCTACGAGTCACCGGGCCCCGAATCCCTCTCCCCTCCCCCGGGCGTGCGCAGGCCGGACTACGGCCTGCCCTCCCTGGGCGCGGTGGTCGCCGAGGTCCTGGACCAGGTCGGCGACGGCGGCCCCGTCCACCTGCTGGGCCACTCCTTCGGCGGGCTGGTCTCACGCGAGGCCGCGCTGGTGGAGATGGCGCCGCTGGCCTCGCTCACCCTCCTGTGCTCGGGCCCCGGCGCCCTGAGCGGTCCGGGCGCGGGCACGGCGAGCGGCCTCATCGCCGCCGTGTCCATCAACCCCACCACCGAGCGGCTCCGCGAGCTGTGGGAGGAGCAGTTCGACTCCGTGGCGCGGGCCCGCAGCCCCCGGTCCGAGATCCGTGACTTCCTGCGCGACCGGCTGCTGAGGAGCAGCGCCGTGGGCCTGATGCACATGGCCGAGGAACTGGTGTCCGCGCCGGACCGCGTGGACGAACTGGCCCGGGTGGACGCCCCCAAGCTGGTCCTGTACGGCGAGAACGACGACGCCTGGCCGCTGGAGGAGCAGGACCGGATGGCCGAGCGGCTGGGCGCCAAGCGCCTCGTGGTGCCCGGCGCCGGGCACTCCCCCAACGTGGAGGCGCCCGAGACCGTCGCGAGCGCGCTGACCGCGTTCTGGAACGAGGCGGAGTCGGTGGGCCGTCGCTGATCGCGGTCCCCACGGCGACGGCCGCCGCTGACCCGTCAACGTGGCGGGTCAGCGGCGGCCGTGCGGGGACGGGGCCCCGGAGAGTCCGTGCTCAGACCCAGGAGTCGAAGTTCTTGCCCTCGGCCGCCGCGGTGGTGGCGGGGCCGCGGTCGGGCAGGATGCGCGTGTCCGGGGGCAGGGACAGCAGCGCCTCGCCGATGGAGGCGAGCTGCGTGGTGTAGTCGATGTAGGTGTTGCCGACCATGCCGGGCTCGCCCTTGCGCAGGGTGTCACCGCCGAAGACGACGCCGCGCTCGCTGAGGTAGTAGCCGACGGTGCCGGGGGAGGTTCCGGGCAGGGCCAGGACGTCGATGTGCAGCTTGCCGATGTCGAGGGCGCCTTGGCCCTCCACCTCGATCTCGGGGCGGTGCTCGGCGCCGTGGTGGCGGCGCCAGGCGCGCATCTCGCGGGGGTGCAGCGCGATGGGGGCCTCGGACTCCTCGGCGACCTTGATGGCCGCCTCGATGTGGGGGCTGTAGGCGTTGGTGCAGGCCACCAGGTAGACCTCGCGCTCACCGACGGCGGCCAGGATCGCCTCGGCGTCGTGGCCGGGGTCGATGACGACGACGCCCTCGTCGTCGGCGTCGATGATCCAGGTGTTGCTGACGACCGGGTACTCCTCGTCGTCGAACTCGAAGGTCCCGGCGGTGCGCACGCGGGTGATGCCTTCTCCGTCGGGGCCGGTCACCCCGACCTCCTCGCCCTCGTCGGCGAAGACGTCGGCGTTCACCGGCTCCTCGGCCTCCGCGGACTCGTCGGAGTCCTCGGACTCCTCCGAAGCCCCGGCCTTCTCCGTCTTCCCGTCCCCGTCCGCGGAGTCCTCGACGTCGTCCGTGTCGTCCACGTCGTCCTCGACGCTGTCCGCGGTGGTGTCCTCGTCGGACGTGCCGTCGGTACCCTCGTCCTCCGCCTTCGCGGCGTCCCCGGCGTCGGCGGCGGGCTCCGCGGCACCGTCGTCGGCGGCCTCCGCCGCGGCCTCAGCGGTTCCGGCCGGGTCCTTCGCCCCGTCGTCAGCGGACCCGTCCCCGCTGGCGGAGGCGGTCTCCTCGTGCTCCGCCGCGGCCTCCGCAGCGGAATCGGTGGCCTCCTGGCCCTCCTGCTTCTTCGACTTCCGATTCCAGAACACGGCTCAGACCTCTCGACTTCGTCCGGGTATGGGTGGTTGCGCTGCGACCATTGTCGCGCTCCCGCACAGTGGTCGGTACCGTACCGGACGCCGGGAGGACGACACGCGGTTCACCCGCGCAGAAGGGGTACCCCCGTCGCGGGCGCCACGAGCTGTTCGAACGCCTCCGGGGCGGTGGTCCTGCACCCCAGGCGGTGACCGGTGAGGCTTCCGTGGTCGTCGCTGGAGCCGGTGACCAGCACGCCCAGCTCCCCGGCCACGCCCCGCCAGTGGCGGGCCTGCTGCCGGTTGTGCGAGGGGTGGTCGGCCTCGATCGCGCCCAGGCCGGCCCCGGCCATGCGCTCCACGAGTTCGAGGGGGACCGCGCCGTTGAGGGCGCCCTCGGCCCGCCCCGGGTGCGCCAGCGAGCAGACCCCGCCCGCCGCCCGGACCAGCTCCACCGCGTGGACCGGGTCGATCGCGTACCGCGAGGCGTAGGCCGGGCCGCCGGAGCCGATCCAGCGGTCGAAGGCGTCCTGCACGTCCCTGGCCGCGCCCGCCTCCACGATCGCGCGGGCCAGGTGCGGGCGGCCGATCGTGTTGGCGTCGGCGTACTCGTCGCGGCCCGCGCCCGCGATCTCCAGCACCCGCTCCCAGGTGACGTCGACCTCGTGCTCGCGGAGCTTGCGGACCATCTCCTCGGCGCGGGAGGCCCGGTCGGAGCGGACCCGGCGCAGTTCACCGGTGAGCGCGGGGTCGTCGGGATCGAACAGGTAGCACACCAGGTGGACGCTGGACCCGGCGTGGGCACAGGAGAGCTCCATCCCGGGGACCAGGGTGAATCCGGGGGGCAGGTGCTCGGCCGCCTCTCCGATTCCGCCGACCGTGTCGTGGTCGGTGAGGGCGAGCACGTCGAGACCCGCGGCGACCGCGTGCTCGACGACTTCGGCGGGGGTGTCGGTTCCGTCGGAGACCGAGCTGTGTGCGTGCAGGTCGATACGTGTCACCGGGCGATTGTACGTAGGCCGTGGTCCGGCGCGGTCCGCCGGGGCGAGGGCCTCCCGCTCAGCCCGCGTCCCGCCGGGGCGCCAGGGCCCGGGTGAGGAAGGGACTGGGGGCGCCGAAGGGCGGCTCCAGGGAGAGTCCGCCGTCGCGGATGTCGCGCAGGTCCCGCAGGGCGCTGATCTCGCACATGAGCACGCCGGTGTCGGCGGAGGCGAAGACGAGCCACAGCCACTGGGCGAGCGCCTCGCCGGTGTAGACGGCGCGGTCGGGACCCAGGGCCAGACTCCACAGGGCGATCTCGTGGCCGTCGAAGCGCACCTTGGCGTCGGCGGCGGAGGTGTCGAAGCCGTCGCCGGGGTCGGGGCCCTCCAGCCCGGCGAGGCGGGCGCCGAGCCCGACCCCCGGGTCCTCGGCGACGATGACCACCTCGCCGACACCGCCGACCAGGTCGGGACCGGAGAGGGCGACGGCCGTGGCGAGGGCGCCGCTGCGGTCGTCACCGGCCTCGGCGAAGCCGGTGACCACCCAGTTGGCGGGTAGCGGCCAGGGGATCCAGACCGGGACGTGCGCCTTGGGCAGGAGTGCCTCCAGCGCGGCCGGCCCGGGGGCGCGCACCTCCTGGAGCGGCGCCACCGGCCCGTGGGCTTCGCACTGCCAGGCGCTGGTCCACAGCCCCGGAGGCTGGACCGCGCGCCCGCAACGGGGACACGTGGGCTCGGACTTCATCTGGATCCTTCCGAGGAAACTCTGGCTCTCGGGCAAGCGAGGAATCGGCTCCCACGGAACGGGACGGGAAACGGTTGTCCGCCCCGGGCGGATCACCGCCCACCAGAATCGCCGAACCCGCGAACCAACGCTCGAGCCGGTGCTCGCCTGACCCGCGTCGGCTCGGACGAGAACCACGTCCGGTTCGGCCTACCGCCGGGCTGGCGGAAGATGTCTGTGGAGCTGATGTAAGACCGATGGGCGGCCCCCCGTCCCCCGCCGTTGGTTCGGGTCGACAACCGGCTACGAAGCAGAAGGCTCAACCCGCGAGGAAAGAATCTCCCCGCTTCAGCTGGGAGAGAAGTCAAGCTGCTCACGGGTCTACCCGAGGGGAGCCACCGGAAAACGCGTCGTGGGCGGGCCGCCGAGGCGGCCCGCCCACGCACGGGGGCAGCGGTCCTACTGCTGCTGGCGCTTCTTGTTGGCCGTCATCCGGCCGCGCTCCTTCTGGTCCAGGACGACCTTGCGGATGCGCACGTGCTCGGGGGTGACCTCCACGCACTCGTCCTCGCGGCAGAACTCCAGGGCCTGCTCCAGGGACAGCTTGCGCGGCGGCACCAGGCGCACCAGCTCGTCGCCGGTGGCCGAGCGCATGTTGGTGAGCTTCTTCTCCTTGGTGATGTTCACGTCCATGTCGTCGGAGCGCGAGTTCTCGCCCACGATCATGCCCTCGTAGACCTCGGTGCCCGGCTCGACGAAGAGCGTGCCGCGCTCCTGGAGGTTGAACATCGCGAACGCGACGGCGGCGCCGGCGCGGTCGGCCACCAGGGACCCGTTGGGGCGGGTGCGCAGCTCGCCGAACCACGGCTCGAACTTCTCGAAGACGTGGTGGGCGATGCCGGTGCCGCGGGTCTCGGTGAGGAACTCGGTGCGGAAGCCGATGAGGCCGCGGGAGGGCACCAGCCAGTCCATGCGCACCCAACCGGTGCCGTGGTTGACCATGTTCTCCATGCGGCCCTTGCGAATGCTGAGCAGCTGGGTGATGGCGCCCATGTACTCCTCGGGGGCGTCCACGGTGAGGCGCTCGACGGGCTCGTGCACCTTGCCGTCCACGACCCGGGTGACCACCTGCGGCTTGCCGACGGTCAGCTCGTAGCCCTCGCGGCGCATCTGCTCGACCAGGATGGCCAGCGCCAGCTCGCCGCGGCCCTGCACCTCCCAGGTGTCGGGGCGCTCGGTGGGCAGGACCCTCAGGGAGACGTTGCCGATGAGTTCCTTGTCGAGGCGGTCCTTGACCAGGCGCGCGGTGACCTTGGCGCCCTTGACCTTGCCGACCAGCGGCGAGGTGTTGGTGCCGATGGTCATGGAGATGGCGGGCTCGTCCACCCGGATCAGCGGCAGCGCGACCGGGTTCTCCAGGTCGGCGAGGGTCTCGCCGATCATGATCTCCTCGATACCGGCGATGGCGACGATGTCGCCGGGCCCGGCCTTCTCGGCGGGCTTGCGCTCCAGGCCGTCGGTCATGAGCAGCTCGGTGAGCTTGACCTGCTGGATGCTGCCGTCGGTGCGGATCCACGCGACCTGCTGGCCCTTGCGCAGCTCGCCGTGCTGGATGCGGCACAGCGCCAGGCGGCCCAGGAACGGGGAGGCGTCCAGGTTGGTCACGTGCGCCTGGAGCGGGGCCCCGGGGACGTACTCGGGTGCCGGGATGGTGTCCAGGATGGTGCTGAACAGCGGCACGAGGTTGTCGTTGTCGGGCACCGTGCCGTTGGCGGGGCGCTCCAGGGAGGCCTTGCCGTCGCGGGCGCAGGCGTAGACGATCGGGAACTCGATCTGCGACTCGTCGGCGTCCAGGTCCATGAACAGCTCGTAGGTGTCGTCCACGACCTCGGCGATCCGGCTGTCGGGCCGGTCCACCTTGTTGATCACGAGGATGACGGGGAGCTTGGCCTGGAGGGCCTTGCGCAGCACGAAGCGGGTCTGCGGGAGGGGGCCCTCGCTGGCGTCCACGAGCAGGACCACGCCGTCGACCATCGACAGGCCGCGCTCGACCTCGCCGCCGAAGTCGGCGTGGCCGGGGGTGTCGATGATGTTGATGACCACGTCCTCGCCCTCGGGCGTGGTGTAGTGGACGGCCGTGTTCTTGGCGAGAATGGTGATGCCCTTCTCGCGCTCGAGGTCGTTGGAGTCCATCACCCGGTCGTCGACGTCCTGGTTCTCCCGGAACACACCGGACTGCCAGAGCATGGCGTCAACGAGGGTCGTCTTGCCGTGGTCCACATGGGCCACGATCGCGACGTTACGGAGGTCGCTGCGGCGTGCGGAGCCCTCGACGGGCGTAGCGCTGGACATGGGAAAGTCTCGTTCTCCTGGTACTGGGAAGAACCGCGGAGTGCCACGGCCCGCCGCCAGTTTATGCGGTCATGGTGGTCTGGTGGGGAAACGTGCAGGCCGCCGCCGTCGTCACGGCCCCGCGGAGCCCGGTCGCCCCTGTCCGGCGCGCGGCGACGCGCGGGACCGTCCGCCCGCTCCCGCGCGCACGGCGGCGCCCGCGCACCCGCGTGGGTCAGGAACGGGGTACCGCGCCCGGGGTGAGCAGGGGTTCGACGAGGTCGAGGAAGGGCACGTCGGCGGGCAGCCAGTCCGGTCCGCGCAGCTCGTCGGCGGCGAGCCAGCGCAGGGACAGGTGCTCCAGGGGGCGGGGCTCCCCCGCGACCAGTTCCGCGCGCCAGAGCCGCAGCACCGCGGGACGCGTGTGCCTCCTGGCGGGCGCGGGAAAGGGCGCGTCCGCGCCGAGCTGGTGCAGGGGGCGGACGGTGACGCCGAGTTCCTCGCGGCACTCGCGGACCAGGGCCAGATCCGGGGCCTCCCCCGGGTCGACCTTGCCCCCGGGGAACTCCCACCGGCCGCGCAGGACCTCGGGTTCGGCGCGCTGTGCGGCCAGGACGCGGCCGTCACGGACGATGACGGCGCCCACCACGATCAGGGTCTGCTGTTCCACAGTGCTCCACCCTAGCCAGGGCCTGGGACCTTCGGGGCGGCGGGCGTGGGCCCCGGGCGCCGGCGCTGGGAGGCCGGCGCCCGGGGGTGCCGCCGCTCTCCGGGGGGAGTGGAAAGAGCGTCGGCCTCCGATGTGGCTGGTCGTCCGATCGGGTCGGGACGCGGCGCCCGAAGCCGGAGACTGGGGCAGAGCATATTTCGCCCGACGGACGCGCGTGATGGATATCGGCGAACGTTCACCGTCTTTTCTCGTGGTGTGCTGTCAGGGGGCGTCCGCGGCCGGGGGCTCCCCCAGCGGACGACCGGCCGACCGCAGCCGGTGCGCCAGGGCCGTGTGCCTGCGTCCGGAGGAGGCGTTGCGCACCGCCTGGGCCAGGGCGCGGCGGGAGCCGACGAGGACGACCAGCTTCTTGGCCCTGGTGACGGCCGTGTAGAGCAGGTTGCGCTGGAGCATCATCCAGGCGCTGGTGGTGACGGGCACGACCACCGCGGGGTACTCGCTGCCCTGGGAGCGGTGCACGGTGATGGCGTAGGCGTGGGCGAGCTCGTCGAGCTCGGCGAAGTCGTAGGCGATCTCCTCGTCCTCGTCGGTGCGGACCAGGACCTCCTGGGCCACCTCGTCGAGCCCCGTGACCACGCCGAGCGTTCCGTTGAACACCCCGTTCTCGCCCTTGTCGTAGTTGTTGCGGACCTGGGTGACCTTGTCGCCGACGCGGAAGACGCGTCCGCCGAACCGGCGTTCGGGGACGTGCTCGCCGGAGGGCGTCACGGCGCCCTGGAGGGCCGTGTTGAGGTTGGCCGCGCCGGCCGGGCCGCCCTTCATGGGGGTGAGGACCTGCACGTCCCGGCGCGGGTCGAGGCCGAACCGGCGCGGGATACGGCGGGCGACCACGTCCACGGTCATCTCGGCCGCGTCCTCGGACTCCTCGCACGGGAAGAGGAAGAAGTCGGACATCCCCTGGAACTCCGGCGGCTCGCCGCCGTTGATCCGGTGGGCGTTGGTGATCACCCCGGAGTGCTGGGCCTGGCGGAAGACGTGGGTCAGGCGCACGCTCGGCACGGGGGAGTCCCCGTCCAGCAGGTCGCGCAGCACCTGGCCCGCGCCCACGGAGGGCAGCTGGTCCACGTCTCCGACGAACAACAGGTGCGCCCCGGGCGGGACCGCCTTGACCAGCTTGTTGGCCAGGATCACGTCCAGCATGGAGGCCTCGTCCACCACCAGGAGGTCGCAGTCGAGGGGGTTGTCGCGGTCGTAGGCGGCGTCGCCTCCGGGGCGGAGTTCGAGGAGCCGGTGCACCGTACGGGCCTCGATGCCGGTCATCTCGGTGAGGCGCTTGGCGGCGCGTCCGGTGGGCGCGGCCAGGACGATCGTGGCGTGCTTGGCCATGGCCAGGGTGACGATGGAGGCGACCGTGAAGGACTTGCCGCAGCCGGGCCCGCCGGTGAGCACGCACACCTTCTCCGACAGGGCCAGCCGCACGGCCTCGCTCTGGGCCTCGGCGAGGTCGGCGCGCGTGCGCGAGCGCAGCCAGTCCAGGGCCACGTCCCAGTCCACCCCGGCGAACGCGGGCATGCGGTCCGCCGGGGCGTGGAGCAGGCCGCGCAGGCCGGAGGCGAGGCCGATCTCGGCGCGGTGCATGGGCAGCAGGTAGACGGCGCGCACGGGCTCGCCCTCGGGCCCGGGCACCGTCTCGCGGACCACGCCCTCGGTGGCCACGAGTTCGGCCACGCACTCGATCACCAGCCCGGCCTCCACCTGGAGGATCTTCACGGCCGCCGAGATGAGCTTCTCCTCGGGCAGGTAGACGTGCCCGTCGCCGGTGGACTCCGAGAGGGTGAACTGGATGCCCGCCATGACCCGCTGCGGGCTGTCGTGCGGGATGCCGACCGCGCGGGCGATGGTGTCGGCGGTCTTGAAGCCGATCCCCCACACGTCGGTGGCCAGGCGGTAGGGCTCCTTCTGCACGATCTGGATGGAGGCGTCGCCGTACTTCTTGTAGATGCGCACGGCCAGGGAGGTGGTGACCTCCACGCCCTGGAGGAAGACCATCACCTCCTTGATGGCCTTCTGCTCCTCCCAGGCGTCGGCGATGAGCCGGGTGCGCTTGGGCCCCAGGCCCGGGACCTCGATGAGCCGTTCGGGGTGCTCCTCGATGACCTCCAGCGCGTCGGTGCCGAAGTGGCCGACGATCCGCTCGGCCATCTTGGGGCCGATGCCCTTGATCAGGCCGGAGCCGAGGTAGCGGCGGATGCCCTGGACCGTGGCGGGCAGGACGGTCGTGTAGTCGTCCACGTGGAACTGGCGGCCGTACTGGGGGTGGGAGCCCCAGCGGCCGCGCATGCGCAGCGCCTCGCCGGGCTGGACGCCCATGAGGGAACCCACGACGGTGAGGAGGTCGTGCGCGCCCCGGCCCGTGTCGACCTTGGCGACGGTGTACCCGTTCTCCTCGTTGGCGTAGGTGACCCGCTCCAGGACGCCCTGGACGACGGCTGGTCGGAAGGTCGCGTCGGGCACGTGGCGGTCCTCTCCTCGTTCACACCCTCTCCGGGGCCAGCGGGGCCGGTCCGCCGGTCTCCGGCGCGCCGTCGCCCAGCACCGCGAGCACGCGGTCGCGGTCGGCCCGGCGCAGGCTCCCCGCCACCAGGACGTAGGAGTGTCTGAGCATCTCCAGGATCTCGTCCTCGGGCACCGTGCCGTCCAGGAGCACGGAGTTCCAGTGTTTCTTGTTCATGTGGTACCCGGGGGTGACCGCGGGGAACTGGTCGCGCAGCTCCAGGGCCAGCTCCGGATCGCACTTGAGGTTGACCGTGGCGGGGCCGCCCCCGGCACCTCCCCCCATGAGCAGGGCGAACATCTTCTGTCCGGCCACCTTGTAGACCAGGTAGCCGGGGCCGAAGGGCTCGGTCTCCTCGGCCTCGGGGAACCACAGGGCGGCGTCGATGAACTGTCCGGGGGTCATGGCGGAGCTCCCTTCCTCCCCTACGACAGTGCCAGAGACCGCCGACGTTCGGCAGGCCCGGCCTCGGCCTGTGGACGACCCCGCGCGGGAGCGGTTCAGTCCTGGTCGTCGGCGAGCGCGGCCACCCGCAGGGCCAGCTCCTGGGCCCGGACGAGGGAGTCGAGCATCTCGGCGCTCTGCTCGTGCACGGCACCGACCTCGGCCGCCTCGGCGGCGATCGCGTCGAGTTCCCGGGCCGACCGGCGGTCCTGCTCGTCCAGTTCGGCGGCGCGCACGCGTCCGGCGTAGTCCTCCAGGACGGCGATCCGCGCCGTCACCTCGGCCGTCTCGGCGGCCAGGACGGCACCGGCGCGGGCGGCGGCCTCGCGGCTGCGCTGGCCGGGCGTGGGCGTCCGTGCGATCCGCTCCCTGACCCGGGTCTGGTGGAGGAGGCTGCGGGCGACGGACCACTCCACGTCGGCCAGCACCACGCGGTTGCGGACGGTGTCCAACAGGAGCCCGCGTTCGTGCAGCGGGGAGCCCAGGACAGCGTCGACGGCGCCCTGCGCGCGTTCCAGGAGTGCGCGGGACTCCTCGTCGAGCGTTCCGGGGGACACGAACTCCCCCTCCGCGGACACCACGGTCCGCACGGGGTCGTGCTCCGTATCCGCCTGCTGAAGACGCAGGTGAGCCATGGACGCGCCTCCCACCGCAAGGACAGTGACCACCAGGAGCACGAGTACGACAACGAACGGCAGGCCCAGGAAGCCCCCGGCCATGCCCAGGGTGCAGAAGGACGCGTAGAGCACGCGCAGGAGCGTTTTGCCCCGTCCGTCCGGTCGGCCGACACCGCGAGGAACACCTCCAACCCGTGTCTGGTCCAGGGCGGCACGTAGCGCGCGGGCGCGCTTCTCGGGCAGGGAGGGATCGAGCGTGGGCCTGCCCTCCCGTCCGGGCTCGCCGACCAGGCCGACCAGGGGCAGGAGCACGGACCGGACCTGGACCCCGCGCTCGGTGAGGACGAGCGCCCCGTGGGCGTCGCGTTCGGCCAGGCCCTGGGCGATGAGGGGCGCGCTCTCCCCCGGCTTGCGGACGTCGGGGCACCACACGTCCCTCCGGTCGCCCAGGGGCGCGGCGAGGCGGATCGACCGGCGCATGTCGGAGGTGAGGATGACGTTGTGCCCGCCGGAGAGGGTGAGCTCCATCGTGTCCTTCCCGGTTCGGGCGTGCGGCCACGCATGAGCTTTACGACATCTTTATACCGAAACCTCCTGCCGTGTAGGGGTTTTCGGCCGCATGGACCTCCGAACGCCGTGCCCACGCCGATAGGATCGCGTCCCCTGTGTCCCCAGTGAAACGGGAGTCCCCATGAAGGCGCGAGGCGTGCGCAGGCTCGACCCCCTGGAGCCGGACGACCCCCGCGAGATCGGCGGGCACCGGGTGCGGGGGCGGATCGGCTCCGGGGGGATGGGCACGGTCTACGCGGCCGACTCCCCCGGCGTGCACGGCTACCTGGCGGTCAAGGTCGTCCACGCCGAGCAGGCGGCGGACCGGCGCTTCCGGGAGCGCTTCGCGCACGAGGCCCGCCTCCTGGCGAGGGTGAACAGCCCCTCGGTGGCGCGGTTCGTGCGCGCCGACGTGGAGGCGCCGCGGCCGTGGATGATCACCGAGTACGTGCCGGGGCCCACCCTGCGCCACCACGTGGAGCGGTACGGCCGTCTGCGCGGGGGGATGCTCCTGGGACTGGCCGTGGGCGCCGCCGAGGCGCTGCGGGCCGTCCACGCCGCCGGAGTGGTCCACCGCGACCTCAAGCCCAGCAACGTGGTGCTCTCGGACAAGGGGCCCAAACTGCTGGACTTCGGGATCGCGCACCCGGTGGAGGACCCCGACCCCACCAAGTGGATGCGTCTGCGGCGGATGCGCCGGGCCTACCGGGACCTGCGGCTGCCCTCGCCGGAGGGGCTGGCCGACGGGCGGGTCAGCGAGCGGGTCGACCGGCTGGGCACCCCGGGGTGGATCAGCCCCGAGCAGTACCGGCGCCAGCCCACCGCACAGAGCGCGGACGTGTTCCTGTGGGGCGCGACGGTGGCCTTCGCGGCGGCCGGGCACGACCCGTTCGGCCGGGCCGGGGCCAAGGAGATGGCCCGGCGCGTGATGTTCGAGGAGCCGGACCTGGAGTACCTGCCGCCCGGTCTGGAGCGGCTGGTGCTGGCCGCGATGTCCAAGGACCCCGGGGAGCGTCCCGACTCCGCCGGACTGCTGCGCGCCGCCCTGTCCCTGGAGAACGCCGGGGGCGGGGTGCGCGCGTCCGGTGGTTCCGGGGAGGCGGGGGCCGTCACCGGGGCGGCGGCCGTGCGGGGATTGCTGGAGCGGCGGTGGACGGAGGTGGCGGTGCGCCCGCCGCAGCCCCCGCGGACGGGGCTGTTCAGCCGCGGGGAGGGCTGAGGGAGGGGTCGCGGAGGGACCGTGGAAGGGGACGCGGAAAGGAGCGTGGGAGGGGCTGGCGGCGTGCGCCGGACCGGGCGGGGCCCGCTCGGGGTGGCGTGCCGGGGAAGGCGGGCAGCACGACGTGGGCGGGCCCCGGGGCCCCCGACTTCCAGGAAACCGGAGAGGCCCGGCCTCCGGTAGGGGGCTGTGGACAACCCCGGTCAGAGGAGCCCGTAGTGGGCGCGGCCCTCGCGGGAGAGCATGTACGCCAGCATCATGACCGCGAAGCCCAGCGGGACGAGTGCGAGGACGTCCCCGGCCAGCACGGTCCACAGCAGGAGCGCGCCCGCCGCGCCCTGGAAGAGCACGACGCCCCAGAACACGCCGACCGTGCGGCGCCGGATCCTGCCCGCCAGGAGCGTGGACAGCAGCCCGTACACGCCCGTGACCGCCGCCATGACGACCATCATGGCGCGCATCGCCTCGGCGCTGACGGCGAGTTCCAGGCCCTCCTCCGCGGCGAGCTCGGCCTGCTGGCGCAGCGCCTCGTCCATCGCGTCGGCCGAGACGCTGAGCCCCATGAGGAAGAGGCCGGACAGGGCCAGCCCGCAGGCGCCGCCCACGAACATCAGGGCGCGGACGACCGCCACCTTCCTGGGGAGGGGGGCGTCGGGGTGGAGCGCGTCGAAACCGGCCCCGTAGCCGGGCGTCCCGTACGGCGGGACGCCGCCCGCGCCCTGCGGCCCGTTGGGGTCGTACGGGTCCTGGCCAGAGGAAAACACGGACGTCCTCCGAGGGATGTCGAGACGGCTTGTCCCACCCATGGTAGGGGTCCGGGGCGCGGGAGGCGCGGCTCCGGGCGGACCATGGGAGCCGCCCGATCACGCAGCGCGATACGGGCAGGCCGAAAACCGGTATCGGAACCGCAGATTCTGCAAATCGTAACCCTGGGAACCATGTGCCCCGGCCCCGGCGGCTCTAGTGTGAACCCCTCCGGACCTGTCCCCCGCCCCGTCCGCCCCGGCGGATCCCCCGCCCGCGAAGGAGCCCCGCAACGATGTCCAGACTCGTGCGCGCCTCGGCCGCTCTGGTGCTGACCGGCGCCCTGGTGGTGCCGTCCGCCCCCGCGGCCGGCGCGGCCGTCCCCATGAACCCCGGGGACGGCGCCGACTTCACCCTGACGGTCCTGCACGCCAACGACCCCGAGTCCCAGCTGCTCTCCGCCTCCGGACAGGAGGACTTCGGCGGCGCCGCCCGCTTCACGACACTGCTCGACCGGCTGCGCGAGGCCGAGGGCGGCGGCGCCGCGGCCGGGGAGGACGAGGCCGACGAGCGCGGCGTCGTCACGGTCAACGCGGGGGACATGTACCTGCCGGGGCCGGAGTTCGCCGCCTCCCGGGAGGAGGGCGCCCCCTTCCACGACGCCCTCGCCGCCGACCACGCGGACTACGACGCGGTCTCCATGGGCAACCACGAGTTCGACTTCGGCCCGGACGTGTACGCGGACTTCCTCGAACGGCTGGGCGGGGACACCACGGTGGTCGCCGCCAACGTGGACGTGTCCGCCGAGCCGCGCCTGGCCGCCCTGGCGGACGGGGGCCGGATCGCGCCCAGCACCGTGGTGGAGGCCTCCGGCCACGAGGTCGGCGTCGTCGGCGCGCTGTACCCGCCGCTGGACACCATCACCAGTCCGCGCGACGTGGTGGTGGAGGACCTCGTCGCCCCCGTGCAGGCCGAGGTCGACCGGCTGACCGCCGAGGGCGTGGACAAGATCATCCTCCTGTCGCACCTCCAGGGGATCGCCTACGAGGAGCGGGTGGCCCGTGAGCTGACCGGCGTCGACGTCATCGTCGCGGGTGGCGGACACGAGGTGATGGCCGACGCCGACGACGCCCTGGTGCCCGGCGACGAGGTCACGGCGCACCCGGAGACCGGCGAGCCCCTGACCTACCCGCTCATGGCCACCAACCCCGAGGGCGTCGGAGTGCCCATCGTCACCGCCGGGTCCAACTACAAGTACGTGGGCCGGCTGGTCGTGAACTTCGACGGCGGTGACCTGGTGTCGGTCTCCGACCGTTCGGGGCCGGTCCGGGTCTCCGGCGTCGGAGAGGACGCGGTCGGGCCCCACCCCGAGGTGGCGTCGCAGGTCACCGCGCCCGTGTCCGAGTACGTCGCGGGGCTGGCGGAGACGGAGGTGGCCACCAGCGAGGTCGACCTCAACGGCGTCCAGAACCCCGGCGTGCGCACCCAGGAGACCAACCTGGGCAACCTGGTGGCCGACGCGCTGCTGGACACCGGCGTGCGCAACGCGCAGGAGTACGGTGTGCCCGCTCCGCGGATCGGCATCCAGAACGGCGGCGGCATCCGCAACGCCTCGGTGCTCCCGGCCGGTCCGCTGACCGCGCTGGACACCTACTCGATCGCCCCGTTCGCCAACCAGGTGGCGGTGGTCCCCGACCTCCCGCGCTCGCAGGTCAAGGAGTTGCTGGAGCAGGGTGTGGCCGCGGCTCCCGCGGCCAGCGGCGCGTTCATGCAGGTCGCCGGGGTCAACTTCGCCTACGACCCGGAGCGCGCGGCGCAGGTGGTGGACGAGGAGGGCACCGTGACCGCCCCCGGCGAGCGGGTCCGCAGCGCGATCCTGCACGACGGAACGGTGCTCGTCGAGGACGGCGAGGTCGTGGACGGCGACCCGATCACGATCGTGACCAACGACTTCTCCGCCCGGGGCGGCGACATGTACCCCTTCCGCGGAGCGGACTTCACCGTGGTGGGCGCGACCTACCAGGCCGCGCTGGAGGGGCTGCTCACCGGAACGCTGGAGGGCCGGGTGACCGAGGCCGCCTACCCCGAGGGCGGTTCCGGCCGCATCGTGGTGGGAGAGCGGGCCACCGTCCCCGAGGGTGACGGCGGCGGAACGCCCACCGACCCGCCGACCGGCGAACCCACCGGCGAGCCCACCGACCCGGACGGCGGGCCGGGACCTGACCCGACGGACCCGCCCGCCACGGACGGCCCGGACGACGGTTCCGGCAGGCCCGGCGGGAACGCGGACGGCTCCCTGCCGCGGACGGGCGGCGCGCTGCTCGGCCTGGTGGCGGCGGCCGCGGTCGCCGTCACGGCCGGTGGGGCCGCGCTCTACCTGGGCCGCAGGCGCGGGGAGGCCGCGGGCGCGGACTCCCCGGGCTCGGACTCCTGACACCGGGGCCGACCCCACCGGGTCGGCCCCGAAGGGCTGGCCCCACAGTGCTGGCCCCACAGTGCTGGTTCCAAGGGCGGCCGGACGGCCTGCTGACACCGCGCGTGCGGAGTCGGGCGGCCGTCCGGCCCTGGCGCTTCGTTGGTCTGCGGGCCTGCGGGCCCTGGGCTCCGCACCGGCAGTCCTCCCGGCGGTCCGGTCCCTCGGCCGGGCCCCGGAGCCCGCCGGATCCGGTCAGGGGCAGCCCACGATCTCGCGCGTGGCCTCGGCCATGTCGTCGCGCTCCTGCTGGTCCAGGCCGTTCTCCTCGAACCACACCAGCACGAAGTGGCAGGCGTCCTGGATGTCCGCCGCGGAGTTCTCCTCGCTCTCCAGCATGGCCATCGCGGCGATCATCGCGATTCCGGAGTTCTCGAAGGCTGCCACCCGCACCAGGTTGGTGTCCATCGACGAGGTGCACTGGAAGAGGGTGGTCTCCTCGGCGCCGGGGTCCGAACCGCAGACCTCGTCGGTGATGTCCTGGCGGGCGTCGATCTCGAAGTCGCGGCGCAGCTCGTTGATCAGCTCCTCCGAGCTGATGAGGTTCTCCGTCTCGGAGGTCGGTTCGTCCGTCGGCTCCGCGGAGGGCTCGTCGGTGGGCAGGGGCTCCCGGGTGGGCGCTGGGGCCCCGGTGGGAGCCGGGTCCTCGGTCGGCGCCTCCTGTGTCGGCTCGCCGCCGGGCTCCGCCGAGGGCTCGGAACCGCTGTCCGCGGCGACGAGACCGGTCACCCTGCCACCGAGGGCGAGTCCTCCACCGAGGAAGGACGCACCCGCCAGCACCGCGATCACGGCGAGCACGGCCAGCAGACCGGTGCCGTAGCGGCCCGGCTGGGACGGGCGGGGCGGCTGGGGCGGCTGCCCGTAAGGCCCCTGCGGACCTTGAGGTCCCTGAGGTCCCTGAGGTCCTTGGGAAATCTGCGGTCCGTAAGGACCCCGCGAGCCTTGAGGGGCAGGAGAGACCTGAGGTGTCTGGAACCCCTGAGGGTGTGGAGGCCCCTGGGGAGTCTGGGAGGTGTGTGGCCCTTGGCTCCCCTGTGCTGTCTGTGGGTTCGGGCCTCCCGGTGGGCCCTGCGGGCTCTGAGGACTCTGGAAGCTCTGAGGGCTCTGGGGGCTCTGCGGGTTCGGAGGCATCGGTCGGCCCTGAGGACCCTGTGCGTCCTGCGGGTTCTGGACCCCGTGGGGAGGCTGCCCTCCCTGGGGCGTGTACGCCCCCGGCGGTCTCCAGGGCGGTGGCGAACTGTCGGGACTCACGTACGTTCTCCTCGCTGTCGGGGCTGGTGACGGGTGCTTCGGCTCCACGCTTCGTTGTCCTGGCGCCGACCTACCAAACGTTTTGCAATGAATCGTCCCATTTTCCCAGCCACACTGTTCACCCGGGGGCGCGGTCCGGATGACACGGAACCTGACACGAGTTTCCCAGTATCACCATGTAAGTGTAAAGAAAAGTACTGGGATGGCGAATTGAACCTTTTGCCCGGTATGTGATTAGCGTATTTTCGACCAACCTTGGGACATCCGGCGCGCATAATAGGGAAATGCGCGTCCCCGGACCTACGATCGACAACATGACCTGCGTTTTGCTGGCCGAAGACGATGTCTCGATCTCCGAGCCTCTCGCGCGCGCGCTCCGGCGCGAGGGCTACACGGTGGACGTGACCGTCAACGGCGTTGAGACACTCGACCGTGCCCGTGCGGGAGACATAGACCTCATGGTCCTGGATCTCGGGCTACCCGAAATGGACGGGCTTGAGGTGGCGCGTCGGCTCCGGGCCGAGGGTCACGGAACGCCCATTCTCATCCTGACCGCCCGCGCCGACGAGGTCGACACCGTCGTCGGCCTCGACGCGGGCGCCGACGACTACGTCACCAAGCCCTTCCGGCTCGCCGAACTCCTGGCGCGCGTGCGCGCCCTGCTGCGCCGGGGCGGCGCCGAGGTGCCCGTCGTGCACGGCGTGCGCATCGACAACGACTCCCGACGGGCCTGGCTGGGCGAACGCGAGCTCCAGCTCACCACCAAGGAGTTCGACCTGCTGCGCGTGCTCGTCCGCGACGCGGGCAAGGTGGTCACCCGCGAGCAGATCATGCGCGAGGTGTGGGACACCAACTGGTGGGGTTCGACCAAGACCCTGGACATGCACATCTCCTGGCTGCGCCGCAAGCTGGGGGACGACGCCAACCAGCCGTCGTACATCACGACCGTCCGGGGCGTGGGCTTCCGGTTCGAGCGAGACTGACACGACCTTTCGAGGCGCCCCGCGCCGGTCGGTCGCCTCCGGGTCGGACGGACATGAGGTGACATGCGCAGGCGGATGGTTTTCTCCACCCTGGTGGTGACCGTCATCGCCGTCATGCTGCTCGGGCTGCCCCTGGGCGCGCTCACGTACAAACTGGTGTACGACGAGAGCACCCGTCAGCTCCAGGGCGAGGCGGAGCTGATCGGCTCCGAGAGCGACACCATGCTGGAGCTGCACGGCGAACTCGACCTGGGCGAGTTCGACCGCGACCATCCCCACCGCTTCATCCGGATCACCCCGGCGGGGGAGCCCACCTCGGTGACCGCGGGCGATCCCGCGCTCAACCCCGAGGCGCCCGACTCCCCGAGCATGCTCAAGGCGGCCGCGACCACCGGCCGGGGCACGCGCGTCGAGGTGTGGATGAGCGCCGAGAGCGTGCAGCAGAGCGTGGTCCGCGCCTGGATGGGGATCGCGTCGCTGTCCCTGCTGGCCATCGGCGTCGCCGTCGGGCTGTCGATGTTCCAGGCCCGCAGGCTGACCCTGCCCCTGCTCGACCTGGCGGCCACCGCCGAGCGCCTGGGCTCGGGCGTGACCACGCCGTGGGGGCACCGGTACGGGATACCGGAGGCCGACCGGGTGGCGGAGGTCCTGGACCGCAGCGCCGAGCGCATCGCCGGACTGATCGCCACCGAGCGCCACTTCGCGACCGACGCCTCGCACCAGCTGCGCACGCCGCTGACCGCACTGACGATGCGCCTGGAGGAGATCCTCGCCGAGGCGGACAACCCCGAGGTGGTCCGTGAGGAGGGCGAGGCCGCCCTCGCCCAGACCGAACGCCTGGTGGAGACCGTGGAGAGCCTGCTGGGGCGGGCCCGCAAGAGCCAGAACCCCGAGGTGGAGGCGGTGGAGCTCGACCCCGTCCTGAACCACCTCCAGGAGGAGTGGCAGCCGGTCTTCCAGTCCGCGCAGCGCAGACTGCTCGTCACCGGCGACGACGGGCTGACCGCGATGACCGTCTCCACCGACCTGGCCCAGATCGTGGCGACGCTGGTGGAGAACGCCTACAAGCACGGCGCGGGAACGGTCACCATCCGACGGCTGGACACCGGGCAGTCGGTGCGCATCGAGGTGAGCGACGAGGGCGAGGGCGTGCCCGAGCACCTGTCGGGCCGGATCTTCGAACGCGAGGTGAGCGGAGGGGGCGGGACCGGGCTGGGCCTGGCCCTGGCCCGGCACATCGCCGAGTCCGAGGGTGCCCGGATCGAGCTGGTGCAGACCAAGCCGACGACCTTCGCGCTGTTCCTGCCCGCGGGCGCGGGGGGCCTGTCCAAGATGACCGGGCCCGTGTAGGCGCCGAGGCCCCGGGGAGGGACCCGGGCTCCGGCCGACGCCTCGGACCGGGGCCCGGACCCGCGGCCCGGCCGACGCCTCGGACCGGGCCCGCGCCCCGGTTCCCGGCCCTCCTCAGGCGCCCGCGGCGGCGGTGGAGTGCTCCGCCTGGGGCGCCCTGCCGCGGACCACCAGGTCGCTCCACAGCGACCGCACCCGGGACAGGCCGTAGACGGTGGTGACCTCCTCGTGGGCGCGCGCGGCCTCGGCGGAGAACCGCCCCTCGCTGACGGTCGCGTGGATGGCCTCGGCCATCGCCACGGCGTCGTCGTGGATCCAGTGCGGGTCGTAGATGGTGTCCGCGCCCGGCCACGGCAGCAGGGCGGGCACCCCGCCCGAGGCGGCGCACTCGGCGGGCGCCAGGTGGAAGGACTCGTCGTCACTGGTGGAGAGCATGAACCCCACCCGCCGCAGCCAGGTGGCCACGTCCGGCCCGAAGGGGTCGAACACCACCCCGGCGGCGAGGCGCTCGTCGCGCTGGATCCGCCGGTAGACGCGCTCGAAGTAGGCGCGCTCCTCCGGCCGGTTCCAGATCCACCAGTACTCCCACGGCTGCTTGGTCTTGACCGACAGCGTGTACCGCGGGTCCATGCGCCGCAGCTCGGCGAGGACGTCCAGGCCCCGGTCCAACCGCTTGCGCGAGGGCGCGATACCGACCATGCCCAGGGAGTACTCGGCCCCGGGGAGCTTGGGGCGGCCCAGCTGCTCGTCGTCCACCCAGTTGGGGACCACGACCACCTTCCCTGCGGGCCATCCGGTGATCTCGCGGGTCAGGTCGGCGTAGTGGGGGCTCACGCACACCACCGCGTCGACCTTGTCGATGTCCAGCTTGCGGGGCCACTCCGCGTAGAGCTCGAAGCGGTGCAGCCGCACGATGAGCCGCTGGTCGGGGCGCTTCCACTTGGAGTAGAACAGCGCGTTGGGCCCGCACCACTCGCAGATCACCACGTCGGCCCAGGCGGCCAGCTCCCGGGAGCGGTACTGGTCGTGGGTGCTCAGCCCCTCCCACTCGTCCATGCGCACGTCGAGGCCGGGCAGCGAGTCCAGGTACTCGGCCAGACGCGTGAAGAACTTCATGTCGTGCCCGGCGATGACCACCTTGAGCGGCCGCTCGGGGTCGGCGCCCTCGGGGACGGGGGGCAGGGCGTCGGCGAGGTAGCCGCGCAGCCGCTCGGCGGCCCGCTCCAGGGTGTGGTCGGCCGCGGCGTCGCGGCAGCGCGCGGCGGCGTCCGCGTAGACAGCGCGGTCGCCGTGGGCGCGGGCCACCGCGTCGGCGACCGAGGCGACGTCGGTCCCGGCGAACAGCGGGTAGTCGGCGCCCAGCATGGCCTCGTGCATGGGCGTGCGGTTGAGCACCACCGGCAGGCCGAGCGCGCCCAGCTCCAGCACCTTGGTGGACAGCTCCAGGCTGGCGTCCATGGACGGGTCGCGCCAGGACAGCCCGAAGCCGCACTCGGCGGCCTGGCGGAGCGCCTCGGCGCGCGACATCCCGCCGCGCCAGTCCACGTTCGGGGTGCCCTCCAGGGCCCTGCGCATGTTCTTGGCCCAGTCGGCGGGTTCGGCGTGGATCTTGTCGCCGATCATCACCAGTTCGGCGTCCACCCCGCGCCGCGCCAGTTCGGCGGGCAGCTCGGTCATCTCCAGGGTGTTCCAGCGCGGCGCGAACTTGCCGGTGTAGGCCAGGCGGGCCCGGGCCTGGGTCCCGCCGTCGGCGCGCACGTCCTCGGGGACGACCACCACGGGCGGGAACAGGACCGACCGGCCGCAGGCGGCGGGCACCGTCGACTCCAGGAAGGCGCGCAGCTCCTCGGTCTGGCAGAGCAGGAACCGGGAGGCCAGCGCGATCTCGGTGAGCTCGGCGGTGGCGGTCGCGGACAGCTCTCCCACGCTGTGCGGGAAGTCGGTCAGGTAGGTCCACAGGCGGCCCGCCAGCGCCTCCTCCTGCGCGGCCAGCCCGGCCAGGCGGCGCCCGCGCACGACCACGAGGTCGAAGGGCTTGCGCTCGTGGTGCCTGGTCATCAGGGTGACGGCCTGCTCCGGGGTGAGCCCCCTCGGCCCCAGGTCGGGCAGCGCCTTGTCCTCGTAGGGCCGCAGCAGCCGGACCCCGGGCACCCTGGTGAGGGGCTCGGTGAGCCGGTCGGTGCGCACGGGCGCCTTCAGCAGCAGGGTCACCTCGCATCCGGCGGCGGCCAGGGCCTGCGCCATCGACTGCGCCCAGACCGCGGAACCGTCGATGATGTTGAGGTCCACGTCCCCGTACAGGAGTGCGCGCGGAGGCGGTGTGCTCACGTTCTTCCCTTCGGATGCTTTCTCGTTGCCCGTACGGCTCATCCGACGGCGCCGGTCGAGGCATCCGCCGCGTCGGACACGGGGTCCTCCGCGTCGTCGCCCGTCCCGTGGTCGGGGCCCAGGGCCAGGAGCCGGGTGCCGCGGCGGTTCCACTCCGCCGGGTCCCAGCCGCGCCTCAGCAGCGTGGTGCGGACCAGTTCCGGCACGACCGCGCTGACGAAGACGTACTGACGGTCCGCGGTGTCCGGACGGTCGAAGAAACCGTGCTCGCCCGGTTCGGGGGCCGCCGCGTCGACGGTACCGACCGCGTCGGCGTCCGTGCACTCCACGGCGCACACCAGGTCGGCCAGGCGCCTGCGGCCGACCGGAGCGGTCCACAGGTGCGACCACGGCGCGGTGGCGCGCTCGGCCAGGACGGCCCAGGGCTCCCCGGCGCGGGCGCCGGGCTCGTCGCGGGTGAGTTCCTCGGGGGTGTCCGGGGCGCTGAAGCGCACCGTGCGCACGGTGACGCCCTCGGCGCGCAGCCGCTGGACCCCGGGCAGGCGGGAGGCCGCGCCGGGCACGACCACCTCGGCCGGCCTGAGCGCGGCGGACAGCAGGTCGTCGGCGAGCCGGTCGGCGTCGGCCTCCCCCGCCGGGTCGGCCAGGACGGCCACGGAGCGGCCGCGCAGCGGCAGTTCCGGGCCGGGGGTGCCGGGCGGGAAGTCCAGACCGTCCAGGATCTCGGCGAGGCGCACCGGGGTGGCCTCGCGCAGGAAGACCTGGCGGAGCATGCCCCGCTGCTCGGCCGCGGTGGGCTCCTCGACGCGCATGCGCGGCACCGTGACGGCCAGGCCCTCCCCCGCGGTGACCGCGCGGGTGCCGCAGGCCCAGGCGCGGCGGTGCAGCCGGGCCTCCTCTGCGGTCAGGGGCGCCACGACGGCGACGTTGGCGGCGCGCAGGGCGTCGGCCAGGCCGCGGGAGTCGGCCTCCACCACGCCCGCGCCCAGCTCGGCGAGGACGTCGGGGACGGGCTCCTCGCGGTGGACGCGCACGAACACCGCCTCGGGTCCGGGCGTCAGGTCGGCGGCGACGGGGTTGAACAGGTGCAGGGGGACCCCGGCGTCGCCCCGGTGGACCCTGTCGAAGCCCAGTTCGCGCAGGGCGGGCGGCGAGGGGACGTCGTCGAGCAGCACCGTGGGGATGCCTCGGGAGGCGGCGGACTCCAGCACCCAGTGCAGGGCGCGGGTGCGGTCGGCTGCCGCGGGGTCTCCCACGTGCGCCCACGGCGACCCGGGGGCGGCGGCCGAGGCCGAGACCAGGACCAGGTCCACGTCGACGCCGTCCATGACGATCTGGGCGTCGTGCGGGCGCAGGGGCACCGAGCGCACGTAGGGGTCGATCGCCTCCGCGATGGAGGGACCGACGACCGTGGCGGCGACCAGCAGGTCCTCCCTGCCGCCGGTCAGGCCGGTGAGCAGGCGCGACTCCTGGCGCTCGGCGTCGAAGGAGCGGACCGGCTCGGCGCCGCCGCGGCGTCGCTCGGTGTGCCGGGTGGTACCGCTGCTGCGCCAGAGGCGGTAGAGGTCACGGGGAAGTTTGACCAGGGACCGGCCGGGGCGCTTCGCGGCGGCCGTGAGCGCCTTGCCCACCTGGAGCGAGGTGGAGCCCTCCAGGGCGGCGAGCCGGGTGCGCGCCTCCTGGAGCTGGGCCTCGCGCTCGGCCAGCGCCTGCCGGAGCTGTTCGGTCTGGCTCTGTTCACGCCGTTTCACGGTCTGCCACCTTGTGTTCGGTTCGGTTCGGCGAAACCACCGCGCCGTGCGTCGGGTCCGACTGCGACGTGCGGTGCACCCTGCGCGCGCCCGGCCGGGTGCGGATGCCCTTGGCCAGGCGTGTCGCGGGCCCGGCGGGGCCTCTGGGGTGCGGGACGGATGGAGGGACGTGTGCCATGGTGGATCACCTGGACCGCTGCGGGGGAATCGGGGTCGCTCTCCGGCGGACCCCGCGTGCCTGGACCGGGACCGCGCCCCGTACGGCGCGTTCCCGTGCGCTGGCGTTCCTGGGTGCGGGAACGGGTGCGCGGTGTTCGTGTGTCATCGGGTTCACCTCGACCACTGGGTGAGCACGGAGGCGATGCGCTCCCCGGCGCGGCCGTCCCACAGGGGCGGGGTGTCGCCGATCCGCTCCGGGGTCCGCCCGTGCAGGACCTTGGTGACGGCCTGGAGGAGGTCGGCCTCCGTGACGAGCTGGTTGGTTCCGTGGGTGATGGTGACGGGGCGCTCGGTGTTGGGGCGCAGGGTCAGGCAGGGGACGCCGAGGATCGTGGTCTCCTCCTGGACGCCGCCGGAGTCGGTGACCACGGCGGCGGCGCCGCGGGTGAGCGCGACGAAGTCGAGGTAGCCCAGGGGTTCGAGGAGCCGCACGCGCGGGTGGTCGCCGAGCCCGGCCCGGTCGAAGGCGGCCTTGCCGCGCGGGTGCACGGGCATGACCACGTCGGCGAGGTCGGCGATCTCGTGCAGGCGCGCGGCGAGGCGGGCGACGGTGTCGGGGTCGTCCACGTTCGCGGGCCGGTGCAGGGTGGCGGCGACGTAGCGCTCGGGCAGGTCGAGGCGCTCGCGCAGGGCGTCGGCGTCGAAGCGGTCGAGGTTGCCCAGGAGGGTGTCGATCATGGGGTTGCCGACCAGGTGGACGCGGGAGGGCGGGACGCCCTCGGCGGCCAGGTGGCCGACGGCCTCCGGGCTGGTGGCGAAGCACACGTCGCTGAGCTGGTCGGTGACCCGGCGGTTGATCTCCTCGGGCATGGTGTTGTCGAAGGAGCGCAGCCCCGCCTCCACGTGGGCGACGGGGACGTGCAGCTTGGCGGCGACCAGGGCCGCGGCCACGGTGGAGTTGACGTCGCCGTAGACGACCACCATGCCGGGCCGGCGCTCGGTGAACTCCTGCTCCAGGCCCACCATGAGCGCGGCGGTCTGGGCGGCGTGGGAGCCCGAGCCGACGCCGAGGTCGACGTCGGGGGTGGGCAGGCCCAGGTCGCGGAAGAACACGGCGGACATGCGGTCGTCGTAGTGCTGGCCGGTGTGCACGACCGCCTGGTGGGCGCCGCGTCCGCGCAGGGCGGAGACGACGGGCGCTGCCTTGACGAAGTTGGGGCGCGCGCCGACGACGTGCACGATCCCGGTGTCCTGGCTCCCCAGGGGGGCACTCGTTGCCACGGCTCTCACGTTTCCTTCTGTTGGGGTGGTGTTCCCGCCGTGACCGGCGGGGCTGGTGTGGTTCGGCGGCGTTCCTTGCCCGAGCCGTCCCGTCCGTGTCGCCGTGGTGTCACCGTACGGTCACGTCCGCGTGGTTGTGTGACTGACCGTGCATGACACCCAAGCTTCCGAATCCCAGGTTCCGCGTCCGCGCACCCGCTGGCCGCGGGCGGCGACGTTCACCCTCTCGTTGGCCTGGCGACACCTGCGGGCCGAACCGGCCCGGCTGCCGCTGCTGGCGCTGCGGCTGACGCCCGGTCCGCCGCGACGCGCGGTGCGCGCCCTGGCCTCCCGTGCGGGCGGCCGGGCCCGCGCCTACGCCCTGTGGGACCAGGGCCGGCGCGCGGACGCCCGCGAGGCGGTGCTCGCCGCGGCGAGCGGTGCCTCCCCCCGCCGGGTGGGCCGCCTGGTGGCGGCCTGCCTGGCGGCAGGAGACGCGGCCACCGCCCGGGAGCTGGTCGAACAGCTTCCGGAAGGCGCTCTCCGGGAGGCCGCGGAGTACCGGACGGCCCTGGCCACGGGACGCGCTGTCGCCACGCCTCCGTCCACGTCGCCTGACCGTCACGCCATCACGTTAACCCGCGATCCACGAACGCCGCCCGACGCCACGGTGAACGCTCGGCGACCGGAGGCATCGGAGGGTGAACGGTGGCGTGTGGCCGGGGATCCGGCGTCACCCGGGGCGGGTCTGCGGGTGCTGCATCTGGTGACCAACGCGCTGCCGCACACCAACGCGGGTTACACCCAGCGCACCCACAAGATCGCGGTCGCCCAGCGCGAGGCCGGGATGGACGTGCACGTGGTCACCCGGGCGGGGTACCCGCTGGTCAAGGGGGTGCCCGACCCCCGCACGCTGGTGCGGGTGGACGGCGTCCCCTACCACCGGCTGCTCCCCTGGACGGCGCCCGCCGACGCCGGGCGGGAGCTGGCCGCGGGGGTGCGGCTGGGGTCGGAGCTGGTGGAGGCGCTGCGGCCCGACGTGCTGCACGCCGCGAGCAACCACCACAACGCCCGCCTGGCCCTGGAGCTGGGCCGCAGGTTCGGCCTGCCGGTGGTGTACGAGGTCCGGGGCTTCCTGGAGGAGTCGTGGCTCTCGCGCGACCCCTCGCGCAGCGTGGACGACGCCTTCTACCAGGCCGAGCGCGCAAGCGAGACCGAGTGCATGCTGGCCGCCGACCTGGTGGTGACCCTGGGCGAGGCGATGCGCGCCGACATCGAGGCGCGCGGCGTGCCGCGCGAGCGCCTGCTGGTGGTGCCCAACGCGGTGGACGCCTCCTTCCTGGCCCCGCTGCCCTCGGGCGCCGGGGTGCGCGCTGAGCTGGGGATCGGCGGCGAGGACTTCGTGGTGGGCACCACCACCAGCTGCTTCGGCTACGAGGGCCTGGACACGCTGCTGGAGGCGGTGGCCCTGATGCGCGAACGCGGGGAGGCGGCGCACGCCCTGGTGGTGGGGGACGGCCCCGAGCTGCCCGCGCTGCGCTCCCTGGCCGACTCGCTGGGCCTGGAGGGGGCCGCGCACTTCACCGGCCGGGTCCCGGCCGCGCGGGTGCGCGACCACCACGCCGCCCTGGACGTGTTCGCGGTGCCGCGGCGCGACGAGCGGGTGTGTCGTCTGGTCACCCCGCTCAAACCCGTGGAGGCCATGGCGGGCGGCCTTCCGGTGGTGGCCAGTGATCTTCCCGCGTTGCAAGAGATCGTGGAACCGGGAGTGACCGGAGAGTTAATTCCGGCGGGCGAATCGGCGACTCTAGCCGATGTGCTGACAAAACTCGCTTACAGTCGTGAAAAGCGGATCTCCTACGGCAGTGCAGGTCGCAGCCTCGTCGGCGCTGACCGCACCTGGGCCGAGGCCGCATACCGCTACAACCAGGCGTATCGGGTTCAGATTCGAGAAATGACCGAACCAGGCCAGAACCCGTAAGCGTGGACAACACGTGCCTACACTCGGACGTCCAACGCACTGAGCAATGGCACTCCCCGCTATTTACGCCCGTTCACGAGATGAATGCGAGTGTGACCACGAAGTGGATGCCGCAGCCTCCAACCCAGCCCTTGTCTCCGAGCAGTCCGCCGGTGCGGTCAGCGACCTCGTCGTTCTCGGCCTCGGCTACGTCGGCCTGCCGCTGGCGGCCGAGGCCGTGTCCGCTGGCCTGAAGGTCACCGGTCTGGACGTGAGCGACCGCGTCGTCGCCGGGCTCAACAACGCCGTGTCGCACGTGGACGACCTCTCCGCGGAGGACGTCCGCGGGATGCTGGACCGCGGTTTCACCGCGACCACCGACCCGGCCTGCCTGGCCGCCACGCGCACCATCGTGATCTGCGTGCCCACGCCGCTGTCGGCCGAGGGCGGTCCCGACCTGAGCGCGGTCACGTCCGCGGCCGAGGCGATCGCCGCCCAGCTGCAGCCCGGCACCCTGGTGATCCTGGAGTCGACCACCTACCCCGGCACCACCGAGGAGGTCGTCCGCCCGCTGCTGGAGAAGTCCGGCCTGGTCGCGGGCGCCGACTTCCACCTGGCCTTCTCGCCCGAGCGCATCGACCCGGGCAACCCGACCTTCGGCGTGGCCAACACGCCCAAGGTGGTCGGCGGCCTGACGCCGGAGTGCGGGGAGGCCGCGGCGGACTTCTACGGCGCCTTCGTGAACACGGTGGTGCGGGCTCGCGGCACCCGCGAGGCGGAGATGGCCAAGCTGCTGGAGAACACCTACCGCCACGTCAACATCGCCCTGGTCAACGAGATGGCCATCTTCTGCCAGGAGCTGGGCGTGGACCTGTGGGACTCCATCGCCGCGGCGGCCACCAAGCCGTTCGGCTTCCAGGCCTTCTACCCGGGCCCGGGCGTGGGCGGCCACTGCATCCCCATCGACCCGAACTACCTGTCGTACAAGGTCAAGACCCTCGGCTACCCGTTCCGGTTCGTGGAGCTGGCCCAGGAGATCAACGGCCGCATGCCCTCCTACGTCATCCAGCGGGCGCAGGAGCTGCTCAACGACTCCGGCCTGGCGCTGTCGCGCTCCAAGGTGCTGCTGCTGGGCGTCACCTACAAGGCCGACATCGCCGACCAGCGCGAGTCCCCGGCCCGGCCGGTCGCGCGCAAGCTGGCCGCCAAGGGCGCCACGCTGACCTACCACGACCCGCACGTGGAGTCCTGGCAGGTCGACGGCGTGGACGTGCCCAGGTCCACCGACCTGGACCGCGCCCTGGCCGAGGCCGACCTGACCATCCTGCTCACCGACCACGCCGAGTACCGGCCCAAGCGGCTGGAGGAGTACGCGCGGCTGCTCCTGGACACCCGGGGCGTGCTGCGCCGCCCCGACCCCGAGACGGACCCCGCGGTCCCCTCGCAGGTGCGGCGCCACGTCACGCGCGAGGGCTTCCAGGTCCTGTGACCTGAGGAAGCCCGCCCGTCAGGCACGCCGACCCGGACGCACACCCCGTCCATCGGCGTGCCTTTCGGCGTTCACCTTCCCCTGACCGAAGGTTCACCCGCTGCACCCCGTGCGGCCACCGGGCTTTCCTCGGCACGTCTCCCCCGCTGAATACCGTGGCGAAGAGCTGATACCGCCCCAGGAGGAGCGGCCCGGCCGATCCGCCCGAGAGGGCCTCAGACGGCGACACAGGTAGGTGAACTCGATGCACGCGCTCGTGGCCACGGTGGTGCACCATCCGGAGGACGCACGGATCCTGCACCGGCAGATCCGCGCCCTGCTGGACGCCGGACACACCGTGACCTATGTGGCGCCGTTCCGCGAGTGCGGGGTGACCCCGTGGTCGGAACTGCGCTCGGTGGACGTGCCGCGCGCCTCGGGGCGCGAACGGCTCGCCTCGCTGCGCGCCGCCCGCGCGGTGCTCGCCGAGCAGGCGCCCATGGCCGACCTGCTGCTCTTCCACGACCCCGAGCTCCTGCTGGCCCTGCCGTCCAGGCGCCCGGTGACGGTGTGGGACGTGCACGAGGACACGGCCGCGGCCCTGCTCACCAAGGCGTGGGTGCCCCGGGCGCTGCGGCGTCCGCTGGGCACGGTGGTGCGCTCCTTCGAGCGGCACGCGGAGCGGCGGATGCGGCTGCTGCTGGCCGAGGAGGGCTACCGCTCCCGGTTCCGCCTGGAGCACCCGGTGGTGCCCAACACCACCGACGTGCCGGAGTTCCCGGCGCGCGAACCGGGCGACGACCGGATCGTGTACCTGGGCCAGGTGTCCGAGGCGCGCGGCGCGCGCGAACTGGTGGAGCTGGGGCGCATGCTGCGCCCGCACGGCGTGCGCCTGGAGGTGATCGGCGGCGCCGACGCCGGGGTGCGGCCGCTGCTGCGCGAGGCCCAGCAGGAGGACGTCCTCAACTGGTACGGGTTCGTGCCCAACGACCGGGCGCTGCGGATCTGCGCGGGTGCCATGGCGGGGCTGAGCCTGCTGCACGACACGCCCAACTACCGGCACTCGATGCCGACCAAGGTCGTGGAGTACATGGCGCACGGCCTGCCGGTGGTGACCACGCCCAACCCGATGGCGCAGGAGCTGGTGACCGGCCGCCCCGAGGGCCCGTCGGGCCTGGTGGTGCCGTTCGGGGACGTGTCGGCCGCGGCGGATTCGGTGCTGCGGCTGCGCCGGGACGAGGAGCTGCGCCGGAACCTGGCGAGCACCGGGCACCGGATCGCGCGGACCTCCTTCCACTGGCCGGTCCAGGCGCGCCTGTTCGTCAAGCGCCTGGAGGCGTGGGCGGACGAGGCCTCCGGCGAACCCCTGCCCGTCGTACCGCCCCCGCGGAGTCGCCAGCGCACTCCCGTGCGTGATTGAACCCACTTCTGACTCTCCAAGAAATATCTTCCTCGTCAACAAGTGTTGTGGTCCCTGTCGGAGCCGACTCCGCACGGCCCCCCGCCACACCACGAGCACGACGAGGAAACACATGACTGACGCCCTGGTTCTCGACAAGGCGGCCCAGGACCTGCTCTTCCGGGACGCGCGTACCGCGAACAGCTTCACCGACGAACCGGTGACCGAGGAACAGGTCCGCGCGATCCACGACCTGGTCAAGTACGGGCCGACCGCCATGAACAACCAGCCGCTGCGGGTCACCGTGGTGCGCTCGGCCTCGGCCCGTGAGCGCCTCGTGCCGCACATGGCGGGCAACAACGCCCCCAAGACCTCGACGGCGCCGCTCACCCTGATCCTGTCCGCGGACTCCGACTTCCACGAGCACTTCCCGAAGACCTTCCCCGTCGCGCCCGACGCCCGGGACAACTTCTCCGGGATGCCCGTCGAGGCCCGCGAGAGCATGGCCCTGCAGAACGCCTTCCTCCAGATCGGCTACCTGCTCCTGGGCGTGCGCGCCGCCGGCCTGGCGGCCGGACCGATGACCGGCTTCGACGCCGAGGGCGTGCGCCGCGAGTTCTTCGGCGAGGACTCCACGCTGCGGCCCCTGGTGGTCATGAACATCGGCAGGCCGGGTCCGGACGCGTGGTTCGACCGCCTGCCGCGCCTGGAGTACGACGAGGCCGTCACCGAGGTCTGATCCGCGGACTGACGCGCCCCGAGGGGCCGGGTAGCGACGGGGCCGGGCGCCGAGGAGGTGCCCGGCCCCGACGTGTGCGGGGCCGGGCCGCTACCCGTCCGCCCGCGGGGTGTCCCGCTCAGCGGCGAGGAAGACCAGCAGGCAGACGTCGTCGTCGCAGTCCTGGTACTTGACCATGGCGTCCAGCAGGTCGTCGGCTGCCTGGTCCGGGCCGCCCCGCCAGTACGGTGGCCCGCCGAAGCCCTCCACCAGGCGCGCGATCCCGTCGTCGATGGACTCGCCGCGCCGCTCGATCAGGCCGTCGCTGTACAGCAGCAGCGCGGAGCCCGGCGGCAGCTCGACGGTGTGGTCGGTGTAGGTCAGCTCCACCGGCAGGCCGAGCATGCCTCCGGACGGGAGCCGCACCGCCTGCGCCGTGCCCTCGCCGTCCCGCCACAGCGGCGGCGGGTGCCCGGCTCCGGCCATCACCACCTCGGGGTCCCCCGGCCGGAAGCGCACGATGACGGCGGTCGCGAACAGGTCCGGTTCGAGGTGGCCCAGCAGCCGGTGCAGACGCTCCAGCAGCACGGCCGGGCTGCGCTCCTCCAGCGCGTACGCGCGCAGGGCCGTGCGCAGCTGGCCCATCATCACCGCGGCGTGGATACCGTGTCCGGTGACGTCGCCGACCACGCCGATGAACTCGCCGTCGCCCCGCGAGAAGACGTCGTACCAGTCACCGCCCACGTTCATCCCGCGCGTGGCGGGCAGGTAACGGGCCGTCAGCTCCATCCCCGGGGTCTCGGGCAGCTCGGTGAGCATGGCGCGCTGGAGGGTGGCCGCCGTGTCGCGCTCGCGCTCGAAGCGGCGCGCGTTGTCCAGCGACGCCGCCACCCGCCCCGCGAGCTCGACCAGCACGACCTCGTCGTCGGCGTCCGGGGGGTCGGCGCGGCGCAGCAGCAGGACTCCGAGCAGCCCCGAACCCGTGAGCAGGGGGAGGGCCAGCTGCCCCTCCTCTGCGAGGGAGTCCGTGGGCCGCCGCCGGGCCGCGGCCAGGAGCACCGTGTCCGGCACGGCCGCCTCGCGCCCGTCGGAGGCGCACAGGCCGCCGTCCTCACCGGCGAGCCACACCTCGACGGCGTCCGCGTGCCCGGGCACGAGCAGGTCCTGGAGGCGGGCGAAGATCTCCGACTGGTTCAGGGAGGTCATGAGCCTCGCGCTGGCCGTGGAGAGGAACGTGAGCCTGTTGCGGGCGGCCTCCGCCTGGTCCCGGGCCGACCGCTCGGCCGCCAGGAGCCTCCGCTGCTCGTCGCTGGCCTCGGCGAGCTCGGCGTGCAGCGCGAGCACGCCCTGGTTGGTCTCCTCCAGCTCGCGCTGGTGCCACTCCAGCTCGCGTGCGCGCTCGGCCGCGACGGCGGCCACCCTCCCCGCGCGCTCGGAGACACGCAGCAGCTCCGCCGCCAGGAGTTCGGCGTCCGGCCCCTCCGGTCCCCCGTCCGCCGCGACCCCCGCGTCGAGGGGCTCGGGGAGGGACAGGTCGGACTCCCACCTGCTCTCCCCCGAGCCGTCGCGGACGGTGGCGCGCAGGGCGAGCCCGTCCTCGGACAGCTCCACCGCCAGCGCGGCCGGACCGCCGGGCCCCGCCGCGCGCAGCGCCCACGAGGAGGCGTCGTCCAGGAACTCCAGTTCGGCCTCGTCCCCGGCGCGCGCGGCGCCGAGCACGCGCGCCACGGCCGCGCGGGCCAGCGCCGCGTCGACCGCGCCGCGGACCCGCAGGTCGAGCAGCGGTTGCGTCATCGTCCTCCTCCGTCAGGACGTACGGTGTGCGTGACCACGGCGACGCTGGTGTCGTCGCGCAGCCGGCGGGCGGCGCTGCCCGAGTCCCGGAACACCGCTCCGGCCGCGACCGCCGCGTCGTGGCCGCGCAGCCGCTCGGCGCCCTCGGGCTTCCAGTGTCCCGGCAGCCCGTCGCTGTGCAGGACGAGCATGTCGCCCGGGGACCACTCTCGCAGCGCCGGGGCAGGTGTGCGCAGGGAGAAGGCCCCCACGATGCCGGGCTTGGAGAGCAGCGTCTCCCAGCGCCCGTCCCTGTACAGGCGCGCGCCGATGTTGCCGACCCCGCAGAAGGTGAGACGCCCCCTGGACTCGTCGACCGCGGCGACCGCGACGGCAGCCCCGCGCGTGCGGCGCAGCGCCTCGTGCAGCCCGCGCAGCAGCGCGTCGGGGGCTCCTCCCCTGCTGCCGGTCACGAAGCGGGCGGCCGCGTCGGAGGCCTCCGCGGCGGCCTCACCGTGCCCGAGCCCGTCCGCGAGCATGACCGTGCGCAGTCCTCCGGAGCTGTGGAAGGCCAGGGCGTCGCCGGAGAACGTGTGACCGCCCAGGGACAGGTGCACCCCGCCCGTGGCCGCGCGGGCCCCGAACAGGGCGCGGTCGGCGGACCGGGCGAACCGGGCCACCGCGACCGTCCCCCTGCCGGGGACGCTCTGGACCTCGAAGAAGTCGGCGGCGCGCGCGCAGGCACCGAGCCCAGTGCCCAGGGATTCGGTAGCGGTGGAGAAGCCGTCCTCCATGGCGCGCGGGACGTCGGGGATGCCGGGGCCGTGGTCCAGCGCGAGGATCTGCAGGGCCCGGGCCACCCCCCAGGGGTCCCGGACCTCCTCCGCCACGAAGCGCCCCCCGCCCGCGTACCTGCACATGTTGGTCGCCAGTTCGGACGCGGTGAGGGCCGCGGCGTCCGCCACGGCCCCGTCCAGGCCGACGCCGCGCGCGGCGCTCCGTGCGGTCCTGGCCGCCTCGGGCACGCGCGTGGCGTCGGTGACCGCCAGGTCCCAGACTCTGGTCATCGGGCTCCGCGCCCGTAGGGATCGGCCCAGGAGGTGATGGTGACCCTGGTCCCTCCTTCGGGGAGGTTCTGGATCTCGAACTCCTGCACGAGGCGTTTGGAGCCGCTCAGGCCCATGCCCAGGCCGCCCGCGGTGGAGTAGCCGTCGGTCAGGGCCATGTCCACGTCGGGGATCCCCGGTCCGGAGTCCACGAAGGACACGCACACGCCCTGCCCCAACCGGCCGTGGACGACGCGGATCTCGGTGGACCCGCCCCCGCCGTGCAGGAGTGTGTTGCGGGCCAGCTCACTGGCCGCGGTCACGAGCTTGGTCTGCTGGACCAGGCCGAACCCGGTCTGCTGCGCCAGGGCGCGCACCTGTTGACGGACCGACGTCAGGTCGGTGTCCCTGCGGATGGGCACGCGGATCGGCTCCACGGAGACCTGGCTCACGTCGCGCCCCGTTCCGGCCGTTCCTTCCGCTCGATGGTGACCCCGAAACTGGCCGCCGCCTCGGTGACCGTACGGGCGGTGTCCATGCCCGGCAGGGTCAGGCCCAGTTCGACCAGGGTGATGGCCACCGCCGGGCGCATGCCGACCAGGACGGTCCTGGCCGCGAGGAGCCGGGAGGAGGCCGCCACCTCGGCGAGGACGCGTGCGAGGAAGGAGTCGACCATGTCGAGCGAGCTGATGTCGATGATGAGTCCGCGCGAACCGGTGTCGGCCACCGCGGAGGTCACGTCGCTTTGGAGGTCGACCGCGGCCTCGTCGGGGAGTTCGCCCTGGATGCTCACGAGCAGCAACCCGCCGAGGTCGAGGACCGGGATGGTGGGAGGACTATTCACGTACCTGTCCGATCAGCTCTCAGGAACCCTGCATGGACGGCGCGTTGCGCTGGCGGCGCTCCAGCGCCCACTCCAGCGCGTCGGCCAGACTGGCCCGGGTGGTGACCGGGCCCAGGTCCAGGCCGAGCTGGACGATGGTCTGGGCGATGGCGGGGCGGATGCCGGAGATCACGCACTCCGCACCCATGAGCCGCGCCGAGGCGACGGTCTTCATGAGGTGCTGCGCGACGAGCGAGTCCACCGTCGACACGCCGGTGATGTCCAGGATGGCGATGGTGGCCTTGTGCTCGACGATGGCCTCCAGGAGGTTCTCCATCACCACCTGGCTGCGCGCGCTGTCGAGCATGCCGATGAGCGGCACGGCGACGAGGCGGTCCCAGAGCTTGACGACCGGGGTCGCCATCTCCAGGAGCTGCTGGCGCTGGCGCTGGATGATCTCCTGGTTCTCCTGGAGCATGCTCTCGACGACCATGACCCGCAGGGTGGCGAACAGCGTGGCGAGCTGGACGCGGATGTCGCACAGTTCCTCGGGCCCGGTCTCGGGAGCGTCCGCGACCAGCAGTTCCATCGCGGCCTCGCCCAGGACGCCGACCTCGCGGTCGACCTGGGCGGTGGACAGGCCCGACCTCGCGCGCGAGGCGGTCATCGCGACGAGCTGGTCGCGGACGGGGTGGAAGCCCGGGGCCTCCAGGTCGTCGACGCGTCCGCTGTCGGCGACCACCGAGAGGGAGTCGACGACCGCGTGACAGGCCTCGACGGCCTCGTCCCGGGTGACGGTGAACACCGTCTGGAAGAGGGGAAGGTCGGCCCACCGCTGGGCGATCTGCTCCCTGCGGCGCCGGAGGAAGGCGGACAAGATCCGCGCGCCCGACCCGGAGTGGTCGGATGCTCCGTCAGTCATACATCTCCTCGTGGTCACTGCATGTCGCTGTAAGGGGTAGGTCCTACGTTGTTGCCGCGTGGCAATTGTCTACCAGACGGGGGACGGGTGGGAATGGGACACGGTGCGCACCGGACCGCGGGCGCGGCACCGCGCCTACGCCTGTTCGGTCCGTCCCCTCCAGTCCAGGCAGACCACCAGCGCGTCGTCGACGGACTCGTGCTCGCCCCGGTACTCGGCCAGGTGGCGCAGGACCTCCTGGGGGACGGAGGCGCTGGGCACCAGCCTGGTGGCCAGGATGGCCCGGGACAGGGCCCGGCTGCCGAAGGTCTCCTCCTCGGAGGAGCCCCGGGCGTCGAACACCCCGTCGCTGACGAACACCAGCCGGTCTCCGGGCTCGACCCTGAAGCTCTCCGCGGTGTACACGGTGTCCTCCGCCATACCCATGGGCAGCTGGGCCTCGAAGGGCAGCTGTTCGACCCGGTCGCCGCGCAGGCGGTAGAGGAGGGGCGAGCCGGCGTCGACCGCCTGCACCTCGCCGGTGGCCAGGTCGAAGCCGAGCAGGAGGACGTCCAGGTAGCGCTCCCCCCGGTAGTGGGAGTAGACGGCCTTGTCGGCGAGGGCCACCTGGTCGGCGAGCGGGATCCCGCCGCGGCGGGCGTTGCGCAGGGCGTTGACCGCCAGGCTGGTCAGGAGCGAGGCGTCGATGCCCTCGCCCATGCCGTTGGTGATGCCCAGGATGAGCTGGTCCGGTGCGGCCGACCAGTCGAAGTTGTCACCCCGTATGGAGTAGGCCGGCTCCAGCTGGGCGCCGATACTGTACTCGGGGCACTCGAAGCCCCGGCCCGGCAGCAGGTCCCACTGGACCTCGGCGGCCAGGGTGAGGCGGTCCCTGCGGCGCAGCGCCCGGTAGACGTCGGTGTCGCGCTCGGCGACGAGGAGCTCGTGCCCGAGCACGTCGGCGACCTGCTCCAGCTGGGTGAGCACCTCGGCGGAGTAGTCGTCCGCCTTCAGCTCGACGGTGAGTACGCCCAGGCGGTCGCCGCGGGCACTCACCGGGAGGTGGACGGTCACGGCCTCGGACCCGAAGCTGTCCTCGACGAAGGTCTCCTGCGCGCCGAAGACCCGGCCCACGACGCTGTTGAAGACGGAGTACTCCCCCGCGCACTCCCCGGGCGGATCGGGGACGTGGCAGAGTACCTTGAGTCCGTAGTCGGCGAGGAAGAGTTCGGCGGACGCCGCCGCGTAGTCCGCAGCGAGAGCCTCACGGAGGACCGCCATGAGCCCGTGCGGCTGGGCCTCACGAAGGGACCGCGCTACGGTCTCGAATATGTTCACTGGCTCGACCTGCGTTTTCTGTGCCGATTGGAGAAGTACCCCGCGCACCGGCACGGGTACGGTCGGCGGGCACGGAACGGGGCGTTCCGTTATGGTCGTAGAGATACCCGGTTTCCGGCTCGCGGACGGGTACGGCTCACAGACGCGATGTGTGAGAGTGGAAAGTGAGTCCTGAATCACAGGAACCGACAGCCGAGGCAGCCCGTGCGGCATCCACCGTCACCGAACTCATGGAAGTGCTCTGGGGGCGCGGCCGTGAGGTCGCCTCCTCACCGGTCTCTCCTCCGCAGCTCAAGGTCCTCTTCATCCTTGAGGAGGAGGACGGCGTGAACCTGCGTACTGTGACCGAGCGCCTGGGTTCCACCCCTCCGTCCGTGAGCCGGCTGTGCGACCGCCTCCAGGCGGTCGGCTTCGTGACCCGGACACCGAGCCCCAACAGCCGTCGTGAGCTGAGGCTCTGGCTGAGCGAGAGCGGCCGGTCCTTCCTGCGCGACCTGAGAGCCCGCAGGGAGGCGGAGCTCCACGAGGTCATCGCCCGCATGCCCCCGCGGAAGCGGGTGATGCTCATGGAAGGGCTCGTGTCCTTCCGCGAGGCGGCGAACCGCGCCGAAGAACGCTCCGACAGCTCCGACCAGACCAACTTCCGTACGGCCTGAGCCACTGGTGCGGGCCAGGCGGTCGGCCCGGCGCCACGTGTGGGTGGAACCTCGGCGTCCCCGCCCTGCCCGGGGCAGCCAGCACCCCGGGGGCGGGCTTCCCAATCGTAAACAATGCCGACAGAGTCAACTATTGTCAAGCGGCAACAGTTTTCCGGCCGCGAGACACCGCGGCCGCGGCCGCCGTCCGGTACGCACACGCGCGAGGGGCCGGGCACCCGCGGTGCCCGGCCCCTCCCTCACGCCTTGTGCGGCCACAGTGTGACCTGCCCGATCACGATCTCCCGTAGATGGTGCGCCATCGGGAACGGGAAGAACCCGACGCCGTTCCCCAGAGGGAACTCGCGTAGCCCTCCTGAACGGTCCTGCGGGTGCCCCACATGGTCGGTTTCGGCTCCCATGGCCGCCAGCTCCGAAGCCAACCGTTCGATCTCCGCCACCGCGCCGACCGGCAGCCCCTCGGCCAGGTCGGGGGGGCTCGAAACACCAGGACCACGCGCTCACTCAGGACCACGCGCTCACTCGTCGAGCTCCTCGTCGGCCCAGGCCAGGATACGGGAGATCTCCGAGATCGCCTTCCGCGTGTCCGGATGGCCCTGCTCGACCATGGCCAGCAGTTCCTCGTGTCTGCGTGCCACGTCGGGGTGTCTGTGGATCTCCACGAACTGGGCCCACGAACGGCAGAACAGCCACAGGGGTCCCGGAGTCTGTCCCGTCCGGGCTCTGGTGCTGGTCTCCACGAGCCGACGGTCGAACTCCCTGAGCCGCGAGGGGGTGATGCGGGCCACGGCCTCGCGCAGGGCGGCGGGGGTGGGGGGCCGGACGCGGAACGATCGGATGCTCGGGCACCTGGACCAGAGGCTGCTCGGACATGGCTGTCGCCCCGCCTTCGAATCTGGGAGCCGCTGTGGTGTCGCCAGCAACCTCCCCGCTCCGTCGGCGTCCCGGGCTGCTGAGCGGGCGGAACCCGCCGGCTACCGGCGCGCGGGGGCGGCGGGCCCGCCCGGCGCCGGGGGCTCAGATGATCGGCGGGCGTCCGGCGCGGGTCATCCTCCACGCGGTCGACCAGCTGATCGGGGTGCGCGGGCCGGCCTCCTCGCGCCAGCCCTCCCGGAAGCCCGCGAACCACGAGCGCAGCGCGCCGCGGTCGCGCTCGCGCAGCACGGTCAGCCCGACCCAGGTGCCGAGGTAGGCCGCGGCGAGGGGCCAGGGCAGGTTGCGGCGGGCCAGCCACACCCGGTTGCGGGCGTTGAGCCGGTAGAAGTTCTCGTGCCGGGTCGGCGCCACCGCCGGGTGGTACATCACCGCTTCGGCGTCGTACTCGATCTCGTAGCCCGCGTCCATGATCCGCCAGGCGAGGTCGGTCTCCTCGTGCGCGTAGAAGAAGTCACCCGGCAGGCCGCCCCCGGCCTCGAAGGCGGTGCGCCGGATCGCGCACGCCCCGCCCAGGAACGTGGTCACCACGCTCGACTTCCGGGAGTCGCCCACGCGCAGGCGCGGCACGTGGCGGCGCTGGTCGGGGCCGCCGTCGGGGTCGGCGATACGGAAGGACAGCGCGCCCAGCGACGGGTCGGCGGCGAAGCGCTCGCGCACGTGGCGGGCCAGGTCCGTGGACCGGTACCAGCCGTCGTCGTCCAGGAAGAGGATGATGTCGCCGCTGGTCGCGCGCACACCGTGGTTGCGCCCCTCGGGGATGCCCACGTTCTCCGGCAGGCGCACCCGCGTGACGCCCTCGGGCAGCTCCGGCAGGTCCGCGCCGTTGCCGACGACCACGACCTCGACGTCCACGTCCTCCTGCTCGAACACGCTGGTGATGGCACGGCGCAGCTCGGCGGGACGGTTGCCCATCGTCAGCAGGACGCAGGACAGGGTGGGCGCGGACACCTGGGGGCGGCTCCGTTCGGCTCTGGGCGCTGGGGAGACCGTCATCTCAGGCTTCTCCGGGCTCGGCGAGGACGGAATCACGGGTGTGGCCATGGCTGCGACCGTTCAGTGGACGAAGTGTTTCTGGAAGGTTGACACATGACCAACACTCGCAGAAACAGACTAACGAAAGAATAAAGGGAAGGTGGACGGGACCGTGGACAGGGTAACCTGCACGGCCCCGTTCGTGACGTCAACGTCACCGGCGCGTTGTTCGTGTCGCTCCACCCCGGTTCGGGACGGGGACGCCCGAACTGTCCGTGCTATTCGAGGCGACGCGAGGCGAGCACGCTCACGAAGTGCGCGAAGCTCATCAGCACGCCCACCGCCGCGCACGCCGCCACCAGGATCCGGGTGGCCGCCAGGTCGCCGAGGAAGGCGTCCACCACGGCCGCCACCACGACGATCAGGGACAGCTCCACGGCCTGGATGAGGCGGTGCACCTTCAGCGCCGAGGCCAGGCGGCGGGCCAGGCTCAGCCCGGACGAGCGCGGACGCATCGCCTCGTCCGAGACCTTCTCCGGCAGGCCCGCCTTGGCACGCGCCACCACCACGTTGTCGGTCTCGGCCTTGATGAGCGCCACGCCGATCGCCGCGGCCATGCCCAGGATCACCCAGCCGCCCGGCTCCCACTCGCCCTGGGCACGCACGCCCAGTCCGATGAGGAGCGCGATCTCGGACACGTAGTGGCCGATCCGGTCCAGGTAGATCCCGGCCACGCTGGTGCGGCCGGTGTAGCGGGCCACCTCGCCGTCGGAGCAGTCCAGCAGCAGGTACACCTGCACGAACAGCGCCGCCACGATCGCCGACCACAGGCCGCCGAAGGCGACCACGACCCCGGCGAGCACGCCGAAGGCCATCATCAGGTAGGTGATCGGGTTCGGGGGGACGCCGAGCCGGACGAAGAACGTGGTCAGGTACGGGGACAGGTCGCGCATGTAGAGGCGGCCCGCCCAGTGCTCCTCGTTCGTCCTCTCCTTGATGCCGACGGGCTGGCCGCCCGCGCGGACCTCAGCGACCGACGGCTTCGACATAGTCCTTGACACTCCGTCCGATCTCGTCCTCGGAGAGGTTCAGGTGTTCCAGGATGGTGAACCGGCCCGGACGGGTGTCCGGGGCGTGGACCACCGCCCGCGCGAACTCCGCCTCGTCGAGTCCGACGTCGGAGGGCACGACGGGCAGCTCGTGGCGGATCAGGCAGTCGCGGATCTCGCTCATCCGCGCCTGCGACCAGCCCAGGTGCCGCACCCTCAGGAAGGACGCGTACAGCGCGCCCAGCCCGGCGAGCTCGCCGTGGTTGCTGGTGCCCGGGTGGAGCTGGGTGACCGCGTGCAGGATCTCGTGGCACGCGCCGCTGGCGGGGCGGCTGGACCCGGCCACCGACATGGCCATCCCCGAGAGCACCAGGCCCTCGGCGAGCACCGTGAGGAAGGCCTCGGACTCCACCGAGTCCGGGCGGTGCAGGACCGCCTCGGCCGCGACCCTGGCGAAGGTGACGGCCATCCCGTCCACCGGCTCGCCGTTGATCCGGCCCGCCAGCTCCCAGTCCTCGATGGCGGAGATGTTGCTGACCACGTCGCCGATACCCGAGCGCACCAGGTGCGGGGGGGCCGCACGGACGTAGTCGACGTCGATGACCACGGCGATGGGCATGGTCACGCCGATGGAGGGCTTGCCACCCTCGTGCTCCAGCGAGCTGACCGGCGAGGCGATGCCGTCGTGCGCGAGGTTGGTGGCCACGGCCACCATGGGGATCCCCGCCATGGTGGCGGCGAACTTGGTCACGTCGATGGTCTTGCCGCCGCCGATCCCGGCGACCGCCTCGTAGGCGCCCGAGCGGAGCCTCTTGCCCAGCTCGGTCGCCGCGTCGACGGTGCCCTCCTCGACGTGGAAGACCTCGCAGTTGGGCAGGTCCAGCTCGGCGGCGATCTGCGCCCCCTGGCCAGGGCCGACGGCCACGGCGATGCGGCCCTCGGTGGCGATCCTGCGGTCGGCGAGCAGCGCCCCGAGGGAGGCGACGGCTCCCCTGCGCACGTCGATCGCCAGCGGGGAGGGGAGCATGCGGGCTAGTAGCGGCATGCGATCTCCCTCGCCTTGGCCAGGTCGTCGTGGTTGTCGACCTCGACCCAGTCCACCTCGCCGATCGGCGCCACGGCGACCTTCTCGCCGCGGTTGACCAGCTCCTGGTAGCCGTCCTCGTAGTACAGCTGCGGGTCGCGCTCCCAGGTGGCCTTGAGGGCGTCGGCGAGGCGGGCGTCCAGGGAGCCCTCGATGAGGGTGGCGCCGATGTACTCGCCCGCGGCGGTGGCCGGGTCCATGAGCTTGGTGATCGTGCGCAGGTGGCCCTCCTCGTCGAGGGTCACCTTCATCTCCTCGTCAGCGAGGCTTTTGACGCTGTCCACCGCGAGGAGGAGTTCCGGTCCCCGTGCGGCGAGTAGCGTTTCCTCGACGCTCACGGGGTGGACCGTGTCGCCGTTGACGAGGAGGACGCCCTCGGAGAAGAACTCGCGCGCGGTCCACAGGGAGTAGGCGTTGTTCCACTCCTCGGCCTTGTCGTTGTGGCTGAGGGTGAGCTTGACGCCGTGGCGCTCCTCCAGGGCCTCCTTGCGCGCCTCGACCGCCTCCGCGCGGTAGCCGACCACGACGACGACGTCGGTCAGCCCGGCCGCCGCCAGGTTGCGCAGCGAGATGTCCATGATGGTCGTCTCACCGTCGACGGGCACCAGGGCCTTGGGCAGGGTGTCGGTGTAGGGGCGTAGACGGCGCCCCGCGCCTGCGGCGAGAACCATTCCGAGCATGAGGGCGTGTTCCTCCTTAGTCGGGGAGGGCTCTCACGCCTCCCCGTTCGTTCCGGCGGCCGGTTGGCCCCCGTCTGCGTGGCCTGGTCGGGGGATCCGCGGATCCCCCCGGCCCGTGTCGCCGTCGCCGGGGGCGGCGCTGGCGCGCACGTCGGCCACCGGTGTCGCGCTCCAGGTGCGCACGGCCTCACGGACGAGCAGCACCGCCAGGTATCCGGCGAGTATGCCGTAGGCGGGGGCGAGCGCGTGCAGCGCTCCTCCGACCGCGATGACGAGCATGCGGCCGTCCCAGCCGAGGGCCGCGGCGCGCACCCCTTCGGGACGGGCCGAGCCGACCGCGGGACGGGCCACGTCGTCGCCGTGGTGACAGGCGACCGCCACCAAGAGTACGAACACCAGGGGACCCGGTACACCGGAAGCCAGCCCCAGGACCGCCAGGTATCCGTACTCGGTGACGCGCAGGACGGGTGGCACGAGCCAGTCGAACCGTCCGTCGTGGGGGTGGCCCGAGGCCAGTCCGGACAGTAGCAGGGCAGCGACCGGTGCGAACAGGGTAATGCCTGCCAGCCGTCCGTGGCCTGCCGCGAGGAGCGTTCCGACGACCAGGAGCCCGGTGAGCGCTGTGAGCAGGGGCGGCGCTCCCCCGGGGGCGATCCGGCCGAGCAGGAGCGCCATGTGACTGTCATCACGAAGAAACCGCAGGTCGGGACGGAACGGGTCATACTGCCCCCGGTCCGGTCCCCCGTGCGCGGCGCTCTCGTTCACCGCCGGCTCCGGGCGGGATCGGCGAGTTGGGCGGTGGCCGCGACGACGCAGCCGACGACGAGGGTGACGAAGGCGACGCGCGCGTCCCAGAGCGTGGCGGTCACCGCGATGGCCAGGAAGCGCACGGGTTGGGGGAAGTCCGCGATCCGACGCAGCGGCGAGGGGGCGGAACGGTCGGCGCGGTCGGCGGCGCGGTCCCCGGCAGAGGCCCCGTTCGGGGAGGTCTCCTCCTCAGAGCTCCCGCACAAGGGGACCCCGCGTCCGACGGCCCCGTTCACGTGGATTCCGTTCACCGCGGGTCCGTTCACGGCCGTTCCGTTCGCGGCGGCTCCGGCGGGGGCACGGGGCGGGCGCGAGCCGCCCGTTGTGCCGTCCACCACAGTGGCGCCGAACAGTCGCGCGGTCAGTCCGGGGTCGCTGGTGCGGGATCCCTGGGGGGGACGGGGCGCCAGACCTCCCAGGAGGCCGCCAGCGGGTCGCTGGGCGGACGGCGGGGGCCTCCTTCGACCCGGCCCCTGCCCCGGGACGGCCGGAGCGGACCCGGAGGCCAGGAACGACTCGCGCAGAGCCAGGGCGACCAGCGCGCCCGCGGCCCACCCCCAGGCCCCGCCGATCCCGGCGGCCACGGCGCCCGCCGCCAGGCCGAGGTAGACCGCGTACTCGCGCAGCTGCGACAGCATCGCCACGAGCCACAGTGTGAGGGCGTCGCGCCGGTCGGCCCGCATGCGCTCGCGGACCGCGTCGCAGAACAGGACCGCGCCGAGGAAGGCCGAGCCCGCCAGACCACCGACAGTGTCGGCCCGGGAGAACCAGACCGCCGCGCCGACGGCCCCCAGGACGCTGATCCGGGCCACCCCGGCGCGGGTGACGTGTCTGCGTTCCAGCATCCGCGCGGCCAGCCGCGCCACGGTGCCGCTGTGGGCCATGGACGTGTCCCCTTCCAGCTCTGCTGAGAGACACCGTTCCTCACTCTGTGTAACGGTTCAATCACTGACACACGCGCGGGTCGCCGTGGCGCGGCCGGGCGACGCGGGGCCCTGTCCGGACATGTGGTGACACGCGAGACGCGCACCGCCGGACAGGACTCCGGTGGTGCGCGTCAGTGCGTCAGTGCGTTCGGGGAGAGGACCGGGCGGACCCGGGCGGTTCAGGCGGCCTGTCCGCCGTCGCCGTCGGCTCCGCCGCCGTTGTCGGCCTCGGCGGCCTTCCTGGCCTTCTCCTCCGCGCGCTTCTTCTTGTCCGCGTCGCGCTTCTTGCGCTCGGCGATCTCCGCCTGGGTGTCGTCGTTGTAGGCGGCGAGCGCGGCGTCGATGTCGGTGTCCAGGGCGAGCCCGCCGCCCTTGACGTAGAGCCCGCGGTTGCAGAACCGGCGCAGGTCGTTCTCGTTGTGCGACACCAGCACCATCGTGCGGTGGTTGGCCAGCATGCGGTCGATGGCCTCGTAGCACTTCTTCTTGAAGGCCTTGTCGCCGACCGCGAGGACCTCGTCGACCAGCATGATCGGGTGCTCCAGCTGGGAGATCAGCGCGAAGCCGAGCCGCACCTTCATGCCGCTGGAGTAGTGGCGCACCGGGGTGTCCACGAACTTGGGCTTGATCTCGGCGAAGTCGATGATCTCGTCGAAGCGCTCGTCGATCTGCTTCTCGGTCATCCCGTGCAGGGAGCCGACCAGGTACACGTTCTCGCGGCCGGTCAGGTTGTCGTTGAATCCGGCGCGCAGCTCCAGCAGCGGGGCCACCTTGCCGTGGACGTGCACCTCGCCCTCGTCGGGGATGAGCACCCCGGCGATCAGCTTGAGCAGGGTCGACTTGCCGGTGCCGTTCTTGCCCACGATGCCCACGCACTCGCCGCGCCCGATGTCGAACGTGACGTCGCGCAGCGGCCAGAACTCGTCGCCCTCGGCGTTGGGGTCGCGCTTGGTGCCGTGGATGAACATCTCGCGCAGGCTGCGCTTGCGCCGACGGTTCACGGCGAACTTGACGCCGAGGTTCTTGGCCTCGATGACCGGCCCGGTGGTGGTCCCGGCGCCGTAGGTCGTGTGCGCCATCACAGCTCCTTCAGGACGGACATCTCCAGACGGCGGAACGTCCAGTATCCGATGATCAGCATGAGGATCGAACCGACCACCGACGAGGTCAACGCGAGGGTGCTCGGGGTGAGTTCCTCGAACCCGGCGAACCACACGGCACGGTGCATCTCGAAGATACCCAGCAGCGGGTTGAGCTGGAAGAGTGTCTTCGCCCACTCGGGGACCGCGGCGGAGTCGAGCACCATCGCGGCCGGGAAGAGGATCGCCGAGCCGTAGAAGAGGATGCGGGAGGCGATGCGCACCAGGCGCTCGACGTCGCGCAGCAGCACGTTGACCGCGGACAGGAAGAGGGTGAGGCCCAGCCCGAAGACGAACTGGAGCACGATGGCCAGCGGCAGCCACACCAGCACGCCCTCCCACGAGGGCCTGCCGCCGAGGAAGATCACGAAGAGGATCAGCACGGGCCAGGTGAGCAGGTACTCGATCAGCTTCGTGCCGACCGTGGCGGTGGGGAAGATCTCCCGCGGCACCTTCATGGTGGTGATCAGCTTGGCGTGCGTGATCATCGCGCGGGGGGCCTCGGACAGGATCGCTCCGAAGGTGTTCCACGGCAGGATCCCCGCCACCAGGAACAGCAGGAAGCCGCCCTGGGCCCGGGCTTCCTCCGGCATGCCCCGTTGCGCGTTGAGGATGAGGCCGAAGACGACGAAGTAGACCATCGTCAGAGCCAGCGGCTCCAACATCGTCCACGCGTACCCCAGTACGGACTGCTGGTACTTGACCTTCAGGTCGCGCCGGACCAGGAGGCCGACGACCTTCCGGTGCTCCCAGACGGCCAGCGCCCTTGACGCCACCGCCACCTCCAAGGGTTGATGTCTCGTCCGGTCCACGCTGAGGCCCGGACGGGCGTGCTCGTACTCGCCTGTGCGCACCGGCCGACATACGCGGTCCACCCCGTACGGCGTACCGAAACGGGGGAGCGTGTCCGGGCGACCGGGGGATGTCACGGACCGCGCCCGGTTCAACGACCGCTTCTGGGAGGAGGTCGGCACCGGGCACGCCATACAGGCGTCCATAGGTTACCGCCGCGAACGACGGGCTGTGCCACCCCACCTGTCACCAATGCGTGTTTTGTACCTTCACCCAGGGGCGCCGGGAGCGGTGCGCGGAGGGCGGGGTGCCTTGTGGGACGGGGCGTCGCCCCGGGCGGAGGCGCCGTCGGACGGGGGCGCCGGACCGGATGCCGAATCCGACGGAAGTGGTGTTGTGCGGCGGGACGGGGTCGGACAGGGCGGGTGGGGCGAAGGCGCCGTGCGAAGGCGCGGCGCGGCGGGCTGTCGGCTAGCCTCGGCCGGGAACGCACCGGGCCGCGCTGGATCGCGGAGGACGCGGGACCGCGGACAGCACGGTGTCGTTGGGCAGCACGGTGTCGGCGGGTCCAGAGGAAACCGCGCGCGGAGCGCGTCCGTTGAGGCTGGTGGAGGGCGACGGTTGGGACCCCCGTACACCCGGGAAACCCGAACACGACCGGGCGCGCCAGGGGCATTCGGCCGCTGTGGACGGCGGCCGTGGACGACGGAAGAGGTGGAGCCATGCGTCCGCGCGTGATCGCGGCGGTTCTGGCCGGAGGGGTGGGCACGCGGATGGGCGCGCCCGCGCCCAAGCAGCTGCTGCCCCTGGAGGGTCGGCCCATTCTGGAGCACGCGATCGCCGCCTTCGAGGCGTGCCCGGACGTCGACGAGATCGTCGTGCTCATGGTCGAGGAGTACCTGGACCGGGTCCGGGAGATCGTCGACGCCGCCGGGTTCACCAAGGTCACCGCCGTCCTCCCCGGCGGCGCGACCCGCACCGGCACCTCCCTCGCCGCCCTGGCCGCGATGGGCGGCGCCGCCGACACCGACCTGGCGCTGCTGCACGACGCCGCGCGCCCGCTCGTGAGCCCGGCCGTCATCAGCGCGTGCGTGGCCGCGCTGGAGGAGGCGGGCGCGGTCGGGGTTGCGGTGCCCAGCGCCGACACCGTGGTGCGGGTGGCGACCGGCCGCTCCGGCGGCGAGGTGATCGCGCGGGTCCCCCCGCGCGCGGAGCTGCGCAGGATGCAGACCCCGCAGGGCTTCCGGCTCGGTGTGGTCCGACGCGCCTACGAGCTGGCCGCGGCCGACCCGGACCTGGTGGCCACCGACGACTGCGGCGTGGTGCTGCGGTACCTGCCGGAGGAGGAGGTGCGGATCGTGCCGGGCGAGGAGACGAACATCAAGGTGACGAACCCGGGCGACGTGGAGATCGCCGAGACGCTGCTGCGCCGCGAACGCGAGCGGGCCGCCCTGTCGGGGGCGGACGCGTGAACCGGGTCTTCGAGGCGACCGAGGTGGTCGGGCACCGCGGCGCGGGGCGCGGCGTGGTGGACGGCGCCCGGGAGAACACGGCGGAGTCCTACGCCGCGGCGGCGCGGGCCGGGGCGCACTGGGTCGAGATCGACGTGCGCCGTACCGCCGACGACGCGCTGGTCCTCCACCACAACGCCGCCCTGGACGACGGCCGCGCGATCGTGGAGCTGACCGCGCGCGAGTGCGCCGAGGCCGGGCTGATCGGCCTGGAGGAGGGCCTGGCCGCGATCCCGACCGGGGTGGGCCTGGACGTGGACGTCAAGTCGGTGATGGAGGACGCGGTCGACGCGCCCTCGCGCCGGACGGTCTCGCTTCTCCTGCCCTACCTGCGCAGGGAGGCCGGACGTCGCCGGGTGTTCGTCTGCTCCTTCGACCCGGGCGTCCTGCTCGCCGTCCGCGAGGAGGTTCCGTCGGTGCCCACGGCGTGGATGCCGTTCGTGCGCAACCCGCTGGACCAGGCCGTGGCGGGCGCAGCCGGGATGGGGTGCCCGGTGGTGGCGATCGACGCGCGCTCGTTCGGCCTGTCCGGCGACGCGCCCCGACCCGGCCGCCGGTCGGTGGAGTACACCGTGGACCTGGCGCACCGGGCGGGGATCGAGGTCGTCTCCTGGTGCCCGGACCCCGTGGACGCGGCTCGGTTCGCCGAGGCGGGGATGGACGCGGTCGTGGTGGACGACGTCCCCGGGACGGTGTCCGCGCTCAAGGACGGCGCTTCCGGGAAGCCCTGAGCCGGACCGCACCCCACCGACCCCACCGTCCCCACCGTCCCCACCGACCCCACCGACCCCACCGACCCCACCGACCCCACCGACCCCACCGACCCCACCGACCCCACCGACCCCACCGACAGGATCACACCGGCGGGGCCCGGACAGGACGGACGCCTCAGATCCGGCCGAGGAGTTCGGCCTTCTTGGCGGAGAACTCCTCGTCGGTGAGCAGTCCCCTGGCGTGCAGCTCGCCCAGGTGCTCGATCTGCCGGAAGATCCACTCGGTGTCGGGGAGCCCGGCCGCCTCCCCGGAGGCGGCCCCCGTTCCCGCGCCGGGCCCGGCGTTCTCCGTGCCCGCGTCCGTGTCCGGGGCCGCGGATCCCACTGTCAGGCTCCGCAGCTGGTCCGTCGACCGCACCGCCGCGTCCAGCCACCACCGGGGGTCCCTGAGCCTGGCGGCGACGCCGCGCCCCTCCGGGCCGCCGGCCCCCGGTGCCGCCGCGGCCCACACGTGGGCGGTGACCGTCGCGGCCATGAGCAGGGTGTCGTAGCCCTGCGCGCCCTCCTCGGCGACGAGGGCGCGCAGGTCCTGCTTGGGTTTCCCGGCGTCCTTGCCGGCGTCGGCGGTGACCAGGCGCATGTAGCCCCGCTCCCAGCCGTCGGAGGGCGCCCAGTCCACCCCGGTGATCTCGGAGAGGTCGTACTCGCGGCGCTGCGCCCTGCGCTTGCGCCCGCTCGCCTCGCCGCCGGACCAGACCAGGCGCACGGTGGAGCCGTCCAGGGTCGCGGTGCCCTCGGAGGTCTGGATGTGGAAGGGCAGGCGGGGCACCAGGAGGGCGGCCGTGTCGGGGGCGGGCGGCCCGCTCTGCTCGGCGGCGAAGCGGATCTGGTCGGCCAGGTACTCGGCGACCAGTTCGCCGCTGGCCTGGCCGGTGAGCCGGAAGGGCTGGGACTTCTCCTTGAGCATCGCGCCGACCGCCGCGTAGGGGTCGGTCCGCTCGTGCAGGCGCAGTTGCAGCACCCATCCCTTCCTGCGGCCCGCGCCGGGCTGGAAGTCGACCTCGGCGATCGCGGCCACGGGGAGTTCGAGCTGGCCGATCCGTTTGAGCAGGGGGTCCTTGAACCAGCCCTGGGCCTCGTACCTGATCGCGACCGTCTCACCGTCGAACCGCCACACGGCCTGGTCACCGCGCAAGTCGTCCATGACGCCCACTTTCCGTTCCCTGTCGCTCTTCCCACTGCTTAGCAGAAGGCCCGCTCCGGCACGAGGGAGGGCCGGGGCCGGAAACGGCCGGGGTGAGGGCGCTTCAGGTCCGGGCGGCCTGCGCCGTACGCGAGTCCGAGCCGAGTCCGGGCGGGCTGGTGATGAACCCGGCGCCCCAGGACATGTGCATGGTGGCCAGCGCGAACGGGATCATCGGCAGGCTGGCGGCGGGCAGGCCGCGGCCGAGCGGCACCGACGCGGCGGTGACCAGCGCCAGGTAGGCGGCCGGGACCAGGAACAGCGGCCAGAGGAAGAAGCCGCCGACCAGACCGACGACCACACCGGTCAGGGCGACGGGCGGGGCCAGGTAGCGCAGGTTGATGGTGCCCTTGTGCTGGCGGGAGACCACCCTGCGCCAGCGGCCGTAGTGGAAGTACTGCTTGGCGAGCAGGCGCGCGTTGCGCCGGGGACGGTAGGAGACCCGCATGCGCGGCTGGAACCACACCGTGCCGCCGGTGGTGCGGATGCGGTGGTTCATCTCCCAGTCCTGGGCCCGCAGGAACGCCTCGTCGTAGCCGCCGACCCGCTCCAGCGCCGAACGCCGGAAGACGCCCAGGTACACGGTGTCTGCCGGGCCGCCCTCGCCGCCGGTGTGGAAGCGCGCGTTGCCCACGCCCACCTTGGAGGTCATGGCGGCGGCGACCGCCCTCTCCCAGGGGGTCGTGCCCTCGGCTGCCATGATCCCGCCGACGTTGTCGGCGCCGGTCTCGCGGAGCGTCTCCACCGCCACACGCAGGTAGTCCGAGGGCATCATGGCGTGCCCGTCGATGCGGGCGACGATGTCGTGCGAGGAGGCTCCGATGGCGGCGTTGAGCCCGGAGGGGGTCCTCCCCGTGGGGTTGTCCACCACCTTGACGCGCGGGTCGGCGGCGGCGATCCCGTCGGCGACCTCGCGGGTGCGGTCCGAGGAGGGCCCGACCCCGAGCACGACCTCCAGTTCGCCCGGGTAGTCCTGGGCGAGGACGTGCTCCACCGCGGCGGCGAGGTGGCGCTCTTCGTTGAGTACGGGCATGACGACGGAGACAGGCGGCCAGGACACGGGCACTTCCCAGGGTCAAGACGTGTCGGGACTGCGTAGGAGCGTGTCGTACGCGCGTCAACGGTACTGCACGCCCGCCGTGGCCCCGGCCCGGCGCGAACCCGCCGGGCCGGGGCCGCGGTGCCTCAGCCCTGGTTCTTGACGGGCCTGCCCTCGGCGTCCTTGAACGAGCCGACGATGATCATGATCAGGTCGATGAGCGTCCAGACGCCGACGCCGCCGCAGGTGACGATCATCAGGATGCCGGTGCCGATCTTGCCCGTGTAGAAGCGGTGGACGCCGATCGTGCCCAGGAACAGGCAGAGCAGGAGGGCCACGAGCCAGTTCCTGCTGGAGACGGCCTCGGGGTAGGGGTGGGTCACTGGAACTCCGTGCTGCGAGAGGGATGTGGTGAGGGGGACGGTGCGCGGCGGGCGCACCCCGCGCGGGCCCCTTTCGGATACGGCGGGGGTCGCGTTCGGCCGCGGACCGGGCCAGGACATGGTCAGGCCCGACGTGACCGGGCCCGACGTGACCGGGCCAGGACATTGTCACCGCACCGGACCGCGATTTCGGTCACGTGGTGGTACCGGATACGGCTCAGGATGGCACCGTTCGCACGGAACCCCCGCGCAGTTCACGGCGTCATAACAAGGGGACGGACAGGCAAAGGGGAGGACAACACGCCGGGGGTCGACATCTCGCGCGCTTCGGCGAATCGGGTGACAACCTAGAGATAAGGACACCGTTGACCGGTTGGGACGGGGACGCCGATGAGCGATGACAGGGCGGGACGGCACGGGCCCGCGGAGGAGTTCCGCCGCCAGCGCTCGCAGCCCCTCCCGCCCGAGCGCTCCCCCAGGTCAGGACGGGTTACCGTGCCCAGCGCCGCCACCCGCCGGCGCCGCACCGGCCTGCTGGTGATGAGCGCGCTGTCGGCGCTGGTCCTGCTCGCCTCGGGCACCTCGTGGGCGCTCACCGGGTGGATGTCGGGGGCCCTGAACCGGTTCGACGTGTTCGGCGGCCTGTCCGAGGAGGGCCGTCCCGAACAGACCGGCGGCCTGACCTTCCTGGTGATCGGCTCCGACAACCGGGACGAGATGAGCGCGGAGGCCCAGGAGGACCTGAGCGTGGGCTCCACCCCGGGCCAGCGCTCCGACAGCATGATGCTGGTGCGGCTCAACCACGACCGCGACCAGCTCACCGTCGTCGGCATCCCCCGGGACCTGTGGGTGGACATCCCCGGCCAGGGCCCCGACAAGATCAACGCCGCCTACGCCCACGGCGGCCCGCAGCTGGCCGTGCGGACCGTGGAGTCGGTGACCGACGTGCGCATCGACCACTACGTCGAGGTGGACTTCAACGGCTTCGTGGACGTGGTGGACGCCCTGGGCGGCATCGAGGTGTGCCTGCCCGAGGCGATCCACGACCCCAAGGCCCAGCTGGACATGGAGGCGGGCACGCACCGGGTGGACGGGACCGAGGCCCTGGCCTTCTCCCGCACCCGCGCCACCTCGCGCGGCGACCTGGACCGGATCGAGCGCCAGCAGCAGGTCCTGTCCGCCATGCTCGACCAGGCGATGAGCACCGAGACGCTCTCCGACCCGGCCAAGCTGACCGACTTCCTGGACAGCGCCCTGTCGTCGGTGACCGTGGACCAGGGACTGGACACCAGTACCATCAACGAGCTCGCGTACCAGATGCGCGACCTGGACATGAGCGAGGTCACCTTCACGCAGGTGCCCATCGCCGACATGGAGTACTGGACGCCGCGCGGCGACGTCGCCGTGCTGTGGGACGAGCCCGCCGCCCGCGAGCTGTTCGCCGCGGTCCGTGCCGACCGGCCCGTCGGCGAGTCCCCCGAGGAGGAGGCGCAGGCCGGGTCCGAGCTCCGGCCCGGCGACATCCGGGTCCAGGTGTTCAACGGGATCGGCACCGCGGGCCTGGGCGCGCAGCTGGACGCCGACCTGGCCGCGGCCGGGTTCCAGGTGTCCTCCCCGGCGCGGAACTGGAGCAGCCTCGACGTCGCCACCACCCAGGTGCGCCACGGACCGGGCGACGCGGCCGCGGCCGAGTACGTGGCCGGGATGATGCCGGGCTCCCAGGCGGTCGAGGACACCGCCCTGGACGGTGAGCTCCAGATCGTGATCGGATTCGACTACACGGCGTTCGAGGCCCCGCAGACCGCGGACGCCACCCCGGAGGAGGAGCCGTCGGCCGGAGAGGAGTCCGGCTCGGTCTCGACCGCTCAGGAGAACGTCTGCGGGTGACGCGAGGGAAGGATTCACCGTGCTGCACCACCTGGTAGGCCTGCTCGGCGGCGTCGCCCTGGCCCCCGTGCTGTGGGTCGCCGCGGCCTGGTCGTCCGGCCTGCTCCCCCGGTTCGCCGAGGGTGAGGTGAGCGTGGCGACGGTGTCGTCGGCGGTGGTGCTGGGGCTGCTGGGCGCCGTGTGCGCCTACCTGGTGGCGTCCCGGCTGTCGCCGCTGGTGGCCGGGGCCAGCGGGGCGCTGCTCACCGTGCTGAGCCTGTGGCCGGTCGCGCACCCCGCGTCCATGGAGGCGGCGCTGTCCTGGCTGAACGAGGACAGCTTCCTCTACCCCTCGGGCGCGGGCCTGGCCGTGGCGCTGCCGCTGGGGACGCTGCTGCTGTTCTCCGCCGCGATGCCCGTCCGGTGGCGTGCCGCGGTCGACGGGGCCTCGCCCTCCGGCGGCCGGGTCGTGGCCCGCGCCAGCCGGGAGGAGTACCGGCGCGGGACGGTCGGCGACACGGTCCCGGACGCGGTCCCCGATGTTCCGGCCCCGGCACACCTCGCTGACGAGCCCGCCGCCGACCCCGCCGCCGGGTTCGGCGGCGGCCTGGGCGCCGACCCCGGCGGCTTCGAGGACGACCCGGACAGGACGACCACGCCCTTCCACCGCGGTGAGAACGGCACCGGGTGGACCCCCCTGGACGGGGGCGGGCGCGGGCCGAGATTCGGTCGCCGGCGCTGAAAGCGCCCCCGTGACCGATACGCCGCACCCACCGGTAACCTGAGCGCCTGACTGTTCACGCGGCGTTCGGTCGTGCGCCACACCCCGGCGCGTAAGGTGATGCATCGCGCCCCGGGCACACCCGTAGGCTGAACAATGTCCGTTTTCTGCCCTCAAGCAGGGTGTTGACCGCCTCCAGCGGGCACAACCTAGCGACACGGGAGCGGACGAAAGCGAGGAAGGACACCACCAGTGGTCGAAGCGGACCGTATGCGCGTCTCCGTCATCGGTACCGGGTACCTGGGTGCCACCACCGCGGCCTGCCTGGCCGAGATGGGGTTCGAGGTCCTGGGACTCGACGTCGACGAGGCCAAGATCGACATGCTCCGCTCCGGCAGGGTCCCCTTCTTCGAGCCCGGGCTCGAGGAGCTGCTCACCGCGAACCTGGGGACCGGCCGCCTGCACTTCACGACCTCCTTCGCCGAGGCCGCGGAGTTCGCCGACCTGCACCTGATCTGCGTGGGCACGCCGCAGCGCGACGACTCCGGCGCGGCCGACCTGCGCTACGTCAACGCCGCGGTGGACCAGCTGGCCCCGCACCTGACCCGGCCCACCGTGGTCGTGGGCCGCTCCACCGTCCCCGTCGGCACCGCGGCGACCCTGGCAGCACGGCTGTCCGCGCTGGCCCCCGCCGGCGAGGAGGCCGAGCTGGGGTGGAGCCCGGAGTTCCTGCGCGAGGGCTTCGGGGTGGAGGACACCCTGCACCCGAACCGGATCGTGATCGGCACCGACTCCCCCCGGGTCGAGAAGGCCGTGCGCGCCCTGTGGCAGCGCCAGATCGACGACGGCGTCCCCTTCCTGCTGACCGACCTCCAGACCGCCGAGCTGGTCAAGGTGTCGGCCAACGCCTTCCTGGCCACGAAGATCTCCTTCATCAACGCCATGGCGGAGGTGTCGGAGGTGGCCGGGGCCGACGTCATCCAGCTGGCCGAGGCGCTGTCCTACGACGACCGCATCGGCGGCAAGTTCCTCGGTCCGGGTCTGGGCTTCGGCGGCGGCTGCCTGCCCAAGGACATCCGCGCGTTCATGGCGCGCGCCGACGAGCTGGGCGTGGAGCCCGCGCTGTCCTTCCTGCGCGAGGTGGACGCGATCAACCAGCGCCGCCGCGCGCGCACCATCGACATCGCCCGCCAGCTGATCGGCGGGAGCTTCGCCGGTCGCACGGTGACCGTTCTGGGCGCGGCGTTCAAACCCAACTCCGACGACATCCGCGACTCGCCCGCCCTGGACGTGGCCTCCACCATCGCCTCCCTGGGCGCCCAGGTGACGGTGTACGACCCGCAGGCCCTGGAGCGGGCGCGCGAGGCGCACCCGGAGCTGAACTACGCCGACTCCATGCTGGCGGCGGCGCGCGGCGCCGACGTGGTGCTGCTGCTCACCGAGTGGGCGGAGTTCCGCGAGGCCAACCCGGAGGAGCTGGCCGGAGTGGTGGCCCGCAAGCGCATCGTGGACGGGCGCAACGCGCTCGACCCCACGTTCTGGCGTGCCTCGGGCTGGACCTACCGGGCGCTGGGCCGCCAGTAGCCCCTCCCCCTCGTCACGCACGACGGCCGGACCCGCGCGGGTCCGGCCGTCCGCCTTTTCGGCCGGAACCCCGATCGTGACGCACTGACCATGGTTGACTTCACTCCGTAGTTACTTGAGTACGTCTGGCGCCGTGCCGGGCGTCCGAGGACGGACGGAGTCCCACCCGTGAAGCTTTCCGTGACGGTCGGCACCGCGCTGGCCCTGCTCCTGGCGGCCCAGCCCGCCCACGCGGTGCCCGCGCCGCCCGCGCCCTCGGTGTCGCTCGCGCCGCAGGAGGCACGGTGCCCGGTGCTCGACCCCCCGCCGAGCGAGGAGGACCTGGAGCGGTACCTGTGCGGCGACCGCCGCCTGGGCCCCGCCGACCTGCCCGAGGACGGACCGGTCGGCACGCTGATGGAGGGGTACGAGCGGCTCGGCGGCCTCACCCCCGTCGCGTTCCTGGACCGCTGGGCCACACCCGAGGGCTGGGACTACCCCGACCACATGGGCTTCGTGGTGGAGGACGGCGAGCCGGTGACCGAGCTGCGGGTCCTGCCCGAGGGGTGGATGCTGGACCGGTTCGGGTCCCCGCGCGGCACGTTCCTGGCTCCGGCGGGGGCGCGGTACGAACAGCGCGCCCTGCCGCCGGACTCGCTGAACACCTGGCCGGACGGGCCCGAGCACAACTACAACTGCTACGAGGTGACCGAGGAGTTCACCGCCCTGGTGGGGCCGATCGCCCCGCACTTCGAGCAGCCCGGCGGAGGCGAGCAGGTGCTCGTCCCCGCCGAGGGGCTCGTGGAGGCGCCCGGGGCGGAGTACGCCTCGGTCAGGCAGCTCTTGGAGGGCGGCCACCTGGAACAGCGCCCGGCCGGGGAGTGCGTCCTGACCGAGGGCTTCGCCGGTTACCTCGGCACCGCCCCGAGGTGAACGGGCGCCGGTGCGCCCGCCCCGTGGGGTTCGCGCGCACCGGCGCGTCGTCGGCCGGAGCCGGAGCGGGCAGCCGCCGGTGCGGGGCGCGCGGTGTGGACGGCGACCGGTGTGGACGGCTCTCCGGTCACGGACGGGCCGGCGCGTCGTCGGCCGGGGCCGGTGCGCCGGACTCCTCTCCCGTCCCGGGCGGTAGCCTGCGCAGGGCGACGGCGACCAGGAGCGCGATCGCGGCCAGGACGCCCGCGCCGATGAGGGCGGCGGTGTTGACCCCGGCCGTGTAGGCGGTGAAGGCCGCGTCGAGCAGGGCTCCGGGGTCCTGTGCCCCCGGGGCGGCGGCCAGGGCTCCGGTGACGGTCTCGGCCGCGCCCCCGTCCACCGAGGGCAGCTCGTCCGCCACGGTCGTGCGGTAGACGGTGGCGGCCGCGGTGCCCAGGACCGCGATGCCCAGGGCGGCGCCGAACTCGGTGCTGGTCTCGGAGATCCCCGCGGCGGCACCGGCGCGCTCGCGGGGTGCCGTGGCCAGGACCAGGGTGTTGGCCAGGGTCGCGACGACGCCGACGCCGCAGGTCAGCAGGGTGTAGCCGCCGAGGAACACCGCCAGGTGCGTGTCGGTGTCCACCAGGCCCACGACCGCGAACCCCACCGCGCTGAGGGCCAGTCCTCCCGCCATGAGCGCGCCGGGGCGGACCCGGGGCGCGGCCGCGCCGGCCAGGGTCGCCCCCAGGACGGTGCCCAGGAGCGTCGGCAGACCCCACAGGGCCGCGTGGAGCGGGCTCAACCCGTGCACGGTCTGGAGGAAGGTGAAGGTCAGGAGCCCCATTCCCCCGGCGGCGAAGGCCACGACGGTGTTGCCGCTGACCGCGGCGGTGAACGCGGGGCGGGTGAAGAGCGAGACGTCCATCAGCGGGTGCGCGGCGCGGCGCTGCCGGAGCACGAACAGCGCCAGGAGGGCCGCTCCGACCGCCAGGGCGGTGAGGGCGTGGAGGTCGATCCCGTGCTCGGCCAGGCGTTTGACCGCGTGGACCAGGCCGAGGACGGCGGCGAGCGAGAGGGCCGCACCCGGCAGGTCGAAGCCGGCCGCCTCCGGGTCGCGCGACTCGGGGACGAGCAGGGGCGCGGCGACCACCAGCACGACCATGAACGGCAGGTTGACGAGGAAGACCGAGCCCCACCAGAAGAACTCCAGGAGCAGCCCGCCGAGGATCGGCCCGGCCACCGCGCCGCCGGTGAAGGCGACGGTCCAGGCACCGACCGCCGTGCCGCGCTGCCGGGGGTCGGTGAACATGTCGCGGACCAGGGAGAGCGTGGAGGGCGCCAGGGTCGCCCCGGCCACGCCCAGCAGGACCCGCCCGGCGATGAACAGCTCCGCCGTGGGCGCCAGCGCCAGCAGCGCGGACGCGGCGCCGAAGAGCACCCCGCCGGTGAGCAGCAGCCGCCTGCGGCCGATCCGGTCGCCCAGACCGCCCATGGTGACGAGCAGTCCGGCCATCACGAAGCCGTAGACGTCCATCATCCACAGCCACTGCGCGGACGTGGGTTGGAGCGCCTCGGCGATGGCGGGCGCGGCGACGAAGAGCACCGAGATGTCCATGGACACCAGCAGCGCCGGGATGAGCAGGCAGACCAGTCCGGCCCACGTACGGGCGGTGGCACGTTGAGGATTCATGGCCGTGATCGTACGTACGTCAAAATCAGGTGTCAATATGTACGTACGTTCAAGTGGTAGGATCACCGGCATGAGCCAACGCGAAGACCTGCTGGCGGGCGCCAGGAAGTGCCTGGTGGAGAAGGGCTACAACAAGACCACGGCGCGCGACATCGCCGCCGCCTCCGGGGCGCACCTGGCCTCCATCGGGTACCACTTCGGGTCCAAGGACAACCTCATGAACACGGCCGTGATCGAGGCGACCGGGGAGTGGGGCGACACCTTCGAGGCCGCCGTCGGCGCCTCGCGCGCCGAGGCCCCGGCCGACAGGCTGCGCGTCCTGCTCGACGCGCTCTTCCGGACCCTGCCCGAGGAGCGCGACCTGCTCGTCGCCAGTGTCCAGGCCTACGCGCAGGCCCAGTTCGACGACGGTGTCCGCGCCGTCCTGGCCGAGGGCCTCCAGGGCGCCCGCAGGGGGCTGGCCGCGCTCCTGCTCGACCTGGAACCCGGGGAGGTCGACCCCGCCGTCGAGGCCGGTCTGGGCTCCATGGCCTACAACTTCGTCACCGGCTACCTCATCCAGTACCTCATCGACCCCGAGGCGCTGCCGACCGTGGACCAGGCCGTCGAGGGCCTGCGCGTCCTCCTGCCCGCCGGGGACTGAGCGGGCGCGCGAGGGCCCCGGCACCCGTGGACGGGCGCCGGGGCCGTTCGGGCGTGGTCGGGCTAGCGGCCGAAGCCGGTGGGCCTGCCCCCGCTCTCCACCTCACGACGCAGCCGCTCGCCCTTGGCGTGGGCCTGCTCCTTCAGCTCCTCCTGGAAGCGGGCCATGCGCTCGGCGAGCGCGGGGTCGCTGGCCGCCAGGATGCGCACCGCCAGCAGACCCGCGTTGCGGGCCGCGCCCACGGCCACGGTCGCCACCGGCACCCCGGCGGGCATCTGCACGATGGACAGCAGCGAGTCCATGCCGTCGAGGTACTTGAGCGGCACCGGGACGCCCACCACCGGCAGGGTCGTCACCGAGGCCAGCATGCCCGGCAGGTGGGCCGCCCCGCCCGCACCGGCGATGACCACCTTCAGGCCGCGACCGGCGGCCTCGGCTCCGTAGGAGATCATCTCGTGCGGCATGCGGTGAGCCGAGACCACGTCGGCCTCGAAGGGGACGTCGAACTCGCGCAGGGCCTCGGCCGCCTCCCGCATCACCGGCCAGTCGGAGTCCGAGCCCATCACGATGCCCACCACGGGGCCCCTCGCGTCCCGCCCGTTGGCGCTGTCGGTCACTGTTCGTCTCCTCGCAGGTAGGCGGCGGCGTCTCGCGCGCGCGCCAGCAGGTCACGGTAGTCCTCACCCATCACGGTGACGTGCCCGATCTTGCGGCCCGGACGCACGTCCTTGCCGTAGAAGTGCACCTTCACCTCGGGGTCCTTCGCCATCACGTGCAGGTAGCGGCGGTAGACCTCGGGGTCCTCGCCGCCCAGCAGGTTGGCCATGACGGTGTAGGGCGCGTTGGTGCGCGGCGAGCCCAGCGGCAGGTTCAGCACCGCCCTCAGGTGCTGCTCGAACTGGGAGGTGCGCGCGCCCTCGATGCTCCAGTGGCCGGAGTTGTGCGGGCGCATGGCCAACTCGTTGACGACCACGCCGTCGGCGGTCTCGAACAGCTCCACGGCCAGGACCCCGGTCACGTCCAGCGCCTGGGCGATCTCGATGGCCAGCTGCTGGGCGCGGGTGGCCTTGTCCTCGGACAGGCCCGGGGCGGGGGCGATCACCTCGTGGCAGATGCCGCCGCGCTGCACGGTCTCCACGACCGGGTAGACCGCGACCTGCCCGTGCGGGGACCGCGCGACCTGCACGGCGAGCTCGCGCGAGAAGTCCACCTTCTCCTCGACCAGGAGCGGCACCTCCTCGGCGGCGGCGCGGTCCACGACCCCGCGCGCCTCGTCGGCGCCGCCGACGACCCAAACGCCCTTGCCGTCGTAGCCGCCTCGGGCGGCCTTGAGCACGACCGGCCACCCGGTCTCCCCGGCGAAGGCCGTGACGTGCTCCAGGGTGGTGACGGCCCGCCAGCGCGGCGAGGGCGCGTCCAGCTCGGCCATGCGGGTGCGCATGCGCAGTTTGTCCTGGGCGAAGCGCAGCGCGTCGCGGCCGGGGCGCAGCAGGCCCCCGGCCTCCTCGACCGCGCGCAGGACGGGCTCGGGCACGTGCTCGTGGTCGAAGGTGACGACGTCGTGGGCCTTGGCGAAGGCCAGGACGTCGTCGAGGCCGCGGTCGTCGCCCAGGGAGACGTCACCGCACACCAGCGCGGCGCTGTCGGTGGGGCTGGCCGCCAGTACCGAGAAGTCGACCCCCAGGGCGATGCCCGCCTGGTGGGTCATCCGGGAGAGTTGGCCCCCTCCCACCATTCCCACGCGCGGGACGGTGCGGTTACGCTCGCTCACAGTTCCTCAACTCACATGCTGCTCGTCAACCGCGGTGACGGGACGGCCCCGCGCGGCGGGACCTGGCCGGATCGGCTCGGAACCCGCGGCCGGGGCCTTGGTGCGACCCCCGGTTAGAGTCTAGGGCGTGCGAACGCGGCGGTCCCAGGCCCCCGCCGCCCCCGGTCGGCGGCCCGGCCGAGACGGGTCCGCGCCGAGACGGGTCCGCGCGGAGGCGGGCCCGACCACCCCGACCACAGGACCGGAGGCCCAGACCGTGCGGAACTTCCTCGCCCGCCGTCCCAGGATCGCCAAGCTCGTCCGGGAGGTGGGAAAGTTCGGCTCCGTGGGCGCCGTGGCCTACGTGGTGCAGCTGGGAACGACCAACCTGCTGTGGAGCGCGGCCGGGGCGGGTCCGCTCACCGGGCAGGTGATCGGGACGCTGTGCTCGATCGCGGTGGCGTTCGTCGGCAACCGGTTCTGGACCTTCGGCGACCGGGCCCGGACCGGCTACGGCCGCGAGACCGCGCTGTTCCTGCTGATGAACGGCGTCGGGATGCTCCTCCAGCTGGCCTGCCTGGGCTTCTCGGTGTACGTGCTGGGGTTCGACGGCCCGCTCGCGAGCAACATCGCGGGCAACGTGGTGGGGGTGGGCCTGGGCACGCTCTTCCGGTTCTTCTCCTACCGCGCGTGGGTGTTCCCCGAGCAGAACGGCGACCCGGTCCGCGGGCCCGCGAAGGCCCCCTCCGGCGAGCCGGTCGCCCGACCCGGGATCCGCGAGCCCTAACGCGCCGGGGCCGCGCTCCTGCGCCGCACCCCGCGGCGGCCCGCCAACCACACCACCGCCAGCGCGTACAGTCCCACCTGGATCAGGGTCAGCACCAGCACCAGCGGTGTGCCCGCTCCCAGGGGCAGGCCGGAGCCGACCATGACCCCCGTGCCGATCTGCTCCGTGCGGCCCTCGAACACGCACAGCGTGAACTGCACGAGGCTGTTGACCACGTGCAGGCTGATCGCCGCCTCCAGTCCGCCCGTGCGCCAGGTCAGCCAGGACACCCCCAACCCCATGACCGCGAGCGCCGCGGTGGTCCACGGGTCGCCCGGGTGCGTGGCCAGGTACAGCGCCGCGAACAGGGTTCCGCTGGCCAGGACGGCCAGGCTCGGGGAGCGCAGGACCCGGGAGACCGCCGACCCGCCGCGCCGCTCGTCGGGACGGGCTCCGAGCGCGCCCACCAGCTGCATGAGCATGCCGCGCAGGGTCAGCTCCTCGGCCGCCGACTGCAGCGGCACCAGCAGCACGATGACGGTCATCGCCGCGGCGAACACCTCGGTTCCGCCGGAGGCCTCACGGGGCACCAGGTCGGGCCGGAGGAGTTCGGCCAGCGGCAGGAAGGCCACGACGCACAGGGCGACCGGGACGACCGCCGCCGCGGTGCAGCGGACCAGCCAGCCCCAGCGCATCCGCCCCTCGACGGAGAACAGGGAACCGATCCGGCGCCACTGCACGACGCGGACCAGGAAGAGGACGATGGGGATGAACAGCGCCGACGCCAGGAGTCCGAAGGCCATCTCGGCGATCACGCTCAGGGTGACCGAGTCCGGGGCCAGTCCGCTGCCGTTGATGATCGCCACGATCGTCACCGACAGGATGATGGCCATCCACAGGAAGAAGACCAGGACCGCGAGGACGGCCAGGGTGAGCGGCGTGAACCACCAGCGGAAGCGGGACGTCCGGCCCAGCCTGTGGTAGGACTCGTCCCCGGGGAGTTCCGCGCGGGCGAAGTGGTTCCTGCGCACCGGCCTCGGCGGCGGCCAGGCCCACACGTTCGGGTCGGCGGCGGCCACGGCGTAGCCCCCGGGCGGTGTCAACCTCCCCCCTCCGGGAGGATCCGCCCAGGTCTGCTCCTGTGTGTAGGCCCCGGCAGCCCGCCCCTCCGGCCCCTCGGGCGCGGCGGGCCAGGACGAACCAGGCGGTGGCGGCACATTTCCCATCGTGCGCCGAGACTACTATCCGGGCATGTATTGCCAGCGTTAAGGCCACGCCGTTATCGCCTGCTCACGGCACGCACAGGGTGGTGCGCACGGTGCCGGACGGCGCCCTCCGCGCCCCGTGTTCCCCGCGACATCCCTCACACCCTCCCCCCGCGGCCCCTCCCCCGGTCCTTCACGGGCCCCGCGGCACGCCGCCGTGGCGGCGGCCGCACCGGGCGGGTCCACGGGGCACGGAATGCGCGGCACGGCGCCCTCGTTGAAGGAGATGGCCCGCGGGAGCGATCCGGCAGGCCGCCGTCCCGTCCCGCTGACCTACGATTGAGCACATGTCCTCCACACCATCCACCGAGCAGGTGCACACAGCCCTGGCCACGGTGCAAGACCCGGAGATCCACCGCCCCATCACCGATCTCGGCATGGTCAAGAGCGTCGACATCGCCGACGACGGTACCGTGAGCGTCGGCATCTACCTCACGGTGGCCGGATGCCCGATGAAGGGCCGTATCGAGAAGGACGTGACCGCTGCGGTGACCAAGGTCGCCGGGGTCACCTCCGTGCGCGTCGAGCTCGACGTGATGAGCGACGAGCAGCGCAAGGAACTCCAGACCAAGCTGCGCGGCGGCCAGGCGGAGAAGGAGATCCCCTTCGCCAAGCCGAACTCGCTCACCCGCGTCTTCGCCGTCGCCTCCGGCAAGGGCGGCGTCGGCAAGTCCTCCGTCACCGTGAACCTGGCCGCGGCCATGGCCGCCCAGGGCCACAAGGTCGGCGTCGTGGACGCCGACATCTACGGCCACTCGGTGCCCCGCATGCTCGGCGCGTCGGACTTCCCGACCAAGGTCGAGGACATGATCCTGCCGCCCAGCGCGCACGGCATCAAGGTCATCTCGGTCGGCATGTTCACGCAGGGCAACCAGCCTGTGGTGTGGCGGGGCCCGATGCTGCACCGCGCCCTCCAGCAGTTCCTGTCGGACGTGTTCTGGGGCGACCTGGACGTGCTGCTGATGGACCTGCCCCCGGGCACCGGTGACATCGCCATCTCCACCGCGCAGCTGCTGCCCAACGCGGAGCTGCTCGTGGTGACCACCCCGCAGCAGGCCGCCGCCGAGGTCGCCGAGCGCGCGGGCGCCATCACGGCCCAGACCCACCAGCGGATCGCGGGCGTGATCGAGAACATGTCGTACTACCTGCCGCCGGGCGGCGGGGAGCCGGTCCACCTGTTCGGTGAGGGCGGCGGCCGCACGGTCGCCGACGCCCTCACCCGGACGCTGGGCACGGACATCCCGCTGCTGGGCCAGGTCCCGCTGGACACCCGGCTGCGCGAGGGCGGCGACGAGGGCAAGCCCCTGGTGCTGACCGAGCCCGAGGCCGAGGCCAGCAGGGTGATCACCTCGATCGCCGACACCCTGGTCGGCAAGCCCCGCGGGCTGGCCGGTATGCAGCTGGGCATCTCCCCGGCGGGCCGCTAGGCAGCGGTTCTTCGGACCTTCGCCTCGGTCCGTGTCCGGGCGCCCGAGCCAACCTCCTCGAACTGAGGCCGGTCCGAAAGACAGCTCCCGGACGACACCCCCTCAGGGGCTGCGGCCCCGGGCGGCGACGAGGCCCCCGAGCTCCGGGCTCGGGGGCCTCGCGTGTGTCCGGGGCGGGGGCCGGTCCGGGGTAGTCAGTCCGACGAGCCCAGCGTGACCGTGACGGTCTCGCGCTGGCCGTCGCGGTCGTACTCGACCTCGACCTCGTCACCCGGGCTGCGACTGCGCAGCATGGCGAGCAGCTCCTGACCCGAGTTCACCGGGCGCCCGTCCAGGGAGAGGATGACGTCGCCCGGCTCCAGACCCGCCTGGTCCGCCGGGCCGCCGCTCTCCACCGCGTTCCCGCCGTCGGCGATGACCGCGCCCGCGACCGGGCTGTCCAGGTCGATCTCGGCCCCGATGTCGGCGTAGCTGGTCTCGCCGTACTCGATGAGGCGGTTGACGACGCGGTCGACCTCCGCCGACGGGATCGCGAAGCCCAGGCCGATGTTGCCCGTGGGCTCCCCCATGTAGCCCATGGTGACGATCATCGAGTTGACCCCGATGACCCGGCCCTCCAGGTCCACCAGTGGGCCTCCGGAGTTGCCCGGGTTGATGGCGGCGTCGGTCTGGAGCGCGTAGAAGCGGCTGGCGTTCTCGCCCTCGCCGGAGCTGACCGGGCGGTTGACGGCGCTGATGATGCCCTGCGTGACGGTTCCGGAGAAGCCCAGGGGCGCGCCGATGGCGATCACCTCGTCGCCGACGATGACCTGCTCGGAGTCGCCGAACTGGAGCGGTTCGACGTCGATCGGGTCGTCCAGCGACAGCACCGCGAGGTCGGAGCTGGGGTCGGAGCCGACCACGGAGGCGTCGGAGAGGCTGCCGTCGCTGTACTCCACGACGATGCCGTCCGCTTCCAGACCGGCGGAGACGTGGTCGTTGGTCACCACGTAGTTCCCGTCGATGACGAACCCGGAGCCGCTGCTCGGGACGCTGGGGTCGGCGCTGCGGATGAACACCACACTCGGGCTGACCCGTTGGGCCACACCGGCGATGGTGTCGGGGTCGCGCTGGGGGGCCTCGGGCGGCGGCTCGTTCATGACCGGGCCCTCCTCCTGCGCCGCCTCGTTGCCGGAGGAGCCGCCGAGGAGGGTGCCCGCGACGCCGCCGGCGCCTCCGGCGATGAGCGCGACGACGAGCATGCCCGACAGCACCATCCACACCGGGACTCCGCGCCGTGGCCGCCTGGGCGCGGGGGGCTGCGGGGCTGCGTAGGGGTCGGTCGCGTGGGTCCCGGTGACACCGGGCGCCGGGGAACCCGGGCCGGGGGCGCCGGGCTGGTTCGCGGGGGCGGCGTGCCCCGCCTGGAATGCCGCCGCGTAGCCGCCGTGGGCGGCCGACTGACCTGTGGGGCCGGTGTGCTGTCCGGGAGCCGAGGAAACACCGGGGTTCATGGGGCCGCCGTGGCCCGAGGGGGTACCAGGGCCGGGGTAGGCGGGACCGGAGGGATTGGCGGAGCTGGTGTAGGCGGTGGGGCCCGAGGGGTCACCGAAACCGGGGTGGGCGGCGGAACCACCGTAGGCGGTGGGGCCGGAGGGAGTGCCGGGACCGGGGAAGCCTCCGGTCCCGGGATGGGGGGAGGTCTGGTCGGATCGGGGGGTGGCGGGCTGCTCACCCGGTCCGGGGTCAGGGGCGGGGTTCATGGGGTCTCCACTGCCGGGAGGCTGGATGGGGGCGGCCTGCGCGCCGGGGACTCCCTGTCCGGGCTGCGGAACCGGCCCGGGGTGACGTGGGGGCGCGGGGTCGCCCCCCTGGTCCGCGGAGGTGTTCCGGGAGGGTGTCAGCGGTGTTCCGGCGGCCCGTGCGGGCCACCGGGGGCGCTCCGCGGGTGCCCCGGTCGGCGCGCTCGCCGGACCGGGTGCGGCGCGCTCAGGGGGTGTTCCACCGCCCGACGGGGTCGCCCGGCCGGGCTCTCCCCCGTGTTCCGGGCGGCCGTTTTCCTCGCTCAAGACCTGCTCCGTAAGTCGCTCGGCTGTGGGACGGCACGGGACCGGCCGGGGCCCTAGAGGAACCCCAGCCGGGACAGACCGCGGTGCACCCGGGCCCAGAAACCCGAACCCGGCCCGGGCAGCGCGGTCACCGCGGACGAGGCCAGCCCCGCGGGGGCGTCCGCGAGCACCGTGTAGACGAAGCCGTTCGCCTGCCACATGCTCTGGTACTGACCCGCGTCTCCGCCGAAGATCGTGCCGTGTTGTGGTGTGACGCCGCTTCCCCCCGTCCCGGTTCCGGCGTATCCGGTCGGGTCTGTGGGGGAATGCTTGCTGTCCAGCTTCCCACGTTGGGTGAAAACCGACACCTGGGACAGACCGTCCGAGTAGACGGCGTGCACGACGCGGTGCCCGCCGTGCTCGGTGGACCTGGCGTCGACCAGCCGCAGGTTCCAGGCCAGGTGCTCCGGGAGGGGCCACTCCTTCGCGCGCAGGTCGGCGCGCTCGGTCCCGGTGAGGGTGTCGCTCCAGGGGGAGTCGCCAAGCGCCTCCTCGGGCCAGGCCTCCTCCCCCAGTTCGAGCCCGGTGAGACGGAAGCCCAGCGCCTGCTCGCCGTCGGTCCCGTAGACGGTCCTGCCCAGGAGCAGGCCGGTGGCGGTGTCCACCCAGAACCGCCCGGCGACGGTGCCGTCGGCGCGTCTGGCCTCCACCAGGCGGGCCTCCCTGCCGTCCAGGCGGGTGGAGCCGGCGTCCGAGACGGCGTAGGTGTCGCCGAGCATGCTGAGCAGGCGGTCGTCCAGTGACTCCAGGGCCGAGGAGGCGTCCACCACGAGGGCGGACTCCTCGTCGCCGACGGGGGCCAGGGCGATGCCGTCGCCGGGCCTGCTCACCACGCGCACGCGCAGCGCACGGCCCTCCGCCGCCTGCGTGCCTTCCGTGCCCTCGGCGTCCTCCGGTCCGGTGATCTCGCGCACGGCCGAGTAGGCGACCTCGTCCTCCGCGGCGGCGGCGCGGTGCAGCACCGACATCCCGTCGTCGCCTCCCTCGGCCGGGACCGCGGTGGGATGGGGGTGCGCGGCGGCCGTGAGCAGCAGGGCGCACAGCAGTGCCACGACGAGGATCGTGACCGGGGCGGAGTTCGCGGAGGAGGGTTCCTCCGCGCTCACCGGGTGGTTTCGGTGGGGCCGTGGGGGGCTTCGGCGGCGGTGGGCCGCGCGTCGACCACCGGGATGTTGCGGCTGGTCAGCGCGTGCTCGACCGCGTAGTCGGCCAGGCGGGGCTCGACCACGGGCGTCTCCTCGGTGTCGCCCCCGGCCACGAACGCGCTGCCGAGCAGGGCCGTGGCCACGGCGAAGCCCGCGACGGCGTAGCGGCCGCCGGGAAAGGTCGGGAACAGGTCCGCGAGGCGGTCGCCGCGGCGTCGGCGCTCGGCCCCCGCGGCGCGCTCCGGCCGGGAGGGAGCCGGGCCGCCCGCGGCGGGCGGTGGGCCCCCCGGGATCGGAGGTGCGGCGGCCAGGGCGCCGGGGAAGCCCCCCAGGGGACGGGAGGAGCCCAGGGGCGGGCTGCTGCCGAAGCCGTTCCCGCCGCCGGAGGGGCCGGAGGGCCCCCGGTCCGAGGGGCCCTGGTCGCGGGACAGGCTGGTGAGCCGTCCCATGAAGTCCATGTCGGGTTCGGGCTCGCACAGGCCGTGCAGGCGGCGCTTGAGGCGGCGCATCATGTCGGCCTCGAAGCGGCACGACTCGCACTTGGCCAGGTGGATGAGGGCGCTCTCGTGGTCGACCGGGCCGAGCTCGCCGTCGATGAGCGCGGAGAGCCGCTCTCCGAGGTGGTTCATACTCACTCCGCCTCCCCGTTGATGACGTTTCCGCCGCTGCGCGCCTCGTTGTCGACGGCCAGGGACCGCCGGTGCTCCAGGGCCCGGCGCAGCTGGGCGCGGCCCCGGTGGATCCGGCTGCGGACGGTGCCGAGCTTGACGTCGAGCGTCGCCGCGATCTCCTCGTAGGAGAGTCCCTCGATGTCGCACAGGACGACCGGGGCGCGGAACTCGGCGGGCAGCGCGTCCAGGGCGGACTGGATGTCGGCGTCGAAGTGCCGGTCGTCGTAGCGCTGCGCGGGAGAGGGCTCGCGGCCCTCCAGGCGCTCGTCGGCGTTCTCGGCCAGGCCCTCGAAGCGGATGCGGGCCCGGCGCCGGGCCATGTCGAGGAAGAGGTTGGTGGTGATGCGGTGCAGCCACCCCTCGAAGGTGCCGGGGGTGTAGTTGGCCAGCGAGCGGAAGACCCGGATGAAGACCTCCTGCGTGAGGTCCTCGGCGTCGTGCTTGTTGCCGGTCAGCCGGTAGGCGAGCCGGTACACGCGCGGGGAGTGGGTCCGCACGACCTCGTCCCAGCTCGGGGGTTCCCATGCCTCGAATTCCACGGCAGGGCCGGACTCTGGCACCGCTGCTCCCTTCATCCCGTCGATTCGCCGCCAGGTTGGTCGGGGGCGTTTGCTTCGTGGCGATCAACGTACGTTCATCCCGTTTCAACGCCGGGAGACGTGGATTAAGTTCCCGCCGCAACGCTCGGAGTTCGGTCCGGTTCAGGCTAGTCTTTTGCCAGGGACATGACCTGGCCGCGACCGACATCCTACGTTGGGTGACCACCCCCTGGTCAGAGCCCCACCAGACACGTGAACGCTGTGGGAGGCCGTTATCGCCAGCCCGGAGGAGACCTCGGCCCGGATCACCTGGGTCCGCGCCGAGCAGTCCCGGTTCGAGCAGGACGCCATGGAGGACGAGCCGCTGGCGGAGGCCTACGAGGCGGGAGGCCGGTCGTCGGCCCCACCGGTCGACGCGGCGACGGGCACGGCCCTGCGCTTCCTGGCCGCCTCCATCGGCGCCCGCTCCGTGGTGGAGATCGGTACCGGGTGCGGGGTGTCGGGGATCTGGCTGCTGCGGGGGATGGCCCCGGACGGGATCCTGACCACGGTGGACACCAACGCCGCCTACCAGGACTACGCGCGCTCGGCGTACTCCCGCGCGGGTTTCGGCCCCGGCCGGGCGCGTCTGATCCGCGGGACGGCCCTGGAGGTGCTGCCGAGGCTGACCGACGGCGGGTACGACCTGGTGTTCGTGGACGCCGACACGGTGTCCTACCCCCTGTACATGGACGAGGCGCTGCGCCTGCTGCGCCGGGGCGGGATGGTGGTGTTCAACGGCGCCATGGTGGCCTCCAGCGAGCCGGACGGCCCGCTGCGCGTGCCCGACCCCCGCGAGACCGCCGTGCGCGAGGTGATCCGCCGCGTGCGGGAGGGGGAGGAGTTCATCCCCATGCTGATGCCGGTGGGCGAGGGGCTGCTGGCCGCCATCCGGTAGGGCGCTCTCCACGGCTCCGCCCTCCTCGAAACCGCCCCGCGCACCCGCCCACGCAAAGGAACCGAACGACGGTGATCAGCCGCATCGACAGCACCGATCCCGCCGCCTTCGACGCCTGGTACGCGGCCGTGCGCGCGGCCGCGCTCGCCGACCGCGACCCCGGGGTGGTCCCGCTCCCGCACCCGGACTCCCTGCGCGCGGTGCTCTCCGGACGCGGGGGCGAACGGCGGGCCCTGGCCTACGCGGCCCACGGGGATGACGGCGGGGTCGTGGGCGCGCTCCTGCTGGAGTTCGGCGACCAGGACAACCTGCACCTGGCCGAGGCGGACGTCAACGTGCCCGTCGGGGTGCGGCGCCGGGGCCACGGGAGCCGCCTCCTGGAACACGCGGAGCGCGTCCTGGCCGACGAGGGGCGCACGACCGTGCTGGGCGAGGTCCAGTTGCCCCCGGACCGCTCCTTCGAGGACTGGTCCGGCGTCCGCTTCGCGCTCGCCCACGGGTTCGGGGCGGTCCACGAGGAGGACTACTACGTCCTGGAACTCCCGTTGGCCGCGCGGGTCCGCGAGGAGGTCGGCGCCGACGTGCTCGCCCTCGGGTCCCGCTACGAGCTGCTGACCTGGACGGACACGTGCCCCGAGGAGCTGCTGGCCGACTACGCGCGGCTGCGCACGCGGATGCAGGCCGACGTCCCGCTCGGGGAGATGGCCTTCGAGCGCGGGCTCTGGGACCCCGCACGCGTCCGTGACCAGGAGGACCGCCGCCGCGCCCAGCGGTACCGCACGCTCGTCTGCGCGGCCCGGACCTCCACCGGCGGCCTGGCCGGGTACAGCGAGATCGCCCTGCCCGAGGGGGAGGGCGCCGCCTACCAGGAGGACACCCTGGTGGCGCCCGAGCACCGGGGCGACCGCCTGGGCTCGGCGCTGAAGCTGCGCAACCTGGAGGTGCTGGCCGCGGAGTTCCCCGAGCGGGTCCAGGTCCGCACCTGGAACGCCCCGGAGAACGCCCCCATGCGCGGGGTCAACCTGCGCCTGGGCTTCCGCCCGGTGGAGCGCCTCCACGAGTTCCAGCGCGTCCTGCCGGGGTAGTCCCGTCCCGCGCCCTGCCGAGGCGCCCCCTCCCGTGCGCGTGCCGGTGGGCGCGAGCGGGGGTCGCGGCTCCCTCCGGAGTGTCCGGGGGCCCGCGCGACCGGCGGCTCCCCCGAGCGTCAGGGGAAGCGGCGCGCGCCCGCCCCCTCCCGGCCCAGGACGTCGTCCGGGTTCGAGTAGGGGCACGCCGTCAGCGACAGGCATCCACAGCCGATGCAGTTGGAGAACCGGTCTCTCAGGGCGGTGAGCTCCTCGATCCGCTCGGTCAGTTCGTCGTACCACTGCCGCGAGATCCGGGCCCAGTCCCGCTTGGTCGGCAACCCTTCCTCGGGGAGCTGGTCCAGGGCCTCCCTGATCCGGCTCAGCGAGACGCCGAGGCGTTGGGCCGTGCGGATGAACGCGATGGTCCGCAACGTGTCCCGCCGGTACTCGCGGCGGTTCCCGGCCGTGCGCCGGCTGCGGATCAGTCCGAGGCTCTCGTAGTAGTGCAGCGCCGACACGGCCACTCCCGCCCGCTCGGCGACCTGGCCCGGTCTGAGCCACAGCAGATCGGGATCCAGTTGTGGCACCCGTCCCACCTCCCCCATCGACGACTTGACATCAAGTCCGCTTGATGAAGTCTGCTGGGCTCCCTACCGATCACGCAAGGGAAAGTGGGCGGACATGACGACGACGATCACCGTGTGGGCCGATGTCCGGTGCCCGTGGTGCTGGATGGGGCACCGGCGGCTCCGGTCCGCGCTGGGCCGCCTCGACGGGGAGGCCGTGGTGGAGCACCGGAGTTTCCTGCTGGAGCCCACGGGTCCGGAGGGAGCCTTCCTGACCGTTCGCGAGACGGCCCTGGCCTCGTGGGGCATGGACGAGAGGGGATGGGAGGCGGTCCGGTCCAGGGTCGCGACCGCCGCCGGAGCCCAGGGCCTGACCATCGACATGGACGGGGCCCGGAGCGTGGACTCGCGCCCCGTGCACCGTCTGCTGAAGTACGCGACCGCACGCGGTGTGGACGCCCACCGCGCGTGGGACGACGCCTTCGCCGCCCACCTGGCCGCCAACGACGACCTGACCGACCCCGTCGCGCTGCGGCGGCTGGCCGCGAGTTGGGGGATCGGGGGTGCGGAGGTCGACGACCTCCTCGCGGGCGAAGACCTCCTGGCGGAGGTCGAGGCCGACCACCGCGCCGCCGTCGTGCGCGGGATCAGGTCCGTCCCCACCTTCGTCAGCGGAGACCGCGTTCTCAGCGGGCACCGATCCGAGGACGAACTGGTCGCGTTCCTGGGCGCCGGGGAGGCCGTCCGATGACCACGATGAGAGCCGCCGCGATCGACCGCTTCGGACCCGCCGACCTGCTCACCGAGCGGGATCTTCCCCGCCCGGTCGCAGGACCCGGCGAGGTGCTGGTGCGCGTTCGGGCGGCGGGTGTGCAGCCCACCGACGCCGCGATCCGGGGCGGGTGGGTCCCCCCGGGCGCCGTGATCGGGTTCCCCCAGATCCTCGGCAACGAGTTCGCGGGCGTGGTCGAGGAGGTCGGCCCCGAGGCTGACGGCTTCGCCCCCGGCGACGAGGTGGCCGGGTTCCGGGTGCTCGGCTGCTACGCCGAGTACGTCGCCGTGCCCGCGGACCAGATCGCGCACAAGCCCGCGGGGATCCCCTGGACGGTCGCCGGCGCCCTGTCCGCCTCGGGGCAGACCGCGCACACAGCGCTCGAACTCCTGCGCGTGGCGCACGGGGAGACACTGCTGGTCCACGGTGCGGCGGGCGGAGTGGGTTCGATGGCCGTCCAACTGGCGGTCGGGCGCGGCACGCGGGTGGTCGGCACCGCGAGCGCGGCCAACCTGGAGTATGTGCGTTCGCTGGGCGCCGTCGCCGTCGAGTACGGCGACGGCCAACTCGACCGCGTCCGGAAGGCCGCCCCCGAGGGCGTCGACGCGGCCTTCGACACCGCCGGTCACGGCAACCTCCGGACCGCCGTGCGCCTGGTCCCCGACCGCGACAGGATCGGCACGATCGTCGACATGGACCTCGTCCAGGACCTGGGCTGCCGGTGGATCCGGAGCGACCGGTCGGCGGCACGCCTGCGGGAGCTCCTCGACCTGTGCGCCGGGGGAAGGCTCCACGTCGCCGTCCGCCGCACGCTTCCCCTCTCCGGGGCGGCGGACGCGCACCGGGACGTGGAGACCGGGCACGGCCGGGGCAAGATCGCCCTGGTGCTCGGAGACGACGCGGAGCTCCGATGACCAGGACACGTCCGTCACCGTCCCCGGTCCGCCTGTGGGCACCAGGGACCCGGTCCCTGCTGGTCGGTGTGCTGGGGCTGATGACCTGTATCGCCTTCGAGTCCTTCGCCGTCACCACCGCCCTGCCCGTGGTCGTCCGGGACCTGTCCGCCGACCGGTGGTACGCCCTGGCCTTCTCCGCCACCCTGGCTGCCGGGCTGATCGGCATGACTGTCGGCGGAGGCTGGGCGGACCGACGCGGGCCCGCACAACCCCTGCTCGTCGGGGGGCTGGCCTTCCTGGTCGGCATCGCGCTGTGCGTCGCGGCTCCCAACATCGGGGTCTTCGTGCTCGGCCGCCTGCTCCAGGGCGTCGGCGGGGGAATCGACTCCGTGGTCCTGTACGTGATCATCGCACGCGGCGTCCCCGAGGAGCTGCGGCCTCGTGTGTTCGGCCTGCTCACCGCCGCGTGGCTGCTGCCCGCGGTCGCCGGGCCGCTGCTCACCGGGGTCCTGGTCGAGGCACTGCACTGGCGTGCGGTGTTCGCCCTGGTCCTGGCGGGGGCGACCGCGTTCCTGCTCGTGCTGGCCGGGCCCGCGCGGCAGCTCACGTCTGACCCCGCCCCCGGACGCCTGCTGAACCGACGCGTGCTCTGGTCCGTCGTCGCCATGGCGTCCGTCGTGGGACTGCACGTCGCCGGGCAGCGGCCGCCACCGGAACTCCTGGTGGGCACCGCGCTCAGCGTGGTCGTGCTGGTGGTGGCGGCGGCCCGCCTGGTCCCGAGGGGCACCCTTCGCGCGGGAGCGGGCGTCCCCCGGTGGATCGCCCTGCGCGGCCTCCTGGGCGGAACCGTCACGGTCACCGACGTCTACCTTGCCCTCCACCTCCAGCACGGCCTCGGCCACCCGCCCGCCCTCTCCGGCCTCATCGTGGCGATCGGTGCCTTCGGATGGGCGTTGGGGGCCTGGGTGCAGGGGCGGCGCGGCAAGGGCGGGAGCGACCGGCCGTTCCCCCTGTGGCCCGCAGCCCTGCTCGTCCTGTGCGGACCGGTCGCGGTGCTGGGACTCATCGGTGGGGTGCTCCCCCTCGCGGGTGTCCCCCTCGGGTGCGTCCTGATGGGGACCGGCATGGGAATCGCGTACCCGCGGATCTCGTCGACGGTGCTGTCCCTGTCCGCCTCCGACGAACAGGGCGGCAACAGCTCGGCGCTCCAGGTCTTCGACTCGCTGAGCACGTCCGCCCTGCTCGCCGTCGCCGGGGCCGTGCTCTCCGCGGAACTGCTGGCGGGGTATCCGGGCGTCTTCACGTTGGCCGCCGGCACGGGGGTCGCGGCCCTGCTCGTCGCGAGCGCGCTCAGCCGAACCGGAGGAACCGGCACCGGGAGGGCGCACGTATGAACACCCTCCCGGCCGCGTACGTGCGGCCGGGATCCCCTCGGCCCGGACCCGTCCTACCGCTCGGCGAGCCAGCGCAGCAGGGTGCGCGTGGCGAAGGCGGTGCCGCCCTTGCTGAGCAGGCCGCTCTCCTTGGTCGACCGGCCGGGGCCCGCGATGTCCAGGTGGGCCCAGGGCAGGCCGCCGGTGAACTCGCGCAGGAACAGCGCGGCGTCGGTGGCGCCCGCCGGGCCGAAGTCGCGGCGGGTCCCGATGTTGGCCAGGTCCGCCACGCGTGACTTGGTGGTCTCGACGTACTCCTCGGTCAGCGGCATGCGCCACAGGGGCTCGCCGGAGGCCCGGCCCGCGGTCTCGATCTCCGCGGCGAGCGCGTCGTCGGTGCTGTACAGGGCGCCCGTTCCGGTGCCGAGCGCGACCTTGGCCGCGCCGGTGAGGGTGGCCACGTCCACGAGCACGTCCGGGGCCAGTTCGGCGACCGCGTAGCCCATGGCGTCGGCCAGGACCAGGCGGCCCTCGGCGTCGGAGTTGAGCACCTCGACGGTCGTGCCGCCGTAGGTGGTGAGCACGTCGCCGATGCGGGTGGCGTCGCCGCCGAAGGCGTTCTCGGCCAGCGCCAGCAGGCCGGTCACCCGGACCGAGGAGCCCACGGCCGCCAGGGCGGACAGCACCGCGAGCACGACCGCCGAGCCGCTCATGTCGGTCTTCATCAGCGACATGTTGTCGTTGGGCTTGAGCGAGAGGCCGCCGGTGTCGAAGGTGATGCCCTTGCCGACCAGCACCACGTGTGCGGCGGGGTCGTCGGGGGTGTAGGAGAGCTGGACCAGACGCGGGGGGCGCGAGGAGCCCCGGCCGACGCCGAGGATGGCGCCGAAGCCCTCGTCCTCCAGTTCCCGTTCGTCCCAGACCCGCACCTGGAGGCCGGAGTCGGCGGCGACCTCGCGGGCGCGGGCGGCCATCCACTCGGGGTCCTTGGTCAGGGACGGGGTGTTGATGAGGTCGCGGGCCAGGGCGGTGGCCGCGGCCAGCCGGGTACCGCGCTCCAGTGCGTCGGCGAGGTCCCCGGCGCCCGGGTCCACCACCTCGATCACCGGGGCGGGGCGCCTGTCCGCCGGGGGTTCGGCGGTCTTGAGGCTGAAGGTGTAGGAGGCCAGGAGGGCGCCCTCGGCGAAGGCGGTGGCGGCGTCGCCGCCGACCCCCGGCCAGGCCAGGGCGACCCGTTCTCTTCCCCGGGCGGCCCGGGACAGGGCTGCGCCGGCCTTCCGGAGGTCGTCGGGGGAACCCGAACCGACCCCCAGAAGGGCCAGCCGTACCAGCCCCTGGTCCCGGGGCACCGGGAACTGGGCCAGCTCACCGGGTTTCCCGGCGAGCGAGTAGTGCGCGAACAGATCGGTGAGCGGAGCCGGAAGCACCTGTGTCAGGCCGCCCTCGGCGACCCCTTCAACCTCCGCGGGTCCGCCGTCTCCCGAGAGGACGGGAAGGACCAGCAGGTCCGCGGTGGATTCGGCGAGGCTCCCCGGACGGGGCTGGATCTCCGTGGCGAATGGCACAGGCCGCTCACAATCGTTCGCTGTCATGGGGGTCTACGACCTCGGGGGGTCGTCGGGCGTTCCTGCCCGGGTGGGGGAGGGAAGAACGTGGTGTCGGACCTAGCCGACGACACCCTTGAGCGCGTCCCGGAGTTCGGTCGCCTCGGCCGGCGTCAGCTCGACGACCAGGCGTCCGCCCCCCTCCAGCGGGACCCGCATGATGATGCCGCGACCCTCCTTGGTGACCTCCATCGGCCCGTCGCTGGTCCTCGGCTTCATCGCCGCCATGCCATTCCCCTTTCTAGGTGTTCCTCGCGGGTGACCGGGGCCGACCCACAGCACCGGCGCCGATCCGCTTGGGTCGTCTCGGCTCCGGAGCCGTGGGCCGGTTCCGCGTGACTCTCGCCCGTGTGGCTTAAGGGACGTGAATCACTCTTCGACCATTATCTCGGAGGTTGGCCCCCGTGTGTGCGCCAGTCAGCGGCCGGGCCGCCTCCGGCGGTCTCCACCAACGAAGAAACGTCGGTCAGTAAGGTTATATCGGTACTGGCCGAAACCTGGTGAGCGCACAAGGCTCCGCGCGGACCCGCACCCGGGGCGGCGGCCGGACCCGAAAGTCCGGCGACACCTGAACAACAACTCCGACCTGGGATTTCGCCCCTCAGCGGGAACCCGACCCCTCAGGGCCGCGGTCGGACGACCCGGAGACGGTACCGCCTCCCGGCGGTCGGACCAGCGCCCGGAGCGGGCGGTGATCCGGACGACCGGATCAGCTCAGAGGACCCGTCGATGTCATCCGGGTGCCCTCGTCGGTGATCGAGGACCACTCCGCCCTCAGTCCGCCGTCCGCGACGGGCGACAGGGTCAGCTCGGCCTCGTCGACGCAGCGGTCCTCGGGGTCGGCGGTCTCGGTGTAGGCGTAGACGCGCCGGTCGTTGTCACCCGCGGACAGCACGAGCGTCCCCGAGCAGGTGAAGGTCGTCCAGGCGGTGCTGCCGCGCTCGGCGCCCTCCTCGATCCGTACCTCGGCGTGCCAGTCGGCGACGTGCTGGCCCTCGGTGTTCACCTGGACCATCTCGCCCGCCCAGGCGCCGACGAACTCCTCCGCCGGGGCCGCGGCCTCCTGCGGTGTCTCCTCGCCGTCGGCCAGCAGGGCCCACGCGGTGGCCCCTCCGCCGACCAGGAGGACGGCCAGCACGACCGCGCCCAGAACGGTGAACTGGCGGCGGCGCCTGCCGCTGTGCCGGGTCGACCTGGGCGGCGGCCACAGGGACAGCTGTTGCACGGGGGAGGCGGCTGTCACGGAGGAAGCGGGCCCTTCGCGCCGGTCGTCGGCTCCCGACTCCAGTTCGGCTGCTGTGTCCATCCTCGCCATCCTCAACGGTGATGCACCCGCTCCGGCGGAGCGGGGGGAACGCGGATACAGCGACCGAGGATAGAGCACCGGAACCCGCAGGTTTCGCCCGATAACCGCGCGGGGACTGTGATGCACGGCATAGGGAAAGGCGAACACCAGGTCAGGGAGGTACCGCCGGACGTGACCCGCGTCACAGGTTTGGGTGCGAGGTCAGTGTTCGTCGCCGCGGGACGGGGAGCCGCCGGAGGCGTCCGCGGCCCCGGAGCCTCCCGCCGCCTCGGGGCGCTTCCCGGCCCCGGCGGCCGTCGGGTCCCCGGGCGTCCCGGTCCCGTCGGAACCCTCCGCTCCCCCGGAACTCCGGGTGGACTCCGGGCTCCGGTCGTGCTCGGGGTTCCGGTCCGGATCGGGGTTCCGTGAGGACTCAGGGCTCCCGGTGCCCTCCGGGCGCGCGGCGTTCTCCGACTTCTCCTCGGTCTCCGCGTTCTCCGGTTTCTCCGCGGCCTCGGAGCCCTCGATGACCTCGGTGGGCGCGGTGGGCGCGGTGGCCCCCGTGGCCCCGGCGGGCGCGGGACCCCAGGCTGTGGAATCCGCCGGTCCGGCCACGGCCCCGGGCCGGAGGGCACCGCTCCCGAAGCCCCCGACCGCGGTGCTCCCGGCCCCGGCGGGGCCGCGCGCGCTCTGCTCGGGGGCGTAGGCGTCGCCGGGCAGGTGCGTCCCGGGGATCGGCCCGGTGCCCTCCGGAACGTAGGAGGGGTCCAGGCGCGACAGGCGCCACTCCAGGTCCTGGATGTGCTCCTCGCGCTCGCGCAGCGTGGCGGTGAGGCGCAGCAGCAGCTCGTCCACGGCGCGCACGTGGTAGCCCCACATGGCCAGGGGCAGCATCAGGCGGCCGAGGTCGAACGCCTTGACGGGCCGGTCTTCGGGCAGGGCGAGCGGGGGGTGGTCGGCCTCGAAGCGGGCGAGCTGGCCGCCCTTGCCCAGCACGACGTAGACGACCCCCACGAGGACGGCGAGCGCGGCGGCGGCGACGAGGACCATGATGAGAACAGGCACGGACACGATCGTGCCACACGCCGCCCGGGCGGGGTACGGCCGTCGCGGTCGGCCCGGGGCGCACCCCGCCGGGACCACCGCGCCGCCCGGGCCGGGACGGCACTCGGCCGGGGGCCGTGCACCGTCCCCCGGCGGTCCACCGCTCTCCCCCGCGGGTCGCCACCCGCCTTCCCCTACTGCTCCGGACCGGGCTGCTCCTCCGACTGCACGTGCTGGCGGGTGATGTCCAGGTGGGACTTGCGGATGATCTCGACCACCTCGTCGAGGTCGTCGGTCACCTGGACCAGCTCCATGTCGTGCGACTTGATGAGCTGGTTCTCCATCAGGCTGGAGCGGATCCAGTCGCGCATCCCGCCCCAGAACTCGGTGCCGACCAGCACGATCGGGAAGCGGGTGACCTTGTTGGTCTGCACGAGGGTGGCCGCCTCGAACAGCTCGTCCAGGGTGCCGAAGCCCCCGGGCAGGACCACGAACGCCTGGGAGTACTTCACGAACATCGTCTTGCGGACGAAGAAGTACCGGAAGGTCACCCCGATGTCGACGTAGTCGTTGAGCGTCTGCTCGAACGGCAGCTCGATGCCGAGTCCGACGGACAGCCCGCCCGCCTGCTGGGCGCCCTTGTTGACCGCCTCCATCATCCCCGGCCCGCCGCCGGTGATGGTGGCGTACCCGGCCTCCGCCAGCTTGGCGCCCATCTGGACGCCGATGTCGTAGTAGCGGTTCCCGGGCCGCAGGCGGGCCGAGCCGAACACGCTCACCGCCGAGGGCAGCTCCGAGAGCAGGCCGAAGCCCTCCACGAACTCCGACTGGATGCGCAGCACCCGCCACGGGTCGGTGTGCACCCAGTCCGTGGGGCCCCGCTGGTCGAGGAGGCGCTGGTCGGTGGTGGTGTTGGGGATGGAGTCGCCCCGGTAGGTGAGGGGCCCTGCGCGTCGCACGGTCTCTTCTTCTTCCGTCATGAGGTAAAGCTATCCGCGTGGAACCGGCTCACACGTGAATCACACGTTTCACCGGGGTGACCGCCAACGGCCTTTTCGCCGCCCCGGCCGGTGTCCGGACTGGTCACGGACCCGCCGACCGGGGCGCGGCGGGGTTCAGCGGGTGCCCGACAGCCAGGCGGCCATGCGCTCCTCGGCCTCGTGGATCCGGGGGATCTCGGCGTACTCGTCCTTGGTGTGGGCGAGCGTCGGGTCGCCGGGGCCGTAGTTGACGGCGGGCACGCCCAGCTCGGAGAAGCGGGAGACGTCGGTCCAGCCGAGCTTGGCGCGGGCGCTGCCCTCCCCCACCGCGGTGACGAACGCCGCGGCCGAGGGCTCGTCCAGCCCGGGCCGGGCGGGGGCGGCGGCGTCGACCACCGCGACCTCGAACCCGTCGAAGACCTCGCGCAGGTGCGCCTCGGCGTCGGCGACGGACAGGTCGGGGGCGAAGCGGTAGTTGACCCTGACCACGCACGCGTCGGGGATGACGTTGCCCGCGACCCCGCCCTCGATGGCCACGGCGTTGAGGCCCTCGTGGAAGCGCAGCCCCTCCACCTCGGGTTCGCGCGGGGTGTAGGCGCGCAGGACGTCCAGGACGGCTCCGGCGCCGTGGATGGCGTTCACGCCCATCCACGAGCGGGCGCTGTGGGCGCGCTTGCCCCGGGTGGTGACCTCCACGCGCATGGTGCCCTGGCAGCCGCCCTCGATGACGCCGCCGGTCGGCTCCATGAGGACCGCGAAGTCCCCCGCCAGCCACTCGGGGTGGTCGCGGGCCAGACGGAGCAGGCCGTTGCGGGAGGCGTCGACCTCCTCGTTGTCGTAGAAGACGTAGGTGACGTCGTGCACGGGCTCGGTGACCAGGGCCGCCAGCCTGAGCTGGACGGCGACACCGGCCTTCATGTCCGAGGTGCCGCACCCGTAGAGGCGGTCGCCGACGACGCGGGAGGGCACGTTGTCGACGATGGGGACGGTGTCGATGTGCCCTGCGATGACGACGCGGCGGGGGCGGCCCAGGTCCGTGCGGGCGACGACGGCGTCGCCGTCGCGGCTGACGCGCAGGTGGGGCAGGGCCGACAGGGCGCCCTCGACGGCGTCGGCGAGGACCTTCTCGTCGCCGCTCTCGGATCGGATGTCCACGAGGGCTGCGGTCAGGGCCGCGGCGTCCGAGGTCAGGTCCAGCATGTGTCGCCCCGTTTCGGTGAGGTTGGTTGACCGTCGAGCCGGGGAATCCGCACCCCCGCTCCGGAGTAGCTGCACACCTAGTTTGGGGCAGCCGGGGGTGCGACCAGAACTCGCCCCGGAGACACGGCCGGGGCGCCCTCCCTGCGCGGAAGGACGCCCCGGAGGAGGTGCGGGCGGGTCAGGCGTTGACGCCGTGCTCGCGGAGCAGGTCGTTGAGCGCGAGCTTGTCGTGCTCCTGCCCCTCCTTCAGGCGCTTGAGCACGAGCAGCACCGGCATGCCGAAGTCGCCGCCGGGGAAGCTCTTGGCGCGGTTGGCGGTGACGCACACCGACCAGGCCGGGGCCTCGCCGCGCGGGAGCTCCTCGCCGGTCTCGGCGTCGAACACGCGGGTGGAGGAGGTGAGGATGGTGCCCGCGCCGAGCTTGGCGCCCTTGCGCACGCGGGCGCCCTCGACGACCATGCTGCGGGAGCCGAGGAAGGCGTCGTCCTCGATGACCACCGGGGAGGCCTGCGGCGGTTCGAGGACGCCGCCGACGCCGACGCCGCCGGACAGGTGGACGTTCTCGCCGACCTGGGCGCAGGAGCCGACCGTGGCCCAGGTGTCGACCATGGTGCCGGAGCCGACGTGGGCGCCGATGTTGGTGAAGGACGGCATCAGGACGACGCCGGGGGCGAGGTAGGAGCCCCAGCGGGCGATCGCCCCGGCGACGACGCGGACGCCGTCGAAGCGGGTCTTGAGCGGCATGCGGTCGTGGTGGTAGAAGTCGCCGACGTGCGACTCCTTCATCTCCAGGACCTTGAAGCCGAGGAGGATGGAGCGCTTGGCGCGCTCGTCGACCACGACCTCGTCGGTGGAGGGGTCGACGAAGGCCACGCGGGCCTTGCCCTCGTCGATCTGGTCGATCGCGCCGATGATGGTCTCACGGGCCTCGGCGTGGCCGGGCGTGAGCTCGGCGCGGCTCTCCCAGAGTTCGTCGATCCGGTCGGGCAGCGGGCTGGAGTACGAGCTGGTCATGTGCACACACGTTAGCCGCTCGCGCCGGGTGCGGGGGCACCCCCTCCCCGAGGCGGCCGTCACCTCCGGCACGCACCTCCGGCACGGCCCGCCCGCCGCCGTGACGGCGGCTAGAATGCGGCCGTGGCGCCGCGTGCGCCCCCGCGCGACGCCCCTCCCGGTGCGGCGCGCCCACCTGTCGCCGACCCTTGGTTCGCCCGTGCCCAGTAAGCGCCGGAGGCTCTCCGCCTTCGTCAAGATCCTGCTCTCCCTGGTCCTCGTCTGCGGCACGCTCGTCGCCGGGGCCTACTACGTGCTGACCACGTTCGAGCCGATCGACACCACTCCCCCGCCCGAGCCCGGCTGCCGCCTGACGCTGTCCGACGGCCGGTACTCGATGGAGGGCGCGCAGGCCGCGAGCGCGGCCACCGTGGGAGGCGTGGCGTTCGGCCGGGACCTGCCCCCGGAGGCCGTGACGATCGCCTTCGCGACGGTGTGGCAGGAGTCGGCGTTCTACAACGTGGAGTACGGCGACCGGGACTCCCTGGGGCTGTTCCAGCAGCGGCCCTCCCAGGAGTGGGGCGACCCGGAGCAGATCCTCGACCCGGTGTACGCCAGCAGCTCGTTCTACGAGGAGCTGGTGGAGGTGGAGGGCTGGAGGTCCATCCCGGTCTACGAGGCGGCCCAGGCGGTGCAGCGCAGCGCCGACGGCTACGCCTACGACCAGCACGAGCGCCTGTCCACGCGGATGGCCGAGGTCTTCACCGGAACGCAGGGGGCCGCGCTGACGTGCTGGTACGGCGCCGAGGGGCTGGAGGACCTGCGGTCCGGGGACGCGGACACCGACGCCGCCCTGGAGGAGATGGAGCGGGTGTTCGGCACCGACCCGGCGGACCTGCCGCTGGACGGGGACGAGGAGCCGCGGACCGGCGACCTGGGCTGGTCGATGGCCCTGTGGGCGGTGGCCCACGCCGAGGAGTACGGGCTGACGTCGGTGTCCTACGACGGCCAGCGGTGGCGGGCCTCGGACGGCACGGACGACGCCGAGGACTGGGCGGCGGCCGGCGGGGGCGACACCGGGGGCGGCCTGGTCCTGGATTGACCCGGGCTCTGGAGTGACCCGAGCCCCGGAATGATCCGGGCACTGGAGTGACCCGGTGGTCCGGGACGGTTCGCGGTCCCGTTTCCGGGCCGGTTCGCTGACCGGTTCGGGAACCGGCCCCGCGCGCCGGTGGCCGGGCGGGCACGCCGCATGGCACCGGGGGAGGTGGGCCCCCGACACGACAAGGGGACCACACTCCGGTACGCGGCGGCCACCGGCTCCGCCCGCCTGTGGACAACCGGCGGAGGGGCCGCCCGGACGGCGGCGCCCGCCTCAGGCCAGGCGCTCGGCCGCGGCCTCGACCCGCTCGTCGGTGGCGGTGAACGCCACGCGCACGTGCCCGGCGCCCGCCTGGCCGTAGAAGTCCCCGGGGGCGACCAGCACACCGCGTTCGGCGAGGTGGGCCACCGCGCCCCAGGCGTCGTGGCCGGGGTGGCTGGCCCACAGGTACAGCCCGGCGTCGGAGTGCTCGATGCGCCAGCCCGCGCCCTCCAGGGCCTCGCGCAGCCTGGCGCGGCGGGAGCGGTAGCGCTCCTTCTGCTCGGCGGCGTGCGCGTCGTCGTCCAGAGCGGCGCTCATGGCCGCCTGGACGGGCGCGGGGACGATCATCCCGGCGTGCTTGCGCACCGCCAGCAGCTCCTCGACCAGCGCGGGGTCCCCGGTGACGAAGGCCGCGCGGTACCCGGCCAGGTTGGAGCGCTTGGACAGCGAGTGCACGGCCAGCAGGTTGTCGTGGGAGCCGCCGCACACGTCCGGGTGCAGGATGGACACCGGTTCGGCGCCGTCCCAGCCCAGGTCGAGGTAGCACTCGTCGGAGGCCACGATCGCGCCGCGCTCGCGGGCCCACTCCACCACCTTGCGCAGGTGCGCGGTGCCCAGGACCCGGCCGGTCGGGTTGCTCGGCGAGTTCACCCACACCAGTCCGACGGGGGCGGGGCCGAGCGGGGTCAGGCCGTCGGAGGCCACCGGGGTGGCCCCGGCCACGCGCGCGCCGATGTCGTAGGTGGGGTAGGCCAGTTCGGGGTGGACGACCGTGTCGCCCGCGCCCAGGCCCAGGAGCGTGGGCAGCCAGGCCACGAGTTCCTTGGAGCCCACGGTGGGCAGGACCGCGCCCTCCGGGACGCGCACGCCGTGGCGGCGCTCCAGCCAGCCCGCGACGGAGGCGCGCAGCGCGGGGGTGCCCCAGGTCTGGGGATAGCCGGGCGCGTCGGCGGCGTCGGCGAGGGCCTTGCGCAGGAGGGCGGGCACCGGGTCGACGGGGGTGCCGACGGACAGGTCGACGATGCCGTCGGGGTGCTCGGCGGCCCTGCGCTTGTACGGCGCCAGCCGGTCCCACGGGAAGGTCGGGAGCCGCTTCGCCACGGGTCGCCGCTCGGCCATCGCACTTACTCCATCCAGGTCGGGTCTGTTGCCACAGGTCACACAGGACCACACGTCACACAGGAATCGCGCCGACCCCGCCACGGGGGTCGGCGCGACACGTCGTCCACGCCGGGCCGCGCGAGACCGCGCACCCTCTGCGCCATGGGGGTGCCGCGGGTGTCCTCCCCGGCCTCGGAGCACCGGAACCCGCCCGGCGCGCCGCCGGGCTACTCGGCCTGCGGCGGCAGCTTGGCCACGAGCGGGTGGTCGCGGTCGATCTTGCCGACCTTGGAGGCGCCGCCCGGGGAGCCCAGGTCGTCGAAGAAGTCGACGTTGGCCTTGTAGAAGTCGGACCACTGCTCGGGGAGGTCGTCCTCGTAGTAGATGGCCTCCACCGGGCAGACCGGCTCACACGCACCGCAGTCAACGCACTCGTCCGGGTGGATATAGAGCATGCGGTCGCCCTCGTAGATGCAGTCCACGGGGCACTCGTCAATGCACGCCTTGTCCAGTACATCAACACAGGGCTGCGCGATGACGTAGGTCACGTCGTACTCCTTGTCTCACCCCCGCGTCCCACGGGGGAGGCGGGGATCTTCGCAGACCCCGGGCCGGGACCGGCGTGCGGGCGCCCTGCCCCTGTTCCCGGGCTCTGCAAGCAATTGGCACAGATGTCGTACTCCTAGTATGACGGCGGAGAACACCCAGCGCACAACCGGGGGGCATTTCCTTGCACATGGGAGGACGTCTGGTCCACAGGATCTCTCCTGCGGACATCGGTCGGCGAGTCTCTGTACGAATACGCCTCCCCGAGGGCGGGTTCACCGATATCGTCGGTGTCGTGGAGTCCTGGGACGACGGCGTCCTCACCGTGCGCCGCCGTGACGGCTCCGCGGTGGAGGTCGCCGAGCCGACGATCGCCGCGAGCCGGGTCGTTCCCCCCGTACCCCCTCGCCGCCGCGGCGGGAGCCCGCCGCGAACGCCCTGAACCCCGTGCGTTCCGGATTCCACGAAGTGAGGCGGTGTCCGCCCGGCGGGCGTCGCGAGGCGCGCATGTCGCGCCTGGACAGTGGCATTCTTCGAGCCCTGCGGGGTAGAAAACGCACAGTTCCGCAGCGGGTCCAGCCAGCCCGCCGAGGAACCGACAACGAAGCATCGCGCCCCCCGGCGGCACATCCACGCGGAACGGGCGCCGGTACGCGGGGAGGTGGTGAGCGCCCGTCATGCGCGAAGCAGTAGCGTCCGCCCTCGCCGAGCTGGCACGCCGGGACGAGCGTGCGGCCGACATGGCCCGGTCGGCCCTGGACACGCTCGCTCCGGAGCAGGAGATCGAGAGGCTCAACCAGCACGCCGTCCAGCGGTTCTGCTGGTTCGAGCTACCGGTCCGCTTCCACGACTCCGCCGAGGACCAGCTGTTCGCGGTCCGCGCCCTCGGCAACCTCTTCGCCCTCCTCCAGCTGCACCGGTACGCGCAGATCTGCTCGGCGCCGGAGACCGCGGCCCTGCTCACCGTCTACGGCGGGGACCACGCCGCGGGCCTGGCGATGTACGAGCGGCTCATGTGGGAGTCGGGCGTGGAGCCTCCGGACCTGCCCGAGCTGACCTGGGGGACGGCGGTCGGCGACGCCGAGATCGTGGCCCGCGACGAGACCGCGTCGGCGCTGGAGCTGGCGATCACCCTGGGCGACGTGCGCCCCGGCAAGCGCGGGTGGCGGCCTGCCCAGGAGCGGTTCGCCCGGTCGTTCCTCACCCAGCCGGACAACCGGGGGCTGAGCCACCTGGACCGGATACGCGAGGAGCGGGTGCGGGCCTGGCTGAGCTCGTCCGCGCATCCGCACCGCCAGCGCCTGTGGCCGCTGGTGGGCCAGATCATCGCGGGCGCAGACGTGCCGCGCGGCGCCGAGGCCGCGATGGCACCGCTGCAGCGGCTGCTGGACCTGGCCGCGGAGGGGATCGCGCTCACCCAGATCGGCTACATCTCGCCGGGCGTGGTGCGCCAGATGTGCGAGGACTTCGGTTGGCGGACCGTCCCCGAGCCGCCGCGCAGCGAGACCGACGCCACCCAGCTGATCGCCCTGCACCAGGCGCTGCGGGGGATGCGCGCGGTGCGCCGGTCGGGCCGCCGCCTGGTCCTGACGCGGCGCGGGCGCCAACTGCGGGAGGATCCCGAGGCGCTGTGGCAGGCGGCCACCGAGACCCTGTGCCGCACCGGGGGCCTGGACCAGGCCGCGGCGGAGACGCTGTTGGGCATGCTGCTGGCGCGCACTCCGCAGGGCAGTGGCTCACACGCGCGGCGCGGCGAGTCGGACGTGGAGGCGGCCGAGAGGGCGCTGACCGAGTCGGGGTGGGTGCCGGTGGAGCCTCCGGCGCCCTCGGGCAGGCACGCCGCGTCGCACCGGCGCACCGCGGAGGCCGCCTCGGACCAGGTGCGCGCGCTGGTGATGGCGGTGAGCTGGCTGCTGGAGACCCTGGGCCTGCTCACCGACGACGACGGCGCCGGGCGCCGGGAGCTGACCGCCCCGGGGCGGGCGTTCGCGATCGCCTGCCTGCACCAGTCGGCGGTGGCGCCCCGGGCCGTGGTGTGACCGGCAGGCATGGCGTGACCGGCAGGCATGGCGTGACGGGCGGTCGCGGCGCGGCCCGGGAGCCGCGTTCGGTGCCCGGAGTCCGCATGCGGGGGAACCGCGCCTTCCGGCTGCGCCCCGCATCGGCCACCCGCTGCGAACGGGTGCCGGCCAGGGCCTAACCTGGAGCGCGAACCACCCGAGACCAGCAGGAGCACCATGCCCGCGCCCGAGCCGCCGCGCAAGGCGGAGACGACCGACGTGCCCGAGGCCGGCGGGGCAGTCGCCGACCCGTGGGAGCAGATGCCCGAGGACGCCCTCAACCGGCCGGACCTGGAGGAGGACACCGACGGCCCCGGCGGCGTCGAGGACTCCGGGACCGGCGCCCGGTCACGGGACGCCGTGAGGACGAAGGCCTCAGACCCCTCGTCCGCCCGGCCGGACGCCTCCGAGGCGGACGCCGAACCGGACGCCTCCGAGGACGCCGCGTCCGGGAGCGACCCCGACACCCCGCGCCCCGAGAGCTGGGCGGACTTCGTGCCCAGCCCGGTGTTCGTGCTGCTGCTGGGCCTGGCGGGGTTCGCGGGCTGGCTGTCGTGGACCGCCGCGGAGCTGGAGTGGGTCGCCGAGGGCACCAGCGTCACCCCGCTGGTCCCGCCGGTGTTCATCCTGCTCGGCTGGATCGTCTCCCTGGCCGTCCACGAGTTCGCGCACGCGCTCGCCGCCTACCTGGCCGGTGACCGGTCCCTGCGCGGCAGCGCCTACCTGCGGCTCAACCCGTTCGCCTACCGGCAGGCCTTCGCCGGGCTGGTCCTGCCCTCGGCCTACCTGGGCCTGGGCGCCTTCGGCATGACCGGTCCGCCCACCTACGTGGACTGGGACCGCATCCCGTCCCGGGGCCGCCGCGTCCTGGTGGCGCTCGCCGGACCGCTGGCCAGCCTCCTGGTGTCCGCCGCGTTCGCGATCACCGTGTCCGTCCTGGTACCCCCGGGCAACGACACCACCAACTGGGCGATCTCGGCGATGGCCTTCCTGTGCTTCGCGAACCTGACGGCCGCCGTGATCAACCTGCTGCCGGTTCCCGGCCTGGACGGCTTCGAGGTACTGGCCGCCTGGCAGCGCGGCGGCTGGGTCACCGTGGCCCGCGACAACGCGCTGTTCGGCTCGGTGGCCGTGTTCGCGATCCTGTGGTTCCCGGGCCTGAACGACCTGCTGGTGAACGCGGTCTACAGCCTGTTCGACCTGGTGCTGCCCAACCCGGTGTTCAGCGGCGTCGCCTTCTACGGCGAGCTGCTCCTCCAGTTCTGGGCCTGACCGGGCCCGAGGCCGGCAGGGCCCGTGAGGCGTGCGCCTCACGGGCCCTCGTCGTTCGGGAACCTGTTGCGGGCGCCCGGACGGGGAAAGTGCTGCGCGTGGCGTCCGCTGGGGGTCGCAGGCCTCGGCGCGGGGAGGGGGTTCCCGGGCCGCGGTCCTAGCCCTCTCGCCAGGGCCGCGCCCGCTCGGAGGGCCGCGTCCGCCGGTAGCCCCCGCCCGCGGACCGCACGTCGGTCCCGGACGTCCCTGCCCTCGGGGGACCGGGCGGCGGGACGAAGGACCAGCTGCGGATCACGGCGACCACCAGCACCAGCATCACCCCGAAGAGGTACGCGTTGTGCATGATGTGGTTCGTGAGCACGATGTCGCCGCCGGGCATGTAGCCGACCGTCCCTATCAGCGCGGCCAGGTAGCCGGCCGCGAAGGCCACCGCCCCGGAGGTGCGGCGACTGCCCCACGCGCACAGGCGGCACGTGCCGTACAGCAGCGCCAGGAAGGCCAGCAGCCCGGCCGCGCTCGCGGCCTGGACCGCCGTGCCCGCGCCCCAGCGGAGGGTCAGCCAGCCCGCGCCGGTGGTGCCGAGCATGCCCACGGCGGCGCCGAGCAGCAGCAGGACCACGAAGGTCGTCCCGGTCAGCACCGGCGACAGGAACCCGGCGGAGGACTCGCCCTCGGCGGGCGCGGCGGTCTCAGGTGTGGTGGTCACAGCGACGAGGGTAGACGCTCGGTGCCACCGGTCGCGGTCACAGCCCCGCGAACAGGTCGGTCTCGTACTCGCCGCGGTGGGCGCGCGGCGTCGGTCCCACCAGCAGGGTGAAGTACTCCACGGCGTCGATCTCCTGGGCGATGCCGTTGGACAGGGCGAAGCGCTCGCCCTCCACCGTGATCTGGGTGGCGTGGGCGCGCATCGCGAGCGTCTTGGCCGCCCAGTGGTCGGTGGCGTCCACGCGGGTGGTCACCGCCGTCTCGGGGGTGCCCCGGGCGATGTCGGACACCCGGGCGGGCGGGGTGAAGGAACCGGACTCCTCGCTCAGCCGCGCGATGGACTCCTCGATGCGCGAGACCGGCTGGGCGATCGCGTAGAGCTTGCGGACCTGCCAGGGCGTGCCGGGCATGGCCCGTTCCCCGGCCCGGAGGAAGGCCCGCCGGGCGACCCTGTGCGCCTGGATGTGGTCGGGGTGGCCGTAGCCGCCGTGCTCGTCGTAGCTGACCAGCACGTGCGGGCGGACCTCGCGGATGACCTCCGCCAGGAGCGTGGCGGCCTCCTCCACGTCCGCACCCCAGAACGCCCGGGGGTGCTCGTTGGTCGGCGCGCCCATCATCCCCGAGTCCCGGTAGCGGCCGGGTCCGCCCAGGAGGCGGTGGTCGCGTACGCCGAGGGCCAGACAGGCCTTGTCCAGCTCGCCGATCCGGTACTCGCCGAGGGTGCCCTCGCGGTCGGAGGCCAGGTGCGCGAGCTCCTCGGGGATGACCTCGCCCTCCTCCCCCAGCGTGCAGGTCACCAGGGTCACACCTGCCCCCTCGGCCGCGTACTTGGCCAGGGTGGCTCCGGTGACGATGCTCTCGTCGTCGGGGTGCGCGTGCACCATCATCAGTCGCCTGTCAGTCACGTAGCGAACGATACCGGTCGCAACCGCGCGCCACCTCCCACACCGCACGCTTCACGGAGGGCGTTCGGCCGCCGACCGGCGCCCCGGGCGGACGCGGCATGGGACACAATCGGCCTATGAGTTTTCCTCGCCAACAGGCCCGCACGCAGCGCTTCTCGATCGGTGTCCCCCGCGCGTTCCAGATCTCGCCGGACGGACGGCGCGTCGCCTTCCTCCGGGGGCGCGACGGGGTGGACAAGGCCACCTGCCTGTGGGTGCACGACACGGAGGGGACGGGAACGGACACGGTGGTCGCCGACCCCCGGTCCCTGGGCGCCGACGACGAGAACCTTCCGCCCGAGGAGCGGGCCCGCCGCGAGCGGCTGCGCGAGAGCGGCGGCGGAATCGTGTCGTACTCGGTGGACGAGGCGTTCACCCGCGCGGTGTTCACCCTGTCCGGGCGGCTGTTCTACGTCGACCTGGTCGGTGACGGCGCCGTTCCGCGCGAGCTGCCCGCCGCCGCCCCCGTCGTGGACCCGCGCATCAGCCCGGCGGGCGACCGGATCGCCTACGTCAGCGGTGGCGCGGTGCGCGTCCTGGACATCGACGCCGCCGAACCGGACCACGGCGACCGCCCGGTGGTCGAACCGGACGGCCCCGACGTCACGTGGGGCCTGGCCGAGCTGGTGGCCGCCGAGGAGATGGGGCGCTACCGGGGCTTCTGGTGGGCGCCGGACGGCTCCGCCCTCGCCGTCGCGCGCGTGGACGAGTCCGGGGTGAACACCTGGTACGTCTCCGATCCCGGCAGTCCCGGCCAGGAGCCGACGGCCCTGCGCTACCCGCCCGCGGGCGGCGCCAACGCCGACGTGCGCCTGGCCGTGTTCCCGGTCGGCCCGCGCGGGGGCGAACGGCCCGAGCCGGCCTGGGTCGAGTGGGACCGCGAAGCCCTGCCCTACCTGGCGACGGTCGGCTGGACGACCGGGCCGGACGGCACGCCGACCGTGGTGTTCACCGCGCAGAGCCGCGACCAGCGCACGCTGACCCTGTTCAGCGCCGACCCCGCGACCGGCCTGGTGGCGGAGTCGCGCACCGAGTCCGACGGCGTGTGGGTCGAGCTGATGCCGGGCGTGCCCGCCTACACCGGTGCGGGCGCCCTGGTGTGGATCGGCCGCGAGGCCGGGGGCGAGCGCCGGGTCTACGTCGGCGACGCCCCGGTCAGCCCCGCGGACGTGTACGTGCGCGGTGTGGTCGACGTGGACGGCGACCGGGTCCTGTACTCGGGATCGCCTGCGGGGAGCCCCGGCGACGTGTCGCTGTGGCTGGTCGAACTGGACACGGGCCTGGCCGCGCCGGTGGAGGTGCCCGGGCACGGGTGCAGCAGGTCCGCCGACTCGGGCGCGCACAGCGGCCTGCGCTCGGGACGGCTGCGCGGCGACACCCTGGTGGTGCAGCACCGGTCGATGGACTTCCCGGGCGCGCACACGGTGGTGCTGCGCGGCGCCAGCACCGAGACGCGCCGGTCCTGCTCCGAGATCGAGAGCCTGGCCGAGGCCCCGGACCTGCCGGAGCCGCGCGTGGAGTTCTGGCGTGCCGGTGAGCGCCGCATCCCGAGCGCCCTGGTGCTGCCGTCCTGGTACCGGGAGGAGCTGCGACCGCTGCCGGTGCTGATGGCGCCCTACGGAGGCCCGCACGCCCAGCGGGTGCTCAACGCGCGCGGGGCGTACCTGACCGCCCAGTGGTACGCCGAACAGGGGTTCGCGGTGCTCATCGCGGACGGTCGGGGCACGCCGGGCCTCGGGGTGGAGTGGGAGCAGAGCGTCCACCTCGACCTGGCCGCGCCCGTCCTGGAGGACCAGGTGGCGGCACTGGAGGACGCGGCGGAGCGGTTCGACTGCCTGGACGTGTCACGGGTGGGCATCCACGGCTGGTCGTTCGGCGGGTACCTGGCGGCGCTGGCGGTGCTGCGCCGCCCGGACGTGTTCCACGCGGCGGTCGCGGGCGCGCCGGTCATCGACTGGGAGCTGTACGACACCCACTACACCGAGCGCTACCTGGGCACCCCCGAGGGTGAGCCGGAAGCCTACGGGCACAGCTCGCTGCTGGCGGAGGCGGCCAGGCTGGAGCGCCCGCTGATGATGGTCCACGGCCTGGCGGACGACAACGTGGCCTTCGCGCACACGCAGCGGATGTCGTCGGCGCTGATGGCGGCGGGGCGCCCGCACACGGTGCTGCCGCTGTCGGGGGTGACGCACTCGCCCTCGGACCCGACGGTCGCGGAGAACCTGATGCTGCTCCAGGTGGAGTTCCTCAGGGAGAACCTCCGGGGCGAGGGGTAGCGACCGCCCCGCCCGGTGCCGCGCGCGGGACGGCGCTCGGCACCGGGCGGGCTCGGACGGCGCGATCGTCCGGGGTCGGGGGCGGCTCCCCCCGGTGTCCTCGCGGACGTCTGCACGCGACGCGGCGCGGAGCTCAGCCGGTCCCGGTCTGCGGGGCCGCCTCCTCCCTGCTGGCGGCGATCTCCGACTCGTCGGGGACCTCGACCTCCACGGGCCCGTTGAACTGGAGGAAGCCGACGGTCGTGGAGTTCCCGGTCAGGAAGGTGCCGTTGACGCCCTCGCCCTCCGAGGACTCGTAGGTCTGGAAGTGCTGCGGGTAGCCGTCCCCGCCGATCCACAGGTCGAAGGTGAACTCCGCCTCCTGTCCTGGAGCGAGGATCGACTCCCCGACGTAGGTTCCGGTGTAGTGGTGTCCCGTGCGTCCGCTCAGGTCGACGCCCTCGGTCATGTCCTCGGGGTAGTCGGTGACGGGTGGCGCCGACTCCCCCTGGTAGCTGACCTGTCTCCCCTCGCCGAGGACGGCCCGGAGGGACTCCACGGTGGACGTCCAGCCCGCCCGGGGCCCGTCCTCCAGTTCCTCCGGCGCGGGACGGTAGTACGCGCCCTCGACCAGCCCGACCAGGTTGGAGTCCGTGCGGGCCAGGACGTCGTCCGGCCCCTCGCCGACCTCCAGGGTGACGAAGGTGGCCGGTCCCGCGTAGAGGCTCTGGAAGTACCTGGGTTCGGGGTCCTCGGTGTAGGAGTACCTGGTCGTGCTCCCCGTGCTCATCTCGGCCTCCCTCGTCGCGGAGTAGGCCGTGAAGCTCGACGCGCCGAGGGCCAGCTCGACGGCTTCCCCCACCACCGCCTCCAAGTTCTCGGGGTCGGTCCGCACGGCGGGCTCCCCGCTGCCCGCCGCGTCCCCGGTGGTGCCCGCCGCGTCCCCGGTGGCGGTTCCCCCGTCGGCGGCTCCCCCGTCGGCGGCCTCCTGACCGCCTTCGGGGCGCACGACCAGCCAGGTGCCGACCAGCGCGGCGACCAGGACGGCCGCGGTGGCCGCGAGCAGCGGCGCCCGGCCCGACCGGCGCACCCGGCGGGGCGCGGGAGCCTCCACCCCCCGCCACTCGGTGGCGAGCAGGCCGGGGACGACCTCGGTCACCGGGTCGCCGTGGAAGGGCTGGATCCGGGTGGCGTTCCAGCCGGAGGTGAGCGCGGTGACCACCTCGACCGCCGGGGGCCTGCGTCCGGGGTCCTTGTCGAACGCCCGCCGCACCGGGTCCAGGAGCTCGGGCGGCACCCCGTCCAGGTCCGGCTCGCCGTTGCGGACCCGGTGGGACACCACCTCGGCGGACTCCCGTCCGAAGGGGTCGCGGCCGGTGGCGGCGAAGGCGACCAGACCCGCCCAGGCGAACATGTCGGACCGGTCGCTGGCGGCCTGGCCCTCGTACTGCTCCGGGGCCACCCACCCCGGGGTGCCGAACAGGCCGCCGGTGCGGGTGAGCGCGGTGCCCTCCACGGCGCGGGCGATCCCGAAGTCGAGCACCTTCGGTCCGGTCGGGGACAGGATGACGTTGCCGGGCTTGAGGTCGCGGTGCACCACGCCCGCCGCGTGGATCGCGGTGAGCGCCTCGGCCAGGCCGACCGCCAGGGCGAGCAGGACGCCCCCCGAGAGCGGTCCGTGCCGCCGTACGTGCTGGCGCAGGGTCAGGCCGGGCACGTACTCGGTGGCCAGCCACGGCGTGTCCGCCCGCGCGTCGGCGTCCAGGAACGCGGGCGCGCAGGCGGCGCGCACCCGCCTGACCATCTCCACCTCGCGGACGAACCGGGCCCGGAAGTCGGCGTCGGCGGCGAAGTGGGCGTGGACGACCTTGACCGCGGCGCAGCCGCCGCCCGCGTCCAGGCCCGCGTAGACGGCTCCCATACCGCCCGCACCGACGCAGCCGACCACGCTGTAGCCGCCGATGCGCTCGGGGTCGGCCGCGGTGGGCGGTTCCACGCCGGGGGGAAGCCGCTTCCGGTCGAAGGGAGGCGTGGTCTGCGGGGTCGGGGAGGTCAACGTGTGCCCTTCCTGGGGTTCGGGGTCGAAGGCGGTGGGCGCGGGCTCAGGAGAACGGGTCGGACTCCTCGTACACGCAGCTGTTGACGGGGACGCCGTCGACCAGCGTGGCGTCGTGCGGGGCCAGGCCCGGCGAGTCGGTGAAGCCGGGGTAGGTCTGCTCGTTGCCCAGGTTCGGTGCCACGTGGCAGAAACCGCCGGGGTAGCCGGGGGCGGCCCGCTGGCCCTCGTCCAGGACCTCGGCGGGCATGTAGTAGAAGACGCCGCCGGTGACGGCGCCGACGATCGTCACGGTGAACTCGGCCACCGGGTTCGCCGGGTCGAGTTCGGCGAGCATGCCCCGGCTGCCGGGCCGGGAGAAGTCGAGGTGTTCCTGCTCCGGAGTGATCATCCACACCCAGGAGAAGTCGTCGCTGTGGATGCTCAGGCCGCCGAAGTCGGGGAGGTACTCGGCGGTGGCCGTGACGGTGACCGAGTTCGTGAAGCGCTCCCCGCGGGTGAAGGTCAGCCGCAGCTGGTCCAGCGCTTCGCCGCCCCCTTCCGCGGGTTCGAGCGTGCGGACGAGCCGGGCGCTGTCGCCGGGGACGGGCTCCACGGCCACGGTTCCGGTGGCGTACAGGTCCCGGTACTCGGCGGGGACGTCCTCCCCCGCACCGCCCTGCCCCGCACCGCCGCCGTCGGCGGTGTCCGCGGTGGAGGTCCCCCCGCCGGGGGTGCCGTCCGCCCCGGACCCTCCCTCCCCGCCGCCGGAGAGGGAGGCGAGACCCGTCCCGGCCAGCACGGCGAGCGCGAGTCCGGCCGCGCCGACCGCCAGGGGCCGCTGGTTGCGGCGTGCCCAGGAGCGCCGGGGCGGGGCGTGGAAGCGCCAGAGGTCGGTCCGGCCGTCGTCGGGGTCGGCTGCGCCGGTCCAGGCCCGTGCCACGAGCCGGGGGATGTCCGCGCCGGTGTCCTCACCGGAGGCGGCGCGCAGCAGCGCGGCCGCCTCCCGCAGCGCCGCGTCCGCGTCCGGCCGCCGCGCCGGGTCCTTGTCCAGGGCCCGCTCCACCAGCGCGCGCAGGGCCCCGGAAAGGCCCTCCAGGTCCGGCGGCTCCGACAGCACGCGCGGCACCATGGTGTCGGTGCCGCCCGCGCCGAACGGGTTGCGTCCGGTGGCGGCGAAGGCCACCAGCCCGCCCCAGGCGAACATGTCGGAGCGGTCGGTGGCCCCGCGTCCCGCGTACTGCTCCGGGGAGGTCCAGCCCGGCGTGCCGACCAGCCCGCCGGTCCGGGTGAGCGCGGTGCCGTCGACCGTCCGCGCGATACCGAAGTCCAGCACCCTCGGGCCGTCCGGGGACAGGATCACGTTGCCGGGCTTGAGGTCGCGGTGCACCACACCCGTCCCGTGGATCGCGGTCAGGGCCTCGGCCACGCCCAGTGCGAACGCGGTGAGTGCCGCGCCGGTGAGCGGTCCCCGGGCCCGCACACGGGCGTCCAGGGTCGGCCCGGGGACGTACTCGGTGGCCAGCCAGGGAACCTCGGCACGGGTGTCGGCGCCCACGAACCCGGGCACGCAGGCCGCGCGCACCCGGCGCACCAGGGCGACCTCGCGGGCGAAGCGCTCCCGGAACTCCCCGTCGCCCGCGTAGACCCGGTGCACGCACTTGACCGCCACCCGCCGGTCGGCGTCGTCCAGCGCCGCGTAGACCACGCCCATACCGCCCGAGCCGATCCGGCCCACCACCCGGAAGGGGCCGACGCGCCGGGGCTCGTCGGAGGCGAGGGGTCGCACGCCGGTCGGCAGGGGAGGCGGCGCGGAACCGGGGTGCATGGGCGAGGGGGCGGCGCTCATGTGGCGTGGACGACCTTCTGGATCCGGGGTCGGGTGGGGCTGCGGGGGCACGTTCGCCACCGGCGGTCGGCGCGATCGGCGACCACCAACCTAGGACACTCCCGCGACGGTAGGGGTTCTCCCCCTCTCCGCCCGCCCACCGGATTTCCCCTGCACCACCGCGCCCCGCGCCCGCGACCCACCGCCGCGACACGTCGCGGCGCACCGCACCGCCCCGCCCGACCGCTCCCGCGACCCGGGCATAGCCTGGCCGTATGCGTTCCTCCACCGCGCCCCGCGCCCTCGCCGCGCTGCTGGCCGACCTGGTCTGCGTGCTGGCCTTCGTCGTGATCGGCAGGACCGACCACGGGACCGGCACGGCCCTGGCCGAGACCGCCTGGACCGCGTGGCCGTTCGCCGCCGGGACGGTCCTGGGCTGGGCGGTCACCCTCGCCTGGACCGCCCCCGCCCGGATCTGGCCGACGGGCGTGTTCGTGTGGGCCGTGACCGTGGCCGCGGGGATGGCGCTGCGCGTGTTCCTGGGAGAGGGCGCCCCGCTCAGCTTCGTCATCGTCACCTCGCTGTTCCTCGCCGCGACCATGCTCGGCTGGCGCACGGTGGCACTCTTTGTGACGAAGAGGCGACAGCACCGCGCCTGAGGGGGAAGACTGGGGGCGAACGCGACCTCCCTCACGAAGGAGCCCCCCCCGTGGCCGATCCCGTCACCCTCGCCATCGCCGCCGCCGTCGTCACCGGCGCGGTCGGCAAGATCACCGAGGCGGCGACCGAAGGCACCGTCGCCGCCTTCAAGTCCCTGCGCAAGGCGGTCTTCGCGCGCTTTCGCTCCGACCCCGAATCCCAGCAGGTCCTGGACGACGCCCTCCTGGAGCCGGATGACCCCGAGGCGCTGGCCGCCGTCGCCGAGCACCTGGAGCGGGCCGAGGGCGCGGACCCCGCCATCCACGCGCTGATGGAGGAACTGCGCCGCGAGGTCGTCCAGGAGGGCGACGGGGCCGTGCACAACAGCATCCAGGGAGACGTCAGCGGCAAGGCGCGCGTGTTCCAGGGCCGCGACTTCCACGGGGACATCAACCTGTAGGAGGCCCCACCGCGGAGCGTTCGTAAGCTGGAACGGATGAACGAGCACCCCGCACCCCAGTTCCCTCCCTCCGGCGCCGTCCGCGGTCCCGCCTCCCGCGCGTCCGCGGACGGCGCCGACGAGGACGAGGCGCGCGAGGTGGGCGTGGGCCCGTGGGAGGGCCCCTGGCCCGAGGGCGACCACTACGACCCCGAACTGCTGGCCGGTGGCGACCGCCGCAACGTCGTGGACCGCTACCGGTACTGGCGGCGCGAGGCGATCGTGGCCGACCTCGACACCGTGCGCCACCCCTTCCACGTCGCCGTGGAGAACTGGACGCACGACTTCAACATCGGCTCGGTCGTGCGCACCGCCAACGCGTTCGGGTGCGCGGCCGTGCACATCGTGGGCCGCCGCCGCTGGAACAAGCGCGGCGCGATGGTGACCGACCGCTACCAGCACGTCCACCACCACCCCGACACGGAGGCGCTGGTGGCGTGGGCCGAGGAACGCGGTCTGGCGCTGCTCGGCGTGGACAACCTGCCGGGCTCGGTGCCGCTGGAGACCTACCCGCTGCCCAGGAACGCGGTGCTGGTGTTCGGGCAGGAGGGTCCGGGGCTCTCGGAGGAGGTGCGGCGGGTGTGCCGGGCGGTGCTGTCGATCTCCCAGTTCGGCTCGACCCGGTCGATCAACGCCGGGGCCGCGGCCGCGATCGCGATGCACGCCTGGGTGCGGGCCCACGTGTTCGACCAGCCGGTCCCGGCCGCGTTCTCCCCGGACGCCCCGACCCCCACCACGGCACTGTCGTGATGGTTCCGTGATCTACCATGGTCGAAAGGCCCCTATCAGAGAGATTCCGGGATGAGTCCAACCGTCACAGCAGCCTCCCGTACCGCCACGATCGACGACGTCGCCGGCGTCGCGCGCGTTCTGGCCAGGTCAGCGCAGGAGGACCCGCTCTTCCGGTGGTTGTTCCCCGACGACGAACTGCGGATGGCCAGGACGCGCCGCTTCTTCGCCCTGACCGCGGGCTTCGGCTACGTTCCCTCGGGTGGGACCAGGGTCGCCGAGACCAGGGACGAGAGCGAGGAGGCGCCGGTGGTGCGCGGCGCGGCGCTGTGGGCGCCCCCCACCACCAACCCCGAGGGCCAACTGGTGTCGCTGCGCACCTGGCCGCACTGGGGTCCCCTGATCGGCCGCACCCGCCTGGCGGCGTTCGTGCGCGTGTTCGCCGAGTGGAAGCTGGCCGCGCCTCAGGAACCCCACCTGTACCTGGCGGCGCTGGGCGTGGACCCGGCCGCCTCCGGCACCGGCGTCGGCGGCGGACTGCTCGCCTCGGGCCTGGACCGCGCCGACTCCGAGGGGCTTCCGGTGTTCACCCAGACGCTCAACCCCAAGACCGTCGGCTTCTACGAGCGGTTCGGGTTCCGGCTGGTGCGGGAGACGGAGAGCCCGGAGGCGGGGACCAACTACTTCCTGCTGCGCGACCCCTCCTGAGGCCTCGCGGGCCCGCTGCCCCTTCCTGAGGAAACACCCCACCCGCGACGGTCGCGAGCCCTACCATGAGCGGTGATCGGAGCCCCCCGGCACAAGGGAACCCCGGCCCCAGGGAAGAGGCAGCGCCCGTGACCCCCACAGCGGTACAGGCGGTCCGCACCGCGACCATGAACGACGTGCCCGCCGTGGCACGGGTGCTGAGCCGCGCCCTCTACCACGACCCGCTCTTCCGGTGGCTCTTCCCGGACGACGACCTGCGCATGGTGCAGAACTTCCGCGCGTGCGCGCTGCTGGCCGGGTTCGGCCACGTCCCCGGCGGCCACGCCGTCGTGGCGGAGACCCTGGAGGGCCCCGCGCGCGAACCGGTGGTGCGGGGCGCGGCCCTGTGGACCCCGCCCGGCGTCAGGCGGGAGGGCGCCGCGGTCCCGCTGCGGTCGCTGCCGCACTGGATCCGGCTGGTGGGGTTGTCCCGGCTGCCGGAGCTGACCTGGTACAACGGCGAGCTCAGGGCGTCCGTTCCGGAGGACCCGCACTGGTACCTGTGCGTGCTGGGCTCCGACCCCGCGGCGAACGGGAGCGACACGGGGGCGCGGCTGCTGCGCGCGGGCCTGGCCCGGGCCGACGCGGACGGCGTGCCGGTCTACCTGGAGACGGCGAACCCGGCGGACATCGGCTACTACGAGGACTACGACTTCCGGATGGTGCGGGCGGTCCACCCCCCGGCGGCACCCTCGGCCTACTGCATGCTGCGCCCCGCCGCCTTCTGAACCCGGTCGTCCGCTGCCCGCGCTTCTCCGGCCGGACCCGGCCGGAGAGCCGGGGCCGGGACCTGCGGCGCCCCTGTTCCCGGCCGAGAACGCACCGCGGACGGGGCAGGGCCTTCTGATCCACCGGGCCTCCTGACAGGATGGGCGCGTGGACATCCGAGGAATCTCCCACCACACCGACGGCGTACCCGAGGAGGCGGCGGCGCGCGACATGCGCGTCATCCGCCAGGACCTGCACTGCACCGCGGTGATGCTGATCGGCGCCGACACCGGACGCCAGCGGGCCGCCGCGCGCGCCGCCCTGGAGGCGGGACTGGACGTGTGGGTGCGCCCGCAGCCGGAGAACCCGCCGGTCGCCGAGCGGCTGGAGCACCTGGCCGCCACCGCCCGCATGGCGGAGGAGCTGCGCCTGGACCACCCGGGCCGGGTGACCCTCATGGTCGGCACCGAGTTCTCGCTGACCTCCCCCGGCCTGCTCCCCGGGGCGAGCGACTTCGCCCGCCTGCAGTTCGTCATCCGCCCGTGGCTGCGCCGTCCCTTCCAACGGCGGATGAACCGCAGGCTCGCCGCGCTGCTCACCGCGGCCCTGGACGTGGCCCGCGAGAACTTCGGGGGGCCGGTGACCTACGGGGCCGGGGGCTGGGAGGAGGTGGACTGGTCGGGCTTCGACCTGGCCGGGGTGAACCTGTACCGGTTCGGGACCGACGCCGACGCCTACGAGCGGCGCCTGGACGCCCTCCGGAGCGGTTCCGCCAAGCCCCTGGTGATCACCGAGTTCGGCTGCGGCGCGCACGACGGGGCCGACCTGCGGGGGGCGGGGTCCTTCCTCGCGGTGAACTGGTTCGCCGATCCGCCGCGCCTGCGCCGGGGCACCGCGCGCAACGAGGCCGTGCAGGCCGGGTACCTCGACGCGCTGCTGGGGCTGTACCGGGAGCGGGGGGTGCACGGCGCGTTCGTGTTCACGTTCGCCATGCCGGACTTCCCCCACAGCGAGAACCCCGTGTACGACCTGGACGCGGCCGGGTTCGGCGTGGTGCGCACGGCCGGGGGCGATCCGTCGTCCTGGGAGCCCAAGGAGGCCTTCCACACGGTCGCCCGGCGCTACCGGACCTGAGATCCGCGGCCGCGTCCGCCCTGAACCGCTGGCGTCCCACGTCGTCACCCCGCTGACCGCTGCGGGCCCGCGGTCGGCCGCCGGGAGCGCGGGGCCGGGAATCCCTCACGCGTTCCCCGTTTCCGCCCGTACCGGAGACCGTCTCCGGGTAGCGTCGTGGCATGGACATGCATCTGCACATGCACGACGGCCTCCACGCCCTGATCAGGGAGGTCGCGGAGGAGGACGGCGTCAGCGTCGAGGCCGCGGTCGTCACCGCCGTCGAGGACTTCGTCGCGAGCCGTCAGACGCGCAAGGTCCCGGAGCGCGCCCGGGAGACGGCGGAGCAGGACGCCGGACCGCTCCGGCGCCTGGCCGAGTGATCCCCGGGAGAGGCGACGGGCCGCGCCCCCGGAGGAGCGCGGCCCGTGCGGTGCGACAGGGGTCGGCGGTCAGCCGACGCCCTTGCTGAGCGAGCCCAGCAGGTCGCGGTTGAGCTGCGAGATCGTGTCCAGCGGGATGCCCTTCGGGCAGACCGCGGCGCACTCACCGATGTTGGTGCAGCCGCCGAAGTCCTCCTCGTCCTGCTGGTTGATCATCTTCACCACGCGCGAGGACCGCTCGGGCTGTCCCTGCGGGAGCATGCCCAGGTGGGTGACCTTCGCGGCGGTGAACAGCATGCTGGAGGCGTTCGGGCAGGCCGCCACGCACGCGCCGCAGCCGATGCAGGTCGCGGCGTCGAACGCGCGGTCCGCGTCCGGCTTCGGGATCGGGTTGGCGTGGGCGTCCGGCGCGGTACCCGTCGGGGCGCTGATGTAGCCGCCCGCCTGGATGATGCGGTCGAACGCGCCGCGGTCCACGACCAGGTCCCTGACGACCGGGAACGCCTTGGCCCGCCACGGCTCCACCGTGATGGTGTCGCCGTCGTTGAAGCTGCGCATGTGCAGCTGGCAGGTCGTGGTGCGCTCGGGGCCGTGCGCCTCACCGTCGATCACGACACCGCAGGCACCGCAGATGCCCTCACGGCAGTCGTGGTCGAAGGCGACCGGGTCCTCGTTCTCCAGCGTGAGCTTCTCGTTGAGGACGTCGAGCATCTCCAGGAACGACATGTCCGGGGAGACGTCGGTGAGCTTGTACGTGGCCAGCCGACCCTCGTCGTCCGGCCCCTTCTGACGCCATACGCGCAGGGTGATGTTCACTTGTAGCTCCGCTGCTTCATCTCGACGTACTCGTACTCCAGGTTCTCCTTGTGGAGTACGGGCTTGCTGTCATCGCCGCCGAACGCCCAGGCAGCCACGTAGGCGAACTCGTCGTCGTGGCGCAGCGCCTCGCCGTCCTCGGTCTGGCTCTCGGCGCGGAAGTGGCCGCCGCAGGACTCGCGGCGGTGCAGGGCGTCGATGCACATGAGCTCGCCCAGCTCCAGGAAGTCGGCCACGCGGTTGGCCTTCTCCAGGGCCTGGTTGAACTCCTCGTTGGTGCCCAGCACCTTGACGTCGCGCCAGAACTCGGCACGCAGCGCCCGGATGAGCTCGATGGCCTTGGTCAGGCCCTCCTCGCTGCGCTCCATGCCGCAGTACTCCCACATGATGTGGCCGAGCTCCTTGTGGAAGGAGTCGACGGTGCGGGAGCCCTGGATGGAGAGCAGCTTGTCGATGCGGGAGGTGACCTGCTCCTTGGCCGACACGGCCTCGGGGTGCGACTCGTCGATGGCGTCGAAGGGACCCGCCGACAGGTAGTCGTTGATGGTGTTGGGCAGGACGAAGTAGCCGTCCGCCAGTCCCTGCATCAGCGCGCTGGCGCCCAGGCGGTTGGCGCCGTGGTCGGAGAAGTTGGCCTCACCGGTCACGAACAGGCCCGGGATGGAGCTCTGGAGGTCGTAGTCGACCCACAGGCCGCCCATGGTGTAGTGCACCGCCGGGTAGATGCGCATCGGCACCTCGTACGGGTTCTCGCCGGTGATGCGCTGGTACATGTCGAACAGGTTGCCGTACTTGGCCTCGACGGCGTCCTGCCCCATGCGCCCGATGGCGTCGGCGAAGTCCAGGTAGACGCCCAGACCGCCGGGGCCGACGCCGCGGCCCTCGTCGCAGACGTTCTTGGCGGCGCGGGAGGCGATGTCACGCGGCACCAGGTTGCCGAAGGCCGGGTAGATGCGCTCCAGGTAGTAGTCGCGCTCGTCCTCGGGGATCTGGCGCGGGTCGCGGGTGTCCCCGTGCGCCTTGGGCACCCAGATGCGGCCGTCGTTGCGCAGCGACTCGCTCATCAGGGTCAGCTTGGACTGGTAGTCGCCGCTGACCGGGATGCAGGTCGGGTGGATCTGCGTGTAGCACGGGTTGGCGAAGAGCGCGCCCTTGCGGTGCGCGCGCCAGGTCGCGGTGACGTTCGAGCCCATCGCGTTGGTCGACAGGAAGAACACGTTGCCGTAGCCGCCGGTGGCCAGCACCACGGCGTCGGCGAAGTGCGTCTCGATCTCACCGGTGACCATGTCGCGGACGATGACGCCGCGCGCCCGGCCGTCCACGACGATGACTTCCAGCATCTCGTGGCGGGTGTGCATCTTGACGCTGCCCGCCGCGACCTGGCGCTCCAGCGCCTGGTAGGCGCCGATGAGCAGCTGCTGGCCCGTCTGGCCGCGCGCGTAGAAGGTACGCGAGACCTGCACGCCGCCGAAGGAGCGGTTGTCGAGCAGGCCGCCGTACTCGCGGGCGAAGGGCACGCCCTGGGCGACGCACTGGTCGATGATCTCGACACTGGTCTGGGCCAGGCGGTAGACGTTCGACTCGCGGGAGCGGAAGTCGCCGCCCTTGACGGTGTCGTAGAACAGCCGGTAGATGCTGTCACCGTCGTTGCGGTAGTTCTTGGCGGCGTTGATGCCGCCCTGGGCCGCGATGGAGTGCGCGCGGCGCGGGCTGTCCTGGTAGCAGAACGAGGTGACGTTGTAGCCCGCCTCGCCCAGGGTCGCGGCCGCGGAGGCGCCGGCCAGGCCGGTGCCCACCATGATCACGGAGAGCTTGCGCCGGTTCGCGGGGTTGACCAGCTTGGCCGAGAAGCGCCGCTTGTCCCAGCGCTCGTTGATCGGGCCCTCCGGGGCCTTCTCGTCCCGGATCGGGTCGCCGACGCGGTAGAAGTCGTTCTCAGACAATTAACTCACCAGTCCAAAGGTGACCGCCAGAGGCGGGAGCAGGAAGCCGACCGTCACGATCAGCGACAGACCCACGGCGACCGCGTTGAGCATGCCCTGACGGCTGGCCTGGTTGACGCCGAGGGTCGCCAGGCCGCTCCAGATGCCGTGTCGCAGGTGCAGGCCCGCAGCGATCACGGACAGGACGTAGAACAGGGTCACGTACCAGAACTCGGGCTGGAACCCGTTCACGAGCCGCTCGTAGGGGCTGTCGGACGCGCCGCCGGGAGCGATGGTGTTCGTGGTCAGGTGCAGGATGTGGAAGACCACGAACAGCGCGACCAGGACGCCGCCGTAGCGCATGGTGTAGGAGGCGTAGCTGCGGGCCACCCTCTTCTTCACCTGGTAGCGCTGGGCGGCGGGACGCGCTCTGCGGGCGCGGGCCCACAGCGACACCGCCGCGTAGATGTGGATCAGGACGCTCGCCAGCAGGACGATGCGGAAGATCCACAGGAATCCGCTCTCGGGCAGCAGCGGGTAGCCCAGCTCACGGAGGCTGTGGGCGTAGCCGTCAAAAGCCTCCTGGCCCGAGAAGATCTTGAGGTTGCCGTACATGTGCGCGATCAAATACAGCACGAGGATCGCCCCGGTGACCGCCATCGCTGCTTTGAGCGCCACCGTGGACCCGTAGGCCGTAGACCGCTTCTTGGTCAAGGTACTGTTCGCCACAGCCTGTCACTGTAAGTTCTGGTTAAGCCTGACGTCCAAGTCATCAGGATGCTTGAGTCGATAGACGTAGGCTATGGAACATGCAGTTCCAGCAGCTGGCCTACTTCGTCGCGGTGGCCCGCACACGCCATTTCACCCGCGCAGCAGAGCTTTCCCGCGTCGCGCAGCCCAGTTTGAGCAAACAGATCCGCAGTCTTGAACAGGAGCTGGGTGCGCCGTTATTCAGTCGTGCCCGGGGAAACATCACACTCACACCGGCTGGTGAGGCGCTGCTTCCGCTGGCCCAGCGCATGCTCGCCGACCTGGAGACGGCCCGGCGCGAGGTCGCGGAGCTGGCCGGGGTGCGCCGGGGCCGGGTGCGGCTCGGCGCGACCCCGTCGCTGTGCGCGGGACTGCTGGCCGACGTGCTCGCCGACTTCCACACCCGCTTCCCCGGGATCGAACTCCAGGTGGAGGAGAGCGGCTCACGCGACCTCATCCGCGACCTGGGGCGGGGCGAGCTGGACCTGGCGCTGATCATCCTGCCGCTGCACAGCAGCGATCCCGACTTCTCCACCACGCCGATCCTGCGGGAGAACCTGGTGGTGGCGAGCCCGATGTCGGGCCCCTCCCCCAACGGGCGGGCCTCGATCCGCATCACCGAGCTGCGGGGGCGCCCCCTGGTGATGTTCCGGCGCGGCTACGACGTGCGCGAGGCGACGCTGCGCGCGTGCCGGGCGTCCGGGTTCGAGCCCGAGCTGGCTGTGGAGGGCGGGGAGATGGACGCCGTGCTGCGGTTCGTGGAGGCGGGCATGGGGCTGGCGGTGGTGCCGAGCATGGTGCTGCGCAACCGGCAGAGCCTGCGCGGAACGCCGCTGGCCAGGCCCCGACTGCTGCGGACGGTGGCGCTGGCGCGGCGCCGTGACGTGGAGCCCTCGCACTCGGCGGAGGCGTTCCGCCGCCACCTCAACGGCTACCTGCTGGGAATGTCGCCGCAGGACCTGGGGCCGGACCTGGAGGTCCTGCTCTCCGGCGAGGACGAGCCCTCGGACTGACCCGCCGCACGAACGCAGCCGGAGCGGCCCCGTCCCCTCCGCCGTGATCTTGTACTTGTAGCGAGTTTGGGCGCCCAAACTCGCTACAAGTACAAGATCACCGCAGGTCAGGGCCACTCGCGTCACACCAGCAACGTTTCCGGTCAGCCCGAACCCAGCACCCCTTGGCGGACGCTCCGCAACCATCCCCGTCCCGGGCACCGCCGTCATCCGCGCGTCTGCCGGGGCACCCCGGTCCGGGAACGCCTCCTGTCGGATTCCGATGGATATCTCCTTTACCACATGCCACTGGCACCCCTGAAGAAACGGGTTTGGCATAAGGGATCTCTAACTACTTAACCCGACAAAACACCCCAAATAAGCGCTCAGAAGTGGCGCATTTCACACGGCTTTCCCCGACGCCTCCCACTCTCCGGGACGTGACCGTGATCACAACGGCCTAACGTTGCGTTGCGGGCCGGTTCGCTACGACTCCTCCCCGCAGCCGTCCGGCGCAACGGTCGCGGCCGAAACAGGCGGATACCGCGCCCCGCCCGGCCGGGACCTTCCCACAGGAGGTGCAAGACAACGGTGACAGCGACCGAAAGCGCAGGCCCCGGGGGAGGCCGGGCACGCATCCCCCAACGAACCCTGCGCACCGACAACTGGTGGCTCGGCCCCCTCCTCACCGCGCTGGGGCTGGCCACCTTCGTCGTCTACGCGACCCTGCGGGTGCTCCAGCAGGACCACTACTGGGTCCAGGAGCACCACTACCTGACCCCGTTCTACTCGCCGTGCATCGCACAGCAGTGCGCGCCCGACGCGGCCCTGTTCGGGCGCCTGCCGGTGGAGTTCCCGCCGCTCATCCCCTACGCCCTGATCAGCCTGCCGATCCTGCTGCTGTTCCGGTTGACCTGCTACTACTACCGCAAGGCCTACTACCGCTCGTTCTGGTTCTCGCCCCCGGCCTGCGCCGTGCGCGAACCCCACGGCGCCTACACCGGCGAGACCCGGCCGCTGATGCTGGTCCAGAACGGCCACCGCTACTTCTTCTACGCCGCCCTCGTCCTCACGGTCCTCAACACGTGGGACATGCTGGTCCCCTTCTTCCACGGGACCGACGGCGGCTTCGGCATCGGGCTGGGCAACCTCATCATGCTCCTCAACGTGGTCATGCTGTGGGGCTACACGCTCAGCTGCCACTCGTGCCGCCACGTCTTCGGCGGACGGCTGCGCAGCTTCGGCAGGCACCCCGTCCGCTACTGGATGTGGGGCCGTCTCTCCGTGCTCAACCACCGGCACATGTACTTCGGCTGGCTGAGCATCGCGACCCTGATCCTCACGGACGCCTACATCGCCCTGATCGCCAGCGGCACCATCAACGACCTGCGCATCCTCAACTGAGCCAAGGGGAAGGAGGGCACGACCAGATGCCCCCCACAGCAGAACCCGGGGTCACCCGGTACGCCTACGACGTCGTGGTGATCGGGGCGGGCGGAGCCGGGCTGCGGGCCGCGATCGCCGCCCGCGAGCAGGGCAAGCGCACCGCGGTGATCTCCAAGTCGCTGTTCGGCAAGGCCCACACGGTGATGGCCGAGGGCGGCGCGGCGGCCGCCCTGGGCAACGCCAACCCCGACGACGAGTGGCGCGTGCACTTTCGCGACACCGTCCGCGGCGGCAAGTTCCTCAACGACCCGCGCATGGCCGAACTACACGCCCGCGAGGCGCCCGAGCGCATCCTGGAGCTGGAGTACTGGGGCGCGCTCTTCGACCGCACCGCCGAGGGCAGGATCAGCCAGCGCAACTTCGGCGGCCACGAGTACCCGAGGCTGGCGCACGTGGGCGACCGCACCGGCCTGGAGATGATCCGCACCCTCCAGCAGCGGGTCGTCGCGCTCCAGCAGGAGGACGCCGCGGAGCTGGGCGACCCCGAGGCGCGGATCCGCGTGTTCGCCGAGACCGCGATCACCCGCCTGGTCACCGAGGAGGACGGGCCCGGCGGCGGTACTGGCGGCAGCGCCGGTGCCGGTGGCAGTACTGGTGCCGGTGCCACGGCCGTGGACGCGGACGGGAGTGCTGACAGGGGCACGGCCGGGAGGACTCCGGGCCGGATCGTCGGCGCGTTCGGCTACCGCCGGGTGGACGGCGGGTTCGTCCTGTTCGAGGCGCCCTCGGTGGTCCTGGCCACCGGCGGCATCGGCAAGGCCTTCCGCACCACCTCCAACTCCTGGGAGTACACCGGCGACGGCCACGCGCTGGCGCTGCGGGCCGGGGCGTCCCTGATCAACATGGAGTTCGTCCAGTTCCACCCCACCGGGATGGTCTGGCCGCCGTCGGTGAAGGGCATCCTCGTCACCGAGTCGGTGCGCGGCGACGGCGGAGTGCTGCGCAACTCCGAGGGCAGGCGGTTCATGTTCGACTACGTGCCGGACGTGTTCCGCTCCCAGTACGCGGAGAGCGAGGAGGAGGCCGACGGCTGGTACGACGACCCCGCGGGGCACCGCAGGCCGCCGGAGCTGCTGCCCCGCGACGAGGTGGCGCGGGCGATCAACACCGAGGTCAAGGAGGGGCGCGGCTCGCCGCACGGCGGCGTGTTCCTGGACGTGTCCACGCGCCTGCCCGCCGAGGAGATCAGGAAGCGGCTGCCGTCCATGCACCACCAGTTCAAGGAGCTGGCGGACGTGGACATCACCGCCGAGCCCATGGAGGTGGGCCCCACCTGCCACTACGTGATGGGCGGGGTGCGGGTGGACGCCGACACCGCCGCCTCCGACGTGCCGGGGCTGTTCGCGGCCGGTGAGGTGGCGGGCGGCATGCACGGCTCCAACCGGCTGGGCGGCAACTCCCTGTCGGACCTGCTGGTGTTCGGGCGCAGGGCCGGGCTGGGCGCCGCGGCCTACGTGGACGGGCTCGGCGACCGGCCCGCACCGGCCGGACTCCTGGACCGGGTCGCGGCCGAGGCGTCCTCGTACGCGCTGGACTTCCTCAAGCAGGGCGGCGGCGAGAACCCGTACACGCTGCACACCGACCTCCAGGAGACCATGAACGACCTGGTGGGCATCATCCGCAGGGGCCCGGAGATGGAGCGGGCCCTGGAGCGGCTGGCGGAGCTGGAGGAGCGGTCGCGCATGCTCAGCGCGCCGGGCGACCGGGTGTACAACCCGGGCTGGCACCTGGCGCTGGCGCTGCCCAACATGGTCCTGGTCTCGCGCGCGGTCACCGCCGCCGCCCTGGAGCGCACGGAGTCGCGCGGCGGGCACACGCGCGAGGACTTCCCCGGCATGTCGGCCGAGTGGCGGCGGGTGAACCTGGCGGTGCGGGCCGACCGCGCCGACCGGGTGTCGCTGTCGCGGCTCGCGGTCGCCGACATCCCGGCCGGGCTGCTCGCCCTCTTCGAACGCGACGAGCTGGCCAAGTACCTGACGGAGGAGGAGCTGCCCACAGCGGGGGCGACGGGGGCGGCGGACGACGCGGCCGAGGAGGGCCAGTCATGAGCGAGCGTGTGTTCCGGGTGTGGCGGGGTTCGGGCGAGGGCGGGCTCGCCGAGTACCGGGTCGAGGTCAACGAGGGCGAGGTGGTGCTCGACGTGCTGCACCGCCTCCAGGCCACGCAGACCCCGGACCTGGCGGTGCGGTGGAACTGCAAGGCGGGCAAGTGCGGTTCGTGCTCGGTGGAGATCAACGGCCGTCCCCGGCTGTCGTGCATGACGCGGATGAGCGTGTTCGAGGACGACGAGGTGGTGACGGTGACGCCGATGCGCGCCTTCCCCGTGGTCCGGGACCTGGTGTGCGACGTGTCGTACAACTACCAGAAGGCGCGGGAGATCCCCTCGTTCACCCCGGATCCGGCCAAGGCGCCGGGCGACTTCCGGATGAGCCAGGCGGACGTGGAACGCCAGCAGGAGTTTCGCAAGTGCATCGAATGCTTCCTGTGCAACAACACGTGTCACGTGATCCGCGACCACGAGGAGAACAAGGAGCACTTCTCGGGGCCGCGCTACCTCATGCGGGTGGCGGAGCTGGAGATGCACCCCGAGGACACCGCCGACCGCAGGCTCATCGCCCAGGAGGAGTTCGGGCTGGGGTACTGCAACATCACCAAGTGCTGCACTGAGGTGTGCCCGGAGAACATCCGCATCACCGACAACGCGCTGATCCCGCTCAAGGAGCGGGTGGCGGACCGCAAGTACGACCCCCTGGTGTGGCTGGGGTCCAAGATCGGTGTGCGCCCGAAGGACACCCCGCCGGTGCCCAACGTCGGGCGGTACTCGGACCTGGCCTGAAGGCGGTCCCGTCCGCCGACCCGGGGCGCGTTCCCGGGTCGGCGGACGGGCGGGCGGACGGGGCGCGCACCCGAACCGGCCCCGCCGTGCCTCCTGGCCGGTGCGGCGGGAGGGTCGTCGGGGCGCGGGCCGGGGTCCTCCCCCGTCGGGGCGGCGTTCACGCCGTCGCGCCCTGCCGCTGCTGGAGCAGGAGGCGGATGCGGGAGGTCAGTTCGTCCCACTTACCGGGCTGAGCGGGTGCGGGCGCGGGTCGTGGGGGCCGGACGACGCCGAACTGGGGTGCGGGGCCGCCGAGCAGGTCACCGCCGGGGTCCTCCCGCCGCTGCCGGACGATGGCGGCGGCGCGTATCCGGGCCTGCTCGAACGCGCGGCGCACCTCCTCGGTCTCGGTCTCCCAGGGTGCAGAGCTACCGGGCGCGGGGCTGTTGGGCGTGGGGGTCTTGGGCCCAGGCTTGCGAGGTGCGGGAACCCGGGGCTCGGCGGCGCGGAGGCTTTCGTGGGCGGTGAAGTAGGGGCGTACGAGGGCGACTTCCTCGGCGTCGATCTGTTCGCTGGGCGGCCTGAGTCGCGGTGCGGGAACCCTGGTGCGCGCGGGCGTTTCGCGAGGCCCGGGAGACGCGGGAGGTCCGGGAGCCCCGCGGCGTGAGGGGGCCCGGTTCCGGCTGGCCTGTACGGGAGCGGCGGGCGGTGAAGGAGCGTAGCGGCGGACGCGGGTGGAGCGTCGTCGGCGGCCGACGACGGTGGAGTGGCGTCCGCACGGGGAGGAGAAGAACGCGATCAGCGGGCCGAGGGCACGGCTGAGAAGCGCAGCGCTAAACTGGCGCATGCTGGCAAAATCCTTGCTGTAAAGGTGGTTAGTTGCTGGCCACGACCCCGGGCGGTGGGAAACCGTCGCGGGGTCTTTCTGCGTATGGAGTTGTGTGTTCGGGTAGAAGAGTAGGGCACACGGAGCGTGATGGCGAACTTTTCTTCGAACCTGGTTCGAAAAAGCCACCCGGTCGGACATAAGCCCAGATCAGAGCGCACACCGGAAAAGGACAGGTGAGTTTTCACCCTCCACCAGACTTATCCTATTCGCCCGAATTGGAATCATTTGCGAGCGCCATGACGGACACGAAGAAGGGCAGCGCCTCCCGTGGAAGCACTGCCCTTCGTTGCGCGGTCGCTAGTGGGCTGGCCGAAAACGTTGCCGGTGTGACACGAGGGTCCCTGACCTCGGTGATCTTGCTACTGGTGCCACTGTGGACCGTCGACAGTGCCTCTGGGAGCAAGATCATCCCCGATATGCACGCCCCGGTGAACCTTTCCGGTCACCGCACTAGCCGTGGAGCTTGAGGGAGTCCACGAGCGCCGTCCACTCGCTGGCAGCGAACTCCAACTGCCCCAGCTCGCGGTTCTGGGTGTCGCGCACGTCCGCGCCTCCCGCGTGCTCCCGCGCTTCCACGCAGTTCGACCCGTTGGGGCTGTAGCTGCTCTTGTGCCAGTCGTTCATACCAACCCCCCGAGTGCCGGATGGGCTGTTACAGGCCCCGATCCAGTCCGGCCAGCAGCGCCACCCACTGACCCGCCGGGACCGTGATGTACCCATGCTGCCGGTTCTGGGTGTCGCGCACGTCCACGCCTCCCACGTGCTCGCGTGCCTCGACACAGTTCGATCCTGTCGAGCTGTAGGTGCTCTTGTGCCAGTCGTTCATGCGAGGTCCTTCAACGCATCGAGTGAGTGTCGGGCGGGGAGGGCCACCGCCAGAGCCCCCATGACGAGTGCTTGCAACCTTTCATGGGTTTCGGCTACGTGGATGACGTTACCGTCTGCATGATCACTGCTGATAGCCAGTTCCCCGGAGTGCAGCCGAAACGCCAGAAGCGTTGACGCTGGATCGACCAGGATCGAGCCCACCGGAACCAGATGAACCACGACCCGCCCCGAGCCGACAAGCTCCAACAGGTGCGCTACCTGCTCTTTCCTTACCGCATCATCGAAGCTGGTCAGAGCGGCCACAGGGAACACCGCTGTCACCCGGAGCCGGGGGAGTTTCGCGAGGCGTCCTGTGCGTAGGTTGGTGAGCTGGGTGATCTCCTCATCTGAAGCCAACGGCCAACCGGACCGGAACACGGCTGTGGCATACGACGGACTCTGGAGGTATCCCGGGACGAGTACGGGCGACACGATCTGGAGCGTGCGCGCGGCCTCCTCTATGCCGGACAATGTCTGGGCCCACTCCGGCAACGTCGTGCCCGCAGTAGCCTGACGCCACGCGGCCAACAGTTTCCCGTTGGCTTTCAGCTCGGCGTCCAGTTTTTCCGCCATCGGCAGTTGGGGCAGTGCATGCCCGTTCGTCCATCGGGAAGCCGAGGCCACGGACGTGTGAACACGGTGCGCGAGTTGCTTCTGGGAAAGCCCGTTCAGCTCTCGGAACTTGGTGAGCACATCGGAAAAAGGGGGTTCCGCCATACGCGAGAGGTTACGCCTGGGTTCCCCATCCCGTCAGGCGTTTGCCGAAACTCCGCAGACGGTGGAGGGACCTTTCTTCCAAGGCGCATGCTGATTCCGTGAAGGGCCGAGACTACCGACCGCCCTTCGCCCGACTCGGACGTGAGCAGTGGGAAAACGGTGAGCGCAGTGGCCTGGGAAGTCAGCGACGACCGCGCGCAGTACTCGGCCGCCCAGCAGCTCCACTCACTCCACCGCCGCCTCTGGTGGGTGATGTGGGCACCGGCGTCCCGGCGCTTCTTCGCCTTCTACCAGGGCGACGCCGAGTTCGCACCCCTCTCGGACGCCACCCCGCACGGGCTGGACACCCGGATCCGCCGTGCCCAGGCGACCATCGCCCGGGTCCATCCCAACGCGCACTGGCACTGCCCCGTGTCCGGGTGCGCGTGGACCTCCGTCAACCCGACGCTCCACGGGCCCTGTCCCCTGCCGGGATGAGCCCCCGACCCCCGAAACGGAACCGCACCCCCCGTGTCCACTCTCATCACCGACCTGCTGGTCGCCCTGACCGAGGTCCACCGGCTCGCCCTGACCATCGGCGCCCACGACGAGGCCGCCGACATCGCCCGCCTCATCGACACCCTGCGCATCCACTGACGAGCCTTCGGCAGCACGTTGACAACCGTCCGGTACTCGGGCACCGGATCGAAACCAGATCCGGACCGGGACCGCTGGCCGGGCCGGGACGGCCTTCCGAAGCGGTCGCCCCGGGCCCGGTCAGAGGGCGGAGCCGTCCAGCCGGAACGGGCCTCCGCCGTGCCCCCCGGGGGACGAGCTTCCCCAGCGGGTGTGGCGCCTTCGCCGTGTCCGGCTCCTACGCGGCGTCCCGCATATCCACCACGAACCAGTCACCGGAGTAGTGGACGGCGAAGCACCTGTACTCGGCGCGCTCCACCTCACCGGCGTCGTTCTCCGTGGTGGCGCTGGCGACGACCTCGTAATCCCACGAGTTCTCGTCGCTGGTCACGGTGATGTCGGAGGAGGTCTCGAACTCCGCGCTGACCAGGGACTCCCACGATCGCTCGACGTGCTCCTGGCACGTGTCCGCGGCCGTCTGCCTCTCGCTCTCGGCAGTGGGCTCGGGGCCGCACGCGGTGGCGGCCAGGGCGACGAGGAGGGCTGCGGGGGCGAGACGGGTGGGGTTCATGGTGCTCCGATCCAGAAAGTGCAATCCGAGCGTAGAGGACCGGTTCGGAAGAGTCTGATCGGCCCCGTTGTCCGGGACTGCCCCGGACGATCCCGGCTCGGCGGATGCCGGACCGGGCCTCGGGCGCCCCCGGCGGAGCGGCCCGCCCGGTGCCGCTCGGCGCCGACCAGTACCCGGCTCAGAACCCCCGTGCCGCCCAGGCGTCGAGGTTCTCGGCCGCCTCGGCCACGGTGGTGGACTCCCCGTGCCCGGGGTGGACGACCGTGTCCCGCGGCAGGCCCGCGAGGTGCTCGCGGATGGAGGCGATGATCGTCGGGAAGTCCGAGAACGGCTGACCGGTGGCGCCGGGGCCGCCCGGAAAGAGGGTGTCGCCGGTGAAGACCGCCCCGAGCGCGGGCGCGTACAGGCACACCCCGCCCGGCGTGTGGCCCGGGGTGTGCAGGACGTCCAGCTCCACTCCCCCGACCACCAGCGTCTCACCGTGCAGCAGCGGGGCGTCCGGCTCCCGGTGCGGGTGCACGCGGTGCCACAGCTCGGCGTCGTCGGGGTGCAGCAGGATCGGGCAGTCGGCCAGGTCGGCCAGCGCGACGGCCGCGTTGACGTGGTCGTTGTGTCCGTGGGTGGCCACGATGGCCATGAGTTCGCGGTCGCCCAGACCGCGGGCGATCGCCTCGTGGTCGTGGGCGGCGTCGATGACGATGGCGCTGTCGTCGTCTCCGACGATCCAGACGTTGTTCTCGACGTCGAACCCGTTGCCCTCAAGGCTGAAGACACCCGAGGTGCGCAGACGCTGGACGGGGGAAGGGGCAGTCACCGGTTCACCACCTGACCTCTCGCGGGCTGGTGCGACGCCTCCGAGCCTATCCCGGCGGGCTTCGGCGCACACGGTGGTCGGGCGGGGAAAAACGCGGGGGTTCTCAGCCCGCGGGCTCGAAGTTGCGGCGCAGGGCGTAGGGCTGGATGAGGCCGAGACCGTGCGCGTGCCGGGCGCGCACCCGCACCACCTGGAGGCCCTCCTCGTCGGTCAGGCTCTCGGCCAGGCTCTCGTCGATGAGGACCGTGCCGGGTCTGGCGAAGGAGGTCAGGCGGCTGGAGCGGTTGACGGTCGTGCCGAACACGTCGCCGTGCAGGGTCAGCACCGGCCCGGCGGCCAGGCCGACCCGGACGTCGGGCACCTCCACGTGGGTCTTGACGCCCGAGGCCAGGCGCAGCGCGATGTCGGCGGCCTCGGCCGGGGAGTCGGCGACGTAGAGGATCTCGTCGCCCAGGGTCTTGACGACCCGGCCTCCGCCGGAGGCGACGATGTCGGCGGCGGTGGCCTCGAAACCCTCGACCACCCCGGCCAGCTCGACCTCGTCGAGTTCGCGGCTCAGGGTGGTGAAGGAGACCAGGTCGGCGAACCCGACGACCAGCGGGTAGTAGTTGGGCACGGCGTCGTTGTCGGACATCACCGCGAGGGTACGGGCGGAGGAGGCCGCGAGCTGTCTGCGCCAGATGTGCAGCAGGAGCCGCTCCACGTCCGGCAGCAGCTCCTTGACCTGGTTCATCAGCGGGCTGACCGAGTCCTCCCCCTCCTGGTAGATGAGGGTGCTCAGTATGCTGGTCTGCCAGTCGGCCAGGCGCGCCATGGTCTGGCCCATCGCACGGGCGAAGCGGACCACGCCCTCCTCGTCCAGGACGCCCTCCTGGACGAGGGAGTTGGCGATGCGCAGCGACTCGACGTCGCTCTCGGCGAAGGTGACCGTGTCGTCGCCCTGGTTGGGAAAGCCCAGGGCGCGCCAGATGCGCCCGGCCAGCTCGTTGTCGGCGCCGGCGAGCTCGATCGCCTGCTCCCTGGTGTAGACCGCTTCACCGCCGAGCAGGGCGGACTCGATCGCTTTCGGGTCGGGACGCGACGGCATACGTTCTCTTTCACGGGCCATCCCCGCCGGGACGGGGAACAGTCACTTCGGCACCGGCCGACAATGCGGCACGGGGTTCCACTCCAGCTTACGCCCGCGGTTTCTCCCCTGACAGGGTGCCTGCCGACAGGCCCGCGCGGCCCGCGGTCGGCGGCGGCCGCACCCGGTGATGATCGCACACGGAAGGGTCGCCGCGGGAGTGCCCGAAGTCCCCTGTGGACGGCGGCGAAGGGCCCGGGGCGGGGGTCAGGAACCGGGGCGCACGTGGACGACGTCGCCCGCGCTCAGGGCCCGCTCCCCGCCGGGCCCGCGCACCAGCAGCTGGGCGTCGGCGTCGACGCCGGTGGCGGCGCCCTCCAGCACCCGGTCCCCGGGCAGGTGGACCCGCACGCGGCGCCCGATGGTGACGCACGCGTCCCGGTAGGCGGCGGCCAGCCCGCTGGCCTCGGCGTCGCCTCCGGCGGCGGTCCACACCGTGTACAGCTCCTCGAACTCACCGAGGACGGCGGCGAGCAGGACGCCCCGGTCCAGGGCGTCCGACCCCTCCCCGCGCAGGGAGACGGCGGTGTCCACGGGGAGTTCGGCTCGCTCCTGGGACACGTTGAGGCCCATCCCCACGACCACGCCGGGCTGACCGGAGGAGAAGTCGGCCTCGGAGAGGATGCCCGCGAGCTTGCCGTCGGCCGTCGCGGGCTCCGAGCGCAGGTGCGCGGGGACGATGACGTCGTTGGGCCACTTGAGCGCGGCCTTGACCCCCGTCACCCGGTGCACGGCGCCGACCGCGGCCACGCCCATGAGCGCGGGCAGCCAGCCCAGCCGGGCGACGGGCACCGCGGGCCGGACCAGGAGGGAGAAGGTGAGGGCGGCGCGCGGCGGGGTGGAGAAGCCGCGGCCGAGGCGTCCGCGCCCGGCGGTCTGGTGCTCGGTGACCAGCACGCTGCCGTGCGGGGCGCCCTCCACCGCGCGCGCCGTCAGCTCGGTGTTGGTGGACGCGGCCTCGGGGAGCACCTCGACCCGGTGCCACATGCCGCCCGGTCGGGCGAGGGCCGCGTCGAGGGCCGCCGCGTCGAGCGGGGGTCGCGGGAAGGGGTCGTGTGCGCTGGCCATGCCCCCATTACAGCAGCGCCGCAACCCTGTCCGGAAACCCCTGTGCGGCAAAGGGTAGCCCGTTAAGCTGAAACCAGCGCTTTGATGGTCGTGCGTTGCTACGTTCAGCTACTGGAGGTGACGCGACAGATGAGTATCGCGGAAACTGAGACGGCTCCCGGAACACCGTCTCACTGGGAGCTCATGTTGCGCACCTGGAAGGAGTTGGACCTGCCCGACGGGTGGCGGGCCGAGATCATTGAAGGCGGGCTCTTTCTTGTGGCACCCCCAACACGCGAACACGCCCACATCGTCTCCCTGATCCAAAGGGAGATGTATCGCGAGTTCCTGCGGGATGGAAGCGACCTCGCGGACGCGAGCCTCCATCAGACCCTTGATGTGCGCGTCCCCATGAGGACCGGCGTCTACATCCCCGACCTCGTGGTCCTGCCCTACTCGGCCATGGAGTACGACCCCGACAGCATGATGTCCGACGCCCTGCTGGTGGTCGAGGTGACGTCGAAGAGCACCGCGGACAAGGACCGCAAGCCCAAGCTCTGGGGCTACGCCCACGCCGGAATCCCCCTGTACCTGCTGGTGGACCGCTGGGACCCGCAGACCGGCGGGGGCGAGGTCACCCTCTACTCCGATCCGGGGAACGGCAGGTACACCAGCTCCACGAAGGTCCCCTTCGGCAAGGAGATCCACCTCCCCGAGCCGTTCGACCTCACCATCGACACCAGCGCCTTCCCCGAGTAACGGGCTCGGGCGCGCGAGGGCGCCCCGCGACCCCCTCCCGGGTGCGGGGCGCCCTCGCGCGTGCGGGCCGACCGGTGGTCAGCCGGTGTTCTGGAGTCCGGCGGCCACACCGTTGACCGAGAGCAGCAGCAGCCGCTCCAGGTGCTGCTGGTCCTCCTCCGACAGGGAGTCGGCCTCCTCGCCCCGCAGCGCCTCCAGGGCGCGCAGCTGGAGGTGGGAGAGCGCGTCCACGTACGGGTTGCGCAGGTCCACCGCGCGGGAGAGCACCGCCCGGTTCTCCAGCAGGCGGCTGTGTCCGGTCACCTTGAGCACCAGTTCGCGGGTGCGGTCGTACTCGGCGAGCACCAGCTCGGTCAGCTCCGGCCGCCCGCCCAGCGCCAGGTAGCGCTCGGCGATGTCGCGGTCGGTCTTGGCCAGGCTCATCTCCGCGTTGTCCAGCAGCGACGAGAACATGGGCCACTCGCGGTAGGCCGCCTGGAGCACGCCCAGGTCCTCCACGGCGGCCAGGCCCGTGCCCAGGCCGAACCAGCCCGGCAGGTTGACCCGCGTCTGGGTCCAGGCGAACACCCACGGGATGGCCCGCAGGTCGCCGAGCCCGCGCGCGGCGCCGCGCCGCGAGGGGCGCGAGCCCAGCCGCAGCTCGCCCAGCTCCTCCAGGGGGCTGACCCGGGAGAACCACACCGCGAAGTCCTCGGTGTTGATCAGCTCCAGGTAGGCCTCCTGGGCGGCGCGGGCGATGGTGTCGGCGTGGGCGCGGTACTCGCGCTCGGCCGAGCGCTCGCGCTCCTGGACGCCGTCGGTGGAGGCCATCAGCACCGCGTGGCCGACCTGCTCGATGTGGCGGCGGGCGATCGCCGCCTGCCCGTAGCGGGCGAAGATGACCTCGCCCTGCTCGGTGACCTTGAACCGTCCGCCGACCGAGCCGGGCGCCTGGGCGAGCAGGGCGCGGCTGGCGGGGCCGCCGCCGCGGCCGAGCGAGCCGCCGCGGCCGTGGAACAGGGTCAGGCGCACGTCGTGCTCGCCCGCCCACGCGGCCAGGCGGGCCTGGGCGTCGTAGAGGCGCAGGGTGGCGCTGACCGGGCCGACGTCCTTGGCGGAGTCGCTGTAGCCGAGCATGACCTCGATCCTGCGGCCGGTCTCGTCCAGGCGCCTGTTGACCTGGGGCAGCTTGAGCATGCCGTCGAGCACGTGCGGCGAGGCGTCCAGGTCGGCGCCGGTCTCGAACAGCGGGACCACGTCCAGGACCGGCACGCGTCCGGCGGGCAGGGCGTGGGTGGCCAGCTCGTACACGGCCGCGATGTCCTCGGCCGAGCGGGTGAAGCTGACGACGTAGCGTCGGCAGGCCTCCACGCCGAAGCGCTCCTGGATCCAGGCGATCACCCGGATCGTGGCGAGGACCTCCTCGGTGCGCTCGGACAGCTCCTTGCCCTCGCGCAGCTCGGCGAGCGCCGCGGCGTGCACCTCGCTGTGCTGGCGGATCTCCAGTTCGGCGAGGTGGAAGCCGAAGGTCTGCGCCTGCCAGACCAGGTGCTGGAGCTCACCGTAGGCCTGCCGGACCGCGCCCGCCCCGGCCAGGGACTCCTGCACGGTGCGCAGGTCGGCCAGGAAGGCGTCGGCGTCGGGGTAGGCCAGGTCCGCGTCGCGCTCGCGCGTGGCCCGCAGCCGGGCGGCGGCCAGCAGCAACAGCTGGCGGTGCGGCTCGTTGGGCGAGCGCGCCCCGATCTCCGCCGTCAGCTCGGGCTGTCCCGCCTTGGCCGAGGAGAGCGCGTCGAGCAGCGCCGGGCTGGCGGGGGTGAGGTTGGAGTAGGCGGTGAGGGTGCGGGCCACCTTGGTGCAGGCGGCCTCCAGACCGCGCAGCACGTGCTCGGACTGGATGAGCACGGCCTCGCGGGTGATGTCGGAGGTGACGTAGGGGTTGCCGTCGCGGTCGCCGCCGATCCAGCTGCCGTAGCGCACGAAGGGCGTGGCTCGGGGCGGGCGCACACCGGTGCCCTCGGGGTCGATGGCGGCGTCCAGGCTCCGGTAGACCTGCGGGATGACGGAGAAGATCGTCTCGTCGAACGCGGCGAGGGCGGTGCGCACCTCGTCGAGCGGATTGAGCCTGGTGTAGCGCAGCTGGGAGGTGCGCCAGAGCAGGTCGATCTCCTCCAGCAGGCGGCGGTGCGCCTCGGCCGCGGCGCTGCTGCCCTGGTGGGAGCCGTGCCAGGCCTCCAGTTGGGCGCTGACGCGCAGGATGGAGGTGGACACGGCGCGGCGGCGGGCCTCGGTCGGGTGGGCGGTGACCACGGGGTGGAACTCCATGCCCGCGACCAGCTCGTTGAGTCGTTCCTCACCCCCGTCGTCCTCGCGGATGGCGCGCACGGCCGCCGCGAGGGACTCGCGGGGCGGGTTGGCGGCGTCGTCGCGCTCGCGCAGGGCCCGCATCCGCTGGTGTTCCTCGGCCAGGTTGGCCAGGTGGAAGTAGACGGTGAAGGCGCGGGCCACCTGCTTGGCGCGCTCCAGCGGCCAGGCGGCGACGATCGCGGTGATCTCCTCCCCCGTGACCGATCCGTCGCGGGCGCCGATGACCGCTCTCCTGAGCTTCTCGACATCGGCGAGCAGATCCTCGCCGCCGCTTTCGGCGAGGACCGTTCCGAGCATCTCGCCGAGCAGTTTGACGTCATTCCTGAGCTGCTCGGGAACTTCCTGCCGTGCACTGTCGCGTTCTGCGCTTACCGCTGTCATGGTCACCGACCCTACAGAGATCGCACCCGCCGCCAGGTGCGCGGGGGCGCATTTCTGATGTTTTGCCCGCACGTTAACCATTGTTGCTCACAAGAAAGGGGAGCACATTTCCTCACGCGGTTTCGGCGATACCGCGTTCCGCGCCGAGGCTCCGCGCGCACGCTCCGTGCGCCTTCCTCGCCCTCCGGATCCGGGCTTCGGCGACGGGCCTGGTCGGAGCGGCCCCGCAGCATACCTACCCGTCGGTAACCCCGGGCTGGGTTCCCGTGTGACGATCCCTCGCGGTTAACCTGCGTAGTTATGGCCACCGAAGCCCCTGAACCGCTGTCCGCGGACGAGATCGACATCCACACGACCGCGGGCAAGCTCGCCGACCTGCAACGACGCCGGTACGAGGCCGTACACGCAGGGTCTGCTCGAGCCGTTGAGAAACAGCACGCCAAAGGCAAGATGACCGCCCGCGAGCGGATCGACGCACTGCTCGATCCCGGCTCGTTCGTGGAGTTCGACGCCCTGGCCCGACACCGCTCCACCAGCTTCGGCCTGGAGCACAACCGCCCCTACGGTGACGGCGTCGTCACCGGCCACGGAACGGTCGACGGGCGTCCCGTCGCCGTGTTCAGCCAGGACGTCACCGTCTTCGGCGGATCGCTGGGCGAGGTCTACGGCGAGAAGATCGTCAAGGTCCTCGACCACGCCCTCACCAACGGGTGCCCCGTCGTGGGCATCAACGAGGGCGGCGGCGCGCGCATCCAGGAGGGCGTGGTCGCGCTCGGCCTGTACGCCGAGATCTTCAAACGCAACACCCACGCCTCGGGCGTCATCCCGCAGATCTCCCTCATCATGGGCGCCGCCGCGGGCGGCCACGTCTACTCCCCCGCCCTCACCGACTTCGTCGTGATGGTGGACGAGACGTCGCAGATGTTCATCACCGGCCCCGACGTCATCAAGACCGTCACCGGCGAGGACGTCTCCATGGAGGAGCTGGGCGGCGCCCGCACCCACAACACCAGGTCGGGTGTGGCGCACTACATGGGCGCCGACGAGCAGGACGCGATCGAGTACGTGAGGACGCTGCTCTCGCACCTGCCCGACAACAACCTGGAGGAGGCTCCGCCGCTGCCTCCCGAGGACTCCCCGGGCGACGAGACCACCGACGCCGACCTGGCCCTGGACGCGTTCATCCCCGACTCGGCCAACCAGCCCTACGACATGCGCACCGTGGTCGAGGCCGTCCTGGACGACGGCGACTTCCTGGAGGTCCACGCCCAGTTCGCCACGAACATGGTGGTGGGCTTCGGCCGCGTGGACGGCCAGTCCGTCGGCATCGTCGCCAACCAGCCCATGAGCCTGGCGGGCTGCCTGGACATCGACGCCTCCGAGAAGGCCGCGCGCTTCGTGCGCACCTGCGACGCCTTCAACGTGCCGGTGCTGACCTTCGTGGACGTGCCCGGGTTCCTGCCCGGCACCGACCAGGAGTGGGACGGCATCATCCGCCGCGGCGCCAAGCTGCTGTACGCCTACGCCGAGGCCACGGTGCCCCTGGTCACCGTCATCACGCGCAAGGCCTTCGGCGGCGCCTACGACGTCATGGGCTCCAAGCACCTGGGCGCCGACGTCAACCTGGCCTGGCCCACGGCGCAGATCGCGGTCATGGGCGCCCAGGGCGCAGTGAACATCCTGCACCGGCGCACCCTGGCCGCCTCCGACGACGTCGAGGCCGAGCGCACCCGGCTCGTCGGCGAGTACGAGGACACCCTCCTCAACCCCTACTCCGCGGCCGAGCGGGGATACGTGGACGGGGTCATCATGCCCTCCGAGACGCGGGTCCGGATCGCCAAGTCCCTCAAGGCCCTGCGCAACAAGCGCAAGCAGCTGCCGCCCAAGAAGCACGGGAACATCCCGCTGTGAGCGCGCCGGAGAACCCGCCGCACCTGGCCGTGGTCCGCGGTGAGCCCACCGCCGAGGAGCTCGCGGCCCTGACCGCCGTGCTCAGCGCCCGCGCCCGGGCCGCCCGTGCGGCCGAGGAGCCCGCGCCCGAGCGCCCGTCCGGGTGGCGGGACCGCTCGCGCCTGGTGCGCGGCGCCCCGCCGCGTCCGGGCCCCGGCGCCTGGCGGCTGAGTACGCGATGACCCCGCCGTCCCCACACACAGACTCTCCAAGGAGCGGTCGGCGCACTGTCCGCCCCGCGCCGAGCAGAAGGATTTCCCACCGTGCGTAAAGTACTGATCGCCAACCGCGGCGAGATCGCCGTGCGCATCGCCCGCGCCTGCCGCGACGCCGGACTCTCCAGCGTCGCCGTCTACGCCGAGCCCGACCTGGACGCCCTGCACGTCAAGGTCGCCGACGAGGCCCACTCGCTGGGCGGCGCCACCCCGGCGGACTCCTACCTGGACATCGCCAAACTCCTGGCCATCGCCGAGGACTCCGGTGCCGACGCCGTCCACCCCGGCTACGGGTTCCTGGCCGAGAACGCCGACTTCGCCCAGGCCGTCATCGACGCCGGACTGACCTGGATCGGTCCGTCCCCCTCGGCGATCACCGCCCTGGGCGACAAGGTCCAGGCCCGCCACATCGCCCAGAAGGTCGGCGCCCCGCTGGTGGCGGGCACCGCCGACCCCGTCGAGTCGGCCGAGGAGGTCGTGGCCTTCGCCGAGGAGCACGGCCTGCCCATCGCGATCAAGGCCGCCTTCGGCGGCGGCGGGCGCGGCCTCAAGGTCGCCCACACCCTGGACGAGGTCGCCGACGCCTACGAGTCCGCGGTGCGCGAGGCGGTCACCGCCTTCGGGCGCGGCGAGTGCTTCGTGGAGCGCTACCTGGACAGGCCCCGGCACGTGGAGACCCAGTGCCTGGCCGACACCCACGGCAACGTCGTGGTGGTCTCCACCCGCGACTGCTCGCTCCAGCGCCGCCACCAGAAGCTGGTGGAGGAGGCACCCGCGCCCTTCCTGTCCGCGGAGCAGATGGAGCGGCTGCACACCTCCTCCAAGGCCATCCTGGCCGAGGCCGGGTACACGGGCGCGGGCACGTGCGAGTTCCTGGTGGGCGTGGACGGCACCATCTCCTTCCTGGAGGTCAACACCCGCCTCCAGGTCGAGCACCCCGTGACCGAGGAGGTCACCGGGATCGACCTGGTCCGGGAGATGTTCCGCATCGCCGACGGTGAGGAGCTGGGCTACGGCGACCCCGAGGTGCGCGGGCACTCCTTCGAGTTCCGCATCAACGCCGAGGACGCCGGACGCAACTTCATGCCCGCGCCGGGCACCATCACCGAGCTGAGCCTGCCCGGCGGCCCGGGCGTGCGCGTGGACACCGGCTGCGAGGCCGGGTTCACGGTGCCCCAGGCCTTCGACTCGATGGTCGCCAAGCTCGTGGTGACGGGCCGCACGCGCCAGGAGGCGCTCCAGCGCTCGCGACGCGCCCTGGCCGAGTTCACGGTCGGCGGGATGCCCACGGTGATCCCCTTCCACCAGGCCGTGGTGAGCGACCCGGCCTTCGCCCCGGTCGACCCCGGGCAGCCGTTCGGGGTCTACACCCGCTGGATCGAGACCGAGTTCGAGAACACCATCGAGCCGTGGTCGGGCACCCCGGGCGAGCCGGTCGGGGCCGAGCGCGAGAGGGTCACGGTCGAGGTGGGCGGCAGGCGCGTGGAGGTGGTGCTGCCCGCGGGCCTGGGCGCCTCGGCAGCCGCCCCGGCCGCGGGCGGCCAGCGCCGCGGAAAGCGGGCCGCGCGCAGGGGCGGCGGGAACACCGTGGCGGTCGGCGGCGACTCGCTGGTCTCGCCGATGCAGGGCACCGTGGTCAAGCTGGTGGCCGAGGAGGGCCAGCAGGTCGCCGAGGGCGACACCGTGGTCGTCATCGAGGCCATGAAGATGGAGCAGCCGCTCAACGCGCACAAGGCCGGGACGGTGACGGGCCTGAGGATCACCGCGGGCGAGACCGTGGGCAACGGCGCGGTGGTCTGCGAGATCAAGGACGCCTAGCGTCCGCGCCACGCGCGGGCGAAGGGGGAGGGGGAGGGGGAGGTACCGGCAGCCGGTGCCTCCCCCTCGCACGTGGTCAGCGGTTCAGGATATCGGTCAGGTCGAACTCCAGCTTGAGGGGCGCGGAGGTCCTGAGTTCCTGACGATGTGCGATCGGTCGTCCGTAGTCGCCGGAGGGGTTTGCCGGATCCTTCTCGTACTCGTAGACCACCGCGTCGTCTCCCTCCTGCTCGACCCTCCAGAAGAACCGGACGCCCGCACGGGCATAGAGCTGGGGTTTGCGCTCACGGTCCCTGATCACCGACTCCGGCGAGACGACCTCGACCGCGAGTTCCACCGCTTCGGGGGGAAACCACGTCTGTTCCAACCTCGCGAAGGCGTCCGCCCGTACCAGCATCAGATCCGGCTCTGGCCGCTGCCGTTCACCCAGTCTGACCGAGAACTCCCTGGCCAACCGAAGACCGCTGGGAGCGTGCGCCTTCAGCGCGTCTCCCAACAGTTCGAGGAAGAGCATGTGGAACAGCTTCTGGGGGCTCACCAGCACCAGACTTCCGTCGATGAGTTCGGTGTGGGGCGGAAGATCCGGGATGCGGTCGAGGTCCTCGGCGGTGAACCCGTCCTGCGGCGGCATCGGGAGCAGTACCGCACCATCGGTCTCAGGGTCCGGGCGTACTGCCACGGCTGGAACGGACATGTCACGGTCTCCGTTCGTCGGATCGTTCTCGTCGCCCACGGTAGCCATCACTGTCACCCCGTAACGGTGTTTTCCACAGATTGTCCCACCCGGCCTCGCCCCTGGAGTGATCCTCGACGCATCCGCGCCGGGCGGAACGCGCCGCAGCGCCCGTGGAGTGGACGATGTGGCGCCAGGGACAGCAAGTTGTCGACACCCGCGTATGGAATAGATAAGGAACGGACGTTATTGTCCTTGTCTGTGACGAACATCTGGGGACTGACGCGACGGTGGCACATCGACCTGTGCCGCCGCGGCTCTCAGGCGTGTCGCTAGGTTCACGCGCGCCCTTCCGGGCAGCGCGCCGCGCACCCTTCCCCGCGTCACCATCCCCTCGGTGATGCCCGCCGTTTCCCGTGCCGGAAACCCCGGCGGCGCCGACCGCTCCGCCGTACGTACCCCTCCGGCTGCCTTCACCACCACTGGAGTCCCATCCCGTGTCCGCACAGAGCACAGACGCGCCCAAGAAGCGCAGAACCCTCCGTTTTCCGTTCGCGGCACAGGTCCTGGCGGGCCTGGTCCTCGGCGTCGTCCTGGGCGCCGTCGCCTTCCAGCTCAGCCCGCCCGCCCCCGAGACCGGTGACGCCACCAACTGGCTCGCCGTCACCCTCGACACCGTCGGCTCGACCTTCGTCACGCTGCTGCGGACCATCGTCCCGCCGCTGATCGTCCTCGCCGTCATCTCCTCCATCGCCAACCTGCGCAACGTCACCAACGCGGCGCGGCTGGCCTGGAAGACCCTGCTGTGGTTCGGCGGCACCGCCCTGGTCGCGGTGGGCATCGGCATCGCCCTGGGCCTGCTCGTGCGGCCCGGCGTCAACAGCGGCGTGGACGCCACCACCGCCGCCGAGCCCTCGGGCACCGGCTCCTGGATGGCGTTCATCGAGAGCATCGTCCCCGCCAACTTCCTCGGCCTGGGCGCGAGCGTGTCCTCCGCCGACGACGGCAGCTTCAGCGCCTCGCTGGACTTCAACGTCCTCCAGCTGATCGTCATCGCCATCGTCCTGGGCATCGCCGCGATCAAGGTCGGCAAGGCCGCCGAGCCCTTCATCGCCTTCACCGACTCCGCGCTCCAGATCGTGCTCAAGGCCCTGTGGTGGATCATCCGTCTGGCCCCGATCGGCACCGTGGGCCTGCTCGGCAACGCCGTGTACAGCTACGGCTGGACCACCATCGGCGCCCTGGGCAAGTTCGCGCTGACCATCTACATCGGCCTGGCGCTGGTGCTGTTCGTCGTCTACCCGGTGCTCGCCCGCCTCAACGGCCTGTCCCCGGCGAAGTACTTCAGCGGCGTGTGGCCCGCGGTCCAGCTGGCCTTCGTGTCCCGCTCCTCGATGGGCACCATGCCCGTCACCCAGCGCGTGACCGAGCAGAACCTGGGCGTGCCGCGCTACTACTCCGCGTTCGCCGTGCCCTTCGGCGCGACCACCAAGATGGACGGCTGCGCCGCCATCTACCCGGCGATCTCGGCGATCTTCATCGCCCAGTTCTTCCCCGGGATCAGCCTCGGCCTCACCGACTACCTGCTGATCGTGTTCGTGTCGGTGATCGGTTCGGCCGCGACCGCCGGGACCACCGGCGCGACGGTCATGCTGACCCTGACCCTGTCCACCCTGGGCCTGCCCCTGGAGGGCGTGGGCCTGCTGCTGGCCGTCGACCCGATCCTGGACATGGGCCGCACCGCAGTCAACGTGGCCGGTCAGGCGCTGGTCCCGACCATCGTCGCCAAGCGCGAGGGCATCCTGGACGTGGCCCGCTACCACGCGCCGCGCGACGCCTCCGGCTTCGTGCCGCTGGACGAGGCGCACGACGACGTCGAGGGCGAGGTCGGCGAACCCGGTGTGCAGAAGGTTCCCGCCGGGGCCTCCGGCCAGGGCTGACACGCCTCTCCCCCGTCCCCAGCGGCCCGCCGGAGCGCTTCCGGCGGGCCGCGCCGCGTGTACGGCCGGTGAGATCCGGCACAGGGGGAACCCCGCGGGGGCACCCGTTCGTCTAGGTTGGAGAGGGAGGCGAGAGGAACGATCATGTTGCGCCGCTTGGTAACACCCACAGTGCTGACCGCCGGACTCGCGGCGGCGATGGTGAGCGCCGCGGTGGTGCCCGCCTCGGCCGATGCCCAGACCCAACCGCCCGAGTCCCAGGCGATCGCCGAGGAGCTCGGGAACGACAACGTCTTCGTCGATCCGAGCATCGACGCGATCCCCGAGGCCGAGCAGGGAATCCTGGAGACGACGGCCGCCGACGCGGACGTCCCCGTCTACTACGTGATCCTGCCCACTGACAGCATCTCCTCCCAGGCCGGTCTCGACGCCCTGATGAACCCCGTCATGGACGAGGTGGGCGACGGCGTCTACGGCGTGTTCGCGGGTAGCCAGACCTTCCAGGTCATGTCCCCCAACGTCGAGGACACCGAGGCCATCCGGGAGATCGCCATGCGGGAGGGCGGTGGCAACCAGGTCGACACCCTCGTCGCCGTCCCCGACGCCGCCACCCAGGTCGAGGAGGCCGAGCAGGCCGGGGCCACCTCCGGGTTCGTGCTCCTCGGGCTCCTGCTGGTGATCGTCGCCGCGGGCGGCTGGTTCGTCTACAACCAGCGGAAGAAGCGCGAGGCGGAGAAGGCCAAGCAGCTGGAGGAGATCAGGCAGATGGCCACCGAGGACGTCGTGCGCCTCGGTGAGGACGTCGCCCGGCTGGAGATCGACGTCTCCAAGGTCGACGACGCCACCCGCAACGACTACTCCCAGGCCATGGACGCCTACGACCAGGCCAAGGCCCAGCTGGACAACATCCGCGAGCCCGAGCAGGTCCGTCTGGTCACCAGTTCGCTGGAGGACGGCCGGTACTACATGACCGCCACCCGGGCCCGTCTCCACGGCGACCCGGTGCCCGAGCGGCGCGGCCCCTGCTTCTTCAACCCGCAGCACGGCCCGTCCGTGGAGGACGTGACCTGGGCCCCGCCCGGCGGCGCGCCCCGCGAGGTCACCGCCTGCGCCGACTGCGCGCGTGCGGTACGCACCGGCGGCCAGCCCGACGTCCGCCTGGTCGAGGTGAACGGCCAGCGCCGCCCGTACTACGACGCCGGTCCGGCCTACTCGCCCTACGCGGGCGGCTACTTCGGCACGGACATGATGATGGGTATGTTCACCGGCATGATGATGGGCTCCATGATGGGGTCGATGATGGGCATGGGTATGGGCATGGGCGGCGGTGAGGTCGGCGCCGGAGAGGACTTCGGCGGAGGCGACTTCGGAGGCGGGGACTTCGGGGGCGGCGACTTCGGCGGCTTCGACTTCTGAGGGTCGGCTTCTGGGGGTTCGGCTTCCGCCCCACCCGCAGTCGACAGAACGATGAAGGGCCTCGGGCCCCGGGCACCCCGCCCGGGGCCCTTCCCGTGTCTTCCACGTTTTCCACAGGTGGTGGTTGGGGCTGGTCGTGGGTGGTGTGGTGATGGTTTCCTGGAAATAGGGGGGATCCCACCCCTGCGTGTTTTGGCATGCCTTTAAACACCCGGGCCCGGCACCCCAAGGGAATTAATGGATTGAGGGGCAGGGAGGGGCCGTCATCAGGTTCCCTCCCTACGCCATTCCTGCCAGGGGTTGTTGGCGGCAACGAAAGCGCGCCCGCTGCCGCGAAATGGAACGGGCTCTGGTAAGCGGTGAGCGTTGGATGGGCTGAGGGTTCCCGACGAACAGCGGCACCAACGGCGGGAGCCACTGGCGGAGGGCGACCAACGCCTGGGGTGCGGGGGTGGTGGGGCTCTGCTGCGTCGGCACCAACGGCAGGCGGACCCTCCAGTCTTGGGTGGCGCCCCGGGCTCCTGTGGTCGAGGTGGGCGACGGTGGCACCAACAGTGAGCGACCATTCTGGTTGCGCCTTTTCGGGCGGCTTTCGGGTCGCCGTAATTGTGGCCTGCCGATCATGGGCGGATCTCCGAGAAGAAAGCCAGAAAGGTAGGAAATCCAGGGCTGTGAATAGTGGAATAATGGCGGGCTCTGGCTTATAATAAGAGGTATGGAGATGATGCTTGCAGCGCCCGACGCGGCCCCCGGGGAATGCTCCCCGGTCGTGGCCGCGCTGGCCGTTGCGCGCGAGATCATCGACCAGGCATGGAGCGGGGAACTGCCGCCCGGAGCGGACGAGGCCGCCGCTGAGGAAGTCGCCGCCCTGTGGGCGCAGCTGGAGAAGATCCGCTTGCGCGCGTTGGTGCGGATGGCGGGTTTGTACGCGCGGGGCGAGGTGGGCCGCTACAGCGGTTACTCCACGTTGGATAAGTGGATCACCCACCAGTGCAAGGTGCCTGCCGGTCAGGCGAAGGATTTGGTGCGTTTGGCCCAGCACGTGCATGAGGAGACCTTGCCTGCCACCGCCCAGGCCTTGGAGGAAAACACGGTGGCCTTGGGTGAGGCGGTGGCGATCGCCAAGGCCACCGATAAAGCCGTCCAGAACCGGGATGAGGACCACTTTCCTGACGAGCAGGGGTACCGGGGCGGGTTTGAGTCGGCGTTGGTGGCCGCGAAGGTCGAGCGGCCTGCGTTGTCGGTCAACCAGCTTCGGTCGGTGGCCCGCCAGGTCGCCTACCGGTTGGACCCGCACCGCCTGGACCGCGACCACGAGGCCGCCCATGCCGGGCGTGGCCTGAGCGTGCACGACACGTTCCAGGGCAGCTACCAGTTGCAGGCCTGGGGAGGCAGTGGGGACGCGTTGGTCGTGCGCGCGGCCATCGACACCTTCACCACCCCGCCTTCGGACGAGGACACCCGTACCCGGTCTCAGCGTGAGCATGACGCGCTCATCGCGGCACTGCGCTTTGCCACCACCCACACCGGATGCGACAACGCCCCTGCCCCGCTCGCGCAGATCCGCCTCCTGGTGCCGGTGCAGACCTACCTGAACGCCGAAGGCCAGGAGAGGCCCGCTCTGGACGAGCGCGGCCGCGTCATTCCGGCCGGGGTGGTCCACGAACTCGCGGGGGACGCCGAGGTGGTGCGGGTGCTCACCGCACCCCCCACCGGACAGGTATTGGATGTGGGCCACAGCCGACGGTTGGCCTCAGCCCGACAGCGCACCGCCGCCTTCCACGGACACAGCACGTGTGCGCACCCGGGCGGATGCGAGGTGCCGGTCTCGTTCTGCCAGGCCGACCACGTCACCTCGTTCTCCCGGGGCGGGCGCACGGTGGTGGCGAACCTGCAACCGCTGTGCGGCCCGCACAACCGGGCCAAGTACCAACGCGAACTGCGCACACACCAACACCGAGGACGAGAACGGCACCACCCGCCCGGCGGGGACCCGGACCCACCGCCCCGGGCATGACCCCCGGCCGTGCCGAGCCCTGGCATGCCCGCGCCCGACATGCAGCCCGCGCCCCGCACCCACCGTCGTCGCTGCCACCGTCGCCCACCCCCACCACCGGGGGTCGGCACCGCTGCCCGAGGCCGGAGGGCCCGCTCGCCTTTGGTGCCAACGCAGCAGAGGCCCACCACCCCCGAACGCCCACCGTTGAACGCCCTCCCACACCACTACGTGGCAGCCGGTGCCGCAGGAGCGAGCGACCACGCGCGCACAGCAAGCGTTGACCGCCCTCCCGGAGTCGCTCCCGCCGTTGGTGCCAACGCAGCAGAGACCGGCCATCTCCCGCCCCCGGGTGTTGGTCGCCCTCCCGCGCCCACGGCCGGTCCAGGGTTCTCCCTGCAACGACGCCAGGAAGCGCACGTCAGGAAGTGGCCGCCAGGAAGCGCACGTCAGGAAGTGGCCGCCAGGAAGCGCACGTCAGGAAGTGGCCGCCAGGAAGCGCACGTCAGGAAGTGGCCGCCAGGAAGCGCACGTCAGGGAGTGGCCGCCTCCGACGCGTGCAGCTTCTCGATCCACCGGCACACGGCCTCGGCGGTCTCCCGGGGTTCAGCGCTGCTGGTGTCCAGCAGGTCGACCGGGGGCTCCAGGTGCGCGGCCTCGGACTCCACCCAGGCCGCGTACTCCAGCGTCTCGGCGATCCGTTCCTCGTCCCACTCGCGCCAGGCGGGGCGGGCCCGCAGGCGCCCTGCCAGGACGCCGGGCTCGCAGGTCAGCGCGAGGTAGTGGACGCCGGTGAACAGGGCGCGCTCGGGCAGGTGCTCCAGCTCCGGCGGCACCACCGTGCCGCACAGCACGACGGGCCGTCCGCTCTGCTGGACCATGGCCGCGGTGCGCAGCCAGGTGGAGCGGAACAGCCGGTGGTGGTCGGCGGGGTCGCGGAGTCCACCGACCCACAACAGGTCCTGTTCCAGGACGACGAAGCGGTCGCGGAGCCGCTCCAGCAGCACTCCGGCGATGGTGGACTTGCCGGTGCCGCTGGGCCCCGACACGCAGTACAGGGGCAGGCGCAGGAACGGGCGGGTGCGCTGGCAGAAGGCGCAACGCAGCACGGAGACCCCCGCAGCGGTGTCGGGGGTCTCGTCCCATTCCCCGCAGTGGGTACAGATCAGCGGGTGCACGGGTTGCTCGATCAGGTTGTCGGAACGGCTCGGCTCAGTCGAAGAATCCCTCGAGGAAGCTCTTCTTGCGGCGTCCGCCGTAGCCGCGCGGGGAGTCGGGGTAACCGCCGTGACCGCCGCGGTAGCCCTTGGGGGAGTCGGGGTAACCGCCTCGGCCGCCGCGGTAGCCCTTCGGGGAGTCCGGGTAACCGCCGCGGTGCTGCTGCGGGTAGCCGTGGGGCGGAGCCTGGTGGGGGTCGGGCGGCGGCGCGACACCGTAGTGCCGCTGCTCGGCGTTCACGACCCGCTCCAGTTCACCCCGGTCGAGGAAGATGCCCTGGCATCCGTCACACCGGTCGATGTGGACGCCCTGGCGGTCGAACGTGCGCATGGTGCTTTGACACTTGGGACAGATCACGAAACGACATTACTCGATTCTTGTCAGAAGCGGGTAAAGAGGTCGCCAACCAAGCCCGCCCGATCGGACCCGACCGACCGGACCCGCCGCCTCCCCGCGGCGGGCCGGGCAGATCCCCGTTCCGGGCGCTCCCCCCTACTCCGGGGAGGCCAGCATGAGCGAGCGGGCGGCCTCGGTCACGCTGCCCGACAGCGACGGGTACACCGAGAAGGTGTGCGCGATGTCGTCCACGGTCAGGCGCTGCTGGACGGCGATGGACACGCCCAGGATGAGCTCGCTGGCGCGCGGGCCGACGATGACCCCGCCCAGCACGATGCCGGTGTGCTGGCGGCAGATCAGCTTGACGAAACCGTCCTTGACCTCGTTCATCTTGGCGCGCGGGTTGGTGTTGAGCGGCAGGGTGACCGACCGGCCGTCGATCCGGCCGCTGCGCACGTCGTCTTCGCTGGCGCCCACGGCGGCCAGCTCGGGGTGGGTGAACACGGTGGAGGCCACGGTGGAGAGCTTGAGCGGGGACACGGCCTCACCGAGCGCGTGCCACATGGCGATGCGGCCCTGCATGGCGGCCACGGAGGCCAGCATGTTCACGCCCGTGCAGTCGCCCGCGGCGTACACGCCGGGGACGGTGGTGCGCGAGACCCGGTCGACCTCGACGAAGCCGCCGCCGCCCAGGCGGACACCGGCCTCCTCCAGACCCAGGTCCTGGGTGTTGGGGATCATGCCGACCGTCATCAGGCAGTGGCTGCCCTCCACGGTGCGGCCGTCGGAGAGGGTGACGAGAACGCCGTCGTCGGTGCGCACCACCGACTCGGCGCGGGTCTTGTTCAGGACGGTCATGCCGCGGCGCATGAAGACCTGCTCCAGCACCTCGGCGGCGTCGGGGTCCTGGGTGGGCATGACGCGGTCGCGCGAGGAGACCAGGGTGACCTGGGAGCCGAGGGACTGGTAGGCGCTGGCGAACTCGGCGCCGGTGACGCCGGAGCCGACCACGATCAGCCTCTCCGGCAGCTCCTCCATGTCGTAGAGGTGGCGCCAGGTGAGGATGCGCTCGCCGTCGGGCCTGGCGGAGGGCAGCTCCCGGGGGTGGGCGCCCGTGGCGATGAGGACGACGTCGGCGCGCAGGCGCTGGTCGCCCACGGCGACGATGTGCGGGTCGACCAGCCGGGCCTCGCCGCTGATCACCTCCACGCCCTCCTTGACCAGGCGGGCGCGGGTGTCCTCGGACTGGGCCTGGGCCAGGAGCTTGATCCGGGAGTTGATCCGGTCGGTGTCCACCCGGACCGCGTCCTCGTCCTGGGCGTCGCGGATGCGGATGCCGAGGCTGTCGGACTCGCGTACGTACGTGGTGCGGGTGGACGTGGCGATCAGGCTCTTGGAGGGCACGCAGTCGGTGAGGACACAGGCGCCGCCGATGCCGTCGCGTTCCACCACCGTCACGTCCGCGCCGAGCTGCGCGGCGACCAGCGCCGCCTCGTAGCCCCCGGGTCCGCCACCGATGATCACGACCTTCGTCACGCTGCCTCACTCCCTCTGCGGCCTGGCCGCCACGCGCGTCCCCGGTCCGGGTGATATGCGGGCATGGCGCGGCACCACCTGTTCTCGTCGCTTGTTCCCATTGTCGGCCATGCCGACCGGGGGAAATAGCAGGCACCCCGGGCCAACCGGTCTACGATGGCCCCGTGTCCATCTACGCGGCGTACGGAACCAGTCTCCACCCCGGGCAGATGGCCCGGCGGGCCCCGCACTCCCCCCTGATCACCACGGGCTGGTTGGAGGGTTGGCGTCTGACCTTCGGAGAGTGCCTCCCCGAGCCCGGGGGCGCGCTGGCGACCCTGGTCGAGGACGCGGACCGACGGGTCTTCGTGGCCCTGTACGACCTCATGGAATGGGACGAACCCCACTTGGACTTCTGGCAGGGGGCCCTGGAGGAGTCTCGCGGGGGTCAGCGCCGTCTGCGGGGCGTGTCCGAGGACGAGTACGAGGAACTGCGGCGCAGCCGGGCGCTGTGGTCGGTCGCGGGCGACGGACGGGCCTACCGCAAGGTCACGGTGCGCGCCCGGACGGCGGACCGCGGCGTGGTGACGGCGTGGGCCTACGTACTCGACGGCTACGAGGGCGGAATGCCCTCGGCGATCCAGCTGGGCGAGCTGGCGGTGGCCGCCGAGAAGGCCGGGGCGCCCGACTGGTACGTCTCCGACCTGCTCGCCCGGGAGTGCCTGCCCACCGAGCTGTGACCGCTCCCCTCCCCGAAACCCCCGCGCGCGCCGCCCGGCGGCCCGCGGGAACACACGTGCGCACGCTCCCGGACGCCGCGGTCACGCGGAGGTAGCATCCGTCGTGTGATGCAACCAGAGCAGCAGCCGAGGACGGTCGGCGAGGCCGGGGAGATGGCGGCCGACGCGGCGCGCGAACTCCTGTCCCGTACCGGGGCCGACAGCTTCGACGCGCTGGTGGTGCTCGGCTCGGGCTGGGCGGGCGCGGTGGACACGCTGGGCTCGTACGACATCGAGCTGGACGTCACCGACCTGCCCGGCTTCCACGCGCCCGCCGCCGGGGGGCACTCCGCCAAGGTCCGCAGCATGTGGGTGGGCGACAAGCGCGCCATCGTGTTCATGGGGCGCGTCCACCTCTACGAGGGCCGCGGCCCGCTGGAGGTGGCCCACGCCGTCCGCACGGGCGTGGCCGCGGGCGCGGGGACCGTCGTGCTGACGGGTGCCGCCGGGTCGCTGCGCACGGACTTCGCCACGGGGCAGCCCGTGGTGGTGCGCGACCACATCAACCTGACCGCCCGGTCGCCGCTGGTCGGGCCCTCGTTCGTGGACCTGACGTCGGTCTACAGCCCCCGGCTGCGGCGGGCCGTCCAGGAGGCGGACGCCTCGGTCCCCGAGGGCGTGTACGTGTGCACGACGGGGCCGCAGACACAGACCCCGGCGGAGCTGAAGGTGTTGCGGCAGGCGGGCGCGGACCTGGTGGGCCACTCGATCGCCCTGGAGGCGGTCGCGGCGGTGGAGGCGGGCGCCGAGGTGCTGGGGCTGGTGGTGGTCAGCAACGACGCCGTGGGGGCGGTGTTCGAGCCCTTCGAGGCCGAACGTGCCCTGGAGGTGGTCACGCAGCGGGCCCGCAGGCTGGGCGAGCTGCTCAACAGGGTCCTCGGCCAGGCCTAGGAACCCAGCCCTGGGAACCGTGGGTGGGGCGCCTCCGACCGGACCCGTCCGGTACCGGCGTGGCGAGCGTACACCCCGAGGCCTTGGGGTGGACGGTACCGACCGGGTTCCGGTCGGAGGCGGTGCTTGCCCCGGCGCCCGCGTCGCGCGGAATCCCCGCAGATCCCGTTGGACTCGCGACCTGGGCACCTTGTACTTCCGTTATTCAGTTGAACCGCGCGCGTCACCCTCGGGGGAAGTTCCGGGTGGACGGCCATCCGCGCGAAGTCGTCCGCCCGGAACACTCTCCCTTAGGCATGCCTTACCTAACCAGAACTCGGGGGGCGCGTCAACCCCCGACACGGCGGACCCGGCCGCCACACGGGGGTGGGGCCGGGCCGGATCCGGGAGGGAAAGCACTCAGGCCAGCAGGAACACCGCCACGAGCAGGGCCGCGGTCGCGCCGACGACCACGATCACCTCCAGGGGGACCATGGTCTGGGGCTCGTCCTCCGCGCCCAGCGCGGCGGGGCCCGCCTCGTCCACGTCCCTGACCGGCCCGCTGAGCGGGCGCGCCTTGTGGCGTTCGGCGTCCTGGCGCAGCTGCCGGGCCGCCAGGTCCACCGGACGCGTGGAGGCGGAGTCCTCGTCGTCCGGGTCGAGGAAGCCCCCCTCCCTGCGCATGTTGTCGCGGACCCGCTGGCGCTTGGTCTCGCGCAGCGGCCACGAGCGCACCACTCCCCCCGGCGTGTGCACCCGCAGGACGTCGGTGACGTCCACCCAGAGCACCGCCGCCCACGGCACGAAGGTCTCGCGCAGCGGGTTGACCACCCGCAGGCCGCGCTCGGTGGAGACCACGCGCGGGCGGAGCCAGATCAGGTGGACCGCGGAGACGGTCGCGATCAGCAGCGCCCCCGCGATCCAGGCCTGGCGGCCCTCGCCGCGCAGGAGCACGTCCACCAGCAGCAGGGCGGCGACCACGATCCACGCGATCGCCGCCACCCGCGTGAAGGTGGAGTAGTGGGTGGTGGGGTTGGGTCTGTCCATCAGGAGGTCGTCCACTTCAGCTGGGCGAAGCCGGGCTTGATGACCCCGTTGATCAGTGCCAGGCGCTCGTCGAAGGGCAGGAAGGCCGACTTCATGGCGTTGACCGTGAACCACTGGAGGTCGTCCCAGCCGTACCCGAAGGCCTGGGAGAGCCGGGCGAACTCCTCCGACAGACTGGTGCCGCTCTGGAGGCGGTTGTCGGTGTTGACGGTGACGCGGAAGCGCAGGTCGTGCAGGAGCCGGATGGGGTGGTCCGCGATGGACTCCGCGGCTCCGGTCTGCACGTTGGAGCTGGGGCACATCTCCAGCGGCACCCGCTTGTCGCGCACGTACTGGGCCAGGCGGCCCAGCCTGGGGGCGCCGCCGCCCTCCGTGTCGATGTCGTCGATGATGCGCACGCCGTGGCCCAGGCGGTCGCACCCGCACCACTGGAGGGCCTCCCAGATGGAGGGGAGGCCGAACGCCTCGCCCGCGTGGATGGTGAAGTGGAAGTTCTCCCGGCGCAGGTACTCGAACGCGTCCAGGTGCCGGGTGGGCGGGTTGCCCGCCTCGGCGCCCGCGATGTCGAACCCGGACACGCCCGCGTCGCGGTAGCGGACCGCCAGCTCGGCGATCTCCGAGGAGCGCGCGGCGTGGCGCATGGCGGTGACGAGCTGGCCGGTGCGGATGCCGCGCCCCTGGTCTGCGGCGCGCTTCTCGCCGAGTTCGAGGCCCTCCTGGACGGCCTCGACGACCTCCTCCAGGGTGAGCCCGGCCTCCAGGTGCTGTTCGGGGGCGTAGCGCTGCTCGGCGTAGACCACGCCGTCGGCGGCCAGGTCCTCCGCGGCCTCGGCGGCGACCCGCACCAGGGCGTCACGGGTCTGCATGACCGCCGTGGTGTGCGCGAACGTCTCCAGGTAGCGCTCCAGCGAACCGGAGTCGGAGGCCTCGCGGAACCACCGCCCCAGTTCCTGCGCGTCGTAGGTGGGCAGGCCGGTGTAGCCGGTCTCCCGGGCCAGTTCCACGACGGTGGCCGGGCGCAGCCCGCCGTCGAGGTGGTCGTGCAGCAGTACCTTCGGCGCCCGCCGGATCTGGTCGACTGTGAGTGGCTGGTTCATGGATTCAGGATGCCACCAGCTGGGGAGGCGCCCTGACAGGCGGGCGCGGGTCGCCGGATCAGGCGGACGGGGCGGTACGCGGGCGGGGAGCCGGTCGGTGCTATGCGCTCGTGCGCGCTGGGGTCCGCCGCCGTCCGTGCGCACGGCGGCGCGGGGCTCCCCGCCCCTGCTTCCCGCGGCCCGCTCAGGCCATGGCCTCCTCGGTGTCCACGCGGGTGTCGCGGCGCGAGCTCTCCCACAGCGCCGTCAGCGCGGTGGTCACCATGAAGCGGGTGCCCGTGCCGATGGCGCGCTCGTCCACGTCGAAGGTGCCCCGGTGCAGGTCCAGCATGGGACCGTCCCAGTCCGGGGAGTGGGTGCCCAGACGGGCCAGCGCGCCGGGGACGTGCTCCAGGTACCAGGCGAAGTCCTCGCCGCCCAGGCTCTGGGGGGTGGAGGCCGCCGCCTCGGGACCCAGCGCGGCGGTGACGGCCTCGCGCATGACGGCCACGCTGGTCGCCTCGTTGATGGTGGGCGGCACGCCGCGCCGGTAGGTCACCTCGGCCTCGGCGCCGTAGGAGGAGGCCACCGACTCCACCAGCCCCTTGATGATGTCGGGGGCCGCGTGCCAGGCCTCGTCGTCCAGGCACCGCACGGTGCCCTCGGCGACCGCGTCGTCGGGGATGACGTTGGGCGCGGATCCGGCGCTGATCCTGCCCCACACCAGGCTGAACCCGGCCCGGGGGTCGATCCGCCGCGACAGCGCGGCGGGCAGCTCGGTGACGACCTTGCCCAGGGCGTAGACGAGGTCGGAGGTCAGGTGCGGGCGCGCGGTGTGCCCGCCCGGGCCCGACAGGCGCACCATGAGCTGGTCGCAGGCGGCGGTGATGCCGCCCGTGCGCAGCCCGACCCGGCCCTCCATCAGGCGGGGGTCGCAGTGCAGGGCGAAGATGCGGTCCACGCCCTCCATGGCCCCAGCGTTGATCACCTCCACGGCGCCGCCGGGGAGTTCCTCGGCGGGCTGGAAGATGAGCCGGACCCTGCCCGGCAGCGCGCCCGCCCTCTCCAGCTGCGCCAGGAAGACCCCGGCCGCCAGCACGACCGTGGTGTGCACGTCGTGCCCGCAGGCATGGGCGACCCCCGGCACGGTGGAGCGGTAGGGGACGTCCTTCTCGTCCGTCAGCGGCAGGGCGTCGATATCGGCGCGCAGGGCCACCAGGGGACCGGCGCCGGATCCGATGTCGCAGACCAGACCGGTGCCCTGGGGCAGTTCCTGGGGTTCGAGGCCCACCCCGCGCAGGCGTTCGGCGATCCGCCCCGTGGTGCGGTGTTCGGCGAAGGCGAGTTCGGGGTGCATGTGCAGGTCCCGGCGGAAGCCGCTCAGATCCCGCCCGTGTCGCGCCAGGAAAGCGGTCAACTGCTCCGGCAGGTCATGTCCCTGCATGCGAGGGTCCCCTCTTCTCCACGTCTCAGCGCGTACCGGCTCCGTCGCCGGCACCGACCCTTGCGCGGGTGGGAGGACCGCCCTGGAGCTCGGCGGCGAGCATGTCCACGACGTCGTCGAGGGATCCACCCTCGGCGATGACCGCGCGCTGACGTTCGTAGGAGGCGCCCTTGTCCAGGATCTCGGAGATCAGGTCCAGGTCCTCGGCGCAACCCAGGCGGGTCGCGACCGGTTTCAGCTCGCGGACCAGCTCGTACAGGTCGTCGCGGAGCGGAACGGTGGTTCCGCGCGCGTCCGTGATGACACGAGCGTCGAGTCCGTAGCGGGTGGCACGCCACTTGTTGTCCTTCACCACCCAGGACGGCGGGCTGGGCAGACCGTACCCGCGGTCGAGCTGGTGATCGAACAGCTCCACCAGGCTCTGAGAGAGCGCGGCGGCCATTCCCACCTCGCGCAGGGTGGGAATACCGTCGAACATCCGGATCTCGATGGTGCCGAAATCAGGGTGCGGACGGATGTCCCACCACACTTCCTTGATAGAGGCGATGGTACCTGCCCGGAGAAGCGTTTCGAGGTATTCCTCGAAAGCCGCCCAGTGCGGAAGGTTCGGCGGCGGCCCCGCGGTGGGCAGCGTGCCGAAGATGACGGATCGGGAGGAGGCCAGGCCGGTGTCCTGGCCGCCCCAGAACGGGCTGGACGCGCTCAGGGCGAGGAAGTGCGGCAGGTAGCGCGTCAGGGCGTTGACCATGGGGATGGCCTTGTCCCTGTCACGCACGCCGACGTGGACGTGGACGCCGCACGTCAGGATGCGCCGGACCAGCCACTGCATCTGCTCGACCAGCTCGCCGTAGCGCTTGCCCGGGCTGAGCTCCTGGTCGCGCCAGTCGTCGATGGGATGGGTTCCCGAGCAGGTCAGCGTGGTCCCCCAGGGCGTGAGGACCTCCCTCATGCGGTCGAGGTTGCGGCCCAGGTCCCCCCTGGCCTCCTCGACGGTCTCGCAGATCCCGGTCACGACCTCCACCTGGGACTGCATGAGCTCGTGGCGCAGCGGCGGGGCGGAGTCGGAGCTGAGCTCGGGGAGTTCGGCGAGGAGCTTGGGCGCCTCCTGCCTCAGGTGCCGACTGCGCCGGTCGACGAGCTGGAGTTCCCACTCCACTCCGATCGTCGCGCGTTCGGACGAGTTGAATGCGATTCCCATCTGCCCTCCGAAGGGGGTGTTTGCCGACCGTCTCCGGCCGTCGCACCGTCGCGCCCCGGAGAACCGGTCAACCGGGACAGGGGAGGACTACCCCCCACGCACCGCACGCATACGGGACAATCGCCTCGTGTAATGCGAATTCCATGGAAAGAATTTCTGTTTCGGCCGCGCCGCCGGAACGCCTATCCGCGGCCGCCGCCGCGGCGGCGCAGCGCCCACGCCGCGGCGCCCGCGGCGGTCGCCGCCCCCAGCAGGGACAACGCCCCGGCCAGCGCGCGCCGGGCCCGGCCGCGCTCGGCCGCCTCCCGCACCGACACCCCCGGGCCCCAGTCCGGACGGGTCCAGTCCATGCCGTACTCCCCCGGCAGGGGCAGGGAACCGGTGTAGGGCGGCGGCATCGGCAGCCACGTGGCCGTCCACGCCGCGCTGAACATCACCAGGCGCATCACGAGGTTGATCCACACCAGCAGCCCCACCAGGACGGCGAAGGACGCGTAGACGGGGTTGCTGAGCGTCCCGGCCAGCAGCACCGCCGCCGCGGCCTTGAGGACCTCGAACCCGACCGCGCCCAGCAGGGCGCCCCGCCACATCATCCGCGTGGGCCGCCCGCTGCCCGACAGCAGCGCGAACGCCAGCACGAAGATCGCCATGTTGGCGCCGATCGCGATGGCCAGGGCCAGGGCGCGCAGGGACAGGTTGGCCAGGAGGGAGCCGTCCAGGCCCACCAGCCCGAGGAGCCACTGCGTGGCGGTCTGGGCGACGCTGGTGAAGGCCACCGCGAGCAGCAGCGCCGCGCCCAGGCCCAGCATGACCAGCAGGTCGACCAGCTTGCGCAGGAGGAGGTTGGGGCCCTCCTTGAGGTTCTTCAGCCAGATGGAGTGCAGTGCCTCGCGCAGCGCCGCCACCGCGTTCAGGCCCGCGTAGAGCAGACCGAGCGCGCCGATGACGCCGGCGCCCACGCGGGCCCGGGCGATCTCGTCGATGGGCAGTTCGCCGGACAGGCCCGGCAGGACGCCGTCCAGCGCCTGCTGGAGGTAGTCGCCCACCTCGACCTGCACGGCCGCGAGGTAGCCGACCGCGGCGAAGGCCAGCGCCAGCAGCGGGAAGAAGGACAGGAAGGCGAAGTAGGTGACCGCCCCGGCCAGCTGGTTGCCGTTGCGGTCGGCGTAGCGCTCGTAGGCCCGGACCAGGTGGTCGACGGCGGGCCTGCGCCGCCGCAGCTCCCAGTACGTGTCCATGCCCAGGTTCCGGTAGTGCCTGCCGGTGTCCCTGGCCCGGTCCAGCGCTGCGGCCACGCGGCCTCCCTCTCCGTCTCCCGTGTCACCCGTGTCCTACCCCGCGTGGCTCCGCGGTCACCGGTGGCCCGCAACCGTAGCGGTGCCGCGCTTCCCCGTGAAGCCTCCGCTCCGGGTTCGGCGGCGAGGCCCCCGTAACGGGACGAAGCACTTCGCCGGGGGTGATCACGGACACGTCCGGGCCTTGGGCAGACTTGGGGTCGGAAGTCCATCCGGAGAAGGGGGCCTCGGTGGGGGGCGCGGGGGCGCGGCTGCGTGCCGTGTTGGGTGTGCGGTCGGCGGGTCCTCGGGGGGCGTGGCCCGAGGAGGCGCCGGACGCCGACGCACTGGTCAGGAGCTTCGAGACGCGGTTCGGGACGCCGCCCGAGGGCGTGTGGCACGCGCCCGGGCGCCTGGCGGTCATGGGCGAGCACACCGCGGCCAGCGCGGGGGTCGGGCTGTACGCCGCCCTGCCCTGGGGCGTGACGGCCGCCGTGGGCCCCGCGCCGGACCGGGGCGTGCACGTGGCCGCACCGCACCGCCCGCTGCGCCCCCGGGAGGCGGCGGCGCGGGCCGTGGCCGGGGCCGTGGCCGACGCGCGCCGGGCGGGCGTCCTGGGCGGTGACACGGGCGTCCGCGCGGTGCTGGGATCGGACCTGCCCGAACACGCCTCCCTGGGTTACGCGGCCGCCGTGGGCGCGGCGGTGGCGCTGGCCCTGGCCGACCTGGGCGGCGGTCCGCCGCCCGAGGGCGCCACCGCCGACCAGCGGGTGGCCCTGGCGGCCCGCCCCGGGTGCGCGGTCCGGGTGAACCTGAGGACCCTGCGCACCACCGTGCTGCCGTTCGACCTCGCCGAGGCCGGGCTGCGGCTCGTGGTGGCGGACACCGGCGCCCTGCCCCGGCGCGACCTGCGCGCGGCCCGCTCCGCCGAACTGGAGCGCGCGCAGCGGACGCTCGGGCCGCTGCGCGCCGTCCAGGACCTGTCCGGGGCGCTGGCGAGCCTGCCGGACCCCGTGCTGCGCCGCCGGGTCGAGTACGCGGTGACCGAGGTGCACCGGCTCAACGCGGCCGTGGGGCTGCTGCGCGCCGGGCGCTTCGGGGAGATCGGGCCGGTCCTGTCCGCCTCCCACCTGTCCCTGCGCCGCTTCGGTCTGCCCACCCCGGAGGTGGAGCTGGCCGCGGAGACCGCCGCCCGGGCCGGGGCGCGCGGGGTGCGGATGTCCGGCTGGGCCGGGACCGTGCTGGCCCTGGCCGCCCGGGAGCGCGTGGAGGGGATCGGCGAGGCGCTGGCCCGGGAGTTCCGCGCCGACGGGCGGGTCCCTCCGCGCGTGCGCGCCGCCGTGCCCTCCGCGGGCGCCCACCGGCTGCGCTGACCCGCTCGGGCCGGGCACCGGCCTGGAACGGCCGGGCCGGGAGCGTTGCTGGTGTGACGCAAGCTGTCTGATCTGCGGCGATGGAAGCCGAACGGTCCGACGGGCGCGGGACCCCGGGTACCGTGCGGAGGCGGTCTCGCGGCCGGTCCCTCCGGGCCCCGGAGGCCGAAAAGAGACATCCCGCCGAACCCCGCTACCCTTTTCGCGATCACACAGGGTGGAAGTAAGCGACGAGGCGATCCACGACGCTGAGCAGATGGGCGATGCGATGGCTGACCGACGGAACCGGGACGACCCCGGTCGCACCGGCGAGCACGACAGACCGGGCGTGTTCCGGCGCGGCGGGACCCCTGGCAGGCCGGACGAGTTCGAGAAGCTCTACCGCCCGCGCGAGTCCGAGCAGAGGGTGGTCGGCGAGACACGTCGGCTCCCGCCCGCCGAGGACGTGCCCCCGGCGCGGCCGAGGCGGCCCCAGCAATCCCAGAGGTCCCAGAGGTCCCGGCGCACCCACAGCGCCGGGCGCGTCTACGACGGCCGCGGCATCGAGCGCAGGCGCAAGGAGCGCAAGCGCAGACTGGCCACCACCATCACGGTGACCGTGCTGGCCCTGGTCCTGGTCCTGCCCCTGGCCTTCGTCGGCGGGTTCTACGTGTACGCGAACTCGCGGCTGGAGCGGGTGGAGGCCCTGCTGGACTACGAGGGCCGCCCGGACGGGCAGCCCGGCACGACCTACATGATCGTCGGCTCCGACAGCCGTCAGGGCCTGTCCGAGGAGCAGATGGACGAGATGGCCACCGGCTACGCCGAGGGCCGCCGGACCGACACCATCATGGTGCTCTACATCCCCGACGACGGCGACCCCGTCATCGTCAGCGTCCCCCGTGACTCCTACGTCCCCCTCGCCGTCCCCGGCTACGCCGACAACAAGATCAACACCGCCTTCGCCGACGCCGTGTGCGGCACGAACGACGCGGGCGAGGAGGTCTGCGGTGGCCCCGCCCCCCTCGTGGAGACCTTCGAGCGCGCCTCGGGCGTGTACATCGACCACTACGTGGAGATCGGCATGGGCGGCTTCGTCGACATCGTGGACGCGGTCGGCGGCGTCGAGCTGTGCCCCGAGGAGGCCATGGTCGACCCCAAGGCCGGGCTGGACATCGAGGCGGGCTGCCAGATGATGGACGGCGGCACCGCCCTGGGCTACGTGCGCACCCGCGCCACGCCGCGCGCCGACCTGGACCGCATCGCCCGCCAGCGCGAGTTCTTCTCGGCGCTGGTCCAGACGGCCAGCGCGCCCTCCACCCTGTTCAACCCCTTCGAGTCCGTCCCGCTGGTGCTCGCGGGCACCGACACCTTCATGGTGGACGAGGGCGACGACCTGCGGCACCTGGGCAGCATGCTCCTGGCGATGCGCGGCGGTACGCAGACCACCGCGATCCCGGTGGGCCAGACCCCCACGCTGGACGGGGTCGGCTCGGTGGTGGTCTGGGACGAGGTCCGCTCCGAGGAGATGTTCGGCGCCATGCGGGCCGGGGAGCCGATCCCCGAGAGCGCCTTCCAGGAGTAGGCCGGACGCCGGACCGCCGCGGGTCGGGGGAGAGCAGGCGGTCCGGGGAAAGGCGAAGGGCCCGTCGCCGAAGCGACGGGCCCTTCTTCGTGACGTTCCGTACTGTGCGCGCCTACCCCCCAGCGGGCGCACGGCCGGCACGTCGGTCATAGTGGCAGAGGAGCCGAAACCCGCTCTGGCCTGCCGGTTCTCACCGGCACGTCTCCACAATAGGTCAAAGCTCGCTTAAGGTGCGAATCCTGTGCACGTGGCCTATGTCGCACCCTCGGGCCTCTGCGGTGATCCGGCGTTGCCATCCTCCCACCGCGGACCCGCGTATGTACGCCGAACACGGGAAACACGCCGGGAAACTTTGGTCGACCGCGGGCCCAGAACCCCGCGAACACCGCGTTTGCGACAACCGGACCCGCCCGAAAGCGGGTTGTGCCCCGCCCCGGACACGGCGAAGCCCGGCCGCCCCTGGGGGCGGCCGGGCGTGACCGAGGTCTCACCCGGACGGCCGGGATCAGGACCGTCCGGGCTCCGCCCGGCCCCGCGCACCGCCGCACGGGCGGAGCGCAGGGGCTCAGGCCAGGCGCTTGGCGAGGTTCTCGTCCAGAGCGGCGAGGAACTGCTCGGTGGTCAGGAACTCCTGGTCGCCGCCGACGAGCAGCGCGAGGTCCTTGGTCATCTGGCCGCCCTCGACGGTCTTGATGACGACGTCCTCCAGCGTGTTGGCGAACTCGACGACCTTGGGGGTGTTGTCGAGCTTGCCCCGGTGCTCCAGGCCGCGGGTCCACGCGAAGATGGAGGCGATCGGGTTGGTGGAGGTGGGCTTGCCCTGCTGGTGCTGGCGGTAGTGGCGGGTCACCGTGCCGTGGGCGGCCTCGGCCTCGACCGTGCGGCCGTCCGCGGTGCGCAGGACGGAGGTCATCAGGCCGAGGGAGCCGAAGCCCTGGGCGACGGTGTCGGACTGCACGTCACCGTCGTAGTTCTTGCAGGCCCAGACGTAGCCGCCCTCCCACTTGAGCGCGGCGGCGACCATGTCGTCGATGAGGCGGTGCTCGTAGGTCAGGCCCGCGGAGTCGAAGCGGTCCTTGAACTCGCTCTCGAAGACCTCCTGGAACACGTCCTTGAACATGCCGTCGTAGGCCTTGAGGATCGTGTTCTTGGTGGACATGTAGACCGGGTAGTTGCGGTCCAGGCCGTAGTTCAGGCTCGCGCGCGCGAAGTCCTCGATGGACTTGCGGAAGTTGTACATGCCCATCGCGACGCCGCCCGCCTCGGGGAAGTTCGCGATGTCGAACTCGACCGGCTCGCTGCCGTCGGCCGGGGTGTAGGTCATGGTGACCGTGCCGGGGCCGGGCACCTTGAAGTCGGTGGCCTTGTACTGGTCGCCGTGGGCGTGGCGGCCGATGATGATCGGCTTGGTCCAGCCCGGGACCAGGCGGGGCACGTTCTCGCAGATGATGGGCTCGCGGAAGACGACGCCGCCGAGGATGTTGCGGATGGTGCCGTTGGGCGACCGCCACATCTTCTTGAGGCCGAACTCCTCGACCCGGGCCTCGTCCGGGGTGATGGTGGCGCACTTGACGCCGACGCCGTGCTCCTTGATGGCGTTGGCCGCGTCGACGGTGATCTGGTCGTCGGTGCGGTCGCGCTCCTCGATGCCCAGGTCGTAGTACTTCAGGTCGACGTCGAGGTAGGGAAGGATCAGACGGTCCTTGATGAAGGACCAGATGATCCGGGTCATCTCGTCGCCGTCGAGCTCGACTACGGGGTTCTCGACCTTGATCTTGGCCATGGCTGTGTGGCTGTCCCTTCAGTCTTCGCTGCCGCCTCGTGCGTCGCGGACCCGCGTCCGGCTCGTGGCCGGCGCCGGTCCGCGCACCCGGCGGTCCACCGGTCCCGCCCGGGGTCCGTGCTCCCCGGGGAGGCGGTGGCTTCTCGGTGTCGCGGTATCTCGACGTCAAGCTTATTCGACGCCTAGGCGGACAGTTGCGGCGCCACCCATGCCAGCACGATCAGCAGGACCGCGAGGGTGGTCAGGGTGAGCAGGTCGATCCACCGGCGGCGCACGGCGAGCATGCCGACCCAGTCCCGGGGCAGGAGCACCCGGAAGGTCGCCGCCAGCAGCAGCGCTCCCGCGATGATCGCCGGTCCGCGCTTGAAGTAGGCCGCGGCCACGACCACGATCCCCGCCGCGAGCGCCGACATGACCAGGAAGTAGGGCACCTGCGAGAGCCAGTACGGCGCCTCGGGCCCCTCCTCCCCTGCGGTCCGCCCGCGCGCGACCTCCCCGGAATCCTCCCCGGAGTCGTCGCCGGGCTCCGGCCCGTCGGGGCCGTCCCCGTCCGGTGGGCCCCCCTCGGGAACCCGCCCGCCGCGGGCCGCCTCGCCGGGTGCCCTCGCACCGGGTGCGCCCTCGTCCGCGTCCGCCAAATCCGCCTGCCCCGCCTTGTCCACCGCGTCCCGACCCGTTCGGTTACGAATGTGCTTGGCCGCCTCGCGGCTCGTTCACGGTCTTCTCCCGGGAACTGGCACGGACCGGCCATCCGTCGAGGACTGGCTGTCCGAAAACCGAACACCGCTCCGGAGGCTCACGTCCGTGAGGGTTTCGGCGGCGCCGCGCGGGAAGCGAGGCTTCCCGTCCGGGAGAGACAGCGCCCATTGTAGTGATCCGTATCGCCGGCTCCTCAGGGCTCACGGAAACGGACCCGCCCCGGCCCCGACAGCCCGTGACCGTTTCCCGCTTCCGGTTCGGCCACAGAGCCGTATTTGCACGCCTTATCCGTCTAACTCCGGAGTAAGCGCGTAGAACGCTTACCGCCCGGGTAACCAAGGTGGAGATGAGTGCACCGGTGAGCGAGGACCACCCCCATGAAGCCCACTCCACGCGTAGACCGAACCGTCACCCCCCGACAGCCTCCCCTCCACCACCGTCGCCCGCACCCCCACCGGCAGCGCCACCCCAGTCCGGGAGGAACCACCGTGGACGGGCCCTACCTCCGCGTCGAAGAGACCGGGGACATACGCCAGCTCGCCGGTGAGGTCACCACGGTCGGCCGCGGGGAGGGCGCCGACATCCGGCTGAACGATCCGAGCGTCTCCCAGCTGCACGCCGAACTGGTCCGCCGCGGCCCCTACGTCTACGTGGTGGACCTGGGCCTGTCGCGCAACGGGACGCGCGTGAACGGCCGCCCCATCGCCCGCCGGGTGCTGGAGGAGGGCGACGTGGTGAGCTTCGGCACCGCGCGCTGCCGGGTCGGCGGGCTCCCCAAGGAGCAGATCAGCCCCGACATCGAGCTGCGCCGCGGTGCCGCCCCCGAGCTCACCCGCCGGGAGCTGGACGTGCTGACCGCGCTGTGCCAGCCCGCGCTGTCGGAGGAGGCCTTCGTCGCCCCCGCCACCGCCCGGGACATCGCCGAGGCACTGGTGGTCACCGAGGCGGCGGTCAAACAGCACCTGTTGCGGCTGTACCAGAAGTTCCGCATCCCCGAGGGGCAGAACCGCAGGACGCGGCTGGCCAACGAGGTCGTGGCGCTGGGCCTGGTACGGCCGATGCCGATGGGCGGACCGGCTCGCAAGGCCAGCTGAGCGTTCCCGGCCCCGCCGGAGGGGTCCTCCGCCAGCGGTCGGGTCGAGGTCGGCTACTCGGTGTGAGCGGTTTCGGCCCGTGTGTGACACCGGAGCCGTTCCGGGCGCGGTCAGCGCGCCCGCGGGCGGCGGAAGGTCCGGCCCCGGGCAGACCGCCGGGGGCGGCAGCGGGCGGGCCCGTGCCCGCCCGCCACAGGCACCGCCGTGCCCGCCCGGTGTCCGGGCCCCGCCTCGGACGGGGCCCGGAGAGGCACGGCTAGAGGGCGGCGGCCTGCCGCTCGGCGGCCTCCACCACGTTCACCAGCAGCATCGCCCGGGTCATCGGGCCCACGCCGCCGGGGTTGGGCGACAGGTGCCCGGCCACCTCGGCCACGTCGGGGACGACGTCGCCGACCAGGCCCGACTCGGTGCGCGAGACGCCCACGTCCAGCACCGCGGCGCCCGGCTTCACCATGTCCTTGGTGATCAGCCCCGGCACACCGGCACCGGCGACGATGATGTCCGCGCGGCGCGTGTGCTCGGCCAGGTCCCGGGTGCCGGTGTGGCACAGGGTGACGGTGGCGTTCTCCGACCGGCGCGTCAGCAGCAGGCCGAGGGGACGGCCCACGGTCACGCCCCGCCCGACCACGACCACCTCGGCGCCCCTGAGCGGCACGTCGTAGCGGGTGAGCAGCTCCACGATGCCGCGCGGGGTGCACGGCAGCGGCGCCTCCTGCATCAGCACCAGCCTGCCGAGGTTGGAGGGCTGGAGGCCGTCCGCGTCCTTGACCGGGTCGATCAGGCCCAGCACGCGGTTCTCGTCCAGGCCCCTCGGCAGCGGGAGCTGCACGATGTAGCCGGTGCAGGCCGGGTCGGCGTTGAGCTCGTGGACGGCCTGCTCCACCTGCTCCTGGGTGGCGTCGGCGGGCAGGTCGCGGCGGATGCTGGCGATGCCCACCTGCGCGCAGTCGCGGTGCTTGCCGCGGACGTAGGAGTGGCTGCCCGGGTCGTCGCCGACCAGGACGGTGCCCAGACCGGGGGTGACGCCGCGGTCGTGCAGCTTCGCCACCCGCTCGGAGAGCTCCTCACGGATGGACTTCGCGACGGCCTTGCCGTCCAGAACGATCGCGCTCATGCGTGTGTCTCCTCGCTCAGTGGAAGAAGTGCCGGGTCCCGGTGAGGTACATGGTCACCCCGGCCGCCTTGGCCGCGGCCACGACCTCCTCGTCGCGGACCGAGCCGCCGGGCTGGACGACGGCGCGGACCCCCGCCTCGGTGAGGATCTCCAGGCCGTCGGGGAAGGGGAAGAAGGCGTCGCTGGCCGCCACGGACCCGGTCACCCTCTCGCCCGCGCGTGTGACCGCCAGGCGGGCGGAGTCCACGCGGTTGACCTGCCCCATGCCCACGCCCACGGTGGCGCCGCCGGAGGCCAGGAGGATGGCGTTGGACTTGACCGCGCGCACGGCCTTCCAGGCGAAGGCCAGGTCGGCCAGGGTGGCCTCGTCGGCGGGCTCGCCGGTGGCCAGGGTCCAGGTGGAGGGGTCGTCGCCGGGGGCGTCGATCGCGTCGCGCGACTGCACCAGCAGGCCGCCGCTGATCTGGCGGTGCTCCACGCCCGCGCCGGAGCCGGAGCCGTCCGCCACGAGCAGGCGGATGTTCTTCTTGCGGCTGAGGACCTCCACGGCCGCGGGCTCGAAGGCGGGCGCGACGACGACCTCGGTGAAGATCTCCGCGATCTGTCCGGCCAGCTCCTCGCCGACGGGGCGGTTGGTGGCGATGACGCCGCCGAAGGCCGACACCGGGTCGCAGGCGTGCGCCCTGCGGTGGGCCTCGGCGTTGTCGGCGCCGACGGCGATCCCGCACGGGTTGGCGTGCTTGATGATGGCCACGCACGGCTGGTCGAAGTCGTGGGCGGCGCGCAGCGCGGCGTCGGCGTCCACGTAGTTGTTGTAGGACATCGCCTTGCCGTGCAGCTGCTCGGCTCCGGCCAGGCCGGTCTCCGGGGCGCCCGCGACGGTGTACAGCGCCGCCTTCTGGTGCGGGTTCTCGCCGTAGCGCAGCACGTCCCTGCGGCTGTGGACGGTGCCCAGGAAGCCGGGCCAGCCCGTCTCTGCGGCCTCCTCGTCGGGGGCGTAGTCGGCCGCGAACCACCCGGCGACGGCCGCGTCGTAGGCGGCGGTGTGCTGGAAGGCGAGCCCGGCCAGGCGCTTGCGCTGCTCCAGGGTGAAGCCGCCGTCGCGGACGGCCTCCAGGGCGGCGTCGTAGCTGCCCGGGTCGACCACGACCGCGACGCTGCCGTGGTTCTTGGCGGAGGCGCGCACCATGGCGGGGCCGCCGATGTCGATCTTCTCGATGCAGTCGGCCTCGGAGGCGCCGGAGGCGACGGTGTCCTGGAAGGGGTAGAGGTTGACCACGACCAGGTCGAAGGGGGCGATGCCCAGCTCCTTGATCCTGGCGACGTGCTCGGGGTTGTTCCGGTCGGCCAGGAGTCCGGCGTGCACGGAGGGGTGCAGCGTCTTGACGCGGCCCTCCATGATCTCGGGGAAGCCGGTGACGTCCTCCACGGGGGTGACGGGGATGTCGGCGGCGCGCAACCGCGCGGCGGTGGAGCCGGTGGAGACGATCTCCACCCCGGCCTCGGCCAGGCCGATGCCCAGCTCCTCCAGACCGGTCTTGTCGTAGACGCTGATCAACGCACGCCTGATGGCCTGCTGGGTCACCGGTTCTCCTTCGTGTCGGTCGCGTCGGTGACGCGCTGCTCGGTGCGGCCGAACCGCACGTGCCTGCCGTCGATGGTCCAGCCCTCGCGGGCGAGCCTGCCGACCGTGTCGACCAGCATCGTCCGCTCCACGGACTTGATGCGCTCGTGGAGGCTGGCTTCGTCATCGCCGTCCTCGACGGGTACCGCCACCTGGTCGATGATCGGACCGGAGTCGACGCCCTCGTCGAGGAAGTGGATGGTGGTGCCGGTGACGCGGACACCGTGGGCGAGCGCGTCACGCACGGCGTGCGCGCCGGGGAAGGAGGGCAGGAGCGCGGGATGGATGTTGACCGCCGGGTGGCTGCCGATCACGGCGGGGCCGAGGATGCGCATGAAGCCCGCGGAGACCACCAGGTCGGGACGGTGCTCGTGGATGCGCTCGGCCATGGCGGCGTTCCACCGCGAGCGGTCGGAGTAGTCGCGGAAGGGGACGACGAACGCGGGTACCCCGGCCTCCTCGGCCAGTTCGACGCCGCGGGTCCCCTCGCGGTCGGAGCCGACGGCGACGACGGTCGCCCCGTAGGCCGGGTCCCTGGCCGCGTCCAGCAGGGCGGCCATGTTGCTGCCCGTGCCCGATATGAGGACCACCACTCGCGCGGACAATGCTTCTCCCATTGTGTAGAGAACGGTGCGAGAGCCGCCTCCCGCCTCCGGGGGCGCCGGGGGACGGCGCAGCATCCGGATCTCGCGTATGCCGGTCCGGGGGTTCGGCGCGCGCGCCGGACCGCGCCACCCCGCCGCAGGCGCGGTGTGTGACGCACGCCAGCCCATGCCATCGCGCCGAAGGCAGGGTTTGCGGGTGACCCGATCGTCCTCCGCCGCGCGGCCCCTGTCGGGCGTCCGTGGACCGGAGGCGTCCGTTGGGGGTGGCGGCGGGTGACGTGCGGGCAGCGGGCGCGCCCGCTGGGCCCGCCCGCGGTCACACCCTATCGGTCCAGGTAGCGTCTACCCACGGGGAGTGGGTGTTGGCCGGCCTGTGACGGGGGTCTCGGCGGCCCGCGGACCGGCGTGACCATGGACGACGGGTAGCCTCCGCGCAGCGGAGGCGACCACGGCGCCCCGAGGGGGCGCGCATAAGGAGTGAACCTTGACCGACAACAGCCCGGAGCCCCGGACCGAGGGGCAGCCGCCCAGAGCCGAACGCGGCGGCCTGTGGGGCCTGTTCTTCGGGGCGGCCGGCCTGCTGCTGCCGCCCTACGGGGTCGTGCTGTCCGTGTTCGGTGTCGTGCAGGGCTTCCGGGCGAGGCGGGCCGCGCGGGCCAACCGCACCGAGGCGCCGGGCGCGCTGATGAGCGTGGTCGTGGGCGTGCTGGGGATCGTGATGTCGCTGTCGCTGTTCGCGGTGGCCGTGGTGTACCAGGAGCAGATGGCGCAGTACCGGACCTGCTCGGCCCTGGCGCACACGGTCTCCAGCCAGAACGAGTGCGACGAGGCGTGGGAGTCCTCCACCGGCCTTCCGCCCACGGTGGTCCTCAGCTAGACCGTGACCACACGGGTTCGCCGGGCCCCTCCTCCGGCGTGATCTTGTACTTATGGCGAGGTTGGGCGGTCGAGTCTCGCTATAAGTACAAGATCACCGCAGGTCAAGACCCTCGTGTCACACCAGGGGTCCGGCCACCCCGGCAACGCCCGAGGGGGCGGTGGGAGTGTCCCGCCGCCCCCTTCGGCGTGTCCGGGGTCCTCCTCGGTCATGCCGTGCCCTCCCGTTACGCGCTCTCCCGTTCCGGTCACTTCCCGCATCGAGAAACGGCCGCTCGCCCATGCCGCGAAGATCTCCCAAGGGATTACACTTAGTATGCAATCAATCACTAAAAGTGTTGACCACTCTTGTGCGGAGAGGACTCGATGGACACCGACGCCCCCGGCCCGTCCGGACCGGAACTGAGGGAGTACACGGCACTGCTGCGCCGCCGCCGGCGGTTCGTCGGCGCCGGCGTGCTCGGCGGGCTGGCCCTGGCCGCCGCCGCGGTGATCGGACTCCCCGCCGCCTACACCTCCGTCTCCGCCGTCCAGGTCCAGCCCAGCGGGATGGCCGAGTTCACCGGGGAGCGCTCCGGCCGTCTGGCCGGGGACGTCAACCTCGACACCGAGGCGCAGGTCCTGCTGTCGGACCGCGTGTCGTCCGCCGTGGCCGAGTCCCTGGGCGCGGGAGGCGGCACCGCGCCCTCCGTGGAGGACCTGCGCGAGCGGGTGGACGTGAGCGTGCCCCCCAACAGCAGCGTCCTGGAGATCAGCTACTCGGCCGGGAGCCCCGAGGCCGCGCGGGCGGGCACGCAGGCCTACGCCGACGCCTACCTCGAACTGCGCCGCGAGCGGATCGACGGGCTGATCGACAGCCACCTGGAGGCGCTGCGCGGGGAGCAGGAGGCCCGCTACGAGGCCCTCGCCGAGGCCGCCGGGGAGTCCGCGGACCCCGGCGCCGACGCGCGGGTCGAGGCGCTGCGCGCGGAGATCACCGAGCTGGGCAACGGCATCAGCCCGCTCAGCGCCCTGGCGGAGACGGTCGAGCCCGGGAGGGTCATCACCCCGGCGGGGCTCCCCGAGCGCGCGAGCAGCCCGCTGCCCGCCCTGTGGCTGGTCGGCGGCGCCGCGCTCGGCCTGCTGGCGGGGCTGCTGGCGGCCGTGGTCCGCGACCGCCTCGACCCGGGGCTGCACGACGCCGAGGAGACCGGGCGGATCGGGGCGGTGCCGGTACTGCTCGACCTGTCCGAGCGGGTCGGGCGCGGCCAGCGCTCCCCCGGGCTGCTGCCGGACGGTGACCGCCGCGGTCAGCGGGTCAACGAGTTCGCGCACCTGGTGCGCGCCCGCCTCGCCGCGGGCCCCGTTCCCGCGGCGGCCGACCGCCCTTCGGAGGGCGCTGGGCTGACCAGAACCGGGTCGGGTGGGACCGGAGTGACCGACCGCGCAGGAAGGTCCGCAGGAGCGGGCGGCGCCGAGGGGGAGGTCGGGCTGGCCGAGCTCCTCGAAGGCGAGGAGGCGGTCCTCGGGCGCGTCCTGCTCGTCACCGCGACCACCCCGGGCCGCGCGGGTACGGCGACCGCGGTGAACCTGGCCGCCTCCCTGGCCCGCACGGGCTCGGAGACGCTGCTGGTGTGCACCGACCCCCGCACCGACACCGTCGGGGAGCTGCTGGGGCTGCCGGAGGGCCCCGGCCTGGCCGAGGCCCTGCTGGAGGGCGAGGACCCCGCCGACCTGGAGGTGCGGCCCGACCTGGTGCCCCGCCTGCGGGTCCTGCGGTACGGGTCGCCGGGCCTGGACGCGCCGGTGCAGGGCACCGCGATGCCGGAGCTGGTGCGGCTGCTGCGTGCGGGGGCGGAGTACGTGGTGGTGGCGGTGGCACCGGTGAGCGAGCGCGCCGACGCGCACGCGCTGGCCGGTTCGGCCGACCTGATGCTGCCGGTGGTCGAGCTGGGCCGCACGCGCCGCGCCGAGCTGAGGGGGCTGCTCGTCCTCGCCGACCGGTTCGGGGTCCCCGTCCCGGGCACGGCCGTCCTGCCGCGCCAGCCGCTGGCCGGGCCCGCGCCGCTGGCGTCGCCGTCCGCCGCCGGAGTGCGCGGGGAGGAAGGACCCGCCGGAGCCGGTCGCACGCCCGGGAGGGACGAAGCGGCCGAGAAGAAGGCCGAGACGGACGAGGCGGGCGTGGCGACCGAGAAGGCCGGGGGGTCGACGGGGACCGTGAAGGGCCGCGCCGGTGCGGGGATCACGCTGACCGGCATCGTCAGCGAACTGCCCGCGGCTGCCGGAACCAAGGGGACGGAGGGGCGCGGTGAGACGGCCCGGCCTCCGGCGCCCAGGGAGGCGGAAGGGGTCCCCGGGGTGCCCGGTCCCCGGCGTGCGGAGGCCACGGAGGATCCGGCGGAGTCCTCGGAGGACCTGGAGTCGTCCCGCGACGGTGGGATACCCGCGGGTCTGGAGGTCCCCCGCGTGCTGGGAGGCGACGGTGCCACCCAGGTCCCGGCGGCCCCCGAGGTCACCGAAGGCTCCCCTGACGAGGAGGCCACCGAGACCGACCGGGCGGCGGAAGACACCACTGCCCCGGACCCAGCGGGCACGGACCCATCGGGCACGGACCCAGCGGGCACGGACAGGACCGACGGGACCAGCGGTGACACCGCGGGAACCACCGCGGCCCCGGGCACGGCCTCGGAGGCGGAGATGGCCTTCGGGCTGGCCCGGAACGCTGAGGCACAGGAGCCCCACGCCCCCGAAACGACCGTCAGCGGCGCCGAGGCCACCGAGGCCCTCGTGGCCTTCGCCGCCGAGGAGACCGAGGAGACCGAGAACTCCCGGCCGACCGGGACCGCCGAGGACTCCGCCGCCCCGGACACCGCGTCGGGGACCCGGAACTGATGGCCTGGAGCACGTCCGCCCGCGTTCCCCGGCCGACCGCCGGGGCGGTGGGCCCTGTCGCCGGGGGCTTTGGGAACCCGCTCCCGGCGGGCGGAACCGACGACGTCGCCGGTCGGCCGCTGCTCTGGCTGCTGGCCGGGTACCCGCTGTGGTGGGCGCTGGGCCTGGGACAGTTCGCGTACTGGCTGTTCGCGGTCCCGATGGCCGCCGAACTGGTGCGCCGCCACCGGGCCACGGGGCTGCGGGTCCCCCCGGGGTTCTGGCTGTGGGCGCTGTTCCTGCTGTGGACGGTGCTGGGCCTGTGCCTGGTCCAGCTGGAGATGCCCGGCACCGTGCCGGGCAGCGGCGGGTACGGCGGCGCCGTGCTCCGTGCGGTCAACTACCTGGTGCTGACGGTCCTGATGCTCTACGTCGGCAACCTCTCCGAGCGCGAGCTGCCCACGCGCGCGGTCGCGGGAGCGCTGGCGGTACTGTGCCTGGCCACGATCGCGGGCGGCTACCTGGGCATGCTCGCGCCCCGGTTCGAGTTCACGGCCCCGGCGGAGTACCTGCTCCCCGCCCCCCTGGCCTCCGACCCCTACATGCAGACCCTCATCCACCCGGCGTCCGCACAGGTCATGGACATCTTCGGGTACGAGTCGGCCCGCCCGAAGGCGCCCTGGGAGTACACCAACATCTGGGGATACATGCTCTCCCTGCTGCTGGTGTGGTTGGTGGTGAGCTGGGTGGCACAGGGTTCGGGATGGGTGCGCTGGGGTGCGCTGGCCGCCGCCGCGCTGGCCGTGGTCCCCGCCGTGTACTCGCTCAACCGGGCCCTGTGGGCGGGGCTGGCGCTGTCGGCGGCCTTCGCGGCCCTGGTGGCGCTGCGCCGCGGCCGGGTGGTCCTGGTGGGCGCCTGCGCCGTCACGTGCCTGGCGGTGCTGCTGGCGCTGGCCGCCTCCCCGCTCGCCGACGTGGTGCGGGCCAGGCTCGACAACCCGCACAGCGACGACGGCCGGGCCGCCACCAACGCGGCGTCCGTGGAGGCCGCCCAGCTGTCCCCGGTCATGGGGTGGGGCACCACCCGGGAGAGCCTGGGCAGCTCGGACTCGATCGCGGTCGGCCCCACCGCCGAGTGCCCCGGCTGCGGCCAGCACGTCATCGGCAACGCGGGGCAGCTGTGGATGACGCTGATCGCCGGCGGCTGGGTGGGCACCGGCCTCATGCTGGCCTTCTTCGCACACGTCGTGTGGCGCTACCGCCGCGTGTCCTCTCTGGAGGGGCAGGGCGCGCTGCTGACCGTGCTGCTGCTGTTCTGGTACATGTTCTTCTACGTCGCGCTGATGTCCCCGCTGGCCGTCACCATGGTCGCCGTCGCCCTGCTGTGGCGGGGCGAGGAACCGGTGCTCCGGCGGCGGACCTCGCGCACCCGCGGGGGTCTTTGGTGAACAGCGAGACGACCTACCTGACCGACCTCGCCGCGGTGCTGTGGCCGTGCGGCGGGCTGCTCGGCCCCGGCGACCGCGGTATGCGGCGGCTGGTCCGCCGCGACCGGGGCACCCAGTACCTTCCGGTCCCCAACGCGCAGAACCCCCGGGTGATCCTGCCCGCCCACGACCGGTCGGCGGCCACCCGGGGCATCACGTCCTTCTCCCAGGGGCACTCGTTCCGGGAGCGGGCGCGCACGCTGCTGCTGACCGGGGCGTTCGCCACCGGGCTGGCTCCGCTCCTGCTGCGCGACCGGCTCTACGTGGGGGTCGGCCCGGGCATCGAGCACGCGCTCACGTCGGCGCTGGACCGCGAGTTGGCCGTCGCCATCCACGTGGGCCCGCCCCGGGCCAACCGCAAGCCCGTACTCCTGCTGCTCACGCCCGGCGGCCGCACGATCGGCTACGCCAAGGTGGCCGTCAACGACCTGACCTCGCGCCTGGTACGCGCCGAGACGCGGGCCCTGCGCCAGCTGGCCGAGGCCCGTCTGCCGGACGTGACCGTTCCCCGGCTGATGCACGAGGGCGAGTGGAACAGCCACCCGCTGCTGGTGCAGGAGGCGCTGCCGGTCGGCGTCCAGACCGACCGGCCCACGCGGCGCCAGCTGCTGAGGTGCGTGACACAGATCGTCGGGCTGTCCAGGGTGCGGCGCCGAAGGCTGTCCGACAGCCCCTACCGGCGGTCGCTGGAGGAGCGGATCGTGACACTGGGCACGCGCCCCGAGGTGGCGCCGCTGCGCGCCGCGCTGCGCCGCCTGCCCGACGTGTACGTGCCGTTCGGCGCCTGGCACGGCGACCTGACCAGGTGGAACATCGCCAGCACCGCCCGGCGCGCGTTCGTGTGGGACTGGGAACGGCTCGCCATGGACGCGCCCGCGGGCTTCGACGCCCTGCACTACGACCTCAACGAGTGCGTGCAGGCCGGGGTCCACCCGGGCGTGCACCGGTGGTTGGAGAGCGGGTCGCGGCTGCTGCGCGACCCCCTCATGTCCGAGACCGGGGTGAGCTCCCACACGGTGTCCACCGTGATGGCGCTGTACCTCATCGACCTGGCCACCCGGTACCTGCACGACCGGCAGGACGAGAGCGGCGGCCACCTCGCGGCCGTGGACGACTGGCTGCTGCCCGCGCTGGAGGGGCTCCAGGAGAGGGCGGCCCACGAGGCGCACGAGGCCCGCCAGGTCTGAACGGCCCGCCCGTCCGAGCGGCCCGCCAGGTCCGGGCGGACCCGCCGGACCAGGCCCCCCGATCGATCGACACGACCCGCCGCGCCCGGGCGCCGAGGACGGCGACCGGAGTGACCGAAACCGCGACAGAAGGAGCACGTGATGCCCCGGAGCACCGTTCCCGTCCTGTTCCACCGCATGGCCGCCCCGGCCCGGGAGGCGCTCCTGCCCCTCGCCGACGGCCTGGGCGCGCTCACCGCACCGGCCCGCGCGCTGCCCGACTTCCTCGTCTGCGGGGCGCAGCGCTCGGGCACGACGTCGCTGTTCAGGTCGCTGTGCCTGCACCCGTGCGTCACCGGACCCACCCTGCGCAAGGGGGTGCACTACTTCGACACCGGATACCGCGGCGGCCCGGACCGGTACCGGGCGTACTTTCCCCTGCGCGCGTCGCTGCGGGCCCGGCGGGGGCGCCCCCGGGTGAGGGTCGTCGAGTCCAGCCCGTACTACCTGTTCCATCCCCTGGCCGCCGAGCGGATCGCCCGCGACCTGCCGGACGTGCGGGTGGTGGTCATCCTGCGCGACCCGGTGGAGCGCGCCTACTCGGCGCACGCGCACGAGACCGCGCGCGGGTTCGAGACGGAGCCGTTCGAGCGGGCGCTGGAGCTGGAGCCGGAGCGGCTGGCCGGTGAGGAGGAGCGGATGCTGGCCGACCCCGGGTACCGCTCGTACTCCCACCAGCACCACGGCTACGTGGCGCGCGGCCGCTACGCGGACCAGCTGGCGCGGATGGAGAAGCACCTGGGACGGGACCGGATGCACGTGGTGGACCACGCCGACCTGTTCGACGGCACGGCGCGGGCGCTGAACGGGGTGGAGCGGTTCCTGGGGCTGCCGCCCGGGCCGGGGAACGCCCCGGGCAGGCACAACGCGCGCGCCCGGACGACGATGCCCGAGGGGCTGCGCGCGGAACTGACTGCGCGGTTCGCCGACAGCGACGCCCGGTTGGCGGACTGGTGGGGGCGCGTCCCCTCGTGGCGCGCGTGACCGCCCTCTCGGAGCGGGAGCGGGCGGGGCTGCGCCGCGTCCTGCGCGGCGGGGCGGTCAACATGGCGGGGGCCGTGGTCGGCGCCGTGCTGAACCTGGCCGTGATCGTGACGATCACGCGGGCGTTCTCCCAGGAGACGGCGGGGCTGCTGTTCTCGGCGACGTCGGTGTTCCTGATCGCCGCTGTGGTGGCCAACCTGGGCGCGTCGGACGGGCTGGTGTACTTCATCGCCCGGATGCGGGTGTTCGGAGGACCCGGGGGCGGGCCCCGGCTGCTGCGGACGGCCGTGGCCCCGGCCGTGCTGGTGGCGTGCGCGCTGGCGGTGCTGCTGCTGGTGTGCGCCGGGCCGGTCGCGCGGGGCCTGGGCGGCGACGGGGCGGAGGTCTACCTGCGGTTGCTGGCGGTGTTCCTGCCGTTCGCGGTGCTGGCGGACACGGCCCTGGCCGCGACGCGGGCCCACCACGACATGGCCGGGACCGTGCTGGTGGACAAGGTGGGCCGTCCGCTGGCCCAGCTGGCCCTGGTGGCGGGGGTAGCGCTGTCGGGGGCGGCGGGGCTGTTGGCGCTGGCGTGGGCGGGGCCGTACCTGCCCGCGGCCGTGGTGGCGTGGTTCTGGCTGGGCCGTGTCGTGCGCCGGGCCGTTCCCGAGGCCGGTGGTGTCCCCGGGGAGGCGCATGGCCCCGGGAAGACGGACGGCCCCGGAGAGGCGGTGCCCGCAGGGAAGCAAGGCGCCACTGGTGGCCCCGGTGCCACCGGAACGGCTGTGGTTCCGGGGGCTGGCCATACCCATGACGAGACCGCGACCACGGGGACGACCGCGGCTCCGGAGACCGGCAGTGCCCCCGGTGCACCCGTGTTCGCCGCAACCCCTGTGACTCAGGAGTCCGTGGAACGGGTGGACGCACGGACGTTCTGGTCCTTCTCCCTGCCTCGCGCGGTGGCTGCGGTCGCCCAGATGGGCGTGCAGCGCGGCGGCGTGGTCCTCGTGGCGCTCCTGGGCGGGCTGACCGGCGCGGCGGTGTTCACGGCGGCCACACGGGTCATGGTGGTCGGTCAGTTCGGCACGCAGGCGGTGCTGTACGCGGCCCAGCCCAGGTTCGCCGAGCAGTTGGCGACGGGCGACCACGCCGGGGTCCGGACCCTCTACCAGGCGGGCACGGCGTGGCTGGTGTGCCTGCTGTGGCCTTTGTACCTGTCGGTGCTGGTGTTCGCCCACGAGGTGATGCGGCTGTTCGGGCCGGAGTACGCGGCGGGGGCGACGGCGCTGGTCGTGGTGTGCGCGGGCCAGCTGACGGCCGCCGCGCTGGGGATGGGCGACCTGGTCCTGACGATGACCGGGCTGACCCGGCTGAACCTGGTCAACAACGTGCTGTCGCTGGCGGCGAACGTGCTGGTGTGCGTGCTGCTCGTGCCCGTGGCCGGAGCGGCCGGGGCGGCCGTGGCCCTGGTGGCCGCGATGCTGGTGCGCAAGCTGCTCCCGCTGTGGCAGCTGCGGTCCCGCGTGGTGCTGCACCCGTTCAGCCGTCCGGTGCTGGCCGCGACGGCCAGCGCGCTGACGTGGTTCGGCGCCCTGCCGCTGTTGTTGGAGGCGCTGCTGGGCGGCGGAATCGCGACGCTGGCGATGGCGGTGACCTCGGGAGCCGTGGGGCACCTGGTGACGGTGTGGTCGCTGCGAGGTCTCCTGGGCCTGGGCCCGCGCCGGTAAGGCACACGGCGGCGGCAACCGACGACGCCCGCCAGAGGCGGCAGCTGCGGCGGCAGCCGGAGGCGGTGCGGGCGCACGGCGGTGAACGAGAGCTGCGCGGACACACGGCGGTGAACGAGAGCTGCGCGGACACACGACGGCAGCCGGAGGCGGTGCGGGCACGCCGAGGCAGGGCGGGCCCGGGGACCCCCCGTTATCCATGAAAGCCCCTGCGTGCGCTCCGCGGAAGACGCACTTCTCGCCTGTGGACAACCGGTGCGCCTCGCCGCGACCATCCCAACGACTACACAGAGTTATGAAATGATGACCACATGTCTCCACGACCGGTTCTCCTGGTGGCCTCCAGCGGAGGGCACCTCACCCAGCTGTGCTCACTGCGCCCCTGGTGGCGGCACCGCGAGCGCGTGTGGGTGACCTTCCGGACCCCCGACGCCGAGTCCGCCCTGGCCGGTGAGCGCGTCCGGTGGGCCTTCCACCCCACCACCCGCCACGTGGGCAACCTGCTGCGCAACGCCTGGCTGGCCGTCCGCGTCCTGCGCGAGCGGCGCCCCTGCGCCGTGGTCACCACCGGCGCCGGGGTGGCCCTGCCGTTCTTCGCCCTGGCGTGGCTGCTGCGGATACCGACCGTCTACATCGAGGTCTACGACCGCCTCGACACACCGACGCTCACCGCCCGGCTGTGCCGTCCGTTCACCCGGCTGTTCCTCGCCCAGTGGGAGGAACAGCGCGCCTTCATGCCGACCGCCATCACGGTAGGACCGCTGCTTTGACCGAACAGACCACGCGTCCCGTCCCGCGCTCCGACGACAGCGGCCACCCCGACGTGGTCGTCAGCCTCGGCACCGACCACCACTCCTTCGACCGGCTGGTCCGCTGGATCGACGACTACGCCCGGCGCCACCGGGCCTTGCGCTTCCTGGTCCAGCACGGGCACAGTGCCGCCCCCGCCGTGGCCGCGGGCACCCCGTTCCTGCCCGGAGAGGAACTCGGCGAGCACATGCGCCGGGCCCGGGTGGTCGTCGCCCACGGCGGGCCGGGCACCATCGTCCAGGCCCGCCGCGCCGGACGCCTGCCCATCGTCGTCGCCCGCGACCCCGAACTGGACGAGCACGTCGACGAGCACCAGCTCCTGTTCGTGCGGCGCCTGGAGGAGGCGGGCCGGATACGCTCCTGCGCCACCCCCCAGCAGCTCTCCGCACTCCTGGACAGGGCGCTCGCCTCACCGGGGGACTTCCGGGTGGACCCCGACGACGGCGAGGGCACCGAGCGCGCAGCGCTGCGCGCCGGGGAGCTCATCGACCTGCTCACGGGCACCCGGGCCGTGGCGGCGGAAACCGCCGCGGACCCCGCCGCCACGGCCACCGGCTCCGCCGTCCGCACCGCCGGAAGCGGCACGGACCCGCTGACCACCACCCGAACCGTCCCCAAGGCCACCGACCGCGCCGCCGACCACACCTCCGCGCAGACCGGCGCCCAGACCGGCGCGGCCGACGCGCCCGACACCGCGCCCCGGCCCGGCGTGACCGTGGTGGTGCCCACCCGGGACCGGCCGGAACTGCTGCGCCGCACCCTGCGGGCGATCAGCGAACAGGACTACTCCGGTCTCATCACCACGATCGTCGTCTTCGACAACGACCAGCCCGACCCCTCCCTGGCCCGCTCCGACGGCGACCGCCCCGTGCGGGTGGTCACCAACACCCTCACCCCCGGCCTGGCCGGGGCCCGCAACACCGGCGTGCTCGCCGCCGACACCGACCTGGTGGCCTTCTGCGACGACGACGACACGTGGCTGCCCGGGAAGCTCCGGGCACAGGTCGACGTCATGCTCGACGAGCCCGGCACCGAGCTGGTGTGCTGCGGCATCCGGGTGGTCTACGACAGGGTCGAGGCGGTCCGCAGCCTGGACCGCACCAGTGTGACCTTCGGCGACCTGCTGGGGTCGCGCCTGACCGAGCTGCACCCGTCCACGTTCCTCATCCGGCGCCGCGCCATGATCGACGGCTGCGGAACCGTCAGCGAGGAGATCCCCGGCAGCTACGCCGAGGACTACGAACTGCTGCTGCGGCTGGCACGGCGCGGCCCCATCCGCAACATCCCCGAACCGGGCGTGCGGGTGCTGTGGCACCGCAGGTCGCACTTCTCCGGGCGCTGGCGGACCATCTCCACCGCCCTGCGCTGGCTGCTGGACCGCTACCCCGAGTTCGCGCTGGTACCGCGCGGCCACGCGCGCGTGGCCGGGCAGATCGCCTTCGCCGAGGCCGCCTCCGGGCGCCGGCGCGCCGCGCTGCGCTGGATCGGCACCACGGTCCGCAGCCGCCCGGCCGAGGTCCGCGCCTACCTGGCGCTGGCGGTGGTGTTCGGGGTGCCCGCCGGGTGGATCACGCGCGCGCTGCACCTGCGCGGCAGGGGCGTGTAGCCTCGGTCCGCGCACCGGGGCGTCCGGCGCGCGGACCGAGCAGCCGGGAAGGACGCGCATGATCCGGAAAGCCACCCCCGAGGACGTCGAGGGGGCGGCGGACACGCTGGCCGCCGCTTTCGCGGACTATCCCTTCACGCGTCACGTGATCAGCGCCGACGACCACGGGACCCGGCTGCGGGAGTTCCAGCGCGTCTTCCTCGCCGACGTCGGCCTTCCGTACGGGCGGGTGTGGGTGAGCGACGACCTCCGGGCGGCCTCCGTCTGGACGGTGCCCGGCTCCGACGGCGCGCAGGAGGCCGTGGAGGCCCTGCTCCCCCGGCTCGTGGAGCTGGCGGGCGACCGCGCCCCGGCCTACGCGGCGGCCGAGGCCGCCATGGAGCCGTACCGGCCGGAGGAGCCGGTGTGGTTCCTCGGCACCGTCGGCGTCCACCCCGCGTCCCGGGGCCAGGGCCTGGGGCGCGCGGTGATCGGCGCTGGCCTGCACGAGGCCGACGCGGCGGGCTTCCCGGCGTTCCTGGAGACCTCGACGGAGGACAACGTGGGCCTGTACACGTCGCTCGGCTTCCGGGTGACCGCCGAGTACGGGCTGCCCGGGAGCGGCCCGCGCACCTGGTCCATGTTCCGGCCCGTGGGCGGCTGAACCCGGTACACCCCCGCGCACGGGCCTCACCGGGCGAGGACGCGGCACTGGAGCGAGGGTGGCGACACGCCCCCCGCGCACGGCCCTCACACGCGCGGGCCGCCGCCCCCTGTGGGAGCGGCGGCCCGCGCGGACCGTCCCGGACGATCCGGGCCCCGGGCGGTCAACCCCGTTCCTGGGCGTACTCGGCCAGGTCGCGCACCTGCTCGGGCAGGTACACGTACGGGTCCTGTCCGGCCGCCTCGAAGCCGCGCTGGGCGTACTCGTTGGCCCGGATCCGGAAGTCGCAGTCCGAGGACAGCTTGTTGTCCCACACCTTGACCGCGCGCACCCGCTCGTAGCGGCGCAGCACGTCGGGGATCTCGGAGTACCACTCCAGGGTCTCCTGCGGGCCGATGGGCGTGGTGCCCATCTCGCCGATCATCACCGGCTTGTCCGGGTCGATCCCGTGCTCGGGCCCCTCGTTCTGGAACCACTCGTAGGCCGGGCGCATCATGTCCTCGAAGGAGTACACCTCGTCCCAGTGCGGCTGGGAGTCGCAGCCGGTCATGTTGTAGGCCTCCCAGCTGACCCAGTCGACGTAGTCGTTGCCGGGCCACAGGCCGGGGAGGCGGTCGAAGTTGCCCTCCCACCCGGTCACGTTCCACACCCAGATGGCGTTGTCCGCGCCCTCCTCGCGGTACAGGTCCACGATGTGCCGCCAGGCCCGCACGAACTCCTCGGGTGTGCCGCGCCTGTCGTAGCGCGTGTTGGCGTCGGCCTCGTGGTCGAAGGTGACGAAGTAGGGCACCCCCAGTTCCGCGATGGCGTCGGCCTGGGACCGCAGGGAGTCGTCGAACTCGCCGTCGATGATGGACTCGTAGGAGATCGCCGGATGCCCGGAGCGCGTGAACCGCCGGGCCTCGATGTTGGTGTGCACGAACCTGCCCTCGGCGATCAGCTCCCGTTCGCGCCTGCCGGGGATGTTCGCCTGGTCGACGCCGCGCCAGGTGTAGACGATGTCCATGCGGCGGTCGACCGCCTCCTCCAGCGGCTCGATCCGGTCCTGGTAGGGGCTGGCCCCCCACCAGACCCCGCACGAGGGCTCCAGGATCTCCGAGACGGTGCACTCCTCGTCGGTGGCGTACCCCCCGCGCCAGGGCGGCTCCGTCGCCCCCGCCGGCCGGTCCGAGGGGTGCCGTGGAGAGGACGGGGTCCCGCCCGCCGGGCTGTCCCCCGCCCCGGCCAGTGTCAGGACGAGGGTCAGTGCCCCCGTCGTCGCCAGTGCCCGTACCGGTCCCCTGTCCACGGCGAACTCCCCCTAGCTCTCCAAATGTGACGCAGTGTATTTAGATGGACACCATACGTCATATTTGGGGTGGACAACAGTCCTTGAAGTGGCAAAACGGACTTCAGTATCCGTAACGCCCCCGGGACGGAGCCGTCACGGCGGCCACCAGGCGCCGCCGCCAGGAGGGCATCGCCTCGCGCCACCCGTGGTCGGCGCGGACCCCGACGCGCCCGGCCGTGAAGCGCATCGGGTTGCCCGACACGGCGTGCCCCTCCGACAGGCCGGAGCAGCCCTGCGCCGCGTCCGGCGGGGTGCCCGCGTACCCCGCGAACCCGGCGATCCGGTCGAACTCGCCACCGGGGTCGGCGACGAAGTCCTCGTAGCGCACGCGCAGCGTCGGGACGCCGCGCCGGGCCAGGGCGTCGAAGCAGGCGTTCTGGGTCATCCACTGCACCGACGCCCGTCCGGCCGAGTAGCGGGCCATCTCCGGCTCGCTGCTGTCGGGGGAGGCGTCCGGGCGCGCCACACGCCTGGCCCAGGAGTGGGCCACCGCACGCGGGTCGCGCACCACGTGCAGCAGGCGCATCCGGGCGCCGTAGCGCCAGCGCAGGCAGGCGGCCAGGGAGGCGTGCTTGCTGGCGTCCACGATCACGTGGGCGCCGCTGACCAGGGACACCGCCGAGTACAGGCGGTGGTAGAGCTCGGTGTAACGGTCGCAGCGGGAGGCGAGCAGGCCCTGGTGGGGGCTGTTGAGCAGCACCGGCAGGAACCGGGTGCGGTCGACTCGGTCCTTGAGCCGCAGCACCTCCCCGGTGTCCAGACGGTCCCAGCCGCCGAAGGCCTCCTTACCCACGTCGGACCAGAAACCGCAGCCGGAGAAGGGTCGGCCGCAGCCGCACCGTTCGTCCTCCACCAGTCCGCGCCGCCACAGGTGCACGACCTCGCCGACCGAACAGAACCCGGGCAGTTCGCCGAGGAGCCGCTCGATCAGGGTCGAGCCGGAGCGGCCCATTCCGCCGACGAACACCAGTCGATAACCATCGTCCACCCCACCAGGCTATTACTTTCGGTCACGCCTCGTGCGCCCGAAGTGATGACTGGAGGGAAGAGGCCCGTCCCATCCCGGATTCCGTGCGTGCGCCGGCGCCCGGACGGAGCGAGGGGCCGCCCGGAGGCGGCCCCGTCGCACGGTCGGTCGCGGCCCTGGGCGCCCGGTGGCACCCCGACCGGGGTCAGTCGGTCTTGACGACCATCCCCGCGGCGACCGTGACGTTGGTGGACTCGTCGATGAGGATGAACCCGCCCGTCTGGCGGTTCTTGGCGTACTCGTCCACGAACAGGGGCTGGGTGGAGCGCAGCCGCACCCGGCCGATCTCGTTGAGCGACAGGTGCTCGGCCTGCTCGTCGCGGTGCAGCGTGTTGACGTCCAGCCGGTACCGCAGGTCCTTGACCACGACCTTCGCGGTGCGGGTGGTGTGCTTGAGGATGAGCTTGGAGCGCGGCTCCAGCTTGCGCGCGTCCGTCATCCAGCACACCATCGCCTCCACGTCCTGGGTGACCGCGGGGGCGTTGTTGGGGCGGCAGATCATGTCGCCCCGGGAGATGTCGATCTCGTCCTCCAGCAGGAGGGTGACCGACATCGGCGAGTAGGCCTCGGTGACGTCGCCGTCGGCGGTGACGATCCTGGCGATCCGCGTGTTCAGCCCGGACGGCAGGTGGGTGACCTCGTCGCCCGGCTTGAGGACGCCGCCCGCGAGCTGGCCCGCGTAGCCCCGGTAGTCGTGCAGCTCGGGGTCGGCCGACCTGTGCGGCCGGATCACGTACTGCACGGGGAAGCGCGCGTCGATGAGGTTGCGGTCGGAGGCGATGTGCACGTTCTCCAGGTGGTGGAGCAGGGAGGGCCCGGTGTACCAGGGCATGTTCTCCGAGCGGGTCACCACGTTGTCGCCGTTCAGGGCCGAGATCGGCACGAACGTCAGGTCGCACACGTCCAGCTTGGTGGCGAAGTCGGCGAACTCGGCCTTGATCTCCTCGAAGCGGTCCTGGGAGTAGTCCACCAGGTCCATCTTGTTGACCGCCAGCACCAGGTGGGGCACCTGGAGCAGGGTGGTGAGGAAGGCGTGGCGGCGGCTCTGCTCCTGGAGGCCCTTGCGCGCGTCCACCAGGATGATGGCGAGGTCGGCCGTGGAGGCGCCGGTGACCATGTTCCGGGTGTACTGGATGTGCCCGGGGGTGTCGGCGATGATGAAGGTGCGCTTGGGGGTGGCGAAGTAGCGGTACGCCACGTCGATGGTGATGCCCTGCTCGCGCTCGGCGCGCAGGCCGTCGGTGAGCAGCGCCAGGTTGGTCTGCTCCTCGCCGCGCGCGACGCTGGTGCGCTCCACCGCGTCGAGCTGGTCCTCGAAGATGGACTTGGAGTCGAACAGCAGTCGGCCGATCAGGGTGCTCTTGCCGTCGTCGACGGAACCCGCCGTCGCGAACCGCAGGATGTCGTTGCTCATGCTTGCCTGGTCCAATGCGGAGTGTGTGGTCTGCGGAGAACGGGTTCCGGCGCGGATGCCCGTGGGCTGGCCGGAAACGTTGCCGGTGTGGCACATGAGGCCCTGACCTGCGATGATCTTGTACTTATAGCCGATGTCGGCGGTCGAACCCCGCTGTAAGTACAAGATCACGACGGATGAGGCGGGCCGTGAACCCCTTCCGGCCGTCGCGCTAGAAGTAGCCCTCGCGCTTGCGGTCCTCCATGGCGGCCTCGCTGGTGCGGTCGTCCGCCCGCGTCTGCCCCCGCTCGGTCACCCGGGTCGCGGCGATCTCGGCGATGATGTCGTCGATCTCCACGGCCGTGGACTTGACCGCTCCGGTGCAGGTGAGGTCGCCGACGGTGCGGTAGCGGACGGTCTCGGTGAACGGGACCTCGGTGTCGTCGCGGTTGATGATGGGCGAGTTCGACAGCAGGATGCCGTCGCGCTCGAAGACCTCGCGCTCGTGGGCGAAGTAGATGGAGGGCAGCTCCAGCCGCTCCCGCTTGATGTAGGCCCACACGTCCAGCTCGGTCCAGTTGGAGATCGGGAAGACCCGGATGTGCTCGCCCCGTTCGATGCGGGTGTTGAACACGCTCCACAGCTCGGGGCGCTGGTTCTTGGGGTCCCACTGGCCGAACTCGTCGCGGAAGGAGAAGACCCGTTCCTTGGCCCGGGCCTTCTCCTCGTCGCGTCGCGCACCGCCGAAGGCGGCGTCGAAGCCGTTCTCCTCGATGGCCTCCAGCAGCGCCGAGGTCTGGAGGCGGTTGCGGCTGGCCCAGCGGCCGGTGGGCTCGGTGACCTTGCCCGCGTCGATCTGCTCCTGCACCGAGGCCACGACCAGGCGGACGCCGGCCTCGGCCACCCGGCGGTCGCGGAACTCGATGACCTCGTCGAAGTTGTGGCCGGTGTCCACGTGCATGACGGGGAACGGAACGGCGCCGGGCCAGAAGGCCTTCTCGGCCAGGCGCAGCATGACGATGGAGTCCTTGCCGCCGGAGAAGAGCAGCACCGGCCGCTCGAACTCCGCGGCCACCTCGCGCATGATGAAGATGGCTTCGGCCTCCAGGACGTCCAGCTGGGAGAGCTGGTAGCGTCCGGCCTGCTGACTCGCCTGACCCATGAATCCGCCTTAGAAATACCGACAGGGCCGACGGCGGAGGGGTCGTCCTATCAGCCCCCCGCGTGCGGACCCGCGCTGTCCAGGTCCGCGCCGTCGCGGATGCTCGCCAACAACATACCCGACAATTCCGATCGGCATACAAGGACATCCGGCAGCAACGGGTCCGCCGTGTTGTACCGCAGCGGGGAACCGTCGATCCGGGAGGTGTGCAGACCCGAGGCCCGGGCCACCGCCACCGGGGCGGCGCTGTCCCACTCGTACTGGCCGCCCGCGTGCACGTAGATGTCGGCTATGCCGAGCAGCACCGCGCAGATCTTGGCGCCCGCCGAGCCCATCGGGACCACCTCGGCGCCCAGCTGGGTGGCCATCCTCTGGACGAAGGCCGGGGGCCTGGTCCGGCTGGCGGTGATGCGCAGCCGCTGGTCCGAGGGGCGCTCCTCGGGCAGCCACGGCGGGTCGACCGTGGACAGGGTGCTGCCCTGGGCGGGCAGCGCCACGGCGCCCGCGACCAGGTCGCCGTTCTCCCACAGCGCCACGTGCACCGCCCAGTCGGTGCGCCCGGCCTCGGCGAACTCGCGCGTGCCGTCGAGGGGGTCGATGATCCACACCCGGCGCGCGTTGAGCCGCGCGGGGTCGTCGGCCCCCTCCTCCGAGAGGACCGCGTCGCTGGGCCGCAGCCGTCCCAGCGCGGAGAACAGGAACTCGTGGGAGGTGCGGTCCCCCAGGGTGCGCAGGACGTCGGGCTCGTCGAAACCGTGTCGGGCGCGCAGGCGCAGCAGCAGCTGCCCCGCCTCGCTCGCCAGGTCCCGGGCCACCTCATGATCGTTTCGGATGTTCTTCACCGGCTAGTATGCTCCCGCCCCACGGATCACCGCTGACCACGTCTTCCACAAGATCTGGACGTCCAGTGTCAGCGACCAGTTTTCCACGTACCGCAGATCGAGCCGGACCGATTCCTCCCAGGAGAGGTCGGAGCGGCCGCTCACCTGCCACAGACCCGTCATACCCGGCTTGACCACCAACCTGCGGCGGACGTCGTCCCCGTAGCGGGCGACCTCCTCCGGAAGCGGCGGCCTCGGGCCGACGAGCGACATCTCCCCCCGGACCACGTTGACGAGCTGGGGGAGCTCGTCGAGCGAGTACCGGCGCAGCCAGGCCCCCACGGTCGTCACCCTGGGGTCGCGGCGCATCTTGAACAGCACGCCCTCGTGCTCGTTGCGGGGCTGGAGCATCGCCTTCAACGCCTCGGCCCCCATCACCATCGTACGGAACTTGTAGACGGTGAACTCGTCCCCGCCCCTGCCCACGCGCGTCTGGGTGAAGAGGGCGGGCCCGCCGCCCTCGGACCGGACGAGGACGCACAGGGCGAGGAACAGCGGAGACAGCAGCACCAGGGCCAGGGCGGCGGCGCAGCGGTCGAAGGCGCCCTTGAGGACGCGGCGCGCGCCCACCAGTTCGGGGTGCTCCACGTGCAGCAGGGGCAGCCCCGCGACCGGGCGGATGGAGGTGCGCGGCCCGGCCACGTCCATGAGCGCGGAGGCGACGATGAGGTCGGTGCCGGTCTCCTCCAGCCGCCAGGCCAGGCGGCGCAGCTCGGCCCCGTCCATCTCCGGGCAGGCCAGGACCGCGACGGTGTCGGCCCCGACCAGGGCGGCGGCCTCCGCCGCGCCGGTGAAGGTGCCCAGGACCGGACAGCCCTCCACCTCGTCGGCGCCCGAACCGGAGTCGGCCTCCTCCTGGGGCAGGCACACGCCCACCACGCGCATGCCGTGGTAGACCTCGCCGCGGAACCGGCGGACCAGGTCGCGGACGGCCACGCGGTAGCCGACGACCACGACCCCGCTCATGCACTGGCCCGAACCGCGGCGCCGGTGCAGGGCCTTGCGGCGCGCGTACCTGAGGCCGAGGGTGAGCAGGAGGATGAGCGGCAGGGTGACGAGCGCGTAGCCGCGGGCGAGGTCGAAGCGCATGGCGTAGGCGCCGACCGCGACGGTCGCGGCGAGGGCGATCCCGGCCGTGGCGACGCGGCGGTACTCCTCCGTGCCCACGCCGAGGAAGCGGCGGGCGTAGCCGCCGCCCAGGTAGACGAAGAGGACCCACACGGGGGGCAGCAGGAGGGAGAGGGCCAGGTAGGGCAGGGTGGTGGCCGCACCGAGGGCGGAGGGGAAGCGGGCCGCGGTGCCGCTGAGGGTGGCCGTGAGGGCGGCGGCCAGGTCCAGGCCGACCAGGCTCACCACGTAGGGGCGCACCCAGGCGCCGTTGGTCCCGCCGGGGGCGATCGCTCCGCGCTGCCCGGTGGCGCCCGCGGTCCCGGGGATCCCTGAGGCCCCTGGGATCCCGGGGCCGACCACGATCCGCGTCGACTGTTCGCGGACGGTCTCCGTCCGGCTGGTTGTGACCACGTACACTCCCCCAAGACCCACGACTCTGGCAGCTCACACGGCATCGCTCCGCGCGCCACGGGAGAGCACTCTGAGGACGTGAGCGGGGCAGGTGCGTCGGGCGCGGAGACCAACGCCCCGAACAGTAACCAAAAGTAGTGGAAAAGTCGCGTGGCGTTGCGGCTTGTTGGACAAGAAGCCCTGTTCAACACGAGAATGTGCCTGTGCCTGGATCCGTTCGGCCACGCTGGGGTGACCTGATGGGGACACCGGTGGCCGCCCGGGGGACACAGCCGAAACCCGGACCTCCCTGCGGCGGCCCGGGCTCCGGGTCAGACGTGTTCGGGGGCCATGGCACCGGCCAGGCGCAGGTGCGGCTCGGCCAGCTCCCGCTCCCCCTGGCGCTGGAGCGTGCGGCCCAGGAGCAGGCGCGCGTACGCGTCGTCCGGGCTCTGGGCCACCAGCTCCTCCAGTGTGCGGCGGGCGCGGCCCAACTGCGCGGAGCGGTAGTGGGCGCGGGCCGCGAGCAGGCGCACGTTCCGGTCCGCGGCGTGCTCGTCGAGCATCGGCCGGAGCAGGGTGAGCGCGCCGAGGGGGTCGCCCCGGCCCAGCAGGGACTCCGCCTGGCGGAAGCGCTCGACCTCCTCGGGGAGTCGGCGCGGGGTGTGCCCGGCGGCTCCGACCAGGAAGCCGCGGATCGCGTCGGGGTGTTGGGCGCCCTCCAGGGCCCGGCCGTTGACCACCAGGGTCGGTGAGGTGCGCACGCCCACGGCCCTGCCCCGCAGGAGGAGCTCGCGGACCCGCCCCTCCCCGGCGCCCCCGGCCAGGAGTCGGCCGCCGTCGGGGAACCCGGCCTCGCGGGCGACGCCGTCCAGGACGTCTGCGGAACCGATGTCCTCGGCCGCCGTGAAGTGGGCGCGCAGGACGCCCTCGGCGACGGCGCCCTGAAGAGCGGGGCCGCCGGCCTCCAGGGCCAGGGCCAGGAGGCGGTGGGAGTCGTGGCTGCTGACCCTCCACACCGCGCCCCAGCGGGGGCCGAGCCCCTCCGCCGCGGCGGCCTCGGCCACGCGGACGCGGTTCTGGGCCGGAGTGAGGTCGGGCGCACAGGCCCTCAGGGCGGTGTCCACGAGGGGGTCCCCCAGCAGGGGGTCCAGGGGTTCGGCCGCGGCCGGGGCGGTGGAGTCGATCCGGTAGGGGCGCCAGACCACCTCGGCCTCCTCACGGAGCGCGCCGTCGAGCCCGGCCAGCGCCCGCTCCAGGCGCCGCTTGCCGACGTACGTCCAGGGGCAGACCGTGTCGGCCCAGATCTCGATCCTCATGGGGACAACATAAGCGACGATTGTCGCTTAAACAACACATGCCGATGAGATACAGGCGTCGTATACTGTCCCCGTGAACCCCGACGACCCCCGTGTCCAGCGCACCCGCGACCGCCTGCGCACCGCCCTGCTGTCACTGACCGCGGAGAGCCCGTCGGGCACCGTCACGGTCTCCACCGTGGCCAGGCGAGCCGGGGTCAACCGCGCGACCGTCTACCAGCACTACGCCGACCTGGACGCGCTGGTCGCCGACGCCATGGAGAGCGCCGTGGCGCACGTGGCGCGCTGCGCGGCGCTGTGCCCGCTGGACGCGCCCCGCGACCGGGCTCCGGAACCGCTGGTGGACCTGTTCGGGCACGTGGCGGACAGCGCGGTGCTCTACCGCCGGATGCTGTCGGACCACGGCAGCGCCCGCTTCACGAACCGCCTGCGGGGGCGGCTCGCCGAGGAGCTGGCCGCACGGTTCGCGCGGGGGGCGAGGCCGCCCGGGTTCGACGACGTGCCGGTGCGCACGCACGCCGCCTACCTGGCGGGGGCGCTGGTCGGTGTGATCGCCGACTGGGTCGGCACCGGAGAGGTGGAAGGCAGGCCTCCCGAGACCGGGGGGGCCTGGGAGGCGGACGGGTCGAGCGGGCCCACCGCACCGGAGGAGGCCGCACTGGCCTTCTGGCGCCTGGTACGCGGCTGAGGCGGGCGTCCACGCCTCGTGTCCTTCCCCGCCGACAGCGGCCCTGCGGTTGCGGCGGGAGCGCCGTGCGGAGCCGCACGAGCACCACCCGCAGCACGGGCACCGGACAGCACAGGGCAACCACTGGGAACAGGGCGGTGCGGACACCGGGCACGGAAGCGGACCGCGTCCGGCCCCGGCCGCGCCGGGGTGGTCGCGGGCCGCCCCCGGTCCTCCCGGTGTGGTTACCCCTCCCGCCCCGGACGGAAGAGCCGGGCCGGTACGGCGTCGGCCATGGCGGCCATACCGGCGTCGTTGGGGTGCAGGCCGTCACCGCTGTCGTAGGCGGGCAGCAGGCTCAGCGGATCGGCCGGGTCGCGCATCACCTCGTCGAAGTCGATGACGGCGTCGTACTCCCCGCTCGTGCGGATCCACGCGTTGACCGCCTGGCGCTTGGCCTCGTTCTCCTCGGTGTGGAACCCCAGGGTGTCGCCCCCGAACGGCAGGACGGTGCCCCCGTAGACCCGCAGTCCGGCCGCGTGGGCGCGGGCGATGATCTGGCGGTGGGCGCCGATGATCTCCTCGGCCGTGACGGTCTCCGAGACCGGGGCCACGGTGCCGGGGTGGCCCAGGTCGTTGACCCCCAGCAGGACGATGACGTGGCCCACGCCCGGGTGTGCGAGCACGTCCCGGTCGAAGCGGCGCAGGGCGCTCTGCCCGAAGAAGGCCGCGAAGCCCTCGGCTTCGCTGCCCTCGGGCGGGTTGGGGTCGTGCAGCAGGCGGTTGCCCGCGATCCCCGCGTTGAGCACGCCGGTGTGCGGCAGGCGCCGGGCGAGCAGGTCCGGCCACCGGTGGTTCGCGTTCACCTCGGTCTCGGAACCGTCGGTGATGGAGTCGCCCAGGGCCACGACCGCGTCCGCGAGCCGCGTGCGGGACCGCACGCTGACCCCCGAGAGGAAGTGCCACTGGGTGAGCGTGCGGGTCGCCTCGACGGACGTGTCACCGGTGACGTCGCCCGCGGCCACCGCGTTCTCCTGGTAGGAGGATCCGTGCAGGGTGGTCACCCGGGTCTCCTCCGGCAGATGGATGCTCACGACCAGGTCGGAACGTGCGGGCAGTTCCAGCGGCACCGGGTCGCTGACCATGGGCGCGCCCGCCGGGACGGTCACCGACGCACGGCCGCCGAAGGTGACCGTGCGGTCGGTGGCCGGGTCGATGTCGGTTCCCGAGTCGCCCGCGCGCAGGGCCACGTGCACCTCGCCCACGCGCAGCGCGCTCTCCCCGAACTCGTTGGTCAGGCGCAGGCGCAGCCGGTCGCCGCCGACGCTGGTGTGCACGACCTGGCGGATGGTCTCGTCGTGCAGGACCGGTGTAGCCGTGGCGGGCGTGGCGGTCGGCGCGGCCGCCCAGGTGCCGACCCAGTTCCCGGCGTCGGCCTCGGCCGGTGCGGCCGCGGCGCCGACGGCGCTCCAGCCGCCGATCAGGAACAGCGTGCTCGTCATGACGACGGCCAGGCCTCGCCGGGCGCGGATGGGGAACATGGTCTTCTCCTCGGACGTGGGGCTGTGAGCGCAGGGCGGGACGAGGCGGAGCGGAGGACCGGAGGGAACACGGCCTGTCAGCGTCGGGCGGGGCGGGTGAAGTGCCAGCCCTCGGCCCTCAGTGCCGGGATGATCCGGGCCACGGCGTCGACGGTCTGGCCGCGGTCGCCCCCGCCGTCGTGCAGGAGCACCACCGATCCGGGGGCGACGCCCTCCTCCAGACGCCGGACGAGTTCGTCGGTGCCGGGCGGCGCCCAGTCCTCGACGGCCAGACTCCAGCCCAACGGCTGCATGCCCAGCCCGGCCGCCACCTCGGGGCTCTGGCCCCAGGCCCCGTAGGGCGCCCGGAAGTAGGGGACGCGGGCACGGGGCACCGCCTCGCGGATGGCCGCGCCGGTCTCCAGCAGGTCGGCGCGGATCCGCTCCGGCGACCAGGCGCTCATGTCGTCGTGGCGCATGGAGTGGTTGCACAGAGTGTGCCCCTCCCGCGCGATCCGTCGGACGAGGTCGGGGTGCTGGCGCACGCGCTCACCCCAGAGGCAGAACACGGCGTGGACGCGGTGTCGTCGCAGCACGTCGAGCAGCCGGGGGGTGTTGCGCGGGTCGGGCCCGTCGTCGAAGGTGAGGGCCACGGCACGGCCGCCGTGCTGGGTGGAGTCGACGATGTCGGGGGTGGCGTGTCCGCCGGGGGAGGGCGGAGCGGGGCGGGCGCCCGCGGGAGCCGCGGCGCACAGGGCGAAGCCGAGGGCGAGCAGGACGGCGAGGGCGCGGCCCCGCGTCCGTCGGGGGGTGGTGGTCACGCGGGTCTCCTTGGCACGGAGCCTGGGGGGTTCCGGAACATTCCGGCGAAAGCAGCCTAAGGAGCGCCGTGTCGGGGTGTCAACGCTCTCCCCCCGTTCCTCACGGCGGCGGGGCGGTGCTGTCCCGCACGACGAGCTCGGTGGCCAGCTCGACCCGCGGGCTCTCGATGGTCTCGCGCTGCACGAGGCGGTGCACGGTGCGCACCGCGAGCCTGCCCATGTCCGACAGCGGCTGGCGCACGGTGGTCAGGGAGGGCGAGGACCAGCGCGCCTCGGGCAGGTCGTCGAAGCCGACCACGCTGACGTCGGCGGGCACCCGCAGGCCGCGCCGCCGCAGCGCCTCGTAGACGCCCAGCGCCATCTGGTCGCTGGCCGCGAACACGGCCGTGGGCGGCTCGGCGAGCTCGAACAATCGCTCCCCCGCCCGGAAGCCGGACTCGTAGCCGAACTCCCCCGGCACGACCAGCTCGTCGTCGACCGCGAGCCCCGCGGTCTCCAGACCCGCCCGGTAGCCGTCGAGCCGGGCCCGGCTGCACCACAGCTCGGGGCGCCCGGCGACGAAGGCGATGCGCCGGTGGCCGAGGTGGATCAGGTGCTCGGTGGCGCTGAGGCCCCCTGCCCAGTTGGTGACGCCGACCGTGGGCGTGTCCAGGTCCGGGACGCCGACCGGGTCGACGACCACGGCGGGCACGTGCAGCTCCCGCAGCTCCTCGCGCAGCTCGGGATCCAGGTCCGTGGTCACGAGGATCGCCCCGTCGGTGGCGCGCGAGCGCACGTTCTCCAGCCACTGGCGGGTGGAGCTGACCCGGCGGTGGATGGCCGACACCACGATGCCGGTCCCGCTCTCGTGCGCGGCGTCCTCCACCCCGCGGATGATCTCGACGGCCCACGGGCTGTCCAGGTCGTTGAAGACGAGGTCGAGCAGGCCGACGCGCTCCCGGGGCCGACCTCCGCGGCGCCGGTAGCCGTGGGCGCGGATCAGGCTCTCCACGCGCTCGCGCGTGGCGGGGGCGACGTCACCCCGGCCGTTGAGCACGCGCGAGACCGTCGGCGCGGAGACGCCCGCCTCCTCGGCGATGGCGGAGATCGTGACGTCTCGGGACGGGGTGTCGGGCATGGTCCTCCTTTGTGCTCACCCAGAGTACGAGCACAGCTGGTGGGGCGACAGCGCCGAGACGGGATCTTGACGCTGCGCCCGGCGGCGACCTAGGGTCCATTGACCTTCACATGTTACGGAACTTTCCGGAAGTTTCGTCGGTCGCCAGATCGGAGATCCCCCCATGAAGCCGCTCCGCCTCGTCACCGCCGTCCTCGCCGCGACGGCGTTGTCGGTCCCCCTGGCCGCCCCCGCGGTCGCCTCCCCCGGGCACGACCACGGCCACTGGCCGCCGAACCACCCCCGGCACAACGCCAAGCCGGGCACGCTGCGCTGGGCCGCGCCCGACGGGCTGGTCATCGGCACCGCCGTTGCGGGCGGCGGACACCACGAGGACCAGGACTACCCCGACCCCTTCACCTCGGACCGGCAGTACCGCCGGATCCTGGCCCGGGAGTTCAGCTCGGTCTCCCCCGAGAACCAGATGAAGTGGGAGTACATCCACCCCGCACGGGGCGAGTACGCGTTCGGGACGGCCGACAGGATCGTGGACTTCGCCGAGCGCCACGGCCAGGACGTGCGCGGGCACACGCTGCTGTGGCACAGCCAGAACCCCGGGTGGCTGGAGGAGGGCGACTTCACCGACGAGGAGCTGCGCGAGATCCTGCACGACCACATCACCACCGTCGTCGGCCGCTACGAGGGCCGGATCTCGCAGTGGGACGTGGCCAACGAGATCTTCGACGAGTCGGGGGAGCTGCGCACCGAGGACAACATCTGGATCCGCGAGCTCGGGCCGGGGATCATCGCCGACGCCTTCCGCTGGGCCCACGAGGCCGACCCGTCGGCGGAGCTGTACTTCAACGACTACGGCGTCGAGGACGTCAACGCCAAGAGCGACGCCTACCACGCGCTGGTCCAGGAACTGCTGGCGGACGGCGTGCCGGTGCACGGGTTCTCCGCCCAGGTGCACCTGAGCATGCGGTACGGCTTCCCGTCCGGCCTGCAGGAGAACCTCCAGCGTTTCGACGACCTCGGCCTGGGCACGGCGCTGACCGAGGTGGACGTGCGCATGGCGGTGCCCGAGGACGGGGAGCCGACCGGGGAGCAGCTGGAGCGGCAGGCCGACTACTACGGGCAGGCGCTGGAGGCCTGCCTGGGGGTGGAGGGCTGCGACTCCTTCACCATCTGGGGCTTCACCGACAGGTACTCGTGGGTACCGGTGTTCTTCGAGGGCGAGGGCGCGGCGACCGTCATGGACGGGGACTTCGACCGCAAGCCCGCCTACTTCACCCTCCGCTCCCTTCTGAAGGAGGCCGAGGACGACGGGCAGGGCCGCCCGCCCTGGGCGGGCCACGGCCGGTAGCCGGGTACCGCGCCCCCGTCGCCGCGCCCGTCGGCCTTCCTCCGCCGGCGGGCGCGGTACTTCCGACCCAGCGTGCGCCGTGCCCGACTCGGGGCCCCGCGCAACCCCTGGCCGAAGCGGTTGTCCGGCGGGCGTGTGAACCCCGCCCCGGCGGACCCCGGCGCCCCGGAGGTCAGGCGGCGGTGTGGTAGATGTTCTGCGCCCGGCCCAGGCCGTCGGTGAGGACCGTGCGCACCGCGTCGGCGGCGCGTTCGACGTTGAGGTCCAGCTCGGCGCGCTCGGTGGAGGAGAAGTCCTTGAGCACGTACGCGGCCGGGTCCATCCGGCCCGGCGGGCGGCCCACCCCGAAGCGCACGCGGATGTAGTCCGGGCTGGACAGGGAGGAGGTCATCGACTTCAGGCCGTTGTGCCCGCCCGGCCCGCCGCCCTTCTTGAGCTTGAGCGCGCCGAAGTCGATGTCCATCTCGTCGTGCACCACGACGATCCGCTCGACCGGGACCTTGTAGAAGCGGGCCAGGCCGGAGACCGGGCCGCCCGACAGGTTCATGAAGCTCCGCGGCTTGGCCAGCACCGCGGGAACACCGTCCAGGCGGGTCTCCACCACCTCGGCGTGCGCCTTGTGCGCCTTCCAGCGCTCGCCGCCCGCGAGTGCCTCCACCACCAGGAAACCGGCGTTGTGCCTGTTCCCGGCGTACTTGGGCCCGGGATTGCCCAGCCCCACGACGAGCCAGCGCTCGGTATCGGCCATGTCCTCGTTCTCTCCGCCGACGTTGCCGTCCCCGGCGCTCTCCGCGCCGGAGCCCCTGCCGCCGAACAGCCTGCCCCACCAGTTGCCCATGGGGCACGACCCTACCGGGACGGCGGCTGACACGACGGACGCGCGGCCCCTCTCGGGAGACCGCGCGTCGTCGTCTGTGGCCTGCGACCGTCTACTCGGCCTCGGTGCCCTCAGCGGCCTCGGCGCCCTCGGCGGCCTCCTCGCTGGTCTCCGGCTCCTCCTCCACGCGGGGGGCGGAGACGGTGAGCAGGATGGCCTCGGGGTCGGTCACCAGGGTGACGCCGGAGGGCAGCTTGATGTCGGCGGCGGTCGGGTTGGCGCCGACCTCCAGGTCCTCGATGACGAACTCGACGCCCTCGGGGATGTGGGTGGCCTCGGCCTCGACGGCCACGGTGACGAGCTCCTGGTTCAGCACACCCGGGGCCTTGACCTCACCGATCAGGTGGACCGGGATCTCGACCTCGACCTTCTCGCCCTTGGAGACGACCAGCAGGTCGATGTGCTCCAGGAAGCCCTTGATGGCGTCGCGCTGCACGCTCTTGGGGAGGGCAAGGTTGTCCTTGTCCAGGCCGTCGAGGCGGATCAGGACGTTGGGGGTCTTCAGGGCGAGCATGAGCTCGTGGCCCGGCAGGTTCAGGTGGCGGGGCTCGGTGCCGTGGCCGTAGAGGACGGCCGGCACCTTACCCGCGCGGCGGGCGCGACGAGAGGCGCCCTTGCCGAATTCCGTGCGGGGCTCGGCAGCGATACGTACCTCGGACACGACAAAACTCCTCGGGTTCAACCCCGCAGCACGGGGAACACGACTCCAGTAGCACGAACGATTCCCGCCCTCGGCGGTGAATGCGGCGGGGACTGCCCTCAGGCAGGGACGCAACCGCCCTGGTTCCAGGCGTGCCCGGCGAGCCGCCACCGGACCCGCCCGGCCCGGGAACGCTCGTCGCGCACCCCTGCCCGCCTTCCACACGCAGCCTTCTTAGGGCTCCGCCTGGGCACGGGGACACTCGGTCAAGTCTAATGGCTTCGCCGACGACTCCGAACATGGTCCGCGATTCCCTCCCCGGTCCGGACAAGCCCCCAGAGAAACCTGCGGGCCGGGCGGCCTCCGGGTGGACGTCGGCGGGGACATCCGCCACGGCGGCGGGGGTCGACCCCGCCCGCCCTCCAGGTCGCCGCCAGGGCGCCGGGACGCCGGTCCGGTCACGCCGGGACCGGGAACGCGCCGATCCACGCGCTGGGGACCGTCCGCGCCGCCGTGCGCCACTCCCGGAGGGGGCCCGCAACGGCGGAGACCTCCCGCGGCCCGCCCAAAAGGGCGGCCGCGGGAGGTCCCGGACGGCAGGCGGGACGCGCGTCCCCCGCGTCTACTCGAACAGGCTCGTGACCGAACCGTCGGTGAAGACCTCGCTGATGGCGCGGGCCACCAGCGGCGCGATCGAGAGCTGGGTCAGCTTCTCGAAGGCGCGCTCCTCCGGAACGGGCAGCGAGTTGGTGATGACCACCTCGGAGATCCGCGAGTTCTGGAGGCGCTCGGCCGCGGGACCGGACAGCACGCCGTGCGTGGCGGCCACCAGGACCTTGGACGCGCCCTGCTCGAACAGGGCCTCGGAGGCCTTGACGATGGTGCCGCCGGTGTCGATCATGTCGTCCACCAGCACGCAGACGCGGCCCTTGACCTCACCGACGACCTCGTGCACGCGGACCTGGTTGGCCACGTCCGGGTCGCGGCGCTTGTGGATGATCGCCAGCGGAGCGCCGAGGCGGTCCGCCCAGCGGTCGGCGGTGCGCACCCGGCCCGCGTCCGGGGAGACCACCGTGATCTCGGACTGGTCGACCCGGCTGGCGATGTGGTCGGCCAGTATCGGCAGCGCGAACAGGTGGTCCACGGGTCCGTCGAAGAAGCCCTGGATCTGGTCCGTGTGCAGGTCGACGGCCATCATCCGGTCCGCGCCCGCGGTGCGGAACAGGTCGGTCATGAGGCGGGCCGAGATGGGCTCGCGGCCGCGGTGCTTCTTGTCCTGCCGGGCGTAGCCGAAGAACGGGGTCACCACGGTGATCCTCTTGGCGGACGCGCGCTTGAGCGCGTCCACCATGATCAGCTGCTCCATGATGGACTCGTTGATCGGGTCGGAGTGGCACTGGATGACGAACGCGTCCGAGCCGCGCACCGACTCCAGGTAACGGACGAAGATCTCACCGTTGGCGAAGGTGTCGAACCGGGTGGGGACCACGTCGATCCCCAGTTCCTTCGCGACCTCCTCGGCCAGGCTCGGGTGCGTGCGCCCCGAGAAGAGCATCAGGTTCTTCTGGCCGGTGGCCTTCATCCCGGTCACGTGTTTCTCCCCCACAGTCACTGCTTGTCGTCGGCTCTGTGCCGATCGGCCTGCTCCGCCGCCTCGGCGGAGGGCGTGCCCGGGCGCTTGCGCCGGGTCCAGCCCTCGACGTTGCGCTGGCGGTGCCCCTCGGAAACCGCGAGAGCACCGGGCGGCACGTCGTCGCGGACCACGGTCCCCGCCCCGGAGTAGGCGCCGTCGCCCACGTGGACCGGGGCGACGATGGTGTTGTCGCTGCCGATCCTGACGTGGTCGCCGATGACGCTCCGGGACTTGTTGACCCCGTCGTAGTTGACGAACACCGAGGAGCAGCCGATGTTGCTGCCCACGCCGATGTCCGCGTCGCCGACGTAGGTCAGGTGCGGGATCTTGGACTCGGCGCCGACGTTCGAGTTCTTGACCTCGACGAAGGCTCCGGCCTTGGACCGCTCGGCCAGGCGGGTGCCCGGCCGCAGGTAGGTGTAGGGGCCGACGGAGGCCCCGGGGCCGATCTCGGCACGGTCCGCCGTGGTCTCGCGCACCGTGGCGCCCGCGCCGACGACCGTGTCCCTCAGGTCCGCGCGGGGGCCGACCACGGCGTCCTCGCCGACGGAGGTGGCGCCCAGCAGCCGGGTCCCGGGTTCGATCACGGTGTCGCGGCCGATGGCGACCTGGGCGTCCACCCAGGTGGTGGCGGGGTCGACGACGGTGACCCCGGCGAGCATGTGCTCGTTGACCAGTCTGTCGTTGAGGACGCGGCGGGCCTCGGAGAGCTGGACGCGGTTGTTGACGCCCTGGACCTCGTGCCAGTCCCCCGCCGCCCAGGCGCCGACCCGGTGGCCGTCGCCGCGCAGCAGGGAGACGGCGTCGGTCACGTACTCCTCGCCCTTGGCGTTGTCGGTGGACAGGCGCTGGACGACCTCGGACAGCAGGGCGCCGTCGAAGGCGTACATGCCCGAGTTGATCTCGTCGATCGCGTGCTGCTCGGGGGTGGCGTCGGCGTGCTCGACGATGCCGGTGAAGTCGCCGTCGGCGTCGCGGACGATGCGGCCGTAACCGTGGGGGTCGGGTACGCGCGCGGAGAGCACCGTGACGGCGTTGCCCTCCTCCTCGTGGGCCGCGACGAGCTCCGCGAGCGTGGAACCGCGCAGGAGGGGGGTGTCACCGCAGGTCAGGACCACGGTGCCGCTGAGCTTGACGCCCTTGGCGGCCAGGTCCTCGATCGCCATGCGAACGGCGTGACCGGTGCCGTTCTGCTCCTCCTGGACCGCGGTGGCGGTCTGGGGGGCGATCTCCTCCAGGTGGGATCTGACCTGCTCACGCGCGTGGCCGACGACCACGACCGCGTGCTGGGGATCGAGTTCCCGCGCCGCCGCGAGCACGTGGCCGAGCATGCTGCGGCCGTTGAGCTCGTGGAGGACCTTGGGAAGCTTCGACTTCATTCGGGTGCCCTCGCCCGCCGCGAGGACGATGACGGCAGCCGGACGGTTCACGCTCACTGAGGAGTCCCTCGTGGTAGCTGGTGGCTGAGATGTCGGCTCACCCTTCGGCGGCGCGACCCGCATGCCGCACGGGCGGCCGTCGGATGACCAGCGGCCGACATGGGAAGGATACATGTGCGTCACCAGCGCCCCACGGGCGCGTGACGCGGGGGTGAGCGGCTGTTGGCCGCACCGCGCCTGTGGCGTCGGTTTCCGAGGGTTCGGTGTGAGATGCACCGCTTCGGATGGTTGTGTCCGTTCCGCAGGGGTACGCGGTGTGAGACGGGACGTACGACCCGGCGCGACGAGCGCGGTCTTCGGACGGCGCCGGACACCGCGTTCCGGGCACGTCCTCGGCGGGACGCGCGCGGACCCGCTGGAGCGCCCCGCGCTTGCGCGCGCGACACCGGGGTAGCTCCCGGACCAGGGCTCGAACCTGGACGATGGGGACCAAAACCCCACATGCTGCCGATTACATCATCCGGGAACGCGTCGGGGTGGAACACACCACCCGCACGCCAGCCACCAAGATAGCGCCTTTCATGGAGGGGTTGCCAAACCTACGGCATCGTAGGTTACGGTTACGTAGGAATAGGTTGGGTCGTCGCGGCGGTCACTCAGGTGCCCTCGGACGCCGTCCTGACCGCGACGACGTCGCCCGACTGCCTGACAGCGAGGAAGAACCATGACCGCTGCTCCCGAGCTACCGACCAAGAAGACAGAGACGAAGCGCGAGGCGATCCCCGAGTACGAGCCCGAACTGCGCGGCAAGGCCGAGCGGTACACGGTCTTCGCGTTCGTGTTCGTGCCGCTGATCGCGCTGCTGGCCTCACTGCCCTTCTTCTGGGGCTGGGGCCTGACCCTGACCGACATCGCCATCGCCTCGGTCTTCTACCTGATCAGCGGGCTGGGCATCACGGTCGGCTTCCACCGCCACTTCACGCACGGCTCGTTCAAGGCCAATCGCCCGCTGCGCATCGCGCTCGCGATCGCCGGCTCGATGGCCATCGAGGGCAGTGTCATCAAGTGGGTGGCCGACCACCGCCGCCACCACAAGTACGCCGACGCCGAGGGCGACCCGCACTCGCCGTGGCGCTTCGGAGACGACTGGAAGTCGGTCGCCAAGGGCCTGTACTACGCGCACATGGCGTGGATGTACCTGGACGACAAGAAGACCTCGCCGCGCCGCTTCGCGCCCGACCTGCTCAAGGACAAGGACATCGTCCTGGTCGACAGGCTCTTCGGGCTGATCGTGGTCTTCTCCCTGGGCGCCCCGGCGCTCATCGGCGGCCTGGTCACCATGTCCTGGTGGGGCGCGTTCACCGCCTTCTTCTGGGCCAGCCTGGTGCGCATGGCCCTGCTGCACCACGTCACCTGGTCGATCAACTCCATCTGCCACACCATCGGCGAGGAGAACTTCGAGGTGCGCGACCGCTCCCGCAACGTGTGGTGGCTGGCCATCCCGTCCTTCGGCGAGTCCTGGCACAACCTGCACCACGCCGACCCCACCTGCGCGCGCCACGGCGTGCTCAAGGGCCAGATCGACATCTCCGCCCGCGTCATCTGGATCTTCGAGAAGCTCGGCTGGGCTTCCAAGGTCCGCTGGCCCAACAACGAGCGACTCGCCGCCAAACGGGTCAGCGTCTAGGATCGGTAGCCATCATGGGAGCAGCCGACAGCGATCAGAAGATCCGTGTGCGCCGCAAGCGCATGACGGGCAAGGAGCGTCGGCAACAGCTGGTGGAGATCGGCCGGGAGCTGTTCGCCGAGCGCGGGTTCGACGCGGCCTCCGTCGAGGAGATCGCCGCGCGGGCCGGTGTGTCCAAGCCCGTGGTGTACGAGCACTTCGGCGGCAAGGAGGGCATCTACGCGGTCGTGGTCGACCGTGAGATGCGCACCCTCCTGGCGATGATGGGCGAGGCCCTCTCCGCCGACGGCGCTCGGAGCAAGATCGAGAACGCGGCCCTGGCCCTGCTGCGGTACGTGGAGGAGAACACCGTGGGGTTCCGGGTGCTGACCCGGGACTCGCACGCGGCCTCCGGCACGGGAAGTTTCGCCAGTCTGCTCAACGACATCGCCAGCCAGGTCGAGCACATCATGGTCGACGAGTTCGCCGAACGGGGTTACGACCCGGCGCTCGCCCCCATGTACGCCCAGGCCCTGGTGGGGATGTGGGCCCTGACCGGCCAGTGGTGGCTGGAGGTGCGCAGGCCCAAGCGCGAGGTGGTCGCCGCGCACCTGGTCAACCTGGCGTGGAACGGGCTGTCGAGCCTGGAGCCCAAGCCGAAGCTGAGTCCGGGCAAACGCAGGGCGGGCTGACCTCGGACGGTCCTCCTTGACCTGTGGGGCGGGTGTGCACGGCATACCCGCCCCACTATCTTGATGTCAAGAGATAAGCTGTCCCCATGCGCGATGAGGTGGATGGGCTGATCGAGGCGTGGCGCTCCGAACGCCCCGACGTGGACGTGACGCCGCTGGAGGTGTTCAGCCGGGTGTCGCGGCTCGCGCGCCACCTGGACCGCGCCCGGCGCACCGTCTTCACCGAACACGCCCTGGAGCCCTGGGAGTTCGACGTGCTCGCCGAACTGCGCCGCTCCGGCCCCCCGTACGAGCTGAGCCCCGGGCGGCTGCTGCGCGCCACCCTGGTGACCTCGGGGACCATGACCAACCGGGTGGACCGGCTGGCCGCGGCCGGTCTGGTGCGGCGCCGCCCCGACCCCGCCGACAAGCGCGGGGTCCTGGTCCGGCTGACCGAGCAGGGCGCCCAGCGCATCGACGCGGCCCTCAAGTCGCTCCTGAGCTACGAGGAGACCCTGCTGGCGCCGATGGCCGACGGAGACCGCGAACAGCTGGCATCGTTGCTGAGACGCCTCCTGGCGCCCCTCGACAGGGGCCCCGAGGGGCAGCAGGGCTAGGGCGAGCGGTATCCGCGACCCGACGCGGGTGCGCGGCGCCGAACGGGGTCCGGACATCCACACGAGCGAGGCGGGCGCGCAGGAGATCGCCGCCGTGTGGCGAACGCCTCCCGGGCACCGCGCGTGAGGTCCGCGCCTCCCGGGGTAGTGCAGCCCCGGTACGCGCAGTCGATCGTTCGGGGGGACATGTGCGAGTCCGTTGGATGGCCGTGGCGGCCGCGGCCGTGCTGGTCGCGGGGTGCTCGGGCAACGGTGGCGGGAGCGGTGACGGCGGCGGGGCGGACTCCGGAGGCCACTACCTGTCCCTGGGCGACTCGATCAGCGTGGGCGTGCAGCCCGACGGCAACGGCGAACCGGTGGAGACCTCCGAGGGGTACACCGACATCCTGTACCGCACCCTGAAGGAGGACCGGCCGGAGCTCCGGCACGAGCGGATGGGGTGCGCGGGCGAGGACACCACCACCTTCATGGAGGGCGGCCTGCCCGGCTGCGACCCCCGCTACGAGCACGGCTCGCAGCTGGAGGAGGCCGAGGCCTTCCTGGCGGAGCACGGGGGCGAGGTCGACCTGGTGACGCTCACCATCGGCGCCAACAACTTCACGAGCTGCGTGCGGGGGATCAGCACCCCCGAGGGGCAGGCCCCCGACTCCGGGGACGTGGACATCGACCGCGCGTGCGTGGACGAGGGCCTGGACCGGCTCCGGGAGGAGACCCCCGAGATCGCCGAGCGGCTGCGCGAGGCGGCGGGACCGGACACGCAGATCATCGGGATGACCTACTACAACCCGTTCCTGGCCTTCCTGCTGATGGACGGGGACCCCGCCCATCAGGCGGCCGCGTCGGCGGAGGAGGCCGAGGAGCTCTTCCCCGAGATCGAGGCGCGCGGGGGTCTGGCCGAGGAGGCGGTGGACATCCTGCTGGAGGTCAACGGGACGATCGCCGACGCCTACCGGGCGGAGGGGATCGACGTGGCGGAGGTGGACGCGGTCTTCGAGTCCACCAACCAGGAGGTGCCCCAGGGCAGCGAGACGGGGCTGCCCGCCAACCTCCAGAACGTCTGCGACCTGACGTGGATGTGCCACGGCGAGCGGGGACCGGACATCCACCCCAACGAGGAGGGCGCGCGCGAGATCGCCGCCGTCTTCGCCCGGCAGGTCGGTTGAGGCGACCGGGGCCGTCCGACCGGCGGGTCCGGTGGACCCGGCGGCCGCGTTCGGGGCGGGCAGGGGTGGGCCCCGGGCTGGCCGGAAGTGTTGCCGGCGTGAGTTGTGAGGCCCTGACCTGCGATGATCTTGTACTTGTAGCCGACGTCGGCGCTCGAACCTCGCTACAAGTACAAGATCACGGCGAATTCGGTCGCGGAGGGGCGGCTACTCCGCGCCGCCGGGGAGCGCCTTCTCGATGAGCGCGGTGATCCTGGGGTCGTCGGGCTCGGTCGAGGTGCGGAAGCGGTGCACGCCGCCGTCGGGAAGGACGAGGAACTTCTCGAAGTTCCACTTGACCTTCCCGGCCCTGCCGTCCTCGTCGGCGGCCGAGGAGAGCGCCGCGTAGAGCGGGTGCTGCTGCCTGCCGTTGACCTTGGCCTTGGCCGTCATGGGGAAGGTGACGCCCCAGGTGGCCGAGCAGTACTCGGCGATGCTCTCCTCGCTGCCGAACTCCTGGAGGAACTGGTTGCTGGGGACGCCGAGCACGGTGAACCCCCGGTCGCCGTACTGGTGCTGGAGCTTCTCCAGCCGCTCGTACTGCGGGGTGTATCCGCAGCGCGAGGCGACGTTGACCACCAGCCTCACCTTGCCGGACCACTCGCCGAACGTCGTCTCGCGTCCGTCGATCAGGGTCACGGGGATCTCGTCCAGGTCGCTCATCCGCGTCCATCTCCTTGATTGCCGGGGCGCCGACGCCCACCGCGCGGCGCGGTGCTTCACGACGTATTCGGAGCACACGCCGCCGTGGCTCGGATTCTTTCTCAGGAAAGGGTCCCGGTCCAGCCGTACCGCCCGCGCACCGCGCCCGGCCGGTCACGCGGACCAGGCCCCGGACCGTTCCGGACACGTCGGGGGATGGCATTCCTCCGGTCCGGTTCTGCTGTCTCCATGCGGCCTCCGAACCGCTATGCCCCGTTCTGCCGCACACCGCTGCCCGACACCTCGACCGGCTCCCGGAGTTTCGACCGCCAGCCGCCCTCCGCCGTCGGATGCTTACCCCTGTACACAGCACGACCCACCCCGGCTGGTGGCTGACGGCGGAGGCCGCTGTCTCCGGCACGGATGCAGAAGGAGAGAGACCCCATGGCCCAGGCCGCCTACTTCGCGTTCAACGGCTTCCACGACGGAAGCCCCGAATTCGTGTTCGAACTCACCGACGAGAGCAAGATCGCCCACGCGCGCCGCATCCTCTCCGGGGAGGAGCAGAACGAGGTACACGTCATGGGCAGGCTCATGAAGAGGGCGAAGCCCTACAACCCGAAGTACAGCTTCCACCTCGACCCCGACACCGTCCACTTCTTCGAGGTCGCGATCGAGGTCTGCGACGCCTCACCCATCTACGTCGAGGACCACCTGGACGAGGCGGGCGGCGCCTTCCTGCCCGGCCTGCACTGGTGCCCGTGGGCGTCGAGGCTGACCCGCGAGGTCAAGCTGTAGGGTCGACACCGCGCGTCCCCGCCGGGCCGCTGTGAGCCAGGCGGGGTTCCGGGAAACGGCGCGGGACAAGGCCGCTTGTCCGCCACCGACGTAACCGAACGCCAGGCCGGAACGCTCCGGCCTGGCGTCCTTCGCGGTCCGCCGCGCTACGACCTCACTCGCCGACGAGTTCGGCCTGCTCCAGCCAGACCTCCTCCAGCTCCCCGCGCTCGGCGGCCAGGGCCTTGGCCTCGGCGTCGAGTTCGGAGAGCCGGGTGTAGTCCTCGGCCGCGGCGGCCATCAGCTCGTGCAGCTCCCCCTCGCGCTTGGCGATGCGGTCCATGCGCCGCTCGACGCGCTGCATCTCCTTCTGCGCGGCGCGCCGCTCGGCCGCCGACACCGCGGGCTGCTGGTCCGCCGGGGCCTGGGCCGCGGCGGTCTCGGAGGCGCCCAGCGGCACGGTGGCCTCACCGGCGCTGGCCGCGCGGCGCTGGAGGTACTCGTCCACGCCCCCGGGTAGGAAGGCCAGGCCGCCGTCGCCCATCAGGGCCAGCACGCGGTCGGTGATGCGCTCCAGGAAGTAGCGGTCGTGGCTGACCAGCACCAGGGAGCCGGGCCAGCCGTCGAGCAGGTCCTCCAGCTCGGTGAGCGTCTCGATGTCCAGGTCGTTGGTGGGCTCGTCCAGCAGCAGCACGTTGGGCTCGTCCATGAGCAGGCGCAGCAGCTGGAGGCGGCGGCGCTCACCTCCGGACAGGTCGCCGATCGGGGTCCACTGGCGCTCACCGCGGAAGCCGAACCGCTCCAGCATCTGGCTGGCGGTGTAGTCGCGCTTGCCGATGGTGATGTGCTCGCGCACGTCCATGACCGCCTGGAGGGGGCGGGCGGCGGGGTCGAGTTCGACGACGTTCTGGGACAGGTGGGCGAGCTTCACGGTCCGGCCGGTGCGCACGGTGCCGGAGTCGGGCTCGCGCTCCTCGGCCAGGATCTTGAGCAGGGTGGACTTGCCCGCGCCGTTGACCCCGACCAGGCCGACCCGGTCGCCGGGGCCCAGCTGCCAGGTGAGGTGGTCGAGCAGGGTCCGGTCGGGGATGGCCACCGACACGTTCTTGAGGTCGATGACGGTCTTGCCGAGCCGTGAGCTGGCGAACTTGACCAGTTCGACGGTGTCGCGGGGCGGCGGCTCGTCGGCGATGAGCTGGTTGGCCGCCTCGATGCGGAACTTGGGCTTGGAGGTGCGGGCCGGGGCGCCGCGGCGCAGCCAGGCCAGCTCCTTGCGCATGAGGTTCTGGCGGCGCTCCTCGGACGCGGCGGCCTGGCGCTCGCGCTCGGCCTTGGCCAGGACGTAGGCGGCGTAACCACCCTCGTAGCGCTCGACGGCGCCTCGCCCGACCTCCCAGGTGCGGGTGGTGACGGCGTCCAGGAACCAGCGGTCGTGGGTGACGACCACGAGCGCCTCGGGACGGCCGCGCAGGTGCTCGGCGAGCCAGGCGATGCCCTCGATGTCGAGGTGGTTGGTGGGCTCGTCGAGGACGATGAGGTCGTGGTCGCCGACCAGGAGCCGGGCCAGGCCGGAGCGGCGCCGCTCGCCGCCGGAGAGGCCCGCCATGGGGGTGTCGAGGGCCCAGCCGCCGAGGAGTCCGCGCAGGATGTCGCGGACGCGGGCGTCGCCCGCCCACTCGTGCTCGGCCCGGTCGCCCAGGACGAACTCCCCCACCGTGGTGTCGGGGAAGGTGTCGCGCTGGTGCAGGAAGCCGATGCGCAGCCCGCGGTTGTGCACCACCCGCCCGGAGTCGGGCTGGGTGATGCCCGAGAGCACGGAGATGAGCGTGGACTTGCCGCCGCCGTTGCGGCCGACGACGCCGATGCGCTCACCCTCGTCGACGCCGAGCGACACCTTGTCGAGGAGTACGAGCGGCCCGTAGGCCAGGGACACGTCCTGAAGATTGACCAGATTCATCACTGTCCATTGTGGCGGCAGTGCCGTGGTGCGCTGACCGCCGCCCGGTCCCCGGGACGGCCCCGGGGCGGAAGGGCTGCCCCCGGACGGGCGAAAGCGCCGGGCACGCGGCGTCCCCGGTCCCCCCGCCTCTCCCCGCGCCCGCGTCCGCCGCCCGGTCCCCGGGACGGCTGCCGGACCTCACTCCCGTTCCGCCGGCTCCTCGTCGAGCAGCAGCCGGGCCACGGCGTCGTCCGTCACCAGCGTCGACACCAGGCCGCTGCGCAGCGCGGCGCCGATCGCCCTGGCCTTGGCCTCGTCCCCGGCCCCGGCGACCGCCACCACCTCGGGCACCCGGCGCAGCTGGTCCGCCCGGACGCTGATGACCCTCTCGTCCAGGTCGGAGTGCACCTGGTGTCCGTCGGCGTCGAACAGCTGGGCGGACATCTCCGCGCACACACCCAGCGCGGTGTACCTGTCCCGCGAGTCCGGGTCCAGCGCCTGGAAGACGGTCGAGTTGCGCTCGTCCCAGCCCCCGATGGCCACCACGGCCGTCGTCAGGCGGTCGAAGTGCGCGAACGCGGAGGCGATGCCCGGGTCGGCCCGCAGCGTCGCCGCCGTCGCGGCGTCCGGCAGGATGAGCGGCGCGTAGATCGGGTACGCCGGCCCGCCCGAGAGCGCGGCCGCCCGGCGCACCGTCTCGACCGACCCGCCGCCCTCCGCGTGCTCGGACAGCACACCGTTGAGCTGCACCACCGTGCAGCGCGGCAGGTCGACCATGTCCACGCCCATCAGCTGGAGCGACCTGCTCCAGGCCAGCCCCAGCACCTCGTCGGGCCGCACGATCTCCGACAGCAGCCGCGCCGCCACCGACCCCAGCGCCCGGCGGGTGTCCCGCGGGTCGTCCAGGGCGTCCACGACGATCGCCCGGCGCAGGCCGAAGGCCGCGCGCATGCGCTCGGACAGCTCCCCGTCCAGCCGGGCGGGCAGGCGGATGTCGATGCGCACGATCCCGCTGCTGCGGGCGGCCTCCAGGTCCCGGGCGACCTTGAACCTGCTCAGGCCGAACTCCTCGGCGATCTCCACCTTGGACCGCCCGTCCAGGTAGAACCTGCGGGCGATCGCGGCGAGCCGCACCATCTCCGCGGGGCCGCTGGGGGCCGTCTCCTGAACCTCACCACGCTGATCGCTCATACGTGCAGGAGTGTACTCGAATGTGCTCCCATCCATTGACAGCGGTTTCCCGTGGGCGTTCAATGTTCGAAACATCTGTGACTCATGTCGCTCACATGAGCGTTCAACGGGAGGTTCCCAACCGTGCGTGCTGCCATCATCACCGAACCGGGCTCCGTCACCGTGGGGGACCGCCCCGACCCGCACCCCACTCCGGACGGCGTGGTGATCCGGGTCGGCGCCTGCGGGATCTGCGGGACGGACCTGCACATCGCCGACGGGGAGTTCCCGCCCAGCCCCTACCCGCTGGTGCCCGGGCACGAGTTCGCCGGAACGGTCACGGCCGTCGGCGAGAACGCCCCGGGAGACCTGCGCCCGGGCGACCGTGTGGCCGTGGACCCCTCCCTGTTCTGCGGGCACTGCGAGTACTGCCGCGCCGGACGGGGCAACCTGTGCGCCAACTGGGGCGCGATCGGCGACACCGTGGACGGCGCGTTCGCCGAGTACGTGGCCGTCCCCGCCGCCAACTGCTACCGCCTCCCCGACTCGGTGAGCATGCGCGAGGGCGCCCTGGTCGAGCCGCTCTCGTGCGCCGTCCACGGTGTCCGGCGCATCGGGGTGGAGAACGGCGAGCGCTTCCTGGTGGTGGGGGCCGGGACGATGGGCCTGCTCCTCCAGCAGCTGTTGCAGAACTCCGGCGCCCGCGTGACCGTGGTCGACCGCAACACCCGCCGCCTGGCCATCGCGGCCGACCTCGGCGCCGCCGCCACCGCGACGGACACGGCCGAACTGGGCGACGAGCGCTTCGACGCCGCGGTGGACGTCACGGGCGCGCCCCCGGCCATCGAGGCGGCCTTCGACTCGCTGAGGCGGGGCGGGCGCCTGCTGGTCTTCGGGGTCGCCGACGAGGCCGCCCGCGTGGCTCTGTCGCCGTTCCGGATCTACAACGACGAGATCACCGTCGTGGGCTCCATGGCCGTGCTGAACAGCTACGGGGCGGCCGTGGACCTCATCAGCGCCGGCGCCGTGCGGACCGCTCCACTGCTCACCGACGCCCTGCCCCTGGAGAAGTTCCCCGAGGCGCTGGCCATGATGCGCGCGGGCACCGGGGTGAAGGTCCAGATCGTCCCCGACGAGACCGCCTGACCCGGGAAGGCAGCGAACGTGCACACCACCTACGCCGTCCGGGCGACCGCCGTGGCCGCCTCCGGACTGCTGCTCACCGGGTGCGCCGGAATGGGCGCCCTCTCCTCCGAGGACGGCGCCGTCCGGTTGACCGTCGCGATCGTGTCCAACCCGCAGATGCAGGACGCGATCTCCCTGGAGGAGCGGTTCCGCGAGGAGCACCCCGGCATCGGGATCGACTTCGTGTCCCTGCCGGAGAACGAGGCCCGCGCCAAGATCACCACCTCCGTGGCGACCGGCGGGGGCGAGTTCGACGTCGTCATGATCAGCAACTACGAGACCCGCCAGTGGGCCGAGTACGGCTGGTTGGAGAACCTGCAACCCTCCATCGACGCCGCCGAGGGCTACGACCACGAGGACTTCATCCCCTCCATCCGGGAGGACCTGTCCTACGAGGGCGACATGTACTCGGTGCCCTTCTACGGCGAGTCCTCCTTCCTCGCCTACCGGAAGGACCTGTTCGAGGAGGCCGGCGTGGAGATGCCGGAGAACCCCACCTGGGAGGAGGTGGCGGACCTGGCCGCCGAGCTCGACGGCGTGGAGCCGGGGGTCTCGGGGATCTGCCTGCGCGGCCTCGCGGGCTGGGGCGAGGTGCTGAGCCCCTTCAACAGCGTCCTGAACACCTTCGGCGGACGCTGGTACGACGAGGACTGGAACGCCGAGATCGACTCCCCCGAGTTCCGGCGCGCGGCCGAGTTCTACGTGGGCCTGGCGCGCGAGCACGGCCAGCCGGGCGCCGCCAACAGCGGATTCGGGGACTGCCTGAACCGCTACTCCCAGGGCCGGGCGGCCATGTTCTACGACTCCACCTCCATGGTCAGCACCATCGAGGACCCGGACTCCGCGACCGTGGCCGGGCTCAACGGCTACGCCGCGGCGCCGGTGGCCGAGACCGACTACGGCGGCTGGCTCTACACCTGGGCGCTGGGCATCCCCTCCACCTCCGAGCACAAGGAGGAGGCGTGGGCGTTCCTGGAGTGGATGACCGACAGGGACTACGTCCGCACCGTCGCCGAGGAGTACGGCTGGCAGCGGGTGCCGCCCGGCAACCGGCTCTCCACGTTCGAGGTGCCCGAGTACCAGGAGGTCGCGCGGGCCTACGCCGAGCCCATGCTCCAGGGCATCCAGCGCGCCGACCCCGAGGACCCGGGTACGCGCCCGGTTCCCTACGAGGGCATCGGCTTCCTCGCCATCCCCGAGTTCCAGGACCTGGGAACCCGGGTCAGCCAGCAGCTGAGCGCGGCCATAGCCGGGCAGATCACCGTCGAACAGGCGCTGGAGCAGAGCCAGGAGTACGCCGAGGCCGTCGGTGAGACCTACAAGGAGGACGACCGATGAGCGCTGTGACCGCGCCCGCGCGCGAGGCGCCCGCAGCACCGACGCCGCCCGAGCGGCCGAGGCGGAGCCGCGGCGGGGGCGGATGGGCCCGCAGGGCCCCGCTGCTGCCCGCCCTGGTGTTCATGCTGGTCGTCACCCAGCTGCCGTTCCTGGCGACGGTCGTGTACTCGCTGCGCTCGTGGAACCTGCTGCGGCCGGACTCCCAGGCGTGGGTGGGCCTGGCCAACTACGCGGCGGTCTTCACCGACCGGCAGTTCCTGGGCGCGGCGGCGAACACGGTGCTGATCACCGCCTCCTGCGTCGTGGTGGCGATGCTGCTGGGCATCGGACTGGCGCTGCTGCTGGACCGGAGGTTCCGGGGGCGCGGCGTGGTGCGCACGCTCGTCATCACCCCGTTCCTGATCCTGCCCGTGGCCACGGCGCTGTTGTGGAAGCACATCATGCTGGAGCCGGTGTTCGGCCTGGTGAACTTCGTGCTGTCGCCGTTCGGGGTCGAGTCGTTCGACTGGGTCTCCCAGGCGCCGGTGCTGTCGGTGGTGGCCGCGCTGGTCTGGCAGTGGACGCCGTTCATGATGCTGCTGGTGCTGGCGGGACTCCAGAGCCAGGGCTCCGACGTGCTGGAGGCGGGCCAGGTCGACGGCGCGTCCCGGTGGCAGATGTTCGCCTGGATCACCCTGCCGCACCTGCGCCGCTACATCGAGCTGGGCGTGCTGCTGGGGTCGGTCTACGTGGTCAACACCTTCGACACGATCTACATGATGACCCAGGGCGGGCCGGGCACGGCCAGCTCCAACCTGCCCTTCTACGTCTACCAGCGGACCTTCCTCGGGTTCGACATCGGCCAGTCCGCGGCCATGGGCGTCGTGGTGGTGGTCGGCACCATCATCGTGGCGACGCTGGCCCTGCGGCTGATCTTCCGCACGTTCATGAACGCACAGGAGGTGAGCTCGTGACCGCCCGAGCCCCCGAACGCCCCACGGGCACCGGAGGCGGCGCCGTCGCCGCACGCGCGCCGCGCGGGGCCCGCCGCTCCCGGGCCCGTCTGGGGGGCGCCGCCCTCACCGTGTTCACGTGGGCCGTGGGACTGGTCTTCGTGTTCCCGGTGCTGTGGCTGGTGCTGACGGCGTTCAAGGAGGAGAACCAGGCCGCGACCGACCCGCCGACGCTCTTCTTCCAGCCGACGCTGGACCGGTTCTCCACCGTCCTGGGCGCGGACTTCCTGCCGTACCTGGGCAACTCGATGATCGCCACCCTGGCGTCCACGCTCCTGGTGCTGCTGCTCGGGCTGCCCGCCGCCTACGCGCTGTCGGTGGCCCCGGTCAAGCGGACCCAGGACGTGCTGTTCTTCTTCATCTCGACGAAGATGCTGCCGGTGGTGGCGGTCGTGGTGCCGATCTACGTCGCCGCCTCGCAGCTGTCGATGCTGGACAACGTGTGGACCCTGGTGGTGCTGTACACGGCGATGAACCTGCCCATCGCGGTGTGGATGCTGCGGTCGTTCTTCCTGGAGGTGCCCAAGGCGATCGTGGAGGCGGCCCGGGTGGAGGGCGCCGGGCTGGCGCGCGTGCTGTGGTCGGTGATGATGCCGGTGATGGCCCCGGGCATCGCGGCGACCGCGCTGATCTGCATGATCTTCGCCTGGAACGAGTTCTTCTTCGCGGTCAACCTCACCGCCGCCCGGGCCGCGACCGTCCCGGTGTTCCTGACCGGCTTCATCACGAGCGAGGGATTGTTCGTGGCGCAGCTGGCGGCGGCCGCCGTCATGGCCTCGCTGCCCATCGTGGTGATCGGCTGGACGGCCCAGCGCCAGCTCGTGCGCGGTCTGTCGATGGGCGCCGTCAAGTAAGCGGGGGCGGCTGCCGGGACGCGGGGTCCGCCCGTCGGGCGGGGCTGGGGAGCCCCGCCCGACGGGCGGACCGGGAGGCGTGGACCACCGGCGGGTGAAGGCCCGCGCGGGCCGGCGGTCCCCGCCTCCGGGCGCGCGGGCGTCACGTCAGGGCGCGCACAGGCCGGGTGGGCGGCGTCCCCCCTCCGGACGCGCGGGCTTCACACCAGCAACAGGTCACACCAGGAAGAAGGCCCGGGCGGACTTGGCGATGCCCTCGGTGTCCAGCCCGTGCGCCCGGGCGTGCTGGGCCGGGGTCCCGTAGGCGCGCACCTCGCGGTCCCGGGCCACGCCCAGGCCCAGCTGGCGGTGGCGCCGGTCGGCCAGCGCCGCGGCGACCTCGTGCGCCGAGGTCCCGCTCAGGTAGGGCTCCACCACCAGCACGTCGGCGTTGCCCGCCGCGCCGACGAGCGCGCTCAGCCCCTCACGGTCGAAGGGGCGCACGGTGGCGGTGTAGGCGACCGTCACGTCCAGGTCGGCGGTGGCCTCCAGCACCCGGTCCAGCATCGGTCCGACCGCCACCACCACCCCGGCCGAGCGCGGCGAGCCCGTCCGCACCACGCTGAGGCGTCCGTCCAACGACATCGCCGCGCGGTTGGAGGTCCCCGACAGCCGCACGTACACACGGTCCTCGCCCGGCAGGGCGGCCTCCAGGGCGGCGCGCACCTCGTCGGGGTGCCCGGGCGCGTACACGGTCCACCCCGGCAGGGTGTCCAGCAGCGCCACGTCGCCGGGCGCCTGGTGGGTGCGCCCCTCCTCGGCGGCGTCGTAGGAGCCGCCGATGCTCACCAGGACGGCGCCGACGCCCTGGTGGCCCAGATCCAGCTTGACCTGTTCGAAGGGCCGCTCCACCAGGAACGGCGCGTAGCTGTGCACGACCGGGCGCATCCCGGTCAGGGCCAGTCCCCCGGCCACGCCGATCATGGCCTGCTCGCGGATGCCCACGTCGATCACCCGCCCGGGGTGGCGGGCGGCGGCGCCCCGGAACATGCCCGCGGAGATGGCGGCCAGGACGACGGTCAGGCGGGGGTCGGTGTCCATGGCCCGGTTGACGGTGGCGGCGAAGGTGTCACGCATGAGGCTCTCCTAGGAACGGACGCGGGCGACGACGGCCAGCGGCCGTCCGGGGTGGGGTCGGGTGAGTGCCCCGTACAGGGCGTCGTGGTCGCGTCCGGAGACGTCGCGGGCCTCCCAGCCCTCGGTCTCGAAGCGGGCGCCGATCCCGCCCGGCCACCCGTGGCTGGCGGAGGCGTTGTCCACGGCGACGACGGTGAGGTTGTCCACGCCGAGCCGTCCGGCGACCGCGATGGCCTCGTGGTTGCTGCCCTCGTCGAGTTCGCCGTCGCCGACGAGCACCACGACGCGGGGCCGCGCGCCGTCGGGGCGGCGGATCCCCTGGGCGCGCAGGCCGAGCGCGCTGCCCAGCCCCAGGGGCAGCCCGTGGCCGAGCGACCCGCTGCCGATCTCCGCCCCCGGCACGAGCAGGCGGTCCGGGTGGTGGCCGAGCGGGGAGCCGAAGGCGGTCCAACCGCGCAGCGTCGGCACGTCCAGGAAGCCCTTGGCCGCGAGCACGGCGTAGAAGGCGGCGGGACCGTGGCCCTTGGAGAGCAGGAACCGGTCCCGGGCCGGATCGTCGGCGGTCTCGGGGGTGACGGACAGCACGCGGTCGTAGAGCACCCACACGACGTCGAGTGTGGAGTGGGCCGCTCCGTTGTGCTTCTCGTCACCCTCCATGAGTCCGATGAGGGCGGGCAGGTCGGCGTAGCGCGAGAGGGCGGTTGCGGTCGTCATGTCCACCAGTGTTGAACCCCAACAAAGGTTGAGGTCAACTGGCGCGGACCCTCTCCGACCAGGAAAAGCGGGAGTGATTTAGATCACAGGACGGTGGCCCCGGGGACGTCCCCGTACGCCGTCACGACCTGCTCGCACAGTCCGCTGCCCTCCAGCGCCGCCACCACCGCGGCCTCCCGCTCCGCGACGACCGACTCCTCCTCGTCGCCCCCGCCGACCAGGAAGGCACAGGTCGGACCGGACCCCGACACCAGGGAGCCCAGGGCCCCCGCTCCGGAGCCGGTCTTGAGGGTGCGCTCCAGTTCGGGCAACAGCGAGAGAGCGGCCTCCTGGAGGTCGTTGGTCAGCGCGGCGCCCAGGGCCGCCGGATCGCCGCTGACGAGCGCGTCGGCCAGCACCCGGTCCCGCCGGGGTTCGGGGGCGTCCGGTCGGATGCGGTCGTACTCGGCGAACACGCTGGCCGTGGACAGTCCGTGCGCCGACAGCGCGAAGACCCACCGGAACCTTCCCGGGCTGGTCATCGGCCGCAGGATCTCCCCGCGCCCCATGCCCACCGCCGTGGCGCCCAACAGCGCGAAGGGCACGTCGCTGCCCAGGTCGGCCGCGTACCCGAGCAGTTCCTCCAGCGGCAGGTCGCAGCCCCACAGGCGGTCGCAGGCCAGCAGGGCGGCCGCGGCGTCCGCGCTGCCCCCGGCCATGCCGCCCGCCACCGGGATGTGCTTGTCCAGGTGGACCGTGACCGGGAAACCCCGGCCGGTCCGCTCCGCCAGCAGGGTCACGGCGCGCGCGGCCAGGTTGGACCCGTCCAGGGGCACACGGGACAGGTGGGACCCCAACGCACCGCCCGCGGTCAGTCCGGCGAAGGCCCCGGCGGCGGATCCGACACCGCCGGAGGGGCTCGGTCGACGCGAGGAAGCCGCCTGGACGGTAACCTCATCGAACAGCGAGACGGCGTGGAACACGTTGACGAGGTCGTGGAACCCGTCCTCACGTCTGGGCCCCACCGCCAACTGGAGGTTCACCTTCGCGGGGACCCGCACGGTTACGGTGGTATTAACGGTCACGAGTCCCCAATCGTAAAGGAACCCCCACCTTGCGTGAACACAGAGCCCTCCAGGGGCGTCGGTGTGTTCACCGCCTCCCGTCGGCGCGTACGCCGTCAGAGGAAAACGGGAACCCCGGACGCGGTTCGGGGATCGTCACCACTGTCATGTCAGTTTCCGCCCGCCCCCAGAACGGCCCAACCAGGCCCGTGAGTGGGAATCCGGGCACAAACACCGCTACCTTGGGGCAAGGCGGAGTTTGGACACCGTCGGGGAGGGTCGCTTGCCGTCGGATGGGCTCCCGAAGAACCTGGAACCGCTGGCCGCCGGGGATCCGGCCACCATCGGTCCCTACGTGCTGTCCGGCAAGCTGGGGAGCGGCGGCATGGGAACCGTCTACCTGGGCAGCACTCCCGAGCGCAACAACCAGGTAGCCATCAAGGTCATCCGCCCGGAGCTCGCCTTCGACGAGGCGACGCGGGCGCGCTTTCGCGACGAGATGGAGAACGCCCGCAAGGTCGCCTCCTTCTGCACCGCCAAGGTGCTCGACCACGGGACGTTCGAGAACCGTCCCTACATGGTCACCGAGTACATCGCGGGCACCGCCCTGGCCGAGCACATCGCCGAGAACGGCCCCCTGGACTCCTCGACGCTGCACGGCTTCGCGCTGGGCGTGGCGGCCGCCCTGGCCGCCATCCACCGCACCGGGCTGGTCCACCGCGACCTCAAGCCCGCCAACGTGCTGCTGTCGCTCTCGGGGCCCCGGGTGATCGACTTCGGCATCGCCCGCGCGATGAACACCGCCACCAACCACACCCAGACCGGCATCGTCATGGGCAGCCCCGGCTGGATGGCGCCCGAGCAGCTGCTGGAGGAGAAGGTCACCACCTCGGCGGACATCTTCGCCTGGGGCTGCCTGGTGGCCTTCGCCGGAAACGGAACCCACCCCTTCGGCAACGGCGACGCGATGACGCTGGGCAAGCGGGTGCTGTTCGCCGAACCCCAGATCGGCAACCTGGACAGCCCCCTGGACCGCCTGGTGACGCGCGCGCTGGCCAAGGAGCCGGGCCGCCGCCCCACCGCGCAGGACCTGCTGCTGGAGCTGGCGGGCGGCGAGGACAACAGCAACCCCAACGACATGGTCTCCCACGCGCTGCACCAGTCGTGGCGGCCCAACCTGCCGCCGGTGCCCCCGCCCGGCATGCCCCACCCCCAGCAGGGGCCGCGCCAGACCATGGCGGGCATGCGGCACCCTGCGCCCGGCCAGTACCAGGGCGCACCGCCCATGCCCCCGCCCGCACACCAGACGGGCAACTACCCGCGCCCGCAGGGGCCCCCGCCGGGCCATCCGGCCGCCCACCCCGCCGGTCCCCCGCCGGGGGGCCAGGCGCAACAGCAGGGCGGGCCGGCCCCCGGGGGCCAGGCTCCGGGCGGGCAGCCCCAGGGCGGGCCGGTGCAGCAGCCCCGGCCCGTGCCCGGTCCCCCCCAGGCGCCGCACCCGGCCTCGACCGGTCCGATCCCGATGGTTCCCCCGGCCGACCAGCAGACGGGCCGCCGGGGTCCGCAGCCCTACGTTCCGCCGGTGCCGCCGCCACCGCACCGGCCCGCCGCGCCGAACCGGCGCAGGGGGACGGTCGTGGCCCTGGTCCTGGGCGCCGTGGCGCTGCTGGCGGCGCTGGTCATCATGGCGACCGTGCTGACCAACCTCAGCGACTGGTCGCTCTTCGGGGACGGGGACTCCCAGGGGGACGCCTCCGGGCAGACGGGCTCCGCCCAGGAACCGCGGGATCCCGCGCCCGGTGACGAGTCCCCCGGCGGCGCCGACGAGGAGGAGGCGCCCGGCGAGGTGCCCAGCGGGATGTCGGGCGCCTCGGCCGACCGTATGGTCGAGTACTGGATCAGCGGGGTCAGCTGCGGCCTGACCGAGCACAACATCCGCTCGGAGCTGCCCTCCACCGGCCAGTACTGCGTGGTGGACCTGGAACTGGTCAACACCAGCGACGAACTGGTGGAGTTCGACCACGCGGCGCAGCACATGACGACCAGCGGGGAACCCGTCAGCGCCCAGGCGCCGTCCGTGCGCGAGGTCGAGGATCCGCTGTGGGACCCGGCCGGGATCGGTCCCGGGGCCGCCGCGGAGGGCGAGCTGGTGTTCATACTCCGCGACGACATGGAGCCGCGGACGCTCGTCCTCAACCACCGGGCGGGCGCGGAGGCCACGGAGATCAACATCGAGCACATCGTGGACTGAGTCCGGGGCGGACCGAGACCACAGCAGGCCGGGACGTACCGGGACGGCCCGGGGCGGGCCCGTCGGAGGGCAGCACCGTGCCGACGGGGCGGGAGGCCCCCCGTACCTCCAGGACACCGCATCCGCGCCCCGCTCCGCCACCCCCGGTTCGCGCCTGTGGACAACCGGCGCCCGGGACGGCGCGGTCGGGGTCCGGGCCGGGGACGGGCACGGCGGCTCGGCGGCCCCCTGGGCGTGTGGCGGCTCAGCCCGTGGCCCGCAGGAGCGCGGCCGCGCCGAGAACAAGGACGATGAGGGAGCTGACCGTGCCGACGGCCTTTTGGGCCCGCTCGGTGATCCTGCCGCCGAGGAACGCACCGACTCCGGCGAGCGCGATCTGCCAGAGCGCCGAGGCCGCGGCGACCCCCGCGACGAAGGCGGCCGTCGCCGACACCGACGCGCCCACCCCCTCCAGCGCGGTGGCGAGCGCGGTGAAGTACACCAGAGTGACCGGGTTGACGGCGGTCAGACCGAGGAAGAGAAGGAAGACCCGCCCCGTGTGCGTCCTCGGCACCGTCTTCGAGGTCACCGCGGCCGTCTGCCGGAGCGCCTCCGTCCCCGCGACCGTCTCCGGGCGCCCCGGGCGCGGACCGCGGGCCTTTGACCGGGAGGTTCCCCAGGACCGCCACAGTCCGTGGGCACCCAGGGCCACGAGCACAATCCCGGCCACGGCCCCGGGCGCCCTGCCCAAGGACGCGACCCACGTTCCCACCGTCGAACCGAGGACGACCGCGGCGATGCAGTAGGCCGTGTCGACGGCGGCCACCGCCAACGCGCCAGCCGAGGCCGAGGCGAACCCGCCGGTGGTCCCCTGTCGGAACAGCAGCACTCCTATGGCGCCCAGGGGCATGGCCACACCGAGTCCGGCGAGGCCCCCCGCGACGAACAGCTCTCCCGTATCCATGCGGGCAGACTGCCGCAGCGCCCCGGAACCGGCGGAGAAGACCTCCGTTCCACGGATATTCTTCCCGCGTGGACGACATCGACAGCAGGATTCTCGGCATCCTGCGCGAGAATGGCAGGATCTCCTTCAGCGCTCTCGGTACCGCCGTGGGCCTGAGCACGAACGCCGCGGCCGCGCGTGTACGGAGGTTGGAGCGCAACGGCACCATCGTCGGCTACCAGGCCGTCCTGGCCGATGGCTTCCCTCTCGCGCCCTGCGGCCTGGAGGCCTACGTGGACGTGCGGCTTGAGAGCGGTATCGACTACGACACGTTCCTGGCCCGGATCGCGGACATCCCCGAGATCCACGACGCCGTGCACATGACCGGGCCCCACGACTACCTGCTGCACGTGTTCGTCCCCGGCACGGCGGCGCTCGACCACCTCCTGCGCCGCCTAAAGCAGCACTCCGGAGCAGCGCAGACACACACCCGGATCGCGCTGAGGGAGGTTCGGCCCCGGAACCGACGCCCGAGCTGACCGCGCGCCACGCGACGGCGGATGCACCCGGGACGGCACCGCCGTAACGAACGGACGGGCCCGGGGCGACGACGCGTCGTCGCCCCGGGCCCGTCCGCCGCCTCGGAGAGGCCCGCCTCCCGGGGGTTCACCCCCCTGGAGGGGCTACTCCCACTCGATGGTGCCCGGGGGCTTGCTGGTCACGTCCAGCGTCACCCGGTTGATCTCGCGCACCTCGTTGGTGATCCGGTTGGAGATCCTGGCCAGCACGTCGTAGGGCACGCGCGACCAGTCGGCGGTCATGGCGTCCTCACTGCTGACCGGACGCAGCACGACCGGGTGGCCGTAGGTGCGCCCGTCGCCCTGCACGCCCACCGACCGCACGTCGGCGAGCAGCACCACCGGGCACTGCCAGATGTCCCGGTCGAGCCCGGCGCGGGTCAGCTCCTCGCGGGCGATCGCGTCGGCCTCGCGCAGGATCTCCAGGCGCTCGCGGGTGACCTCGCCGATGATGCGGATGCCCAGGCCGGGGCCGGGGAAGGGCTGGCGCCAGACCATCTCGGCGGGCAGCCCCAGCTCCTCGCCGACCTTGCGCACCTCGTCCTTGAACAGCTCGCGCAGCGGCTCCACCAGCGTGAACTGGAGGTCGTCGGGCAGGCCGCCCACGTTGTGGTGGGACTTGATGTTGGCGGTCCCGGTACCGCCGCCGGACTCCACCACGTCCGGGTAGAGGGTGCCCTGCACCAGGAACTCGACCTCGGCACCGGTCTCGCCGCTCTCGGCGACGACCTCGCGGGCCGCCTGCTCGAACACGCGGATGAACTCGCGGCCGATGATCTTGCGCTTCTCCTCGGGGTCGGTCACCCCCGCCAGGGCGGACAGGAACCGCTCCTCGGCGTCCACGACCTTGAGCTTGGCGCCCGTGATCGCGACGAAGTCCTTCTCCACCTGCTCGGCCTCGCCCTTGCGCAGCAGGCCGTGGTCCACGAAGACGCAGGTCAGCTGGTCGCCGACGGCGCGCTGCACCAGGGCACCGGCCACGGCGGAGTCCACTCCGCCGCTCAGCCCGCAGATGACGCGCTTGTCGCCGATGTGCTCGCGGATGCGCTCCAGCTGCTCCTCGACGATGTTCACCATCGTCCAGGTGGGACGGCACCCGGCGCCCTCGTACAGGAAGCGGCGCAGCACCTCCTGGCCGTGCTCGGTGTGCAGGACCTCGGGGTGGAACTGGACGCCGAAGAGGTTGCGGCCGGTGTGCTCGAACGCGGCGACCGGAGCCCCCGCGGTGCTGGCGGTCGTGGCGAAGCCCTCGGGGGCCTCCACCACCGAGTCGCCGTGCGACATCCAGACCAGCTGCTCGGCGGGCATCCCGGCGAACAGCAGGGAGTCGGTGACCGCCGACAGCTCGGTGCGGCCGAACTCACTGAGGTCGGTCCTGGCGACGGTGCCGCCCAGGGCCCGGGTCATCGCCTGGAAGCCGTAGCAGATGCCGAAGGTGGGCACCCCGGTCTCGAACAGCTCGGGGCCCAGGTTCGGGGCCCCCTCGGCGTAGACCGACGACGGTCCGCCGGAGAGGATGATGGCCTTGGGTTTCTTGGCGAGCATCTCCTCGACGGGCATGGTCGAGGGCACGATCTCACTGTGCACGTGGCATTCGCGGACGCGGCGTGCGATCAGCTGCGCGTACTGCGCACCGAAGTCGACGACGAGAACGGTGTCGAACGTGCTCTCAGCACCAACGGACACGACGGAGGACCTTCCGCAGGAAGTACAGGGATGTCCGCCCAGTCTAGGACGTCACGCGTGCTCGGGGGCCCCGCACGCGTGTGCGGTCCGGCTCAGCACGCGCCGACGGACCGTCCGGGGGCTTCCCCCGGGGCTCAGGCCGTGAAGCCCGCGGGGTTGGCCGACTGCCAGCGCCAGGCGTCGCGGCAGGCGTCGTCCACCGTGCGCACGGCCTTCCAGCCAAGGTCGCGGGCGGCGGCCGAGGGGTCGGCGAAGCACACGGCGATGTCGCCGGGGCGACGCTCGACCACCGCGTAAGGAACGGCCGCGCCGGTGGCGCGCTCGAAGGCGTGCAGGCCCTCCAGGACGGAGGTGCCCTGCCCGGTGCCCAGGTTGTACACGCGGTACCCGGACGCGTCGGCGAGGTGCTCCACGGCGGCCATGTGCCCCTGGGCCAGGTCCACCACGTGCAGGTAGTCGCGCACGCCGGTGCCGTCCGGGGTGTCGTAGTCGTCGCCGAACACGTTCAGCCGCCCGCGGCGACCCGCGGCGACCTGCGCGACGTAGGGGAAGAGGTTGTTGGGAACGCCCTGGGGATCCTCGCCGATCAGGCCGCTGGGGTGGGCGCCGATGGGGTTGAAGTAGCGCAGGGCGGTGATCCGCCAGCGCGGGTCGGCGGCGGCCGCGTCCTGGAGGACGCGCTCGGCGAACAGCTTGGTCGCGCCGTAGGGGTTGGTGGCGGACAGGGCGCTGTCCTCGGTGATCGGCACCCGCTCGGGGTCGCCGTAGACGGTGGCCGAGGAGCTGAACACCAGGTCGCGCACGCCGTGCTCGTCCATCACCTCGATGAGCGTGAACAGGGCGTCCATGTTGTTGCGGTAGTAGCGCAGCGGCTGCTCCACCGACTCCCCCACGGCCTTGAGCCCGGCCATGTGGATGACGGCGTCGACGCGGTGCTCGGCGAAGACCCGGCGCATCGCCTCGGGGTCGGCGCAGTCGGCCCGGTGGAAGGCGACCGTGCGCCCGGTGATGCGCTCGACGCGGCGCAGGGCCTCCTCGTGGCTGTTGGAGAGGAGGTCCACGACCACGACCTCGTGCCCGGCTTCGAGGAGTTCGACCGCCGTGTGGGAGCCGATGTATCCGGCACCACCGGTGAGCAGTACGTTCATGTCTCATTTCCCTGGGTGGAGTGCGCCCGCCGCGTCGCGAGCGCTCCCCAGGATAGGCGTCCTCCGGAAGCGGCCCCGGGGACACGCCACACCCCCGACCTGCCCTTCGACGACATCCGGGGGCCACGGGACCGCCTTTCGGACACCGCGATCTCATGCCGGGGCATGAGGCTCCACGGCCTGCGCGTTCCTATCGTGGAGGAATGGCCGACCTGTCCCCGCGCTCCCTCCTGGACCGCGCCGCGCTCTGGGCCCGCGGCCACGTGCTCGCCGTGGACGCGCTCTGGGCGGCGGTCTGGTTCGGGCTGTCGGCGGCGTCCCTGCCGGTGTCCGGGTTCCACACCGCCGAGTCGTGGGCCTACCTCGGTATGACCGCCGGGTGCTGCGCCGCCCTGGCCCTGCGCCGCCTGCGACCGCTCCCGGCCCTGACGGCCCTGGCGGTGCTGCTGGCGTGCCACATCCTGTGGCTGGAGCACCTCACCGCGACGACGTTGGTCAGCGCCCTGATCGCCGCCTACACGGTGCAGGCCGAACTCGCCCGCCCGTGGCGGGTCGTCGGTTTCGTCCTGCTCCTGGCCGGAGCGGCGTGGGGGGTTCTCGACGTTCCGGCCGAGGCGCTCTCGACGGATCCGGAGATGCGCCTCAACAGCGTCTTCTCGGCGTGGACGGCGGTCGCGCTGTTCTCCCTGCTCGGAGTGTTCCGCAGGAGCAACCGCGAGGAGTTCGCCCGCGTCGTGGAGCACGCCCGGCTGCTGGAGACCCAGCGGGAGCAGGAGGTGCGCCTGGCCGCGCTCGACGAGCGGACCCGCATCGCCCGGGAGATGCACGACATCCTCGCGCACTCGCTGAACGTCATCGTCGCCCAGGCCGACGGCGGCCGCTACGCCGCGATCGCCGCCCCGGAGCGCGCGGTGACCGCCCTGGCCACCATCGCCCAGGTGGGGCGCGAGTCGGCGGCGGAACTACACCAGCTCCTGGGTGTCCTGCGCGACGGCGAGGAGCGCGGGGCCGCCCCTGCCCCCGGGGTCGGCGACCTGCCCGGCCTCGTCGAGGAGTACCGCCGCGCCGGTCTGCGGATCCGCCTGGTCCAGCACGGGTCCCCGGCCGCCCCGCGCGGCGGCCGGACGGAAGCGGACGCCCCGGCCGCCCTGCCGACGACCGCGTCCCTGACGGTCTACCGCGTGGTGCAGGAGTCGCTGGCCAACGCGCTCAAGCACGGGAGACCCGCTGCCGTGCGGGTCGAGCTGACGTGGTCGCCCGGGCGGGTCGGGATCGACGTGGCCAACTCCGTCCGCGAGGCCGTACCCGCGGCCCTCACCACACCCACGTGCCCCTCAGAGTCCTCGGCGCCCGCGGGTTCCTCCGGCACCGAAACGCCCTCCGTCACCGGAAGACGCTCCGTCATCGGGAGGCACGTCGGCATCGGAAGACCCTCCGGCACCGGGGCACCCTCTCCCACCGGAGGTTCCTCCCCGGCGGGGGCGCCCTCCGCCCCCGGGGCGGCCCCGGACGGCGGTCGGCGGGGCCCCGGCCACGGCCTGGTCGGCATGCGCGAGCGCGTCGGCCTGCACGGCGGCACCCTGGAGGCCGGTGTCGACGACGCGACCGGCACCTGGCGGGTGCGCGCGGTGGTCCCCTGGGAGGACGCGTGATCCGCGTGGGGCTGGCCGACGACCAGGTGCTGTTCACGGCGGGCATGGCGATGGTCATCGACTCCCAGCCGGACCTGACCGTGGCCTGGGAGGCGGGCGACGGGGCGCAGGCCCTCAGCCGCCAGCGCTCCGACCCCGTCGACGTCCTGCTCATGGACGTCCAGATGCCCGGCACGGACGGGCTGAGCGCCACGCGCTCCCTCGTCTCCTCCGGGGCGGGTTGCCGCATCGTCATCCTCACCACCTTCGACACCGACGAGTACGTGGTCGAGGGCGTCGAGGCCGGGGCCGCGGGCTTCCTGCTCAAGAACACCCCGCCCGAGGAGCTGCTGGAGGCCGTGCGGACCGTGCACCGCGGCGACTCCGTCATCTCCGCCAGCTCCACGCGCAGGCTGTTCGGGCACGTGCGCCCGCTGCTCGGCGGCCCGCCCTCCCGTCCGGCCCCGACCGACAGGGACACCCGCCGCGCCGTCGCCTCGCTCACCCCGCGCGAGCAGGAGGTCCTCGTCGCCGTGGCGCTGGGGTACACGAACACGGAGATCTGCGAGCGCCTCGTGCTGTCCATGCCCACGGTCAAGACCCACGTCGGCCACGTCCTGGCCAAGACCGGCTCCCGCGACCGGGTGCAGGCCGTGCTGTTCGCGTTCCGCGCCGGGCTGGTGGACCGCGAGGACCTGCTCCGGGAGGCGTGAGCGGCCACCCCGAAGCCCTGACGCCCCGACGCTCCGGCCCCCGGCACCGCGTCCCCCCGCCCGGATCCGCGCCCGGTCTCCCGGGCTCCGGCGTCGCGCCCCCGCCCCGCCCGGCTCCGCGTGTCCGGCCCCGCCCCGGCGCCCCCCGCCGCCCCGCGTCCCCTCCTCCTACCGCGGTACGAGCGCGTTTCCCCTCCCCCGGCACGATGCCCTCCTCGGGTCCGGCACCGGAGACTCCTCGGCGGAAGGAGTTCCATGGACCACATCATCACCACCCACCACCTGACGAAGGCCTACGGTGCGCGCACCGTCGTCGACGACCTCGACCTGCGGGTGCCGCCGGGCTGCGTCTACGGCTTCCTGGGCCCCAACGGCTCGGGCAAGTCCACCACCATGAAGATGCTGCTGTCGCTGGCCCGGCCCACCCGGGGCGAGATCACCGTCTTCGGGCAGCCGATGAACCGGGACACGCGCCCCGCCCTGCTGCGGGAGATCGGCTCCCTCATCGAGGCGCCTCCCGGCTACGCCCACCTGACCGGGCGGGAGAACATGGCGATCGTCCAGCGGATGCTCGGGCTCAGCGACCGGCAGGTCTCCCGCGCGGTCGCCACCGTGCGCCTCCAGGAGCACATGGGCAAGCTCGTCCGCGCGTACTCGCTGGGGATGAAGCAGCGCCTGGGCATCGCGATGGCCCTGGCGCGGGAGCCGCGCCTGCTCGTCCTCGACGAGCCCACCAACGGCCTGGACCCCGCGGGCATCGAGGAGATCCGCGAGCTGCTGGTGGCGCTGGCCGGGGAGGGCGTCACGGTCATGGTCTCCAGCCACCTGCTCGACGAGATCGACAGGATGGCCTCGGTGCTGGGCATCCTGGGCCGCGGAAAGCTGGTCTTCCAGGGCACCCGGACCGAGCTGTTCCACCGCAGCGTGCCGGACCTGCTCGTGGACACCCCCGAACCCGACCGGGCCCTGGCCCTGGGCATCCCCGCCGTGCGCGCGGAGCGGGGCGTGCGCCTGTCCGGTTTCGGTGACGAGGACACCGCCGCGCTCGTGCGGCGCCTCGTCGAGGGCGACGTACCGGTCCACGGGGTACGGCGCGTCCAGCAGTCCCTGGAGGAGGTCTTCATGGACCTCACCGGCCGTGAGGGGCTGCTGTGATCCTGACGGCGGTGAAACTCGAACTGCGCAAGGCGCGCAGGCTCCGGGTCGTGGTGGTCTGCGCGGTCATGGTGGCCGCCGTCGTGGGCCTGTCCTGTATGAACCTGATGTCGGACTCCGTGCGGGAGGGCTTCGGCGATCCGGCCGCCCAGCCGTGGGAGAGCCTGCTCATGAGCTACGTCATGATCGCGGCCATGACCTCGCCCCTCCTGGTCTCGGTGCTGGCCAGCAGACAGGTCGACATCGAGCACCAGGGCCGGGGCTGGACGCTGTCGCAGGTGGCCGGGTTCGGTCCGGGACGGCTGTGCCGGGCCAAGGTCGCGGTGCTGGGCCTGCTGCTGGCTGTCGCGGTGGCCCTCCAGACCGCCCTGGTCTTCACGGCGGGCCTGGCCGCGGGGATCACCGTGGAGCCGCGCGTCGGGATGTGGGTCTGGTACGCCTTCGGCCTGCTCCTGGTGAACCTGGCGATGCTGTGCCTGCACGTGCTGCTGGCCGCCCGGGTGGAGAACCAGCTCGTCGGGCTGGCGCTCGGGCTGCTCGGCTCGTTCTGCGGGGTGTTCACCCTGCTGATGCCCCCGGCCCTGGCGCGCGCGCTGCCCTGGGGCTACTACGCGGTCGTCTCCCCGCTGGGGATGGGCGACGACGGCTTCGTCGCGATCACGCCCGGATACGGCTGGCTGGCCGCGTTCCTGGTGCTCGTGGCCGCCCTGTTCGCCGTGGCCAGCCACCGCTTCGACCGGACGGAGGCGTGATGGGGATGGTCCTCGCCGAACTCGCCAAGCTGCGCCGCTCGGCCCTGTGGATCGTGGCCGTGGTGCTGCCGCTGCTCGCGGTCATCACGGGGACGGTGAACTACGCGGGCAACGCGGAGGCCCTCTCCTCCGGGTGGGCGTCCTACTGGTCCCAGGTGGTGCTCTTCTACGGCATGGTGTTCATGTCGATGGGGATCGCGGTGGCGGCGTCGGCCGCCTGGCGCATGGAGCACCGGGGTCACAACTGGAACCTGTTGATGGCCACCCCCGCGCGGGCGTTCTCGGTCGTCGGCGCCAAGCTCGTCTCGCTCGCCCTGGTGGCCTTGGTGATGCAGCTCGTGCTGCTGGGGCTGGTGGTGCTGAGCGGGAAGCTCGTCCTGGGCCTGGACGGCTGGCTGCCCTGGCACAGCGCGGCCGCGGCCCTGCTGGGCGTCGTCGCCGCGCTACCGGTCGTCGCGCTACAGTCCCTGCTGTCGATGCTGGTCCGCTCCTTCGCCGCGCCCGTCGCCCTGGGCCTCCTGGGCTGCGTCGCCGGGGTCGGCCTCCTCTACTCCGGGGAGGGCGGGGCGGTCTCCTACCTCCTGCCCCAGTCGCTGGTCACCACGTCGCTCAGCCTGGGCAGCACGGCCGTCTCCGGTGCGGGGTCCCTCGACCTGTCGACGGCGCTCTCCGTCGTGCTCGCGGCCGCGGTGACCACCCTCGCCCTGTGGGCGCTCTCCGCGACGGTGCTGAGCCGCAGGGACGTGCGCTGAGGGTCCGTCCCGGAGAAAACGCGAAGGCGACCGGGGGACGGTCGCCTTCGCGGCACGGGGGACCCGGCTCCCGGCGCGGGGGTCGCGCCGGGAGCCGGTCGGCCTCAGGGGCGCCCGGGCGGGGTGCCGCGGCGGGTGTCCAGCCACAGCACCTGGGGGTCGTGGTCGCTGACCTGGTCGGAGAACTCGGAGTTGATCCGCGCGATGTCGTACTCGACCCGGCCCGCGAGCGCCTGGTTGACCAGGATGTGGTCCAGCGCCTGGGAGTTGCCGTCGAAGACGTAGTTGTAGCGCTCCTCCTCGGGCAGGTCCGTCATCGGGTTGTGCAGCGGCCCGTCGGCGGTGAGGATCTCCAGGGTCCGGGAGAACTGGAAGTCGTTCAGGTCGCCCATGACCACCAGGTTGGCCTCGGGGTCCACGGCCAGCAGCTCCTCGGCGAAGTCGCGCACGAGCCCGGCCTGGGCGTGGCGCTGGGTCTCGCTGGTGCGCCGCGGCGGCTGGTGGACGCCGTGCAGGGACTCGTCCCCGCCCTTGGAGTTGAAGTGGTTGGTGACCACGTAGATGTCCCGGTTCAGGGCGCGGAAGTGGCCGACCAGAGGCTTGCGGCTGGAGTCCCAGGCCTCGTCCCGCGGGCTGATCCGCCCCGGGGACACCGACAGCTCGGCGCCGCGCTCGCCCTCCACGACCTCCACGGCGGTGGTGGCGTCGCCGCCCTCGCGGTCGACGAACCGCACGCGCTCGGGGTCGAACAGGAACGCGTTGCGGATGTTGCCGCCGGGCTGACCGCCGTCCTGCTTGTCCTCGGGGCTGATCTGCCGCCACTCGTAGGCGGGGCCGCCGTGCGCCGCCACGGCCTCCACCAGCCGGTCCAGGGTGACGTCGGCGTCCACGACGCCGTCGTCGGTCGGGCCGGTGTTGTCCTGGATCTCCTCCAGGCCGATGATGTCGGGCGAGTTCAGGGACTCGACGATCCCGGTGGCCAGCGCGTCGTACTTGGCCTGGTCGTCGCGCCCGCCGAGGTTCTCGACGTTGTAGGTGGCCACGCTGACCTCGTGGCGCCGCGCGTCGCGGACGGCGGTGCGCTCCAGGCCGCCCCGGACGTGCTCGCCCAGGGTGGTGGCGCGGATGAGGTAGCCGCCGAACCGGCTGTAGTAGACGGGCCCCTCGGTGACCCCGGCGAGGGTGTCGCCCACGTCGGCCTCGGGGAACGGGTGCCGGTCGCGGTCGAGCAGCGACTCGATCTTGATCCGTCCGGAGTTGGGGTCGTCGTAGGAGCCGTAGCGGGCGCCGCCGTTGACGGTGGGGTTCTGTCCGGGCTCGGTGGTCACCCAGAGCGCGGAGTAGTCGTCGGTGGCGCCGACGACGGGCGCGTCCTGCACGCGGACGAGCATGTGCTCGTGCGCGGCCCAGAAGTCCAGGGCGTACTCTCCGGGCTCCAGGTCGAGCGCGGAGACGTCCCCGCCGGGTTCGGGCGCGTACGCCTCGGGGACGGCGTCCTCGTCGAGCAGGACCGGGGCGGGCGTGGCGTGGCCCGAGGACAGGACGGTCCAGCGGGCCCGGTCCAGCTGGGTGATGGTCTGCGCCCCGGAGGCGGGCCGGTACTCGCTGACCCGTCCGGCGGCCAGGACCTCGTCGCCGACGGCCACGTCGGGGGTGGTGGAGCCGGTGAAGACGAACAACCCCTCGCTGGTGCGCGGGTCGCCGTCGCCCTCGGTGTCCTGGAACCAGAAGCCCTGCGCGCTGCCGAAGGGGTTGACCGCCGTGACCACGCCGGGCAGGCCCGTGACCTGCTGTCCGACGTAGGGGGAGGTGCGGGTGGTGCCCTGGACGTCGTGGACGCGCAGGTCGCCGGGCTCGACGGGCTCCTCGGGGTCGGTTCCTCCCCCGCCGGGGGTCTGGCCCGCGGTGTTGGTGGGCGTGGGGGCTCCGGACGTGAAGTCCGCCGCGTTGTCGCCGGTGTCGGTGAGGGCGTCGTCGCGCGAGGCGGAGGTGGTGTTGCTCAGCCGGGGCGCGGGCGCGCCCTCGTGGATGACGGCGTCCCCGTAGCCGACGAGGTCGGCGACGGACTCGTCCGCGGCGCACTCCGCGGCGGTCCGGCAGGTGACGGGGTCGGTGCCCCGTACGAGCAGGACCGTGCCGGAGGTGGCGGACATGTTGGTGCCGCCGGTGGCGTCGGGGTCGGGGAGGTCGACGCTGCCCCCGGCGCCCGCCGCGTGGCGCACGAGGTAGTGCCCGTCCGCGCCGATCTCGCCGTTCAGGTCCGTGACCTGCACCTGGGTGGTGGGCCTGGGGCTGGCGGGCAGGTACTGCACGCTCCAGCCGTCGAGGGAGAACGGCTCGCCGGTGGGGTTGCCCAGTTCGACGAAGTCGTGGCGCAGGTCCGCGCCGCTGTTGCCGCCTCCGCCGTAGACCTCGCTGACCACCGGGGCGGCGGTGTCGGCGAGGGCGGTCGGCGCGGACGTGAGCCCGAGGCCCAGGAGTACCGCCGCCGCGGCGGACGTGGACGCGACCAGGCGTCCGGGTCGGTTGGGGGACACATCTTCTCCGGAGGGGACTGGGGGTTGACGGGCGTGCACATCATGACCCCTGCGGATGTCCGACCGAAAGAGAGGGCGTGAAAAGGAGGCGAATCGGAACGCCGTTGGTGGGATCGGACCGGTCCGGCGGCGCCTCCGCCTCGTGGGAACCTCCTAGTCCGCCGCTCCGCCGCGCCCGGACCCGGTTGGCCGGAGGTGGTGCTGATGTGGCACACGGGACCCTGACCTGGGATGGTCTTGCACTTGTAGCCGATCTCGGCGCTCGAACCTCGCTATAGGTACAAGATCATGGCGGAGAGGAGGCGGCGACCGCCCCCTCTCCCTACAGCCGGGGGTCGACCGGGACCGACTCCAGGGCCAGCACCGCGAACACCGGCTCGTGCACGCGCCACAGCGGCTCGCGCCGGGCGTGGCGGGCCAGCGCCTCCAGGCCCAGCTTGTGCTCGCGCATGGCCAGCCCGCTCTTGCGGCCCACGTTGCGGTCCTTCAGGACCGCCATCCGCTCGGGGTCGGTGTAGTCGGGCCCGTAGATGATGCGCAGGTACTCGGGCCCGCGCACCTTCAGTCCGGGCTGCGCCAGGCCCTTGCGGCCCGTGGCGCGGGCGCCCAGGACGGGTTTGACCACCATCCCCTCGCCGCCGGTGGAGACCATGTCGGTCCACCAGTCGGCGGCCGAGGCGCACGCCTGCGGGTCGGTGGTGTCCACGACCCGGTAGCGGGTGGGGTGGACCAGTGCGCTGGCCTCGGCGAGCCGTTCGGCGACCGCCATGTGCCACAGGTGGTCGGCGTCCCCGTACTCGCGCCCCTCGGAGGCCAGCACCATGAACGGCGCGTACCGGAGTCCGGCGGTGCCGTCGGTGTCCCAGGAGTAGCGCCGGTAGACCCGGCTGAACTCCTCCATCTGCTCCGTCCGGCGCGCTACCCCGTCGATCAGCCCGTCCACGGGCACACCGCGCCCGGCCGCGGCGGCGAGCGCGATCCCGGCGGCGGGCAGGGCCGCGCGGGCGGCGGCGCCCACCGACGCGTACTGCTCGCGGATCAGCGACCGGGCCTTGGCCGACCACGGCAGCATCTCCCCGTCCAGGGCGACCCAGTCGGTGCCCAGCCGGTCCCACAGCCCGGCGTCGGTGACCGCCTGCCGCAGCTGGTCCACGACCTGCGCCTGGAGGGCCGGATCGGAGAAGAAGGGCCGCCCGGTCCGGGTGTAGACGGTGCCCAGCTCCCCGGGCACGAACCGCCGCTCGGCGGCGGCGCCGTCCCGGCACAGCACCGCCACGGCACGCGACCCCATGTGCTTCTCCTCGCACACGACCTCGCCGATCCCCGAGCCCCGGAAGGAGGTGAAGGCCTCGTTCGGGTGCTCCAGCAGACCGGGCTCGGCCGAGGTCGGCGCGGGCGCCATGGTCGGCGGGAGGTAGAGCAGCCAGCGCGGGTCCACCGCGAACCGGCTCATGACCTCCAGCGCGGCCAGTGTGCTGCCGCCGTCGGCGCGCACCAGGCCGTGCCCGGTCTCCACGAACATGCCCGTGCGGGTGTCGCCGACGCCGATGTCGGTGACGTCCACGGCGGCGTCGGGACGTGTGGCGGCCTCCCCGCCCGCCGTGTCCGTCAGCGGCCGGGTGGGCTCGTACCAGGTGCGGTGCGCCTCCACGTCGACGATCTCGCGCTCGGGGTAGCGCAGCGCGGTGAGCCTGCCGCCGAACACGCAGCCGGTGTCCAGGCAGAGGGTGTTGTTGACCCACTCGGCCTTGACCATGGGCGTGTGCCCGTAGACCACGGCGGCCCGGCCGCGGTACTCGCGCGCCCACGGCAGCCGCACCGGGAGGCCGTACTCGTCGGTCTCGCCGGTGGTCTGGCCGTACAGGGCGAAGGAGCGCACCCGGCCGGAGGCCCGCCCGTGGTACTCCTCCTTGAGTCCGGCGTGCGCGACGACCAGCGCGCCCCCGTCCAGGACGAGGTGGCTGACCAGTCCGTCGCAGAAGTCCAGCACCCGCTTGCGGAACTCCTCGTCCTCGCGTCCCAGCTGTTCCATGGTCTCGGCGAGGCCGTGCGTGAGCTGGGCCTTGCCCCCCTTGAGCACCCGGACGAGCTTGTTCTCGTGGTTCCCGGGCACGCAGAGGGCGTCGCCGTCGGCGACCATACCCATGGCCAGGCGCAGGACGCCGGGGCTGTCGGGGCCCCGGTCCACGAGGTCGCCGACGAACACCGCGGTGCGCCCCTGCGGGTGGCGGGCGCCGACCGGGCGCCCCAGGTCGTCGCGGGCCAGCTCGTAGCCGAGCACGCCCAGCAGCTCCTCCAGTTCCCCACGGCAGCCGTGCACGTCGCCGATGACGTCGAAGGGGCCGGTGAGCTCCCTGCGGTCGGGCCAGGCGCGCTCCAGCTCGATGGTGGCGGCGTCGATCTCCTCCGGCCCCTGGAGCACGTGCACCCTGCGGAAGCCCTCCCGGCGCAGGTGCCGCAGGCTCTGGCGCAGGTCGCGCCGCTGGCGGCGGATGACGTGGTCGCCGAAGTCGCGGTCGGGCCGGTCCCGGTTGCGCTCCCGGGCCAGGGCCTCGGGGACGTCGAGCACGATGGCCGTGGACAGCACGTTGTTGTCCTTGGCGATGCGCACGAGTTCCTGGCGCGCCCTGCTCTGCACGTTGGTGGCGTCGACCACGGCGAGCAGGCCCCGGCGCAGCCGGATGTCCACGACGGTGTGCAGGAGCGCGAACGCGTCGGCGGTGGCGGCCTGGTCGTTCTCGTCGTCGCTGACCATGCCGCGGCAGTGGTCGGAGCTGATCACCTGCGTGGGCGCGAAGTGCCGGGCGGCGAAGGTGGACTTGCCGGAACCGGACACCCCGACCAGCACGACGAGCCCCATCTCGGGCACGCCGAGCACGCGCGGCTCGGCGGCCCCGGCCCTCTCGGTCGTACTCATCTGCTGAAGACTCCCATCTGGGTCGGTGCGCCGGTGTCGGGGTGTTCGGGCCCGACCGGCAGGTAGCGGACGCGGTAGCCGTGCTTCTCGGCGACCCCGTCCGCCCACAGGGTGAACTCGGCGCGCGTCCACTCGAAGCGGTGGTCGCTGTGCCGGAAGGCGCCGTCCTCCAGCCCCTCGTAGTGGGTGTTGTACTCGGCGTTGGGCGTGGTGACCACGACGACGCGGGGCCGGGCGGAGCCGAAGACGCTCTCCTCCATCGCGGGCAGCCGCGAGGGGTCGAGGTGCTCGACCACCTCCATGAGGACGGCGGCGTCGTAGCCCTCGAACCGCCTGTCGCGGTAGACGACCGAGCCGACGAACAGCTCCGGCCTCTGCCGCGCCTCCCCGCGGCCGCGGGCCGTGACGGTGTCGGAGAACAGGGGCCGGTGGCGGCCGCGCCCGCCCGGGTCGCAGCCCTTGCAGACCCTGCGGTGGGCGCGTTCGAGGCTGACGACGCTGACGTCCACGCCGGTGACGCGCTCCAGGGAGTGGTCGCGGACCAGGCGGGTGAGCAGCTGCCCCGCGCCGCAGCCCAGGTCGATGACGCTGGTGGCGTTCTCGGCGCCCAGCACCGCCATGACCGCCCCGGCCCGCTGTTCGGCCAGGCTGGGGGCGCGCTCCTCCGGGGGCGGCGCCGCGGAGGCCTCCTCGACTCCGGGGTCGTCGCCCTCCTCGTCCCCGGTCAGGTCGTCGGCCTCGGCCAGGCGGGCCAGCGCGGTCCGCACGTAGCCGTCGCGGCGGTTGAGGTAGCGGCGGACGATCCAGGAGCGTTCGGGGTGCCCGGCGAGCCAGCCGGTCTCCGCGGGCCCGTCGCTCTCGTCGACCCCGTCGCTCTCAGCGCTCTCGGTGGTCTCAGCGAGCCCAGCAAGCCCGTCGGTTCCGTCGGTTCCGTCGCTGTCAGCGGGCTCAGCGGCAGCGCCGGTCCCGGCGCCACCGGTGGTTCCGGCAGTGGTCCCGACAGCCGGTCCACCGGCCCGCAGCAGCTTGTCCACCTCGCTCCGGTCCACCCAGTAGTGCTTGTTGCCGTCCAGGACCGGCAGCAGCACGTACAGGTGGCTGAGCGCCTCGGACAGCCGGACGGTGCCGGTGAGGGTGAGCGACAGGTAGTGCGAGTCGCCCCATCCGGGCAGCCCCGGGTCGAGCGGGACCGGCTCGGCCTCCACCGCCCACCCCAGGGGCTCGAACAGCGCGCGGACGCGCTCGGCGCCGCCCCGGCAGGGCACCGCGGGCATGCGCAGCTCCAGCGGGATCGGCGTGCGCGCCAGTTCGGGGCGCTGCTTGCAGTCCCCCCGGAGCGCGGAGCGCATCACCCGTCCCAGCGCCACCGTGAACAGCGACGACGTCGCGTACGGACGGTCGTTGACGTACTGGGCCAGCGCGAAGTCGGGTGTGCTCACCGACGTGCGCGTGCGCAGCAGCGCCTGCGGGTCGACGTCGAGCATCAGCGCCGCGGTGCAGCGCTGCTCGGTGGCCTCGGGGTAGAAGACGTGGGCGGTGCCGAAGGACTGCTCGAAGCTCTGCGCCCTGTCGGGGTGCTTGTGCAGCAGGAAACCGAGGTCCGTCGCCGGGCTCGCCGTGGTCGTGATCGTCAGTAGCACCCGTGCATTGTCGCCGAGCCCCGCCGCCGTGGCGAGGGCTTTTCGGACACCGGGGCGCGTGCTCCCTCAGGAACGGACGGCGCGGGCGGACCGGCCGCGGACGATGAGCGCCGCGGTGACCAACGCGATCGCGAGGATGACCGCGTTGGCGGCGACCAGGCTCCACGTGGACTCCAGCACGGGGTACAGGAACGAGGTCCGCGGCACACGGTCGGCCGCGCCGGGCCACAGGGTCCACACCCCGACGGCCAGCACCAGGTACACGGGGGCGCACACCAGCGCCGTGATCCCCGGCCGGGGCAGGCGGACGGCCCACACCAGCGGCCAGGCCATGACCGGGGCGAGGGGGAAGGGCAGGAGCAGCAGGGCCATCCCCGCGCCGATGTTGGCGTCGGGCGCCGTGTGGGCCGCGTCCATGGCGTGGGCGACGCCCCACCCGACGAGGTGGGCCAGGGCCGTGGCGGCGAGGGCCGCGGCCACGGCGAGGAGGACCGTGCGCGGGGTGGGGGCGGGAGACCGGTGGTTCATGTACCCCAGACTGCCCGGTGCGCGCCGCCCCCACCTGAGTAGCGGTACTCAGGTCGCCGCCGGGCCCCGGTCTCCCCGGCCCGGGTCGACCCCGAGTTCGGCCATCGCGCGGATCAGTTCGGTGTGGGCGGAGCCGAAGAAGGACCAGGGCATGTCGCACCGCACGGTTCCCGCGGCGCTCAGGTGCCAGTGCGCCGCCTCCGCCATCCCGGCCCGGTGGAAGGCCCATCCGAACAGGTGGTGGGCCTGGGCGTCGCGCGGGTGCGGCACCGCCTCGACGGCCCACGCCCGCGCGAGCGCGAACAGCTCCTGGACCGACTCCCCGTGCAGGCGGCCCAGGGCCATGTCCACGATGTAGGGGGCGCTGCCCTCGGCGAGCAGGCGCTTCTGCTCCGTGCGCACGTGCTCGGCGTGGGCGAGGGCGAGCACGGACGGCAGCGGGCTGCCCGCGGGCGCGGTGTCGGCGGCGGCTCCAGCGAACGCGAACATCTCCTCGGCGCTGCCGCCCCGGGCGGCCGACAGGGTGCGCGTGCGAACCGCGTGGGCGGGGAACAGGTGGGGAGCGCGAGCGGTGATCTCGCCCCAGACCCGGTCCTTCTCCTCCCGGTCCGCGCCCAGGCCCATCGCGGCGGTCTGGAGCCCCGCCCAGGGCGCCGCGTCGTCGGGGCGCAGCCGCGCGGCGGCCTCCAGGGCGTCCCCCGCCTCGTGCAGGGCGGCGGAGGCGGCCTTCTCGTCGGCCCGGGTCCTCCCGGAGGGCCGGACCAGGGCGCGGGCCAGCAGCGTGTGGCCCAGCCAGAGCATGGTGTCGGCCCGGTCGGCACCGGTCTCCAAGAGGCCGACGACCTCCTCGGGCAGGTCGGCGGCGGCCCTGGCCAGCGCCTCGACCCGCAGCACCCGGGTCTCGGGGTCCTCGCGGCTCTCCACGAGCAGGGACGTACCGGCTTCGAGGTCGCCCTCGCGGACTGCCTCGCACGCCGATCTCAGGACGGGGTCGACTCCGAAGGCCTCCGGCACCAGGTGCGCCCCGATGTCGGCGCCCCGACGCGGCACCCTGGCTGGTTTGCGTACGAATCGCCACATGCGACCGAGCGTAGCGGGAACGCGGGCCCCCGAGGCGACGGGCCCGCCCGGCGACCTGGTCGGGAACGAGGAACACCGGTCTCCGGGGCGCCCCCGCCCCGTGCCCGGCGCCGTTCGGGGGAGGGCGGGGTGGCGCTCCCCCACCGGCGACTATTAAGGTAAGCCTTCCCTTAACCGCACGTCGACGTGGGGCCCGTCCGGCGCCCCGCGTCCGACGGGCGGCGCGGAGCAGCGCTTCGCACCGAGTGAGAGGTGTGCGTACGTGAGGATTCCACGAGGCCGCGCGGCTGCCGGCCGCAGGAGGCGCCGCGCCGCCGCGGCGATCGCGCTGGCCGTCGCCGTGACCGGCTGCGGAGCCGGGGCCGGGGAGAGCGACCAGCGGTCCTCCTCCGGCGCCGACGGCTATCCCGTGACCGTCCAGACGCGGCACGGCGAGGTCACGGTCGAGGAGAGCCCGAGCCGGGTCCTGGCCCTGGGCTTCGCCGCGGCCGACGAGGCCGTCTCCCTGGGGGTGACGCCGGTCGCCGTCGCCGCCGACCCCGAGGCCCTGGAGACCGCCACCCCCTGGCTGACCGAGGAGCTGGCCGGGATCGCCGTCCCCGGCCTGGTCTCGGCCGACGGCGGACCCAACCTCGAAGCCATCGCCTCGATGGAGCCCGACCTGATCCTGGCCGAGACCTACCAGGTTCCGGACGCGACCACGTTCGAGCAGCTCAACGCCATCGCCCCGACGGTCGCCCCGGACTCCGAGGCCGCCAACGTGGACTGGGACACGCGCCTGCGCACCACCGCCCAGGCACTGCACAGGGAGGAGGAGGCCGAGGAGCTGATCACCGACATCAGCGCGGCGTTCGCCGAGGTCGGCGCGCCGGTGCCCGACATCGGGTCCAGGACCTACCAGTGGGTGCGCGCCGATCCAGGGCAGTACGCCTTCGGTAACGGCTCGGTGCTCGAACTGTTCGGCCTCCGGCCCGCGGACAACCAGGACAACACGCAGACGGGCGATCCGCTGCCCCTGGAGCGCACCGAGGAACTCGACGCCGACGTGCTCATGGTGTGGGCACCGACCGGGGAGGACCGCGACAGGCTGGCCGGGGACCCCCTCTTCCAGGAGCTGCCCGCGGTCCGGGCCTCGACCGTGTACTACGCCGACCTGGCCTTCGCCAACGCCCTGAACTCCCCGGCGCCCATCGGGCTGGGCTGGCTCAGGGGCGAACTGGAGCCGGTCATCAGGCAGCTCTCCTGAGGGCGGCGGGTGACCGGCCCCCGGTGGTCCCGTGCCCGGAGGCGGGGCCACCGGGGCCCTGACCGCCCGAGCGTACGAACGGCTCCGCGCCGACCGGGCGCATATCCCGGTGTCCTCGGCGGTGCGGCGGCTCGACGCTCAGGGGCGCGTGATGCTGGCCTCCGGGACGATCTCCGGAGCACCGTGCTGGATCGCGTCCGCCTCCTGGTCGGTGTCCTGCTCCTGCGCCGCGCGCTCGGCCTCGATCCCCTTGCGGTAGTACTCGACCTCGCGCCCGACCTGCTCCTCACTCCACTCCAGGGGACCGGCGAGCAGTTCGGCGGCCTCCTCCGCGGCGGCGATGCCCCGGTCCCAGGTCTCGAAGGAGATCCGGGTCCGCCGGGACAGGACGTCCTCCAGGTGGCGGGCCCCCTCGGCCTCGGCCGCGTAGACGATCTCGGCGCGCAGGTAGTCCTCGGCGTGCGCGAGCGGTCGGCCGAGGTCGGGGCGCTCCCGGACCAGGTCGAGCAGGTCGTGGACCGAGGAGCCGTAGCGGCGCAGCAGGTGGGTGACGCGGGAGACGTGCAGACCCGAGTTCCGGGCCAGCCGGTGGCGCTGGTTGTACAGCGCCCAGTAGCCGTCCGCGCCCACCAGGGGCAACCGGTCGGTGACCGAGGCCGGGATCCCGTTGCCCAGGCCGTGCGCGACCGCGTCCACCGCGTCCTTGGCCATCACGCGGTAGGTGGTGTACTTGCCCCCGGCGATGAGGACCAGGCCGGGCACGGGGTGGGCCACCGTGTGCTCGCGGGAGAGCTTGGAGGTCTCCTCCGACTCCCCCGTCAGCAGTGGGCGCAGGCCCGCGTACACGCCCTCCACGTCGTCCCGGCCCAGGGGCGTGCGCAGGACCTGGTTGACGTGGTCGAGGACGTAGTCGATGTCGGCCCGGCTGGCCGCGGGGTTCTCCTTGTCCAGGTCCCAGGCGGTGTCGGTGGTGCCGATGATCCAGTGGCGGCCCCACGGGATGACGAACAGGACGCTCTTCTCGGTCCGCAGGATCATCCCGGAGGAGGCCTGGATGCGGTCGCGCGGCACCACGAGGTGGATGCCCTTGGACGCGCTGACGTGGATCTGGCCGCGGCCGCCGACCATCTCCTGGATGTCGTCGGTCCACACCCCCGCGGCGTTGACCACCTGGCGTGCGCGGACGCGCCGCTCCCCTCCGCCCTCCAGGTCGGCGACGGTGGCGCCGACGACGTGCTCCCCCTCACGCAGGAACCCGACCGCCTGGGCGCGGGAGGCGATCTTGGCCCCCAGGCCGGCGGCGGTGCGCAGCACGCTGGTGACCAGGCGGGCGTCGTCCACCTGGCAGTCCCAGTACTGGATGGCCCCGGCGAGGGCGCTGCGCTTGAGCGCGGGGAAGACCCGCAGCGCCCCGGACCTGGTCAGGTGGCGGTGCGTGGGCAGTCCGCGGTTGTTGCGCGAGCTCATGGCGAGGGCGTCGTAGAGGGTGACGCCCGCGCCGATGTAGGCGCGCTCCCAGTGGTGGGCGAAGGGGAACAGGAACGGCACCGGGCGGACCAGGTGCGGGGCGATGGTGGTGAGGAGCAGTCCGCGTTCGTGGAGCGCCTCGCGGACGAGCTCGAAGTCGAACTGCTCCAGGTAGCGCAGGCCGCCGTGGATGAGCTTGCTGGACCGGCTGGAGGTGCCCGACGCGAAGTCGCGCGCCTCGACCAGTGCCGTGGACAGTCCGCGCGAGACCGCGTCCAGGGCGATGCCCGCCCCGACGATGCCTCCCCCGACCACGAGGACGTCGAGTTCCTCGTCGGCCATCGACGCGAGCGCCTCGGTGCGCCCCTTCGGTCCCAGCCAGGTGGTAGTCATCCGTCTCCTCCGTCTCGATGGGTTTTCTCCCAGGCGCATACCCGCCCCGGGCCCGTGTCCATCCGAGAGGGCCCCAGGCTAACCGGGGGCGATGATCACACCGGGCGTCCGGGACCGGCGTGTCACGGGGAGTTCGGGTCGGGGCGGAAGGGGCGGGAACCGGTTCACCTCCTCGGCAGGGCCAGGGCGAGGAGAGCGGCGGCCGCGGTGACCAGGCCTCCGACCAGGGCGGCGGCGCCCAGCCCGGCGGCACCGGCCCCGGACACGGCGTCGCCGACCGCGACCAGCGCGGCCAGTCCGACCGCTCCGCCGATCTGCTGGGAGGTGGACACCGCGGACGAGCCCACGCCCTGTTCGGCGTCGTCGACGGCCGCCCCCGCCGCGGCGAACACGACCGGGTAGGTGGTCCCGGCGGTGACGCCGAGCAGGACGACGGCCGGGAGCATCGCCCAGTAGGAGTCGGCCGCGACGGCGGCGGCGAAGAGCACGGCGGTGAGGCCGGCCCCGGCGGTGCCCGCGAACAGGGCGCGGCGCACCCCCCAGCGGTTGAGCAGGGGAGGCAGCAGCAGCGCGGAGCCGAGCATGGCCGCGACGCCCTGGGGCAGGAAGCCGAGCCCGGCCGCGAGCGGGCTCAGGTCCAGGGTGGTCTGGACGTGGGTGGTGTAGACGTAGTGCAGCGTGTTGACCGTGCCCATGAGCACGAAGATCAGCGCCATGGTGACCAGCAGGGACCTGTTGGTGAGCAGGCGGGGAGGCAGCAGCGGGTCGGCCGATCGGCGTTCGGTCAGGAGCAGCGCGCCCAGGGCCAGGAGGCCGAGCAGGACGGCCCCGGTGCTCTGCCATGAGGCCCAGCCGACGCTCTGCCCCTGGGAGATGCCGAGTACCAGCAGGAGCGATCCGGCGGTGACCATCACCGCGCCGGGGGCGTCGAACCCGGTCAGGCTGGGACGGCGGCCGTCGGCGGGCAGGGCGCGGGGGGCCAGGAGCGTGACGGCGAGCAGGAGCGGGACGAGCGCCCAGAACACCGAGGACCAGCCGAAGGCGCTGGTGAGGACACCGCCGACGGCACCGCCCGCGAGGGCGCCGAAGGCCCCGGCGGTTCCCCACACGGCCATGGCGCGGATGCGTTCGGGTCCGGCGGGGAAGACGGAGCCGACCAGGGCGAGGGTGGCGGGGAAGAGCGCGGCGGCGCCGAGGCCCTGGGCCGCGCGGGCGGCGATCAGCACCGCGGGGTTCCAGGAGAGGGCGCCGACGACGGAGGCGGCGCCCATGAGCACGGCCCCGGCGACGAGCACGCGGCGGGCGCCGAGGCGGTCCACGGCCCTGCCGCCGAGGAGCAGGAAGCCGCCGTAGCCGAGGGCGAAGGCGTTGACGACCCACTGGAGCGAGGACGGGGTGAAGCCGAGCGCGGCGCCGATCTCGGGCAGGGCGATGTAGACGATGTTGAAGTCGACCGAGAGTGCGAAGTGGGCCGTCGCCAGGAGGGCGAGTGCCAGCAGGGCGCGGCCGCCGAGCGGTGGGAGCGCGGCGGAGGGCAGCGGTGCCGTGGGCGCGGCCCGGGGGCCGGTGGGCTCGGGCGCGGTCCGAGAGGCAGCGGTGGGATCGGTGGAGGACATGGGTTCGCTCTCTCCGTAGGGCCGAGATTTAGTTCAGCTCTGAAATGTTCAGCACGAGAGTAAGTCAGAATAATTCAGCGCGCAACATTCCAGCGTGGTAATATCTGCGCATGAGCGAACACGAGTGCCTCGACACCGCGGAGGAGCGCACCTGGGACGCCGCCACGCTGGCCTTCCGGCTGCTGGACCAGCGCGTGGAGCAGGACCTGCAGGAGGAGGTCGACCTGCCGCTGACCTACTACGAGCTGCTCGTGCTCCTGTCCAAGGCCGACCACCGGTCGCTGCGGATGAGTGACCTGGCCGAGCTCACCCACACCCGGCCCAGCCGCGTCTCGCACGCGGTCAGGAAACTCTCCGAGGCCGGTCTGGTGGAGCGCGTGCACTGCGAACAGGACCGCCGCAGCTGGTTCGCCGTGCTCACCGACGCGGGGCAGCGGATGCTCGACGAGGCGGGTGCGCGGCACGTGCGGAGCATGCGGGACAACCTGTTCGACGTGCTCAGCCCGCAGCAGCAGGCGCAGCTGCTCGACATCGGCCGGACCCTGCTCGCCCGGCTCGCCCCGGAGAGCGCCCTGGCCAGGGAGAAGGCCCCCACGCGCCAGGAGGCTCGCGCGCACGGCTGACCAGGGCGGACGGCGGGTCCCCCCGAATTCCAGGAGACCACGGCGACCGCCCCCGCGCACAGCCCGTCGTGTCGCCTGTGGACAACTCCCCGGGCGGCGGAGCGCCCCCGCGGCGGGCCGGAGACGGCCCGCCCACGAGGACCGGCCGTCCGGTCAGGCCGCGTCGGCGTAGGCGTGCGCGTAGGCCAGGACGTCGGCGACGTACTCGTCGGAGCTGTTGTACTCCAGGAGCGCGGCCTCCCAGTCGGCGGCGACGGTCAGGTCGCGGCCCTCCGAGCACAGGTACCGGGCCGCGGAGAGCGCGGCGTCGTCGATGTTGTGCGGGTCTGGGTCGCTGCCGGACGGGGAGTCGCCCCAGCGCTCCCAGGTGTGCGGGATGAACTGCATCGGGCCGATCGCCCGGTCCCACTCGGTGTCGCCGTCGTACCGGCCGCCGTCGGTGTCCGGGATGGCCCGGGTCCGGTTGGTGCCGTCCAGCGGGATGCCGATGATGTCGACGGTCGTGCTCCCGTCGTCGCCGATCTCGCCCCCGGCGTAGGTGCCGTGGTGCGACTCGATGTACCCGATCCCGGCCAGGGTGGGCCAGGACAGCCGGCACGAGGGCTGGTCCTGGGCGACCACCAGCTGCGCGCCCGCGTACCCCTCCAGGGCCCGGCGCGGAATGCCGGTCGTCTCCGACACCTGGTCGAGCCACTCGGCACTGGGGCGCGACTCCGGGGCGGCCGGGGTCTGGCGCTCGTCGGCGCCCGCCTCCTCGGGTGCGGACTCCTCCTCCGCCGGGGCCACGTCGGCGGGCTCCGGCGGACCGGTGAGCTCGTCGTGGGGCGGGGTCTGGATCGTGCCCACCGGCGGCTCGACGCCCGAGGCACTGGGCGGCGACCACTCGTTGAACGCGTCGGAGATCCGGTTGACCAGGACGACCACTCCACCGGTCAGCAGCAGGCACACCGTCAGCGTCACGCAGACGGCGACCAGCGGGCCACGACTCCGGCGCCCCTCGGCCCCGGACGCACGTCGTTCACCCATGGGCACTCCACATCGTCAAGGAAACGTCAATTCCACATCACGCCGGAACCAAAGTACGCGACCGGCGACGCCTCGTGGCCGGTGCCCTCGGGATCGGGGAGCCGCCGCGCGGCGGGGACGCACACGCGAAGGGCCGCGCCGGCGGAGACCGGCGCGGCCCTTTCCGGGTCCGTGCCCTGGGCGGACACACCCCTAGTGGTGCGGGTTGACCACGACCTCGACCCGCTGGAACTCCTTGAGGTCGGTGTAGCCGGAGGTGGCCATCGTGCGACGAAGAGCACCCATGAGGTTCATGGAGCCGTCGCTGGTGGAGGCCGGGCCGTGCAGGATCGACTTCAGGTCGCCGATCGTGCCGACGTGCACGCGCTCACCGCGCGGCAGCTCGTTGTGGTGCGCCTCGCTGCCCCAGTGGTAGCCGCCGCCGGGCGCCTCGGTGGCGCGCGCGAGCGGGGAGCCCACCATGACGGCGTCGGCGCCGCAGGCCAGGGCCTTGGCGATGTCGCCGCTGCCGGTCATACCGCCGTCGGCGATGACGTGCACGTACCGGCCGCCGGACTCGTCCAGGTAGTCCCGGCGGGCCGCGGCCACGTCGCCGACGGCGCTGGCCATCGGCACGGCCACGCCCAGCACGGAGCGGGTGGTGTGGCCCGAGCCGCCGCCGAAGCCGACCAGCACGCCCGCGGCGCCGGTGCGCATCAGGTGCAGCGCCGCGGTGTAGGTGGCGCAGCCGCCGACCACGACCGGCACGTCCAGCTCGTGGATGAACTGCTTGAGGTTGAGCGGCTCGGCGCGGCCGGACACGTGCTCGGCCGACACCGTGGTGCCGCGGATCACGAAGATGTCCACGCCCGCGTCGACGACCGCCTTGTGGTACTGGGCGGTGCGCTGCGGCGACAGCCGGGCGGCGGTGACCAGGCCCGCGTCGCGGATCTCCTCGATCCGGCGACCGATCAGCTCCTCCTGGATGGGCGCCGCGTAGATCTCCTGGAGCCGCTGGGTGGCGGCGACGTCGTCGAGCTCGCGGATCTCCTGGAGCAGCGGCTCCGGGTCCTCGTAGCGGGTCCAGAGCCCTTCGAGGTCGAGCACGCCCAGGCCGCCCTGCTCGCCCACGGCCACGACGGTCCGGGGTGAGGCCACGCTGTCCATGGGACTGACCACCAGCGGGGTCTCGAACCGGTAGGCGTCGATCTGCCAGGCGATGGACACCTCCTCCGGGTCCCGCGTCCGCCGGGCAGGCACGATCCCGATCTCGTCGAGCTCATAGGCCCGGCGTCCGTTCTTGCCCAGCCCGATCTCCACCTGAGCCAACGTTTCGATCCCCTCTGACGTGCCTTGCCGGACGGTCTACCGGCGCGTTTCCTGCCGTCGTGAGTCTATCGACCCCGAAGGCGGGCGGCGCCGGGCCGCCCGGCCACCGCGTCAGCGGGCGTTGTAGTTGGGCGCCTCGACCGTCATCTTGATGTCGTGCGGGTGGCTCTCGCGCAGCCCGGCACTGGTGATGCGCATCAGCTGGCCGCGCTCGCGCAGCTCGGTCACCGTGCGGGTCCCGGCGTACCACATGGACTGGTGCAGACCCCCGACGAGCTGGTGGGCGACCGCCTGGAGGGGGCCGCGGAAGGGCACCTGGCCCTCGATGCCCTCGGGAACCAGCTTGTCCTCGGTCGCCACGTCGGCCTGCGCGTAGCGGTCCTTGGAGAAGGAGCGTCCGCGCATGGCACCGAGCGACCCCATGCCCCGGTAGGCCTTGAACTGCTTGCCGTTGATGAAGATCAGCTCGCCGGGGCTCTCCTCCACGCCCGCGAGCAGGCTGCCGAGCATCACGGTGCTGGCACCGGCCGCGATGGCCTTGGCGATCTCACCGGAGTACTGGAGCCCGCCGTCGGCGATGAGCGGGACGCCCGCCGGGCCGCACGCCTTGGCGGCCTCAAGGATGGCGGTGAGCTGCGGGGCGCCCACACCGGCCACGACCCGCGTGGTGCAGATGGAGCCCGGGCCCACGCCGACCTTGACGGCGTCGGCCCCGGCGTCGATGAGCAGCTGCGCCCCTGCCCTGGTGGCGATGTTGCCCGCGACGATGTCGGCGCGCGAGTTGGCCTTGAGCTTGGCGATCATGTCCGCGAGCCCCGAGGAGTGGCCGTGGGCGGTGTCCACGACGATGAAGTCGACACCGGCCTCCACCAGCCGCTTGGCGCGCTCCTCGGCCTCGGCGCCCACGCCCACGGCGCCGCCGACGACGAGGCGGCCGTCGGCGTCCTTGGTGGCGTCGGGGTACTGCTCGCTCTTGATGAAGTCCTTGACGGTGATCAGGCCGCGCAGCCGGTTCTGGCCGTCGACCAGCGGCAGCTTCTCGACCTTGTGCCTGCGCAGCAGGTCGAAGGCCTGCTCGCGGCTGACGCCCACGGGAGCGGTGACCAGGTTCTCCGTGGTCATGACGTCGCGGACCAGGCGGTCGCGGTCGCTCTCGAAGCGCATGTCCCGGTTGGTGACGATGCCGACCAGGGTTCCGGTGGCGTCGGTGACGGGCACACCGGAGATCCGGTAGTGGGCGCACAGGCGCTCGACCTCGGCGAGGGTGTCCTCGGGCTGGCAGGTGACCGGATCGGTGACCATGCCCGCCTCGGAGCGCTTGACCAGGTCGACCTGGCTGGCCTGGTCCTCGACGGAGAGGTTGCGGTGCAGGACGCCCGCGCCGCCCTGGCGCGCCATCGCCACGGCCATGCGGGCCTCGGTCACGGTGTCCATCGCCGCGGAGAGCAGCGGGATCCGCAGCGTGAGGTTGCGGGACAGGCGGCTGGTGGTGTCGACCTCGCCCGGCTGGAGATCGGAGTAGGCCGGGACCAGAAGGACGTCGTCGTAGGTCAACCCGGGGGGAAGGAGTTTGTCCCCGTAGTCGCTGTACTCCTGGCTCTGGCCCATGACACAACCTCCGCTTTCCCGGCACACCTGCGCGGACTCGCCCTCGCGTGTCGTCTCATCCTAGGTCGTGGTCCCGTGCGCCTCCGGTGGAACGAGGTGTTTGACCCGTCACCCCGGGCCGAAAGTGACCAGCCTCACGGTTTGCGCGGCCCTCCCCCCGCTGCCGACCAGCACGCGGATCCTCCTGCGGCTCAGGGGTTCGGGGGCTCCCCGCTCCTGCCGCCCGCCGGAGACGTGGTCCGGTGGCCGGTGGTCGGGGCCGTTCCGGACCGGCACCACGGCCCCCGGCGGTGGCCACACGTTCAATCGGATGAGGGGATCAACCCATGACCCGGACCGCGGCCCGTGCCTCGGGGAAACCGGGAGCTCTAGGGGCGGAGGTAGCCCGACGGCCCGAGGGCGCGGCAGTACCCGCGCACCCGGGGGCGGTCGGGGCACCGGCGGCGTCCGGGCCGGGGGCGTCCGGCGTGCTCAGGGGACAAGGCGGTTCGCCACGGCCACCTGCCGAAGCCGAGCAATAGCTCGGTGCTGGGCAACCCGTACCGCTCCCGCCGACATTCCAAGAACATGTCCCGTCTCATCCGCCGTAAGTCCTGCGATCACCCTCATGACCAGCAGCTTGCGCTGTTGTTCCGGCAGCTCGTCGAGAAGCTCCCGGGCTCGCTGGGCCTCGATCACCCGCACCGCCGACTCCTCGGGTCCGGGACCCTCGTCGGGGCGCTCGGGCACGGAGTCGGTGGACACCGTCTCGGCCCTGCCCGCGCCGCGCAGGGTGTCGGCCACCTTGTGGGCCGCTATGCCGAACACGAAGGCCGCGAAGGGGCGGCCGCGGTCCTGGTAGCGCGGTATCGCCGAGAGCAGGGCGATACACACCTCCTGGGCCACGTCGTCGGAGTAGTGGGCCAGCCCGGAGACCCGGGCCAGGCGGGCACGGCAGTACCTGACCACCATGGGGCGGACCTCGCGCAGCAGCGAGTCCATCGCCCCGTCGTCCCCCCGGACCGCGAGCGATCCCAGATGGTTCAACCCCGTGTGGTCCCGCTGCCCCCGGGCGCCTGCATCCGTCACCGTCACGCTAGGAATGATGCCCCCACCGCGGGACTCAACCACGCGGATCGGCAACTACAGAATGGTCACGTTTCGGGAAAATCACCCGAAAACGTCTGTGCCGCCAAGGGAAACCTGTGACGTGCGTGATAGTGCGCGGGGGCGGAGCAACCGCTCCGCCCCCGTTGGCGCCGGGCCGTGTCCGGCGGGACACTCCCCCGGCGGCCGCGTGTTGCGACCGTGGCTCCGGGGCCCGGCCCGGCTGACCGCGCCCCGGCGGCCGGACCCGTGCCTCAGGGCTCGAAGGCCCGGAGGCACGAAGGCCCGGCGACCGTGCCTAGTGGCTGTGGCCGTGCCCGTCGTCCTCGTCGTCCTCGGGCTTGTCCGCCACCAGCACCTCGGTGGTCAGCAGCATGCCCGCGATGGAGGCGGCGTTCTGCACGGCGGAGCGGGACACCTTGACCGGGTCGAGGATGCCCTGCGAGGTCAGGTCGCCGTAGGTGCCGGTCGCGGCGTTGTAGCCGTGGCCGACCTCCAGCTCCGACACGCGGTGGGTGACCACGTAGCCCTCGGCGCCCGCGTTCTCCGCGATCCACCGGGCGGGCTCGACCAGGGCGCGGCGCACGATCGCCACACCGGTGGCCTCGTCGCCCGTCAGGCCGAGGTCGTCCGCGCTCAGGACCTTGGAAGCGTGCACCAGGGAGGCGCCGCCACCGGCGACGATGCCCTCCTCGATGGCCGCGCGGGTCGCCGAGATGGCGTCCTCCAGGCGGTGCTTCTTCTCCTTGAGCTCCACCTCGGTGGCGGCGCCCACACGCAGGACGGAGACACCGCCCGCGAGCTTGGCCAGGCGCTCCTGGAGCTTCTCGCGGTCCCAGTCGGAGTCGCTCGCCTCGATCTCCTTGCGGATCTGGCGGACGCGGTCCTCGACCTCGGACTGCTCGCCGGCGCCGTCCACGATGGTGGTGGCGTCCTTGGTGATCGTGATGCGGCGGGCTCCGCCCAGCGCGTCGAGGTCCACGTTCTCCAGGGTCAGGCCGACCTCCTCGGCGACGACCTGGCCGCCGGTGAGGACCGCGATGTCCTGGAGCATGGCCTTGCGGCGCTCGCCGAAGCCGGGCGCCTTGACCGCGGCGACGTTGAGGGTGCCGCGGATCTTGTTGAGCACCAGGGCGCCCAGGGCGTCACCGTCGATGTCCTCGGCGATGATGAGCAGGGGCTTCTTGCTCTGGACGACCTTCTCCAGCACGGGCAGCAGGTCGTTGAGGCTGCTGATCTTGCCCTGGTTGATCAGGATCAGCGCGTCCTCCAGCACCGCCTCCTGGCGGTCGCCGTCGGTGACGAAGTAGGGCGAGACGTAGCCCTTGTCGAACTGCATGCCCTCGGTGAAGTCCAGGTCCAGACCGAAGGTCGGGGCCTCCTCCACCGTGATGACGCCGTCCTTGCCGACCTTGTCGAACGCCTCGGCGATCAGGTCGCCGATCTGGGCGTCCTGGGCGGAGTTGGTGGCGACGTAGGCGATGTCCGCGCGCTCCTCGACGGGGCGGGCGCGCTCCAGGAGGACCTCCGACACCTTGGCGGCGGCGGCGTCGATGCCCTTCTTCAGGGACATCGGGGAGGCGCCGGCGGCCACGCTGCGCAGACCCTCGCGGACGAGGGCCTGGGCCAGGACGGTCGCGGTGGTGGTGCCGTCACCGGCGGCGTCGTTGGTCTTGGTGGCGACCTCCTTGACCAGCTGGGCGCCCAGGTTCTCGTAGGGGTCGTCCAGCTCGACCTCACGGGCGACGGTCACGCCGTCGTTCGTGATGGTGGGGGCGCCGAACTTCTTGTCGATGACGACGTTGCGACCACGCGGGCCGAGCGTCACCTTGACGGCGTTGGCGAGGCGGTCGACGCCCCGTTCGAGGGCGCGACGGGCGTCGTCCTCGAACTCCAGGATCTTCGGCATGTGGGTGCTTCCTCTTCAGGCTGGTCGAAAGCGGGCATCCCGCCCGCCCGGCTGTGCGCCGACCGGTGCGGGATGCGAATGGCTCCGGGCCCGACGGAGCGGGCCCCGTAGAGACCTACTTCTCGACGACAGCGAGAAGGTCGCGGGCGGAGAGCACCAGGTACTCCTCGCCGTCGTACTTGACCTCGGTGCCGCCGTACTTGCTGTAGAGAACGACGTCGCCGACCTTCACGTCCAGCGGGATGCGCTTGTCACCCTCGTCGTCCCAGCGGCCCGGGCCCACGGCCAGGACCTCGCCCTCCTGGGGCTTCTCCTTGGCGGTGTCCGGGATGACCAGACCGGAAGCAGTGGTCTGCTCGGCCTCCAGCGTCCGGACCACGACGCGGTCCTCGAGCGGCTTCAGCACGGTCTTGGTGGCGGTCGACACGGTGTGACCTCCCCCTTCAAAGTTTCGGTGTACTGATCTCGGCCCGTGCTGGTGCACGGACCGACTGCGAAAAAGGGGCGACCGCGGCGGCCTGTCGTCGCGGGTGCCAGACCGGCCTCGTCGCGATTAGCACTCTACCCCCGAGAGTGCCAGAATGGAAATGTGACCGTGACCCCCGGTCAGGGACTTCCATCCGGGTGGCTCCCCTGCCGGAGGGAGCGGGGCTCGGTCGCTCCCGCACACCGCTCCTTCGACGCCCGGGGGGAACCCATGCGCGCGCCCGCCTTCGAGGCCCTGCTCACCGACGCGGGCCGGGAGGTCCTGGCCGGGGTGGACCCGAAGGCCGCCGCCGGGGACCAGCTCGCCGCGGCCTCGCTGCTGCGCGGTGATCCGCGCGTGGCCGCCCTCGACCCCGGTCTACCCGTCTCCGAGCTGGTAAACGCCGTCCTGACCCAGGTCTCCCTGCGCGAACGCGGGCGGGCCAAGTTCGGCGAACTCGCGGAGCGGATGTTCTTCACCCCCCACGGGCTGGAGCAGTCCACCCGACGCGTGGTGGCCGGCTACCGCGCCGAACGCATGGCGGGGGCGGCTCGCGCCGTCCGCTCTCCGGGGTCGGCCGGGTCGTCGGGGCGGGGCCTGGACGGTGTCACCGCGGGCGACCTGTGCTGCGGGGTCGGCGCGGACCTGCTGGCCCTGGCCGCGCGCGGCGTTCCGGTGGAGGGGGTGGACGCCGACCCCCTCACGGTCGCGGTGGCCCGCGCCAACATCGAGGCCCTGGGCCTGTCCGGACTGGCCCGGGTCCGCGAGGGCGACGCCTCCGCGACCGCGCCCGGCCGGTACCCGCTGCTGTTCTGCGACCCCGCCCGGCGGGGCGGGCGCGGCCGGGTGTTCGACCCCTCGGCCTACTCCCCGCCGTGGGACGTGGCCGTGGGCCTGGCCGCGGGGGCGGAGGCGGCCTGCCTCAAGGCCGCGCCGGGCATCCCTCACGAGGCGCTGCCCGGGGCGGCGGCGGCCGAGTGGATCTCGGTGGACGGGGAGCTGAAGGAGACCGCCCTGTGGTTCGGCGCGCTGGCCGACGGGCCGCGGCGCCGGGCGACGGTGCTGCACGAGCGCGAGGGGCTGCTCGCCCGCGAGGGCGCGGTGGCGCACCTGGACGCCGATCCCGGCCTCGGTCAGGCCCCGGTGGCGGCGGCCCGGCGCTACCTGTACGACCCGGACCCGGCCGTGGTGCGCTCGCACCTGGTGGCGGAGGCGGCGGCCCGGGTGGACGGCGCCCTGCTGGACGAGCGGATCGCGTACTTCACCGCGGACACCGCGGTGCTCTCGCCGCTGTGGCGGGTGCTGGAGGTGGTGGAGGTGCTGCCGTTCTCGCTGAAGCGGCTGCGCTCGGCGGTGCGCGCCCTCGGGGCGGGGACGGTGACCGTCAAGAAGCGGGGGTCGGCGGTGGACACCGAGAAGCTGCGCCGGGACCTGCGCGCGTCCGGCCCGGAGTCGGTGACGGTCGTGCTCACGCGGATCGGCGAGCGGCCCTTCTGCCTGCTGTGCCGCGAGGTCGGCGACCCGGCCCGGGGCTAGACGGTATGTAGGAGGGGTTCGCTGAGGGCCGGGACCTCACGCGCACGTTGCCGTGGGTTGCTGACCAGGCAGAACCTGGGCAGTAGTGCCTACATGTGCGGGAGGTCCCGGTGTCCTTCGAGACTACGACCGTGGGACTGGACGTGCACGCCACGCGAGCCGCGCGGTGCGCTTCCACCGGTCTTACACAACGCCTGTCGCACGTGGTGACAACAAGTCTGCGGTGGTGAGGCCCTACACATCACCGCAGGTCAACGCTGCGCTCTTGACATAAAGACCCTACATATCAGGTGTACTGACCACTGAGGTTGGCAACACCCACCCCGCCTGACACAAACGAAGAGGGCCTCCGGCATCGGCGCGGAACGCGACATCTTCACCAGCCGCCAGGAGGCCCCCGATGCCCCCGCACCACCCATGCCAACGCTCGCCTGGCCCCCGCAGGACGCCTCGCGTGGGCCCGCTACCGCCGGGGGCAGTGGGGCTCGTGCTCCACCGGCGCGGTGTCGGCCCGCGGGCTCAGGCGAGGGCGGTGACCAGCAGGGTGAAGGCGGCGATGATGAGGGCGACGCGGACGTAGTGGAAGCGGTCCCAGCGGTTCCTCTGCTCCTTCCAGTCGGCGGGCCGGTTCTCGGGGGTCCACGTCTTGCCCCGGTTGTTGATCGGGACGAGCAGCAGAAGCGACATGGCCACGCTGAGGATCAGCAGCGCGCCGGCGATGACGACGAGGACGGCGCCGGGGCGGTGCCATCCGGCGACGGCCCAGACAGCGGTGAGGACGAGCGAGGTGACGTACCAGACCGGCATCAGGGCGCCGAGCATCCGGCCCCCGTGGGCGCGGCCGAGTTGGCCGCTGTCCTCGGGGAGTGCGTTGAGGATCGGGTTGATGACGAAGGCGACGGAGAGCTCCACCCCCACCATCAGGCCGACGACCACGGTGGTGAGCACCTCGAGTGCGTTGAGCATGACGACCCCTCCAGGAATCTAGCGCTGCTAGCTGATAAGGCAACGCTAGTACTACCGCCGCTCGATTGTCTAGCAATGCTAGGATCGAACCATGTCGGTACAGGAACGCAAGCAGCGCGAACGGGCGGAGCGCGAGCGCCTCATCGTGGCGACGGCCCGCGGACTCGCCGAGCAGCAGGGCTGGGACGCGGTCACCACCCGCCGGCTCGCCGAGCGCATCGAATACAGCCAGCCCGTCCTCTACAGCCATTTCCGCGGCAAGCGCGAGATCATCGGCGCAGTCGCCCTGGAGGGCGCCGCCGAGATGGCCGTGGCGCTGCGGACCGCGACCTCCGCCGCAGACGGCTCCCGCGCCCGGGTCACCGCCCTGGCCCGCGCCTACCTCGACTTCGCCGAACGCAACCCGGCGGTCTACGACGCCATGTTCCAGCTCGACGGCGGCCTGGCGTTCGCACACGAGGACACCCCGGGGCCGTTGAAGGACGCCTTCGCCGCCCTGCTGGAGAGCCTTGGCGAGGTCGCCGGGGACGGTGTCCACCCGGCACTGTTCACCGAGGTGTTCTGGGCGGCCCTGCACGGGCTGGCGACCCTGACCCGGGCGGGACGGCTGCCGCCGGAGGACACCGAGCGGAGGGTGGGGCTGCTGGTGGACCGGCTCGCCATGGTCTGACGACCCGCCCCGGCGGGCACGCAGCCGGGGCCCTCAGGCCCCTCTGCCCGCCTGCGGCACTACTGCCGGTCACTCGTGTCCACACGGCACAGCCGCAGACCGCCGGGCGGGCGCGCCGCCCCCGTGCCCGAGTGCCCCTCTCTCCGCGACCGGCCCACAAGGGCACGTTCCCACCTGTGGACAACCGTGGACGAGGTGGCTGGAGTGCACTCTGGGGCCGCGGATCACGACATCGGGCCAGATCGTTACCTTCCCCACCCAGATCTTTGGCGGTCTCCTGGGGGAGCAGGGGCACGTGTCGTTAAACTGGCGGCGCGAATTCTTTCCCTTCTCATGGATTCACCCGGAAGGTCGTGATCGTTGACCCGCCCCCGCGGTTCAGCCGAAGCACGAACCTTGCCTCATGTGTATACGCTCAGTAACACCCCAGTCACGATGAGGCCGTGCGGATGCGGGAGTGCCACCCGCCCGGGGACCATCGAGAACCCGAGCCGTCCGGAACCCACCGTCCACTCCTCCCGGACGGGTACGGGAGCGCCAGAAAAATAAGGAGCACCTCGGTGGAACAGACCAATCACAACTTCCTCAACGGAGGAGGGCAGGCGGGGATCTCCGACCGGATGCGCGACCTGCTCTCCCAGGCCGCCCAGGAGCACGTCTCCGAGCAGAAGTCGCAGGGCGCCGTCAGCGAGGAGATGCGTCAGCGCCTGGAGGGCATGGAGTGGTTGCTCCGCGAGCTGCGCGAGCGCGAGCTCACCGCCCTCACCGAGTCGGTCGCCACGGTCAACGGCCGCGTCGACGAGTTCCTCGCCCGGCCGCCGGAATGGGCGGAGACCCTCGCCGAGCACATCGAGGTCGTCGCTCAGCAGGTCAAGCCCCTGTCGGACCTGCCCTCCCTGCGCGCGGACACCCACCGCATCGCCGGTCACCTGGACACCGCGCTCACCCGCCTCCAGCGGATGGCCGAGACGGGCAACCGCACCTCCGAGCAGGTCAACGAGCTCGGCGAGCGCCTGAACGGGCTGGACGAGACCCTCGACACCCGTCTGAACGGACTCGGTGAGACCCTCGGCGCCCGCCTGGACGGGCTGAGTGAGACGTTCGGCGCCCGTCTGGACGCCCTCGACACCGCCCTGGCCTCCCTGACGGCCAAGGCCGAGGCCGTACAGGCGTCGCTGTCCGCGCTCTCGGAGTCCGCGGAGAGCCGCCACGAGGCCCTCACCACCGCGGTCGGCGAGAGCCGCACCGAACTGGTCGAGGTCGTCACCAGCGGGCGGACCGAGATCTCCGAGGCCCTGGCCGAGGGCCGCACCGAGCTGGCCGAGGCCGTGGCCGCGAGCCGCGAGAGCCTCACCGCCGCCGTCAGCGAGAGCCGTGAGGCCCTGGCCGCCGCCGACGCCCAGCTGGGCGAGACCGTCGCGGCCAAGGCCGAGGAGGCCGCCGCCAAGGCGGAACAGGCCAAGGGCGAGCTGCGCACGCTCGTGGAGGAGCGCACCGAGCGGCTGCGCACCTCGATGGAGGAGCGCACCGCCGAGCAGCACGAGACGCTGCTGTCACGCCTTCAGGAGAACACCGGCGAACTGGGCGAGCGCACCGCCGCCCTGGCCGAGGAGCTGGGCGCCCTGTCCACCTCCTCCGCCGAGCGCCACGAGTCCCTCGCCGCCAAGCTGGCCGAGAGCGTCGGCTACCTCAGCACCCAGGCCGAGGAGAACAACGCCGAGACCACCGCCGCGGTCGCCGACGTCACCGGCGCGCTCGCCAAGCTCCGCGAGGACCACGGGTCCTCGCTCACCGAGATGCGCGCCCACCTGCGCCAGCGCCTGGCCGAGCTCAACGAGCAGATGGAGCTGGGCCGCACCGAGACCCGGGAACAGGCCGAGGCCGCCTCCGACCGCCTGCGCGAGGCGGTGACCGAGCGCACCGACGCCCTGGGCGCCCGGATCGCCGAGGACGCCGAGCGCGTCACCTCCGACTTCGCCGAGCTGCGGACGTTCGTCCAGGAGAGCGGCGACCGTCTCGCCACCGAGTCCGAGGAGCGCTCGCGGACGCTGACCGAGTCGCTCACCGAGCAGGTGGAGGCGCACCGGACGGCGCTGGACGAGCGGTTGGAGCGCCAGCGCGAGGCCCTGACCGGCAAGGTCGACACCCACCTGGCGCAGATCACCGGCAAGGTGGACCACGAGCTGGGTCGCCTCACCGACCGCTTCGACACCTTCGAGGGGCACTTCGAGGGAAGCTTCGAGGGGGTCGAGGGCAAGCTCGACCGCATCGACGGCCGCATGGACGGCGTCAACGGCCGCCTGGACGGCCTGGACGGCCGGGTCAACGGGGTCGAGGGCCAGTTCGAGGGCGTCAGCGGGCACTTCGAGGGCGTGGACGGCCGCATGGAAGCCCTCGACGACCGGCTGGAGGCGCTCAACCAGCGGCTCAACCAGCTGCCGCAGACCATGGAGGTCAGCGAGCTGCACCGCCGCCTGAGCGAGCTGGTGGACCGGCCGCAGATGGACCACACCGGCAAGCTGGACGAGATCGACGAGCACGTCACCTCGGCCGTGGCGCCGGTGCTGCGCGAGCTGAAGCAGCGCCCGGACCGGCACGAGCTGGAGGAGACCGTCACCGAGGCCGTCGAGAATTCGCACGACGACATCACCAAGCGGTTCGCCTCCCTGGAGGAGACGGTGCTCGCCCTGGCCGAGGCGCTGCTGCGCCCGGGCCGGGACGGCAAGAAGAAGCGCCGCCGCGACGAGGACGAGGACGACGAGTAGCGGGAGGTCCCCGTTCGCGTCCGCCCGGTGACCGCCGGGCGGACGCGGACAGGCGGGCGGCGAGGGGCCGGGGCATCCGAAGAGGTGCCCCGGCCTTCGTGTGTCCGGGGCGGGCCCCTCGCCGTTGGGGCCGCCCGGCCGAGGTACTACAGGAGGGAGAGGAGGCAGGGGAGAAGGATCAGCGCCGCCAGCACGGTCAGGCAGCGGGTGAGGAGCGTCTTGGCCCTCCCAGCGCGCATGGACACACTGAGCGCGAAACCGACCAGGAGCAGGGCCCACACCGGGAGAGCGGTCACCGTGAGGTAGACGCCGCCGTTGGTCGGCTGCTCCGCGGAGAAGCCCCCCGAGAACATGGAGAAGCCCCCCATGAAGACGAAGAACATCCATCCGGCCCAACCGGCGATGAGGCTGGCCATCAGGATCGAAACGGTCTGTGCGGCCTTGAGGACCGAGCCGAGGCCGGACCTGGGGACGGCCCCGGTGCCGTCGGACCACCCGTCCCCTTCCGCGGTCGTCCGTGTCAGCGACAGGCCGGCGGCCGCGGCGGCGCCCGCGGCGACGGCTGTCGCGGTCAGCACCGGGCCCAGGATCTCGGGTTCTTCCAGGGGGTACGCCGATCCGAAGAGCGCCCAGCCCAGGAGGACGACGGCCGGGATCGGGGCACACGTGTAGAGGATCGCGCTCCGGCGGCCCCTCCGTGTCGCCAGGAGCAGCCCGGTGGCCGCCGCCACGGCGGATCCCAGGAACATCGCGGGAAACACCGTATCCACGGGCTCACGTATGTGCGGAGGCGGGACGAACACCCACAGCAGCGCTGCGCACGTTCCGTGCAGGGAGACCGACAGGGCGGCGAGGAAGCGCGCCACCGGAACGGCCCGGTTGGGCCCACTCCACGGGATGGCCGCCTCAGGTGAATTCTCGTACACACCGGTAGGACCCTGAGGGACACCGTCGGGTTCACGCGGCCGCGCTACCTCCGGAAGCGGTCCGGAACCCGAGCGGGGCCGCCAGGTCCCGGACCAGCACACCAGTCGTCAGACCGTGAAGACGATCTTGCCGAACTGCTCCCCCTCGGCCATCGCCCGGAAGCCCTCCTCGGCCCGCGACAGGGGCAGCACCCGGTCGATCTCGGGCCGTACGCCGGTGCGCACGCACATCCGGGCCAGGGCGGCCAACTCCTCCCGGGTGCCCATGGTGGAGCCCAGGACCCGCAGCTGGAGGAAGAACACCCGGTTGAGTTCGGCCGGGGGCGCGTCGCCGCTGGTCGCGCCGCAGGTGATGACGGCGCCGCCCGGCTTCAGGGAGCGCAGCGAGTGCGCCCACGTGGCCTGGCCGACCGAGTCGAAGACGGCGTCCGCCTTCTCCGGCAGGCGCTCGCCCGTGGGCAGCGCCGCGTGCGCGCCCAGGGAGAGGGCCCTGGTCCGCTTCTCCTCGCTGCGGCTGGTGGCGTAGACCCGGTGGCCCACCTGGGAGGCCAGCCGGATGAGCGCCGCGGCCACGCCTCCCCCTGCGCCCTGGACGAGCACCGTGGAGCCCGGCCGCAGGTCGGCCTTGCCGAAGAGCATGCTGTAGGCGGTGAGCCACGCGGTGGGAAGGCAGGCGGCCTCCTCGAAGGACAGCTCCTCCGGCTTGGGCACCAGGTTGCCGCGGGGCACCAGGACCTTCTCGGCGAAGGTGCCGTTGTGGACCTCCGAGAGCAGAGAACGGCGGGGGTCGCGCGTCTCGTCGCCTCCCCCGGCCGCCGGGTCGCCGACGACCCCGTGCACGATGACCTCGTTGCCGTCCTCGTCCACCCCGGCCGCGTCGCAGCCCAGGATCATGGGCAGGCGCTTCTCGCTGAGCCCGACGCCGCGCAGACTCCACAGGTCGTGGTGGTTGAGGGACGCGGCCCTGACGTCGACGGTCGTCCACCCCTCACGGGGTTCGGGGTCGGGTCGTTCGCCCGCCTCCAGGGCGGAGACGGGGTCGTCGGGCGCGAAGCGTGCTGCGGTGATAGCGAACATACTCCGAAGCCAACCACGGAGACCGAATCCGGTTCCACCCCCGGGGGCCGAAACGGCCGGGGAGCGGACCGGCGGCTACGGGTCCGTCGGTTTCCTGCCCGCCTCGAAACGCTCCCGGTACCTGCGCTGCGCCTCCTCCATCACGGCCTCGGAGAGGTAGGCGACCGGCCGCACCCGGCCCAGGAGCGGTTCGTGGTCGGGGCCGTGGGCGACGGTGTCGCCCTGGAGCACCCACCCCACCCGGTCCGGGTCCTCCTCGACCAGTGAGGCGTACTTGCGCACCTGGCGGGAGAGCCAGTCCTCCAGGGGGCGGGTCCACCAGGACTCGGGGGTGAGGACGGTGACCGAGAGCCCGGGGAGGTCGAGTTCGCTCTCGTAGTCCTTGCTCACGACGTGGCGGTCCTGCTCGGGACCGTCCGAGTAGCGCAGGTAGAGGCGGTCGTGGTCGCGGACGAGGTCGGCCAGCTCGGAAAGGCTGGTGACGGTGGGCAGGGATGCCGGTGAACCGTGGTGCTGAGGAGTCGCGTCCATAGGGCCCGACTACCCCGCCCGCCGGGGTGGAAGCCCGATGCCGCATCAACACGGAGGCAAGGCCGCCGTCCAGCGTTCGCCGCCAGTTCCCCGGGCCAAGACCGCGACGCCTTCGAACGACACCGCACAAGCGGACCGACCCACCGAGGGCCGGGAAAGAGGACACAGGCGTTCCCTGGCTCATGGGAGCCGACACATCCTGCGGCGTGACGCGAGAACTTGTCCTCCACCACCCGGGGACACAACGGGCGAATCACCGGGCCGACCAGCGGCCGAAGCCCACTGATGAATCGCGGCTAATGCAAGCCGACAAGTCCGCTCTCTCCCTCGCCATCACCATGAGATACAACAACAGCACCCGGCACTGAAATTACATCATTGACGCGATGACCCGAAGAATCCACATCCGCCTTGATCTCTTCGACATCACCTCCCCATTCTCGCACAGTAGCCCATGAACCTTCCCCGGAACCCACATCTCCAGAAACCACGATCGCCCCCTCTAGAACAGCCACCTCATAATCTTCACCCTGAGCATCCTCGCCATCAACTCCCATCCTGCCCACCTCCTCCGCCTCTCCATCAGAAAGAGAAAAGCCAGAAAGACTGACACCATCCCCGTTGTCTTCTCCCGCCCCAACAACACGGACACGATCTGGCATGAGAGCGGCATGCGCCCCAGAAAGGACGCTACTCCTCCCCCAAAGAAAGAAGCATCTCGTTGATCAAAGTCCTTGCAGCAGACGGAGAGCTCTGCTCCTCCCAGTTTCTATAGCTGGTGGCGTGCACCGACTCGCCTTGCTCACGGAATTCCAAGATAGAGAAGTCTTCTATTTCCACATCGATTTCCGGGTCCTGAATGAGCTGCCAAGCACCCTGAACAGCCACTTGGAGTTCGATCTCCGCAGGCATACCGAAGACAACCAAGTCGGGGCGGACCTCGTCGTCTTCAAGAGGAGCCGGGAACACCTCGCGCAGAGGCTGGTAATCAAAGACCGACGGGACTACATAATCTGCGCCCGCAGCCATTCGGGCGCCATCCGCAACAAGTGCGTACTCGATATCACTGTTTTGGGAAGCCAACGCCTGCCCCAACAGATCATCCGCTGCACCAGGGACCGTCGCGCCCGACAGGTAGAACATGTCTATTTTCTCGGGCTCCTCTGCATCCCACTCCTCTCTCCAGTGTTCACCTCCTTTGTCCTCCTCTACATGCACCAGAGCCTGCCGTACTCCACCATCTTCCATAAGGCAGGCCAAAGAAGCAATAAATCCCACAGGGGCAGGGATCACGTCCACTCCGACAGAGGCATCGAATCGGCCGGTTGTACAGAGAGAACTAACGTTTTCCTTCCAGGACAGCTCTCCGGAACCAAGTTCATAGGATTCCATGGACATGTCTTCGCCTTCAGGAGAGATCCTCATAAAATATTTATCAGAAAAATAATATTCCTCGCCTGAACCCCCTCCCATCAGAGAATCGGCAGAATGCTCATAAAAACTGCTTCCATTTGATGACCGCAATCCCACAACACTGCCACTCCCCCAGGAAATAATTCCATCCTCGAAGAGGACATGGATTCTCTTTCCCGAAGGAGAAACGAACACCTGCCTGACTTCCCCCCTTCTCTCATAGCTCCACATCTCGCGCCACTCGGGTCCGCCGACTGAAACCAAACGGTCTCTGAGGACTAGCACAGCGCCATCAGCGGTCGCAATAATATCGTTTACCTTATCCCCCTCGTATTCCGAAAAATCCTCCCTCGCTCGTTCCATGTCCTCAGAAGAGAGCACATAACTTTCGACATCGGGGTCAGAAGAGTACTCCACCCCAGACGACAAAGTGAAATACAAGGAGCCAGCAATCAGGAGAACCATAGCGAGGAAGATCGAGGCGTATACATAGTTCCTTCTTGAGAAACCGGAATTAATAATAGACATGTCCGACAACATTAATCCTTGGAGTTTTCTTTGCGCTCTTCAGCAACCTCTTCGGCAGTTCTGAAAAGGTCACTGAGGCTCTCATGGTGAGATCCATATCCGTCTTGGAAGTCCTCTATGGTCGACTCCACGTTGTCACCGAATGGATTGATCCGAACGCCGCTCTCGTTGAGGTCTTCGATCGGAGCATCTCCCTTCTCCAACGCATAGAGCAGTCTTTCCATAAGTCTGTCATTGGCCGGTGCCCCTTCGCCCCAGACTCCAGGGTCCCGAGGAAGGCCCTCGCCGTTACTCGTCGGATCGTTCAGATCCGGAGGCAGTGAACCTCCAGAAATGAACCCATTGTCTACGGCGTAGTTCAATGCCTGCAACCTAAGCATTCGAGACAATTCTGCATCATTCTCAAACATCCACTCCGCGGAAGAGCCATCAGAATAATTGTCATTGATCTGCGCTTCTGCCTGTTCAACGAACGAACTCTTAACATCCTCCTTGGCAAGCTCCATAACGATATTGACAATCGTTCCAGGTAGTCCAGATTCGCCAGCGCCTGCTATATCAGTAGCAGCGATTTTTGCTACTTCATAACCCGTCGTCCACTTCTGGGCGAGTTCCGCTCTCGCTTCACTCTCTGTTGCCCCACGATCATGGAGTTCCTGAACAACGGCCTCACTGACCAAATTTCTCAGCATACCCGCGCGCTGCCCCAGATCCTTAGCTTCGCTTCCAGTGTCTCCTTCAATGCCGTCCAATTCATATTCCCAATCACCAGATCCCGTGAGAGCAAATCCAATGAGCTCTGTCTCATAGGAACTTGTTGCAGCAAGAATATTTGGGGCGAGCTCGTCATTTGCAAGGAGAATTTGCAGGAAGTCTCTTTTCGTGTCCTGGGATAGGAACAGTGCGATGTCATCGTTTTCATGGAGGGGATTCCGATCGAGGTCGTCGACTGACATTAGACCCCATCGATCCTCAACGTCCCCCCCTTGAGGGTCAGGGAACATCGCAAAATCGTCAATGTTCACAATATACAAATTGTTCAGACTTGCTGCAAGGTAGTTATTGTATTCCGTAAATGCTGCATCGACATTTCCATTGACTTCGTTTCCGGTCCCCTGAAGCTGAGTCCGAAGAGGTTCCTCCGTCATAGTTGATATAAGCTCGAAGGCTGCTCGCGTTGCCATTCTGTCTTCTGTGGTATCACCACTCATCTCATAGTCAACGATCCAGTCAGTAAGTCCAGTTATGGATTTTCCACCGTCTTCCCATTCGTAAGTATAAAGAGAATCAATAATTTCACCCAGGCCAACTTCCCCATAGATTGGGTGCTCAAAAACATCCGAATCTGCCTCGGGCCCTTCTCCCACAAGAACTGTATAATTGGCATCCTCGTTTCTCATGGCCACTTCAAGTAGCTGGCCGATTGAAGCTTCCGAAGTTTCTATAGCAGCGGAGAGTTCAAGCGACTCGCCTGCTTGCCCCATGATGTGGCCGAAAGTTGTGGTCACTGTCGCAGAAAACTCCGTTCCCCCTTGAACCCCATTTTCCGTACTTCCAAGGAGCTCCGCCAAAGTTTCTACATCTTCAGTCCACTCTGCCAACCCTTGCGGATCATCGTTAGTGCCATTGAAATCACTGGGCATTGGGCCTTCAACTACATTCTGCAAACTTTCAGGAAGGTTTTCATAGGACCCGCCGATTTCCTCGTTTGTTGATGCAAGAAGTGCGCCACCCAAAAGTTCAGAAATTCGCTCCTTCTGGTCGCCTGTCAACCACTCGCTTTCACTGATGCTTCTGATCGTACTGAGATACTCCCCGTCGATCTCCTCGATTCGTGTATAGGTGGACTCAGAGCCCGCTATGTCCAACTCACCATTCAATGCTTCAAGGAAAGCAAGTTCTTCTTCCGTGAGCTGTTCCCCGCCTTCCTGCTTTCTGGCAGCCAGCGCGACCATGGCAGCGATGATAGAAAGCTGTTCTTCAAGGAATTCTTCACTCCCTGTGCCCCCATCCAGTGCGGCGTTCTTGATTGCCCATGCGACGTTTTCTCCAGAATCCCCATCGAAATAGAAATAATCTACATCACCGGTCGTGTAGTAGGCGATGTCGCCCCCGAGGTGCCCTGCCTCGATAAGCTCCTTGATATTTTCTGGAGTGGGCCCCTCCCTTAGTCGTTCCTCAGTGGTTTCGCACCGGGTCTCCAATTTCTCCCAGGCTTCTTTTGCCAGCTCGTTGTGTCTCACAACGACAGCATTGCGTAGACTGGCGTCATCTGTCTCATCTCCCGTGGAGGGAGAGGAACCCAACGCGGTCGCCAGCTCCGCCTTGATCTCCTCGATCCTGCCCTCGTACCATTCGACGTCCGTGATGACCTTCTGGACCATGCCGTAGGCGTGGTAGCACGCCATCATGGCGCTGCTCCATGCTTCCTGGTTCTCGGTAGCGACGCTTTTGAGCCCCTCGCCGACCAAGCCTTCGAAGTGCGTGGCGACGGGCTCAGCGATGGTGTTGAACTCTCCGGACCGGCCGCTGATCTTGGCGTGAAGCTCCTGAAATGTTTCGGCTTGGGACTCAAGGGCCCCGGTGTCGATCTCACACTCGGTGTAGCTGAGGGAAGCCACGTCTCTTACTCCAGGGGATCGGGGGATTAAGGCTGCTGTCAGATGTTGGGAGGGAACTGCTCGGCCGACTCCTGGTCGGTCCTGGCACCTTCTTCGGCTCCGCCTTGGATGTTCCCGGCGATGGTGTCCGCGTGGCGCTTGACGTCCTCCATGTGCTCCACATGGTCATCGCCGAAAGCACTCCATCCCTTCACACCTGGTTCCGGGTTCATCGCACTCTGGACGGCTTGGACGGCTTCGTCGAACTCCGTCGGAAGATCCTTCAGGAGTGCTGCGGCCTGCTCTGCGGCCACACCTCCGGTATGGGCATCCTCGGGGTTGACCCCTGCCGTGTTGGATGGCATGACATTCCACCTGCTTCGCTGCGCTGGCCTGGGAGTACATGGCCAGAAGGGGGATAGTGGGAGGTAATGGGCTGATTACTCCACCGACAATACCGAGACTTGGGAACACCGCTGGTCAGTCGGCTCCTACCAACTGGGACGACGTCCCAGCCGTGTCCGGATGTGGTCAGGTCACCGAGGAGTCCTTGCACAGCGAAGGGCGGGCCGCCAACCCTCGCGGCCCGCCCCGGCAAACCCCGCTCAACCGGCGGCGCGCTGGGCGGGGACCACCACCTCGGGCACCGCTGGACCACATGCCGGAACCCCCGGCTTCCGCCCCGGAACCGCCTGGGACGCTTCCCCGCGCGGGTCCACCACCGCCCAGACCGTGATCGGGTGTCCCGGCCGACCGAACCATCCCCAGGCCACAGCCATACGGTCGACCAGGCGCAGGCCGAAGCCGGTACCCACCTCCGGGACGGTGAGCGCCCTGCCCGGCAGGGCCCCGTCGTCGGTCACCGCGAGCCAGAACACGCCCCGGTAGCCCTCCATCTCCATCCGCACGCGACCGCACGCGCTTCCCGAGGCCGTGTGGCGCAGGGCGTTCGTGTGGAGTTCGGACAGGACCGTCAGGAGGGGATGGGCCCGGTGGTAGTCGAGTTTGCTGCCGTTCCAGCACCACATCCGGGCGGAGGCCACCTGCTGCGGCATCGATCCCCAACTCACCATCCGGACGCCCGGAATTCGGGACGGAATCCTCTTCGGGAGTTCCGCCCGCCACTGCTTCCAGCCCTCGCCGCTGCCGTTCACCGTCGCTGCCACTCCCCTGACCTGCGCTTAGCCGTCACCGAACAGCTTGGCCGCGGCCCAGGCCCTTGGCCTCTCCGTATGGAGTTCCCGCGAAAGTCCATTCGCGCGGATGGAGTTCCTGCGAAACTCCATCGCATGAAGGAAAAGCAGGGTAGTACCCTTTTGTCCATTTCTGATGTGCGAATATCAGGCATGCCGAAGGTGAGCACCGACATCAAGGAACGCTGGGGCAGCGTCGTCCAACAGCGACGCGAGGACCTCGGGATGACCCAGGAGAGGTTGGGCCGCGCCCTGGGGGTGAAGGGCACGGCGGTGTCCAACCTCGAACGCGGCCGGACCACACCGACCCGCGAGGTGCTGGAGTCGCTGGATGAGGCCCTGGAGACCGGCGATGAGCTGGAACGACTGTGGGACGAGCTCGTCAAGGAGGGCAAGATCCCGTGGCTGGGCCAGATGGAGGACCTGGAGAAGAAGGCGGCCTCCATCCTGGAGTTCCACCCCTTCCTGGTCCCCTCGCTGCTCCAGACCACCGCCTACGCCACGGCCGTCATGCGGGCGGTCACCCCATGGGAGCCGCCCGCGCGGACCGAGGCGAGCGTGCGCGAGCGGATCGCTCGCGGCGAGCGCTTCCAGAGCGCGGACACCCCGGTGATGATGGTGGTGATCGGCCGCGCGGTCCTCACCGAACCCGTCGACCACGGGCCGATCATGCGCGAGCAGCTGGAGCGCATCCACGCTCTCGCCGCGCGCGAGCGGATAACCTTGCAGATCACGGAGGAGCCTCTGCACCCCGGACTGGTCGGGCCCTTCAAGATCCTCGACCCCCCGCCGGAACGGGAGCTCGTCTACGCGGAGTCGGCCTACAAAGGTCAGTTCGTCCACGATCCCGACGCCGTGGGAGAGTTCAAACTGAGGTTCCACCGCCTGCAAGCAGCGGCCATGCCACCGAGCCGGTCGCTGCGGCTGGTCGAAGAGACGATTGAGGGATTTCCGCCATGAGTGACGTCCAGTGGCACAAGAGCAGCTACAGCGGTGGCTCGCACCAGGACTGCGTGGAGGTCGCCGAGGGCTCCGAGCGCACCCTGGTCCGCGACACCCAACACCGCGACCACGGCCACCTCGCCTTCGGAAGCCCCGCCTGGTCCGGCTTCCTCGCCTCCGTCAAGGGCGACCGCTGACCGCACCGCACCGGCCCCTGTCCCACCTTCCGGGACGGGGGCCTTTTTGCGTTCCATGCCCGGATGGAACCTTTTGCCTTTTTGACGAGAAATGTTCTCGTGAGGCTGCTGAGCTGCCACAACGGCCGTTCTGTGAAATTTTCGAACCTTACTTCGACGTAGTTTCGCCAAGTACTCCCGCGATGCCTTACCCTTTTCCCGAACACACAACTGAACCCATGAAATGACCCCGCAGCGGATACAACCGCCCGGGGCCTTGGCCAGCAACATTCACCTCTTCAACCACAAGGATTGCCAGCATGCGCCAGTTTAGCGCTGCCCTTCTCCGCCGTGCCCTCGGCCCGCTGATCGCCTTCCTCTCCGCTCCCTGCGGACGCCACTCCACGGTGGCCGGTCGCCGCCGACGCCGCTCCACCCGCGTCCGCCGCCACGTCCCCGCCCCTCCCCCTGCTCAGCTCCCGCCTCCCCGCCTGGCACCGCCCAGCCAGTCCCCGCCCGCCGAGGACATCGCGCTGGTCAGGCCCTACTTCGCCGCCCACGAGCGCCTCCGCGCACGCGCGTCCACGGTTCGAGTTCCCGCGCCCCGCAGCCCCGAGCCCGAAGCCGGGGCCGACGAGGTCCGGCGTGCGTTCGCCCTCGTCCAGGAACGCGCCGCCGCCCTGCTCCAGCAGTGGAGGGAGGATCCCGGCGGCGACCTGCTCGGCGAACCCGCGCCCCGTTTCGGCGTCGTCCGGCCCAGCGAACCCGTGAAGCCCACCACGCCCACCCTCTACGCCGAGTGGGGAGAACTGGCCTCCCTCGTCCGCACCTGGCACGACCAGCAACGCCAGGCCGCACCCGCGTGAGCTCTTCCCCGCCCCTACGACAACAGCAAGGAACGCAGTGCCCAGCGAAGAACACGAGATACCCCTGAAGATCATTCGGAACGCACCGGAGGTGGTCATCCCCCTGCTCCGTGACGCGGCGGGCTTCGAACTGCCCGAGTACACCGAGGCCTCGATGACCTCCTCCGAGTGCACCGACAGCAAACCGCGCGTCTACACCAGCGATGGCGCAGTGGTGCTGCGCAACGGCACCGAGAAGGTCCTGGCCGTGGTCGTGGAGCGCCAGCACAAGCAGGAACAGGACAAGTTCTGGACCTGGCCGGTCTATCACGCCACTGTCCGAGCCCAGGTCAAGTGCCCGACAGTGCTGCTGGCGCTGTGTCCCACCGACGCACTCGCCCGGTACTACACCGGTCCGATCCACACCGGGCATCCGGGCGACCACCTCACGCCTCTCGTGGTGGGACCGTCCAACACTCCGGTGGTCGCCGACCCGGAGCAGGCACGGAATATGCCCGAACTGGCGGTGCTGTCGGCCAAGGCGCACGGTGACCACGATCCGCGCACCCTGGACGCGGTGATGGAGGCACTGAACGCCGTGTCCCCCGACCACCGCGCGTTCTACTATGACTACGTACTGGCCGGGCGCTCCGACGAGGCCCGGAAATACCTGGAGGACCTGATGTCCGTGGGAACCTACAACTGGCAGAGCGACTTCGCCCGCGAGTACGTCGGCATTGGGCGCGAGGAGGGCCGTGAGGAGGGCCGCGAGGAGGGCGTCGCGCGCAGCGTGATCCTCTTCCTCTCCTCCCGGGGCTTCGAAGTCTCCGATTCCGTCCGCCAGCGGATCGAATCCTGTGACGACCTCGACACCCTCGAAGGCTGGGCCCGCAAGGCCGCCAAGGTGAACAGCCCCGAGGAACTCTTCGACTGAGGCCGGACACCACAATCGTGTGGGGACGGGCAGCCACGGCTCCCCGCCCCCGCACGCCTCACCCCAGGGTCGGGGGCCAGTAGCGCTCCAGGATCGCCCGCGCCTCCATCAAAGCCTCCAGCACGGCCGCGGCCACGTCCTCGGTGTACCGGGGGGTCGGGACCGAGCAGCTCAGGGCGTCCACGGCCGGATTGTCGTAGCGCAGGGACACCGCCACGCACCGCAGGCCCACGACGTTCTCCCCGTCGTCCGTGGAGTAGCCCCGCTCGCGGATGCGCGCGAGCTCCTCAAGCAACGCGTCCACGTCGGTGATCGTCTCGGCGGTGAGCGCCTCCAGCTTCGCGGGCAGCAGGTCGCGCACCTGCCCGTCCTCGCGCTCGGCCAGCAGGGCCTTGCCCAGGGCGGTGCTGTGCGCGGGCAGCCGTCGGCCCACCCGGCTGAAGGGCCGCAGGTAGTGCCGTGACTCCTGGGTGGCCAGGTAGACGACGTCGCCGCCGTCGAGCCGGGCGAGGTGGACCGTCTCCCCCAGCTTCTCGGCGAGGGAGTCCAGGTGGCCGCGCGCCTGGGCCACGCGGGCGTCGGCGTCGATGTAGCCGGTCCCGGTGAAGAGCGCGCGGATGCCCAGCGCGTAGAGGGCCCCGGTGGGGTCGGAGCGCACCCAGCCGCGGTTCACGAGGGTCTGCACCAGCGCGTACAGGCTGCTGCGGGGAATACCCATCTCCTCCGAGAGGGTGCGCAGGGTGACCGGGTCCCGGTAGCGCGCCAGGATCTCCAGGAGTTCGACGGTGCGCGCCGCCGACTTGACCTCTCGGACACCGCCGTGACCTTCCGCGGCCGACACTCGACCGCCTCCTTCCTGCTGCGTGCGGGCCGGGTCGGCCCCCCGGCCGGGGACGGCCCGCCGGGGGCGAGCGAGGACGTCCGCCTCGGGGTTCTCAGTGTAGAACGCCGTTCGCCCGGACACCGTCCCGCGCGCCCCGGAACCCGTGGCGAAACCCTTCCGCCACAGGAGTTCCCGCCGCCCGTACCCCTGCCCTCCCCCGGGCCCGCGCCTGCGGCGCCACGCGCAGCACTGGCCGGGGTGTTGCCCGTTTCATCATCCTCTGTGCTCCGTGTCCCAGGTTGACGTGATGTGTCCCCCAAAATAACCTGCGGCTACACACAAAGATGCCATCTACACATGGAGACGATATGAGCGTCATCGGGACCGATCCCGAATTCCCCGGGAGGCTCACCGAACGCATGCGCCGATCGGCGCTCTCCCTCCCCCGCACCCCGCCCGCCGAGCGCAGCCGGGTCGGACCCGTCCTCGCCACCGGGCTCGACCCCGCCGCCGACCTACCGCGCCGGTAGCTCTCCCCGGGTTCTCCGGAGCCTCAACCAGCTCCAGGAACCACCTCCGCCACCGGATCCCCCTCCGGTGCCGCGGCCCCCGGCGTCCCGCCTCGGCGGAGCGCCCGCACCTTCCGAGACAAGGTCTCCCATGCTCTCCACCACCCACCCCTCCGCCGCCGGGGCGTTCCTCTCCGCGAGCGAAGCCCCCGCCGCGGCCTGGTCCCTCCCGCCGTGGGCCCTCATCCTCACCGTCGCCCTCGGCGTGGGCCTGCTGCTCGTGCTGGTCCTGCGGGCCAAACTGCACGCCTTCATCGCGCTGCTCCTGGTGAGCGCGGCCGTGGCGTTCACCGCGGGCCTGCCCCTGAGCAGCATTCCGGGCCTGCTCGAAGCCGGGATGGGCGACACCCTCGGCGGCATCGCCATCATCGTCGCCCTCGGCGCGATGCTGGGCCGCATGATGCAGGAGACGGGCGCCGCCCAGCTCCTGTCACAGCGCCTGCTCACCCTCTTCGGCGAGGGCCGCGCCCCGCTCGCCATGGGGCTGACCGCGCTGCTCCTGGGCGTCCCCGTCTTCTTCGACGTGGGCTTCATCATCATGGTCCCGCTGCTGTACGCGGTCGCCGCTCGGACTGGCCGGTCACTGATCAGCGTCGCGCTGCCCGCGGCGGGCGGGCTGGCCATCATGCACGCGGTACTGCCGCCCCACCCCGGCCCCGTGGCCGCGGCCGAGCTGCTCGGCGGGCACCTGGGCTGGATCGCCTTCATGGGCCTGGTCTGCGGCCTGCCCGCCTGGTACCTGGGCGCCTACGTGTTCGGCAAGCGGCTGGGCGACCGCAACTTCGTCCCCGTCCCCGCCTCCTTCCAGGGGGAGGGCGACGAGCTGAGCGAGGTCCCCGAGAACGCGCCCCCGCTGTCGCTGACCCTGGCCGTGGTGGTCCTGCCGGTGGCCCTCATCCTGCTCAACACCTTCTCCCCGCTGGTGGTCCCCGAGGGGCCCGTGCTGGAGGCCCTGCTCTTCGTCGGCAACCCCGTCACCGCGCTGACGATCGCCACCCTGCTGTCCTTCTGGCTGCTGGGCCTGCGCGGGGGCATGACGCGCGAGCGGGTGGAGAAGGCCGCCTCCGCGTCCCTGGGCCCGACCGCCCTGGTCCTGCTCGTCACCGGCGCGGGCGGGGTCTTCGGCGAGGTCCTGGAGGCGACGGGCGCGGGCGACGCCGTGGCAGGGATCCTGTCCGCCACGGCCCTGCCCGCCGTCGTCCTGGCGTTCATCATCGCCACGATCATGCGCGTGGCCCTGGGGTCGAAGACGGTCGCGATCGTCACCACCGCCCCGATCGTGGCCCCGCTCATCGCGGAGGCGGGGATGTCGCAGCCCGAGATCGCGCTCGTGGTCATCGCGATCGCGGCGGGCGGGACGGTGCTCTCGCACGTCAACGACTCCGGCTTCTGGCTGATGAACCGCTACCTCGACATCGACATCAAGACCACCCTCAAGAGCTGGACCGTGATGGAGACCCTCATGGGGTCCATCGCGTTCCTGATCGCCGCCGCCATCAGCGCGGGTCTGGCGCTGGCCGGATGAGGGACACCGGCGTGACCGCCCCGGCCCGGAACCGTTCCGGGCCGGGCCGGGGCGGTCACGTGTGGGCTACATCGCCAGCGGGGAGCTCACCGGCAGGGACGTGTCCGTGGCCAGGTCCAGGGCGGACGCGGGCAGGCCCGCCGCCACGACCTCGGCGCCCAGGGCGGCGATCATCGCGCCGTTGTCGGTGCACAGGCGCGGGCGCGGGACGCGCAGTTCGACGCCCGCCTCCCGGCAGCGCTGCTCGGCCAGCGCGCGCAGCGCCGAGTTCGCCGCCACGCCGCCGCTGATGACCAGCGTGCTCACGCCGTGCTCCACGCAGGCGTCCACGGCCTTGCGGGTGAGCACGTCCACCACCGACTCCTGGAAGGCGGCGGCGATGTCGGCGACCACCAGGGGCTCGCCCCGGCGGTCGGTGTCCTCCACGTGGCGGGCCACGGCGGTCTTCAGGCCCGAGAACGAGAAGTCGTAGGTGCCGTCGCCCCACTTGCCGCGCGGGAAGCGGATCGCCTTGGGGTCGCCCCGCTGCGCCGCCTTGTCGATGGGCGGACCGCCCGGGTAGGGCAGGTCGAGCAGGCGCGCCACCTTGTCGTAGGCCTCACCGGCCGCGTCGTCCACGGTGTCGCCGAGCGAGACCACCTCGGTGGCCAGGTCGTTGACCAGCAGCAGCGAGGTGTGGCCGCCCGACACCAGCAGGGCGATCGAGGGTTTGGGCAGCGGGCCGTGCTCCAGCTGGTCCACGGCCACGTGGCCCACCAGGTGGTTCACGCCGTAGAGCGGCTTGCCCAGGGCCATCGCGTACGCCTTGGCCGCGGACACGCCCACGAGCAGGGCGCCCGCCAGGCCCGGGCCGGCGGTGACCGCGACGGCGTCCACGTCCGACAGCTTGGCCCCGGCCTGCTCCAGCGCCCGGTGCACGGTTGGGGTCATCGCCTCCAGGTGCGCGCGGCTGGCCACCTCGGGCACCACACCGCCGAACCGGACGTGCTGGTCCACGCTGGAGGCCACGGCGTCGCCGAGCAGCTCGCAGCCGCGCACCAGGGCGACGCCGGTCTCGTCGCAGGACGTCTCGATCCCCATGACCAGCGGCAGGTCACTCATGGTTCCCCTCCTCGGCGACGCGCCGCATGACGAGCGCGTCCGCCCCGTTGTAGTAGCCGCGCCGCACACCGATCTGCACGAAGCCGAACCGGCCGTAGAGCCTCTGGGCGCGCGGGTTGTCCGAGCGCACCTCCAGGAACATGTGGGTGACGCCGCGCCGTCCGGCCTCGGTGAGGAGTTCGGTGAGCAGCGAGCTGCCCACGCCCCGGCCCCAGACCTGCTCGGACACGGCCATGGTCTGCACGTCGCCCTCGGGCGGGACGGCGCGCAGCCCGGCGTAGCCGACGACGGCGTCCCCGGACACGGCGACCAGGTAGTGGCGCGTGGGCTCGGCCAGCTCGTCCCTGAGCATGCCCTCGCTCCAGGCGTCGAGCGGGAACAGGGCGTGTTCGAGGTCCATGACGGCCGCAACGTCGTCGGAGGTCATCGCGCGCAGGCTCACGCCGGTCAGGCCCGGCGTCGGCGTCACTTCACCCACTGGCGCACCTTCTTCGGGGCACCGGGCTCCACCGCGTCCGGACGGCGCAGGTAGAGCGGGGTGGGCGCGGGCAGCTCCTCGCCGCGGCCCAGGCGCAGCAGGGCCAGCTCCGCCATGGCGGCGGCGTCCGGGTGCAGGGGGTCCGGCGCGGCGGAACCGGCGCCGAGCACGTCGGCGTACATGCGGGCGCCGTCGCCGACCAGCGCGAGCCCGCCGGTGTCCACCTCGGCGGGGCGGTCGACGCGCACCTCGCCCACGCGGGTGAGGCGGTCGTCGTAGCGGGCCCAGAACACCTCCTTGCGGCGGGCGTCGGTCATCGCGACGAAGGGCTCGGAGCGCCCGGTGGCGAAGGCCAGCGCGTCCAGGGTGGTGACGCCGTGGCAGGGGACGCCGAGGGCGTCGGCCAGGGCGTGCGCGGTGGCCAGCCCGACCCGCAGGCCGGTGTAGGGCCCGGGGCCGACGCCGACGGCGACGTGGTCGAGGTCGGCCAGGACGATCCCGGCCTCCTCGGTGAGCCGCGCGATCGTGGGGCCGAGCAGTTCGCCGTGGCGGCGGGCGTCCACGGAGCTCGCGCTGGCGCGCAGCGTGAAGGAGCCGTCGGCGCCGGTCTCGCCGATGGCGGCGGTGACCGCCGGGGTGGCGGTGTCGAAGGCCAGGAGAAGCACGGGTGACCGCCTATCCGCGCCCGGCGGCGGTGCCGGGCAGGTCAGCGCCGGTCCACCGGGCGCCGACGGCGCGCAGGTGGACGGAGCGGGTGTCGTCGGGGTGGCGTTCGATGCGGATCTCCAACCGGTCGTCGGAGAGCCCCTCGGCCACGCCCTCGCCCCACTCCACCACGGTGACGGAGTCGGGGAGGGTCATGTCCAGGTCGATGTCGTCGATCTCGCCGGGCCCGCCGAGCCGGTAGGCGTCCACGTGGACGAGGTCGGGGCCTCCGGTCAGGGAGGGGTGGATCCGGGAGATGACGAAGGTCGGGGAGGTGACCGATCCGCGCACGCCCAGGCCCTCGCCCAGGCCCTGGGTGAGGGTGGTCTTTCCCGCGCCGAGCGGCCCGGACAGGATCAGCAGGTCGCCGGGTCGGGCGAGGGCGGCGAGGTCGCGGCCGAGGGTGCGCATGGCGTCGTCGGTGGCCGCGGTGACCTCGCGGACGGTGGCCGCACCTGGAGTGGTTGCTGTCGCGTCTGTCATCAGATTCGCTGCTCGTGATCTGGTGTGGATGGTGGATCGCGGCGCGCCGGGTCAGGGCGTGTGCGGGCGGGGCCGCCGGAGCGCACCCCCTTCACCCAGGTTAGGCCGGATGGAGGAGGTCTGTGACCGGATCGCGGTGACCGGTCAGACTCCCGCCGCCGTGTGGGCCGCCGTGCCGCCGCGGTGTGCCGTGTGGTCCGGCGGGACCCGCGCAGCCGTGCCGCGCCGGTGCCGGGCTCCGTGGCGCTCGGACGGACTCCGTGCCGGACGGGGTCCGCTTGCGGACGGACCACGCCCGCGGACGGACTGGCGCGGCGGAGGGGCTCAGGCGTCCCCGCCGACGTACTCGCGCGGGACCCGGGGCCCCACCCGCGTGACGATCTCGTACGGGATGGTGTCCAGGATCTCGGCCCAGTCCTCGGCGGTCGGGGTGTCCGGGTGCTCGTCCGGGTTCCCGAAGAGCACCGCGTACTCACCGGCCTCCACGGCGTCGTCGCCGACATCCACAACGAACTGGTCCATGCAGACTGTTCCCGCGATGACGCGGCGGCGTCCGCCCAGGAGGACGGGCCCCCGGTTGGTGGCGGCGCGGGGGACCCCGTCGGCGTAACCCAGCGGTACCAGGGCCAGGGTGGTCTCCCTGTCGGTCACGTAGCGGTGGCCGTAGGAGACGCCGCTGCCCTCGGGGACGCGCTTGGTGAGGGCGAGCCGGGAGCGCAGCGTCATCGCGGGCCGCAGTCCGGCCGCCGTGAAGCCGGGGATCGGAGACAGGCCGTAACCGGCGATCCCGCCGCGGACGAGGTCGAAGCGGGCCTCGGGGAGGGTGAGCAGCGCGGCCGAGTTGGCGATGTGCCGGACCTCGGGGGTCAGGCCGACCTTGTCCGCGACCTCCAGGGCCTCGTGGAAGCGGGAGAGCTGGCGCGCGACGGAGGGGTGGCCCGGCTCGTCGGCGCAGGCGAAGTGCGACCACACGCCAGTGACGCGCAGGTGCCCCTCGTCCTCGGCGCGGGCGGCGGCCTCGGTCAGGGAGCCCCAGTCGGCGGGACCCGCGCCGCCGCGGTTGAGGCCGGTGTCGGCCTTGAGCTGCACACGGGCGGTGCGGCCCAGGCGGCGGGCCTCGGCGATCACGGTGTCCAGGACCGCGCGGTCGCTCACCCCGAGGTCGATGTCGGCCCCGACGGCCTCCGCGACCGGCTCACCGGGCGGGATGATCCAGGCCAGGACGGGCAGGGTCAGCCCGGCACGGCGCAGTTCGAGGGCCTCGCCGATGAAGGCCGTGCCCAGCCAGGTCGCGCCACCCGCGATCAGGGCGCGGGCGGACGGGAGCATGCCGTGCCCGTAGCCGTCGGCCTTGACCACACCCATGAGCGGGGTGCCCCCTGCGAACTCGCGGAGCACCCGCGCGTTGTGGGAGATCGCGTCGAGGTCGACGCGAGCGTGCGCGAAGTGAGACATGTACTCCAGTGTTCCACGCGCGGGGGACCGGGGCGGAGCGACGCCCGGACACGCCCGGGGAGAGGCCCGGACACGCCCGGGAAGGCGTGACCGTTTTTCCCGGCGCCCCAGGGCGTCCCGGATGACCAGGCACGACGCGGGTTTTCTCGGTCACTCGTAGTACATGGGCGCATGCGGGGTAGGGGATCGGCCCAGAGGCACAGTATCTGGGGGTACTGGCATGACCGAGATAGGTAGCGAACGACCCGTCAACACCACGAGGCTGTGGTACGGAGGGATGGCCACCGCCGTCGTGGCGGCACTGGTGATCTTCGCGGGCGCCCTGGTCTTCCGGGGGGTGTTCGGGGTTCCGGTGCTCGCACCGGAGAGCGCGGGGGCACTGGGCGACGCGAGCACGGTGGCCTACGCGCTGATGGCAGCCGTCGCGGCGCTGCTGGCCACGGGGCTGATGCACATGCTGCTGCTCAGCGCCCCGCGGGCGATGAAGTTCTTCGGGTGGATCCTGGGGCTGATCACGGCGATCGCCGCCGTCGCCCCGTTCAGCGAACCCGTGGACACGTCGAGCCAGGTCAGCACGGCCGTGATCAACCTGGTCACGGGCGTCGCGATCATCACCCTGCTGCGGAGCGTGGGGCGCGCCTCCACCCTGAGCAGCCGGACACCGAGGGATGGCCGGACGGCGTACACGGCGCAGGAGGCGACCGTGCGGCCCGTCGGGGAACCGGCACCCGAGCCGAGGGACGAGACGCAGCCCGTGGATCCTCGGGAGCCCGCGCGGAGCCCCCGCGAGGAGCCCGTCCTGCGACACGAGGGCATCCTGCCCGACGTGAAGCAGGGCGAGTACCACAGGAACCAGATCCGCGCCCAGGAGATGGACGCGGAGGCGGAACAGGCCAGCCGCGAGCGACACGACCGGCAGGCGCCGGGTGACCAGCACGCCGGATGAGCGGCGGGCCGGGCGGCCGACACGCCGGTCGACCAGCACGCCGAACGACCCGGACGATCCGGACGCGCAACCGGACCAGGTGACCCGTGACCCCGGGAACCAGAGCGGCGCCCCCTGACCCGCGGCGCACGAGGGGGCGGAGCCGAGCGGCTCCGCCCCCTTTCGCATGCCCGGGCCCGTGTGTCCGGGTGAGGGGAGGAGGCGGGCGCGGGGCGGAGGCGGGGTGGGAACGGAGATGCGCGGGCCCGGGTGAGGCGCGGGACGAGGCGGGTGCGGGACGGGCGCGAACGGGGACGGGATGGGCACCGGGCACGACGAAGCACCACCAAGCGGTTCGTATGACCGCAGCCACCCCGAAAACATCACCTGATCCGCATATCTCCTCATCTTCTCCATTCTCAGGAAAAAGCACACCAATTTCTGTCGGGACACAACAAGAACACCCCGAATAAACGACCGGTGAAGCCGCAAGCGGGTGTTTCGGGGTACGCGTGCCCGGGCAAAACCACAGCACAGTCAGAGCAAGGAAAAGGGAAAAGAAAAAGGGATTCACCGCGTCCGCCTTCCGGAGGTTGCGCGCCCACCTGCGCGCCTCCCGGACCGGAACCCCGCACCTTCTGCCGTTTCCAGCCCAACACGCTCCCCCGAGGACCCCGAAGAGGATGTCGGCCAGCGGGTCGGCGCCTGTCCACGACGCCACCGCGGCGAGCCGCCCCGTATGAGCCGACCTCCGGGTCCGTGAAGCGGAGATCCGGCCGTGTCCCCGCCCTCCAGGACCGGCCGGATCTCCTTTTCCAGCAAGGGCGGACGACGCGTGCGGGGGCCCGGATCTCCTTCCGGGAATCCGGTACGCGTCCCGGCCGCCAGCCGCATGCGCGATACCGACCGGGGGGCGGGCGTCCCGTTCGCACCCGGGCGACCGCGCGGTCCACCAGGGCCCTCACCACCCGCCGTGCGGGGCGTCTCGGAGCCTCCGTCCGGGCATGGGAAACCGAGCGGGTGCGTCGGACCTGGCCGCATCCGGCCAGGCACATGTGGCACACCGCACGGATCCGGACGGTTTCGGAGCGTCCGTGCTCCGCGTGCACCGCTCCCGACCTGCTCCTGTGCCCGCGGATCGTTGACACCCCGCCCCGGCAGACGTCCACACCCGTCTCGGCGGATGTCGGCGGACCACTCCACAATGGAACCATTGCCTACATTCCGTACGTCGGTACACACCACATGGTGAGCGCGTCCATGCGGATGCCGCGGGGGACGACGGAGAGGGGAGAACGACCGGTGAAGTTCGACATCGTGCGCCTCGACCAGGACGAGGAGGCACTCCCACCGCGGAAGCGGCCCCCGGCGCGGGTCCCCGGGCAGGAAGGGGGGCCGTCGGCACCGCATCCGCACCCGCATCCGCATCCGCACCCCGGGCTCAGGATCCAGCGTTCCTCGGAGTACATGCGCCTGCGCGCCCACACCGACCTCACCCGGGTCCGCTCTGCCCTGAACCAGATGCTCCACACCGTCGAGGCGCTCCGGGCCGAGCCCGAGCCCGTGGTCCGCTCCGGCCCCGACCACGGGACCGGGACCTTCCGCCCCGAGGCCTTCCGCTCCCGCCCCGCCCCCGAAGAACCCCGTGAACAGTGTCAGGAGGAATCCCCGTGACCGTCTGGGACATCAACCCCCCGGAGATCGGCGCCGTGCTCGTCACCACCCTCTCCCACCTCGGCGAGGAGGGCGGGTCCGAGGGCCTGTTCGGTGACATGACGACGATCGAGGAACGCGTCACCACCCTCAGCACCCACATCAACAGCGCCCCCATCGGGGTCGCCCTGGGCGAGTTCGCCGAGCACTACTTCGGGCTCATGGGCGACATGCTCTCCCTGACCGGCAACGCCGTCACACAGACCAGCGAGGCGACCACCGCCTACGTCACGGGCAACGAGGAGATGGCGCTGGAGGCGCAGCGCAACGTCGGCGTGGTCCCCGACCCGCCCCCGCCGCCCGCTCCGGGCGGAAACGCCGAACTCGTCTGACCCCGACCGCCCCTCGCCGCCTCCTCCCCCGGTCACCTCTCCCCCGGAGTCCTCCCACGTGCTTCCTCCCGACATCGCCCCGAGCGCGCCACTGACCATCGGCGAACAGACCGACATGCTCACCGGCGTTGACGACAAGGTCAGCCCCGCGACCTTCCCCGTGCCCACCCCCTCCCCCGACTACATCGAGACCCTGGCCTCCGACCTGCGCAGCGCGGGGGAGTCGGTCGGTGACACCGGAAACGACATCACGTCCGCCTGGGGCGGGCTGACGACCCACTACAAGGCCCCCGAGGCGGAGGTGCTCCACTCCGTGCTCGACCCGGTGGCCGCTGACGGCGACACGGTCTCGACCGATCTCGGCCACGCCGCGAGCGCGCTGGAGACCTTCGCCGCCGACCTGCGCGACATCAAGTCCCGCTGGTCCAGCCTGAGCGCCGAGGCCTTCGGGTTCCGGGCCCGCATCGACGCCAAGGGCGAGGACTGGCGCAAGGCCGAGGGCGTGTCCGGTTTCTTCGGCATCGGCGAGCACCCCGACGTCGCGGAGAACAAGCGCCTCATCGAGGACGGCACACGCATCATCGAGGACTACGCGGACGCCGAGCTCGCCTGCGCCAACGCCATCAACCGGTTCGTCCCCGGCCGCACCCCGTTCGAGAAGACGCCCTCCGGGGACGGCGCCCTCGACCCGGACGTGTTCTACCACGGCTACGAGGAGGACCTGTCAGACCTGGCCACCGAGTGGGGCATGGGCGGGGCCGCCGTCGACGAGAGCTGGTTGGTCGACGGCTGGGACGCGGTGTGGGACTTCGGGGTCGGGGCGGTCGAGGGCACCGGCGCGATGCTGGGCATGCACAGCTCCGAGGGCTGGTTCGAGATGTCCTGGGGCGACGCCCTGTACGAGTACCACGAGAGCAACATCCAGTCCGTGGCCTCGCTGGTGGGCATGTACGACGCCGAGTCCGACAGCTACGGCTGGTCGGGCTGGGACACCGTCGGCTCGGCGTGGAAGGACCTGGCCCACTCGGTGGTGCCCTGGGAGGAGTGGGGCGAGCGGCCCGGCTACGTGATTGGCACCGCCGTGCTCAACATCGGTGTCACCGCCCTGGGCGCCGCGCTGTCCGCCACCGGCGTGGGCGCGGTGGTCGGCGTGCCGCTGATGGCCTGGCGCGGCATGGCCATCGTGGACGGCATGGGCGGTCGCGGCGGTGACAGCGGATCCGGCGGCGCGACGGACACCGACGTGGACCTGCCCGCCAACGTCCCCACCTTCGGGGGCAGCGGTGCCCCCGTCCTACGGATCGACACCAGTGTCTTCGACCCCGACGGACTCAGCCCGCAGCAACTGGGGGAGCTGAGGGGGTCTTTGGACCGCTTGCAGAGGATCGCGAACGATCCCGCAGACGGCTCGCACGCGGACGGGTCCCCTCCACCGCGGTCCACACCCGTTCAGGGTGAGGGCGACCCCTCCCAGCCGAGGAGGCCCGCCGCGCAGCCGGTCGCGGACCGGGAGACCGAGGCGAACGAGAGGCCCGCCAGGCCCAGGACCGAGACAACGGAGGTTTCCGACGAACCTCGGAAGCCCGCCAGGACAGAACCCGAGCCCGACCGTGCCGAGACGGACGACGAACAGGGTTCTCTCGACGACGGTGCCGAGAACGACCGCGTCAGCTCTCCCGCACCAGCGCTCGCGGACACCTCGGACACCTCCCACCGGTCCTCGCCGAACGAGAGCAGCTCTCAGGACCCGACCGCCGAGCAGCTCAGCGAGAGCAACAGGCTGCTGCAACAGGTCAACGGCATGTTCACGACTGAGGACCACGCGAACTTCCAGGTCAACCAACGCGCCGAGACCGCCTTGTACGAGGGCGACCGCGCCACCGTGGACCCGGGCTCCTCTCCTCTGAAGGACTCCCAGGTCGCGGAGAGGTACGGGCTGGACGGCCGCGTGAACGCCACCTTCTCCGACATGCGCGCGGTGGCGAGCGACTACCCCCATGTGAACTGGGAGGGTGGCCCCGGCGACGGGCGGGACGTGCGGAACGGACACGACGGCCGCGATGAGCCCGAGACCGACAAGGAGTTCGCGACGACGGCACCGCGTCCCCACGCCGACACCGTGAGCGCGCAGAAACCGATCCCCCACAGCCGTGTCCAGCACGTGGACCTGGGGGACAGCAGCGGCCACCGGATCGACGCCTCACGGGTCGGTGCACCTGACGCGCGGAGCGGCTCCGAACTACGCAACAATCGCGGCGACCGTGGTGACGAACCCCGTGCCGGTGGTCTCGACAACACCAACTCACAGACCAGCCACCAGGAACCTGCCATCGTCAACCAGGATGTCAGCGCTTCCGCCCACGACGAGACTTCAGCAAACAGCACACAAGCAGTCACTGGAACACAGGAACCCACAGGGGGAAGCTCATCGAACCTTGCAGAGGCGCGAACAGCTAAACTTAGCAGAGCAAGGTTTATTGAAGATATAGGTGGATCCGGACCCACACCCAACGAAGGCGCGGGACCAGTAAAACCAGAGCGCGACTTGGCAAGTCAGAAGATCGAAGCGAGCAACACCCTTGCACCAGCATTCGACGAGAGATTCGGGGACAGAGGGGGCCTATCCCCAAACACCAAATACGATGTATTCGAAGAAAACGGAAACCACAGAGGAGAATATACAACCAACGAAGATGGCGAGATCAGGAGGATAGAAATGGAGGCAACATACAGCGATAGGGCGCATCCAGAACTGGCAAATCCTAGGCCACACACGGCCTACCACATCAAAACGAACAACACTACGTTTACGTTCGAAACGAACTCGCGCGGAAGAAACCTGATCTCCGACGGGCACTTCACCCAGGACAGGGCGCATCGGATACCCAGCGAGGACACTGCCGTAAGGAAGGCGGCCGAGAGGTACTACGAAGCTTACAACAGGATCTTGAAGGAAGATTTTGAAAGGAACCCCGGAAAGTACCCTGGCTCAACAGAGGCACCCCAGTACGAGCTGACCCGGTGGAACGGAGGACACGTCATCGGAGTCTCAGAGTACGGAGGCATCCCCGAACGCCTCAATCAGGTTGCCATGATGGAGGAGGTCAACAAGCACCAGATGAACGACTGGAGCCTCAGCGCCTCCTACAGGAACTTCGAAAGTTATATGCTTTCGGTCCTGAACAGCGATTTCGATTACCCGCGAGGGAAAATTGACAAACCATCCTGGCATGCTGAGGTAGACTACTGGCAATCCTGCGCGGAGAACGGCCCCAACCCTCCGAAACTCCACGTTAGAGTGAGCCAGGTTTATGATCCAGACCTCCCTAGATTCGAAGTAAAGACAAAAAAGGGGAAGGTGATAGAAATCCTGGATCCACCACCCAGCGCCATCTTCGTTGAATACTGGATCAACGGGTTTCCGCAGCAGAAGATCACTTACCCGAACGCCCCCGACCTCACCTAGGAGTATATTATGTACGGACCACAAAAAGGCCACATGGGACCGCTTGACGAACAGGAGTCAATCACTGAAATCGCCTCCAGTCTCCCTCCCTACTTTCCTGAGGACTGGAGTTCGGCAACCTACCACGTGAGAATCATGGGCCGCTATGCCAACGAAATGGTTGAGGTAGAGAAAGAAAGCGGGGAAATCGTCAGGACAGACCTGCCACCCGACTCCGGAATGAAGTGCATGAAGCTCCGAGCCGGAATGTACAAACCAGGAGAAGGAACTTGGTTTTCCTTTAAGATAAAGCTTTGGAGCGAAGGAAGGTACCGAACCGAATTCAACTATGACGAACATCCTGATTTCCTCTTCGATCCCGATCTGCGTGAGTACTCACGAGAGGTGAAACTATTTCCTCGCAATGCAGATTTCATGCCCGACTGGCTGCGCGAAAAAATCGATGAGGCAGATTCCAACCGCGGAAGCTGAGCTTTCCTTGCGACGCTACCTCGGAGAGCCTCGGCCGCATCTTCAAGAAAAACTCAGAGATTGACGTTCCACATCGAGCGCCACGACATCAGCAATCCCAATTATCCCCAGTTCATCGCCAAGGTCCCCGAAAGGCGTAAGTTCTATGTGCAGTGGCTGATCGACTCGCCCTTTGACGCAGGAGGCCCTCTAAGTGGGGTTAAAGACCAGGCCGAGTTGTGTCTGTCCATGGACACTGATGTGGACAGGTTGGAGACCTGGGAGGCCTGGGTCACCTACATGCAGATGAGCGAGGCGACTCTCGCCGTCTCCACCACCGAACCGGGTACCCAGTTCACCCGGATGATCAACCATCAGGAACACATCCTGACCGCGGTCGAACCCGACTACTTCACCAACGCCAGCAACTGGCTGACCGCGTTCTACCTGGCGGTGACCTGCCGCGATCAGGAACGCTACCGTTCCCTGTGCCAGATTCCCGTCGAGACCCTGCGCCAGGCCGGGGAAAGCCTGGGAAGCCAGTACAACCCCTACATCTACCACTTGGTCGAAGCCTTGCAGGCCTTCGTCCTCAATCGGCCCGGACTGGGAGAAAACCTCCTCAAGGCCATGGAACTGTCCGACCCCGCGAACGCGGAGATCGGCACCACCGAGGTCCTCAACAAGCTGACCTTCCCGCCGTTGAACACCCTGATGCATCTGGTGCGGCGCAACAGCGACAAGTTCAACGAGGCTCTGGCAGAAGGGCTGGAGCTGTTCCGCTCTTTCCGCACCGCCAACGAAGAACGCGCCAAGTCAATCGAAGGCGGAACCTCCATTCCTCTTCTGGCCCTGGCCTGCCTGGCCTACGACACCGCCGGGCAGGATCCCGACTTCCACTTCGACGTCGAATCCGGTTACCTGCCCAAGCACATCCTCCAGCGCAGCTGGCACGGGGAGTTCCCCATCTGACCGGCCAGGACCCGCCCGACGAATACTCCACGACCGGACACCAGAGATTTCCTCATGGAAGCCAAAGAGCAACAACAAAAGCTCTTGGAGATCGTGCGGATCATCGCCTCTGACGCACAACAAGACTGGCGGCGCATCAAGGTGAACTTCTCCAGCCTCGTCGAAGCCTGTTCGGCCTCTTTGAAAACGGAAACCGCCAACGGAGACGCCTTGAACAGCGAACTTTCCCTGGCCATTTCATATGCCTAAGAATACTTCTGCTACACCGCTGACGAGGAACACACCAATGACGTCAAGGGCACGTTTCCGGTGATCCTGCTAGCCACGTCTTGCCTGGCCAAGGAAACCTTCGCATGACACCCGAGGAACAACACGAAATCCTGCAAGAGATCGGTGGGCTCATCCTGGACTCAATTGAGAGCGATTGGCAGGAAATCACGGTAAAATACTCGGCAACCAGTTCCGCTGCTTCTACCAAGCTCTACCTGACGAACAATGAAGGAGGTACCCATAAGGCGGACGCCCCTCCCAGCGAAGTAGGATCGCTGCTGCAAAAGCTTCGATCCGGAATGCACCGGGAAGATACAGGAACCTGGTATGCCGCTGAGTACATCATCACCCAACCGGGCAACTTCACCGTCAACTACGACTACGACTCCAAACCCGAGTTCCCCTTCGACCTCGATCCACGCACGTACTACAATGACTTCAACGAATTCCCCCGCCCCTTCGACCAGGTTCCCGACTGGTTGCGAGACGAGATCTCCAAAGCCCAGGAGATCATCGACCGAGAGGAAAGTCCTTCTTGATTCAGGTCTGGAACTCTGACCTCAGCAGCAGTGAACGAAGTCCGCGACACTTCTGGATCCAGATTTTCTGAACCCTGCGAACACCCCAGGGGGCGTTACCGACGCCAAGGTGTTCACCGAAACCCAACCCATGGATTTGAAAAGTGGTAGCGAAACCATGTTCCATGCTCGCCAGCACATCCGGCATGATGCGAGCCTACCCGGGTACATGAACTTTCTGGAGGACATAGAAGAGGAACGCGAAAGTGAGATCGCCGATATGGTGGATGTGCCTTTCTCTGTGGGTATGTCCCTAGACGAGATGGCGCTCGGCGCCAGAATCGCCCTCGCCATGGACCCGGACGCCTCCGAGCTGGTCACCTGGGAGGCCTGGACCACCTGGATGCAGGTTTCGGAAGCCGTCTTCGCCATGTCCACCGCGCCCCCGGACAGCACGGTCGAACGCCTCATCAACCACAAGACGCGCACCCTTGACGCCATCGACCCCGGTCCCACCAGCGACGCGGGAACCTGGATCACCGCGTTCTTCCTCGCCATCACCTGCCGCGACGAGGACCGCGTCCGCTCCCTGTGCCAGATCCCCGTCTCCTTCCTCAAGGAAGCCGGAGAACGGGACGGCGGAGGCTACGACGACTACATCTACCCCTGGGTCGCCGCCCTCCAGGACTTCATCCTCAACCGGCCCGAACTCGGCGACAACCTCTACGAGGCCATGCGGCTCTCCGACCCCGACCACGCCGAGATCAGCAGCGCCGAGAACCTGAACACGTTCGTCTTCCCCCCGATGAACGCCCTGTACCGGCTCGCCGAACACGACACCGCCAAGTTCGACGAAGCCATGGCGCAAGGAATCCAGCTCTTCCACGACTACTACACCGCCGACGAGGAGCGCACCAAGGACGTCAACGGCGCGGTCCCGCTGTTCCTGCTCGGCATCGCCTGCCTGGCCTACGACATGAACCAGCTCGCCCCGGACTTCAACCCCGACCTCAGCTCGGACTACCTGCCCAAGCACATCCTTCAGCGCAGCTGGCACGGAGAGTTCGCCATCTGACCGGCCAGTCCCTGCCCCACCGCACCGCCCCTGCCCCCCCACGAAGGAACCCCGTTGAGCCACGACGTCGTCGCCCTCCTCGCCGAGAGCCCCAGCCGCCGCTCCCTCCTGGACGCGCTGGTCGCCGCCGGACCCAAGCTGCGGGTCCGGCTCGTGACCGAGGGCACCGTGGTGCAACTGCGCGACGACTCCGACCGCCTCGTGATCGCCATGCAGGCTGCGCAACGGCTCGCGGTATAGCGGAGGCCGACCGCCTACAACAACCACCTAGAGAGGAAAATGAACCTGAACCCAGAAGAAGAGAACGCCATCCTTCGAGGTGTTGGAATATCAATCCTTGACTCCATCAGCCAACCATGGGCAAGAATAGAAATGTACTTCTCTGCCACGCACAGGATGAGCGGAAGCACCATGACCGCCACGGCGACCAATGGGAAATTCTTCTACCCCACCCTTCCCATGGGCTCGGAAAAGCTTCTTACGGACCTGCGCTCTGGAATGCACCGGAACGACGCCGGAACATGGTTCAGTCTCAAGTACACCATCACCAGCGACCAGAAGTACTACGTCGACTTCGACTATGATAACGAACCCGACTTCGGGTTCGAGATCGACCCCTACACCTACTACGTGGATCTAAAGAAATTCCCCAGGCCGGAAGAAAAAATCCCTGATTGGCTTCGGGAGAGAATCCGCCAGGCACACGAGGGCTGATCTGGCACGGAGAGTTCCCCGTCTGACCGGCCAGGCCCCGACCGACCCCACCGCACCGTTCCCACCGACCCACCCCCGCGAAGGAACCCCGTTGAGCCACGACGTCGTCGCCCTCCTCGCCGAGAGCCCCAGCCGCCGCTCCCTCCTGGACGCGCTGGTCGCCGCCGGACCCAAGCTGCGGGTCCGGCTCGTGGCCGAGGGCACCGTGGTGCAGCTGCGCGACGACTCCGACCGCCTAGTGATCGCCATGCAGGCGGCGCAGCGGCTCGCGGTGTCGGCGGAGGCCGACCGCCTCCTGGACGACGGGATCGCTGACGACCTGCCCGCGCAGCCGCTGTGGGTCGAGGTCCGCGGAACGGAACTGGCGGACACCGACACGGCCGCGACGGCAAGCCGGTTCGCCCGCTGCCTGGTCGAACGGCACGGCGGAGCGGTGTGGGAACCGGAGCCGCGGCTTCCCCGGGACGACGCGCACCTGCTGGGAGCGACCGAGCACCCGGCGGTGAGCACGGTGACCGGGGCGAACGCCGTCCTGGTGCAGGACCGGCCGGTGGTCCCCCTGTCCAGCTGGTTCGTGGACGCGCTGGCCGAGCACGGCCGCCAGGGGCGGGGCCTCCAGGTGGTCACCCCGTCCACGAGCGTCATCACCCACGCGCTGCGCTGGTTCCTGAGCAGACCCCGCGCCACGTGGGTCGTGCGCGCCCCGGACGGGCGCTACTACGACGGCTTCAACGGTCTGCCGCTGGTGTGGGACGCGGAGACCGGCTTCGTGCCCGACCCCGGGGTGAACGCGGAGGACGGCCCCAACCAGGCCTTCCGAGCGTCGGCCGACGAGGAACCGGGCACCCACCTGCACGTGGACCTGAGCGTCGACCACCCGGTCGGCGACAGCCTGGAACTGGGCACCACCGTGGAACTGCTCGCCGAGCGTCTGGCCGGAGGTCCGCCCGCGGTGTGGGGCGTCTCCGAGCCGCTGACCCGGGCGTGGGACACCGAGCGGGTCACGGCCATGGCGCGGCGCCGCTCCCCGGGTGAGACCCTGCTGGCCTTCGCCGGGCAGCCCGAGGGCGTCCGGGAGGAGGGGGCGCGCCCCCTGGCGGGGAGCCTGCGGGTGTCGCGTACGCCGTCGGGGGTGCGCGAGCGGATCCTGTTCTCGGTGGGGCACCTGCCCGGGGAGGCGCCCGACCTGGACGCCCTCGACCCGCTGGTACACGAGCTGACCGCGCGGGACGGTCTGCGCAGCATGACCGTGCACCGTGCCCTCGGGCGCGCCGACCTGACGTACGCGCCCCGGTGGGCGGGCGTGTCCGTCCCGGTCGGGCTGGCCGTGGGACCGGAGGGGGTACTGGAGGCGGGACGGGAGCGGGCGCTGGCCGCGCCGGTGCCGGGCGTCGCCTTCGGTCCGCCCATGGCCCCACTGGTCTGGTACCGGATCGGGGACGGGGTGGAACCCGACGCCTGGAGCCGCTTCCGGGAGCTGATGGAGCACCTCGACCCCCAAGGCGCGTCCACACGCTGACGGAACACCCGAGGCCCGCACCAGCGTCCGAGCCCTGACAGAGCACCCCAGAACCGAGGACGCGTCCGGGCCCGGCGCCTGGCGGAGCGCTCAGGGTGCGCGAGCGCGTCCACACGCTGACAAAGCACCCGCACTCCAGCGCCCCGCGTCCCGGGGCGGCTCCGTGCGCCGAGGCACGGTCCGGGTCCCGCCCTGAGGCCCCCGTCCGGGACCGCGGGCCTTGCCCGGCTCAGCCGTTGATCAGTGCGTCGGCGTGCTCGGGGCTCAGGCAGTGCTCGATCACCATGACCGCCGCGCCGATCACGCCCGCGCTCTCCCCCGCCACGGACGAGACGATGCTCAGGTGCTCGGTGGCCAGCGGCAGCGACCGCTGGTAGATGATCTCCCGCACCCCGGCGAGCAGGTGGTCCCCGGCCAGGGCGAGCGCGCCTCCGATGACGATGACCGACGGGTTGAACATGTTCACCGACGCGGCGAGCACCTCGCCGATGTCGCGGCCCGCCTGGCGCAGCGCGCGCAGGGCGGGCACCGACCCGTTGCGGGACAGCTCGACCACGGCGCGGGCGCCGCTCGCGGGCACTCCCTCGGCGGTGAGCGCGGCGGCCAGGGCGGCGCCGCTGGCCACGGCCTCCAGGCAGCCGGTGTTGCCGCAGCGGCAGGGCCGCTCGTGGCCGCTGGGGACGTGGATGTGCCCCATGTCCCCGGCCGCGCCCTGCGCGCCCCGGTAGACGCTGCCCTCGCTGACGATGCCGCAGCCGATGCCCGTGGCGACCTTGACGAACATCAGGTGGCTGGCCTCGGGCCAGGCCGTGTGGTGCTCCCCGATCGCCATGATGTTGACGTCGTTGTCGACCAGGACCGGCACGTCGAGCCGGTCGTGGACGTAGCCGGGCACGTCGAAGTTGTCCCACCCCGGCATGATCGGCGGGTTCACCGCGCGCCCGGTGGTGTGCTGGACCGGGCCGGGCAGGCCGATGCCCAGGCCGAGCAGTTCGTCCACCCGCCGGTCCGCGCCCTCCAGCAGGCCCCGGCCCCGGTCCACGACCCAGTCCAGGACGTGCTCGGGGCCCAGAGCGATGTCCAGGTCGGCGCGCTCCTCGGCGAGCACGGTCCCCGACATGTCGGTGAGGGCCAGGCGGGCGTGGGTGGCGCCCAGGTCGGCGGCCAGGACCACGCGGGCTTCGGGCTGGAACGAGAAGGTCGTGGGCGGTCTGCCCCCGGTGGAGACGGCCTCCCCGGCGGGCCCGATGAGTCCGCTGGCGAGCAGGGCGTCCACGCGCTGGGTGACGGTCGAGCGGGCCAGACCGGTGACCGAGGCCAGCTCCGAGCGGGTGCGCGGTCGGCCGTCGCGCAGGAGTCGGAGCAGGGTGCCCGCACCGGGTGCGGTGGTCGGAGCGACGGCCAGTCCGGGTCGTCCCTCCGCATGGGTCAGCGCGTCTTCCGTCATGCGAACAGTGAAGCACAGGATCTATTGACTGTCCGTCATCCGCCTATTGCAGATAGATCCTACGACTTTTGCTTGACGATCGACAGAAGTCCGGCGTACCGTTCGAAGCATGTCAGTGAGTAAGGTCACAAGCCTGGGTGAGGCGGCGGATCCCGGGTCGACCGCCCCCAACGCCTACCGCGCCGCGGTGATCGGCACCGGCTTCATGGGCCGGGTCCATTCCCACGCCGTCCGCGCCGCGGGAGGCGAGGTCGTCGGGGTCGCGGGCTCCTCCCCCGACAAGGCCGAGCAGTTCCGCACCGCGCACGGCCTCGCCCGGGCCCACGCCGACGCCCTCGAACTCGTCCGCAGCGACGACGTGGACGTGGTCCACGTGTGCACGCCCAACCACCTGCACGCGCCGCTGAGCCTGGCCGCCCTGGCCGCCGGCAAGCACGTCGTGTGCGAGAAGCCCCTGGCCACCGACGCCGACACCGCCCGCGAGCTGGTCCGGGCCGCGGCGGAGGCCGACCGGGTCGCCGTCGTTCCCTTCGCCTACCGCTTCCACCCCATGGCCCGCGAGGCGCGCGCCCGCGTGGCCTCGGGCTCCATCGGCCGCGTCAGCCTCGCCCACGGCGGCTACCTCCAGGACTGGCTCCTGTACCCGGACGAGGACAACTGGCGGGTGGACCCCGAACTGGGCGGCCCCACCCGCGCGTTCGGGGACATCGGCTCGCACTGGTGCGACATGCTGGAGTTCGTCACCGGCGACCGCATCACCTCGGTCAGCGCCCAGACCTCGCGGATCAACGACACCCGCGCCGGGCGCTCGGTGGCCACCGAGGACCTGGTGACCTTCCAGTTCTCCACGGCGGGGGGCGTGGTCGGCAGCGCCGTCATCAGCCAGGTCTCCCCCGGCCGCAAGAACCGGCTCGTGCTGGAGGTCTCCGGCACCGAGGGCACCCTGCTGTTCGACCAGGAGCGGCCCGAGACCCTCTGGGCGGGCGGCCGGGGCCGCACCTGCACCATCAGCCGCGACGACCCCGAACTGAGCGCCGACGCCGCGCGCCTGTCCACGACCCCCGTCGGCCATCCGCAGGGCTACCAGGACTGCTTCAACGCGCTCGTGGCCGACACCGGGGCCGCCGTCGCCGGGCGGACCCCCGAGGGCCTGCCGGTGTTCGCCGACGGCCTGCGCGCCGCCGTCCTGGCCGAGGCCGTCCTGGCCTCGGCCCGGGAGCGCCGCTGGGTCGACGTGCCGGAGGTGGACGGGGCATGAGCGGCCCGCCCCTGCTCCGCATGAGCGGCATCACCAAGTCCTTCCTGGGCGTGCGCGTCCTGCACGGGATCGACCTGGAACTCCACCCCGGTGAGCTGCACGCCCTGGTCGGCGAGAACGGCGCGGGCAAGTCCACCCTGATGAAGGTGCTGGCCGGGGTGCACCGGGCGGACGGGGGCACGGTCGAACTGGAGGGCGGGGACGTCTCCTTCGAGCACCCCGTCCAGGCCCAGCGCGCGGGCGTGACCACGGTCTTCCAGGAGTTCAACCTCCTGCCCGACCGCACCGTCGCCGAGAACGTCTTCCTCGGCCGGGAGATCCGCCGCCGCGGCCTGGTGGACGGCCGGGCCATGGAGCGGGCCACCGCCGAGCTGCTCGCCGAACTCGACCTGGAGGGCATCGACCCCCGTGCCCGGGTGCGGTCGCTGTCGGTGGCCGAGCAGCAGATCGTGGAGATCGTCAAGGCGCTCTCGCACGACGCGCGCATCATCTCCATGGACGAGCCGACCGCCGCGCTGGCCGACCACGAGGTGGAGGTGCTCTACCGGATCATCGGCCGCCTGCGCGAACGCGGTGTGGCGGTGCTGTACGTGTCGCACCGCATGCGGGAGATCTTCGACCTGGCCGACACCATCACCGTCCTCAAGGACGGCCACCTGGTCGACACCGTCCCCGCCAGCGAGATCGGTCCCGCCGAGCTGGTCCGCAAGATGGTGGGACGCCCGGTCTCGGCGGTCTTCCCCGAGCGCCTGGAGCCGCACGGAGAACACGTGGGGCGGGTGCGGCTGTCGGTCGACGCGGGCGGCAACACCCAGCTGGACGGGATCGGCTTCGAGGTGCGCGGCGGCGAGATCCTGGGCCTGGGCGGGCTCCAGGGCAGCGGGCGCACCGAGGTCGCCCACGCCCTCTTCGGCGTCGAACGCTTCACCCGGGGCGAGGTCCGCGTGGACGGGCGGCGGGTCGATCCGCGCTCGCCGCGCACGGCGGTACGCGCCGGGCTGGTGCTGGTCACCGAGGACCGCAAGGCGCAGGGGCTGGCGCTGAACCAGTCGGTGGCGGCCAACGGCCGCCTGGTCCTGGACGCGGTCTGGCCCCTGGGCTCCGCCCGCGGGGCCCGGCGGCTGCCCGGCATCCTCTCCTCACTGGAGCTGGTGGCGCGCGGCGGCCAGGACCAGGAGGTCCGGTACCTGTCCGGCGGCAACCAGCAGAAGGTCGTGCTGGCCAAGTGGCTGGCCGCCGAACCCGGCGTGATGGTGCTCGACGAGCCCACGCGCGGCATCGACGTGGGCGCCAAGCAGGCCGTCTACCGGCTCATGCGCGAGCTGGCGGCGACCGGCGTGGCGATCGTGCTCATCTCCTCCGAGCTGCCCGAGCTGATCGGTATGTCCGACCGGCTGGTCGTCCTCCGGGACGGCCGGGTGGCGGGCGAGCTGCCCGGCGGGGCCGCCGAGGAGGCGGTCATGGCGATGGCCACCGGATCTCCGCACCCGGGCGGATCCGCCGTACCGGCCACCGGGGAGGACCCGGCCACCGGGTCGCCGCACCCGGGCGGTCCCACCCCGCCCGCCCCCGAGGAGAACGGGACGGACGCCCGCCGCCCCCGCGCTTCGTCCGACGACGCCTCCCCCGGCGCCCCGTCCCCCGGGACCGACGGCGGCGGCTCCCCCGCACGGCACGAGGAGGCCGCCCCGTGACACGCCCACCGACCTCGCTCCTCCGGAGCCTGCGCGCCCGGACGGGCACCACCGGCCTGGTCTACCTGGCCCTGGTGCTGCTGCTCGCGGTCAGCGCGGCCTTCGTGGCCGCCCGGGGCGGCAACCTGCTCACCACGGCCAACACCGTCGACCTGTTGACCCGCAGCAGCCTGCTGGGCTTCCTGGCCATCGGGATGACCCTCGTCATCCTGTGCCGCTCCCTGGACCTGTCGGTCGGCTACGTGGCCGCACTGTCCACCGTGGTCGCGGCCACCACCATGGCGGGCGACCCCTCCCGGATCGTGCTCGGCGTGGCCGCCGCGCTCGGTCTGGCCGCGCTGATCGGACTGGTCAACGGGCTGGTGGTCACGGGGCTGCGGGTCAACCCCTTCATCGCCACCCTGGGCATGGGGCTGGTGATCAAGGGCTACCTGGACACGAACTTCCAGGGCCCGGCCGGATCGGTGCCCACCGCCTTCCAGGCCTTCGGCTACACCCGGATCGGCGTGCTGCCCGTCTCCACCCTGGTCATGCTGGGCGTGGCGGTGGCGGCGGTGCTGTTCCTGAGCCGCACCCGGATGGGCTACCACATCTACGCCGTCGGCGGCGACGCCGACGTGGCCCGGCTCTCCGGGGTCCGCTCCGGGGTGCCCACGGTCACCGCGCACGTGCTGTGCTCGGTCACCGCCGGTGTGGCCGGCCTGCTGCTGGCCGCCCGGTTCGGCACCGGCAGCGCCACCGTCTACTCCGGGGGCTACGAACTGGAGGCCATCGCGGCCGTGGTGCTGGGCGGGACCTACCTGCTCGGCGGGCGCGGCGGCGTGGCCGGGACGGTGGCGGGCGTGCTCATCCTCGCCACGCTCGACACCGTGTTCAACGTGCTGGCGGTCGACCCGTTCGTCAAGGACGTGCTGCGCGGCGTCATCGTCATCGCCGCCGTGGCCGTCTACGCCCGCGGCGGGCGCCCCGCCGTGCGTACGCGCTTCCCCTCCGGCGGCGCGCCGCCCTCCCCCGTGCCGCGGCCCGCCCCGGACACCGGGGCCGCCCCCGATCCGGACCCCGGGCCGGGGTCCGCACCGCAACCCCTCGGAGGCCGTCGATGACCCCGACCCCCACCCAGGACGCGCGCGGCCCGGTCGGGCCGCGCGGGCCCGAGTCGCGCGGCCCGGGTCCGCTGGCGGCGCTGGCCGCGCTGGGCCGGGGCGGCACGGCGACCGTCGCCCTGCTGCTGGCGCTGATCTTCGTGGTGATCGCCACCCAGAACCCCTCGTTCTTCGAGGGGCCGCCGCTGATGGCCTTCGCCAAGAAGGCCGCACCGCTGGTGATCCTGGCCATCGGCCAGTACCTGGTGATCGTCTCCGGGGAGTTCGACCTGTCGGTCGGGTCCCTGGTGGGCGCGCAGGTGGTGGTCGCGGCCCGCCTCATCGACGGCGACGAGGCCATGACCCTGCCGGTGATCGGCGTCATGCTGGTCTTCGGTCTGGTCGTGGGCCTGGTCAACGGCCTGGTGACCACACTGCTGCGGGTGCCGTCGATCATCACCACGCTCGGCACGATGCTCATCCTGTTCGGCGCCGTGCGCTACTGGACCGGCGGGGCCCCCACCGGCGCCCTGTCGGAGTCCTTCCGCGTGTTCGGGCGGCACGGGATCGAGGGCGTGCCCGTCCTCGGCGAGATCCCGTGGGCGCTGCTCATCGCGCTGGTGCTGGCGGCGGGCGCGGTGGTGCTCATGCGCTCGCCCTACGGCCGCTCCCTGGTGGCGACGGGCGACAACGACGTCGCCGCCGGGTTCTCGGGGGTGCGGGTGTGGCGGGTACGCACCACGGCCTTCGTCGGCTCCTCCCTCATGGCCACCGTCGCCGCCGTCCTCATCGGCGGCTACGCCGGGGTCACCGCGCAGGTCGGCGACGGGCTGGAGTTCACCGCGATCACCGCGGTGGTCCTGGGCGGGGTGGTGCTGGGCGGCGGGCGCGGCACCGTGGTCGCCGCCGTCCTGGGCGCCCTGACCGTGGAGGCCCTGTTCACGCTGTTCAACCAGCTGTACCTGCCCTCGACGCTCCAGCCCACGGTGCAGGGGCTCATCATCATCGCCGCGGTGGCCTACGCCGCCCGCCGGGGCGACCTTCGACTGCCGGAGCGCCTGCGACGGCGACCGGACCACCCGACCGAGCGGCCGCTCGGCACTTCCAGGAGGTAACCATGCGCGTCCCCCGCGTGCTGCTCGCCGGCGCCGCCGGCCTGACCCTGACGCTCACGGCGTGTACGACGGACGCCCCCACCGACGCCCCCGAGGAGGCGGGCGCCGAGCTCACCCCCGACGGGGAGTGGTTCGACGAGGCCGAGTTCGAGGCCCAGCTGGCCCAGCGCGAGATCACCCCGGAGGGCCCCGAGGACCAGCCCTGGCTCCAGGCGATCGAGCCCGAGTGGATCGACACCTCGGAGTTCGTACACGACGCGCCCGAGGACGCGACGCTGTGCTTCTCCAACGCCTCGGTGTCCAACCCCTGGCGCGTCACCGGCTTCATCACCATGGAGCAGCAGGTGGAGGCGCTCCAGGAGGAGGGGCGCATCGGCGAGTTCCGGGTGTCGGACGCCGCCGACGACGACAACCAGCAGATCTCCGACATCCAGGCCTTCGTGGACTCCGGGGACTGCGACGTCATCATCATCTCCCCCTCCACCACCGCGACCCTGACCCCGGCGGTGGAGACCGCCTGCGAGAGCGGCGTCCCGGTCGTGGTCTTCGACCGCGGCGTGAACAGCGACTGCATGGTCACGTTCATCCACCCGATCGGCGGCTACGCCTACGGCGCGGACGCGGCCGAGTTCCTGGTCGAGGAGCTGGAGCCCGGCTCGACGGTGCTGGCGCTGCGCATCCTGCCCGGCGTGGACGTGCTCGAACACCGCTGGGCGGCGGCCCAGGAGATCTTCGCCGACAGCGAGCTGGAGGTGCTCGGCCACGAGTTCACCGAGGGCGACGGCGCCATGATCAAGGACCTGGTCTCCCAGCACCTCCAGCGCGGCGAGGTCGACGGCATCTGGATGGACGCCGGGGACGGCGCCGTGGCGGCTCTGGAGGCCTTCGAGGACGCGGGCCAACCCTACCCGGTGATCTCCGGGGAGGACGAGCTGAGCTTCATGCGCAAGTGGCAGGAGGAGGAGCTCACCGCGATCGCGCCCGTCTACTCCAACTTCCAGTGGCGGACCCCGGTCCTGGCCGCCAGCATGATCCTCGCCGGCGAGGAGGTGCCCTCGGAGTGGGTCCTGCCGCAGGAGCCGGTCCGCCAGGACGAGCTGGACGAGTACCTGGAGCGCAACGCGGAGATGCCGTCCCTGCACTACGCGAAGTTCGGCGGCGAGGACCTGCCGGGCTTCCCCGAGGCCTGGACGGACCGGTAGATGCGCGCGCTGGGGGTCAACACCTGGGTGTGGACGTCGCCGCTGACCGACGCCGCGCTGGAGCGGATCGCGCCCCGCGTGGCGGAGTGGGGGTTCGACGTGATCGAGCTCCCCGTGGAGAACGCGGGCGACTGGGACCCCCGGCGCGCCCGTGCCCTGCTGGACGGGCTGGGTCTGACGGCCAGCGTCGTACTGGTCATGGGGCCGGGCCGGGAGCTGGTCGCGACCGACGCGGCCACCCGCTCGGCCACGCAGGACTACCTCAGGCGGGTCGTGGACGCGGCCGCGGCGGTGGGCTCCCCCGTCGCCGCCGGTCCGGCCTACGCCTCGGTCGGCCGCACCTGGCGGATGTCCCCGCGCGAGCGGGCGGGGATCGGCGCGGAGCTGACCGAGGCGCTGGCCCCCGTGGTCGGGCACTGCTCGGCCGCGGGGGTCCGCCTGGCGGTGGAGCCGCTCAACCGGTACGAGACGAGTGTGCTCAACACGGTGGACCAGGGGCTGGAGATGCTGGCCGACCTGCCCGCGGAGCACTGCGGGCTGGCCCTGGACGTGTACCACATGAACATCGAGGAGCGGGACGTGGCGGCGGCCGTGCGGCGCGCCGCGGGCAGGGTGGCGCACGTGCAGGTGTGCGCGAACGACCGCGGCGCCCCCGGGGCCGACCACCTGGACTGGAGCGCGATCCTCGGCGCGCTCGGCGACGCGGGGTACGGAGGACCCCTGGTGATCGAGTCGTTCACGGCGGACAATGCCAGCATCGCCACGGCGGCCTCCGTCTGGCGACCGTTGGCGGCGACCCAGGACGCGATCGCCGTCGACGGCCTGGCCTTCCTTCGCGCCCTGAGCCGACGAGAGGAGCCGCCGTGCAGGTAGGCAGTGCTCCCCGGGGGCTCCGGTCCGCCCGCACAGGGGCGGTCGTGCCCCGCGGAGGACGGGAACCGGCCGCCGTGTCCGCACCACGGCCGACGGTGACCCCGGGCCAGGAGGAAACGTCCACCACCCCCGCTCGGTGCCGCGCTCGCCGGAAAGCGCTGACTGAGGTAGGGCGGCTCCATCCCCACGAGGAGACGTCACCATGCCCGCTCACAAGACCCCCTCCGCCGCCGGATCCGAGTTCCCGGACCCGGTGGCGGACACCCCCGCCACCTGGTGGCTGACCGGGGTGTCGTTCGCGGTGGCCGGTGCCGCCGTCGCCTCCGTCGTGTTCCTCGGCGGGAACGGCGCGAACGGCGCCTCCGCCGCGCCGGAGGCCTCCGCGGACCACCCCGACGCCGAACAGGTCGGCTCGCTGCTCGCCCACACCCGCACGGCCCACGAGGGACTCGTCCCCGTGGTGGAGGACATGGAGGAGTTCCTGCCCACCGACGGATCGCATCCGCCCCTGGAGCTGACCGAGGCCTCGGTGGTCAACTCCTGGCGCACCGAGGTCCAGGACGCCTCGGTGCACTTCGGCGAGGTCCCCGAGTCCGGTGGCGCCCACCGGACCGCGCACGCGGGCCTGGTCTCCTCCGTCCGGCTGCTGTCCATGTCGGTCGACACCTACGCCAAGGCCGCCCTGGTCCAGGACGAGGACCTGCGCATGGACGTCCTGCACATCGCCATGGAACTGCGCGACCAGGCGGTCGTGTCGTGGTCGGTGGCAGCCACGCACCTGGACGCGGTCAGCGTGGACGCCGGTCACGGCCACGTCCACCTGTACCTGCCCGCGGCCCCCGACAGCGGCGCCCTCGCCCCCGACGGCTCCGAGGAGGGCACGGGGGCCGAGGACGCCGGGGAGGGCACCGGCGGCGGACACGACCACTGACCACCAAACCCCCTACTCCAGGAGGAGACGAACATGCCGCGACCAGTCACCCTGTTCACCGGACAGTGGGCCGACCTGCCCTTCGAGGAGGTGTGCTCCCTGGCCTCCTCGTGGGGCTACGACGGTCTGGAACTCGCCTGCTGGGGCGACCACCTCGACGTCACCCGTGCCGCCGTGGACGATGACTACGTGCGCGACCGACTGGACACGCTCAAACGCCACGGGCTGGGCCTGTGGGCGATCTCCAACCACCTGCTGGGCCAGGCCGTCTGCGACGATCCGATCGACCACCGCCACCGCGACATCCTGCCCGCGCGGGTGTGGGGCGACGGAGAGCCCGAGGGCGTGCGCCAGCGGGCCGCCGAGGAGATGAGGGCCACCGCCCGCGCCGCCGCCAGGCTCGGCGTGTCCACCGTGGTGGGCTTCACGGGCTCGGCCGTCTGGAAGTACGTGGCGATGTTCCCGCCGGTGGGCGAGGACGTCATCGAGGCCGGGTACCGCGACTTCGCCGACCGGTGGAACCCGATCCTGGACGTGTTCGACGAGGTGGGGGTGCGCTTCGCGCACGAGGTGCACCCCTCCGAGATCGCCTACGACTACTGGTCCACCCAGAGTGCGCTGGAGGCGGTGGGCCACCGCCCGGCCTTCGGCCTGAACTGGGACCCCAGCCACATGGTGTGGCAGGACATCGACCCGGTCGGGTTCCTGTGGGACTTCCGGGACCGGATCTACCACGTGGACTGCAAGGACGCCCGCAAGCGGGTGGGCAACGGCCGCAACGGGCGGCTCGGCTCCCACCTGCCGTGGGGCGATCCGCGCCGGGGCTGGGACTTCGTCTCGACCGGACACGGCGACGTGCCCTGGGAGGACTGCTTCCGCACGTTGAACGCGATCGACTACCAGGGACCGATCTCGGTGGAGTGGGAGGACGCGGGCATGGACCGGCTGGTCGGGGCGGCCGAGGCGGTGGACTTCGTGCGCTCCCACGCCTACGACCCTCCCGAGGCGTCGTTCGACTCCGCCTTCGGGTCGGACTGACCCGGGCCCAGGCGCGGCGGCGGGGCGGCGCGTACCGGGGGTCCCCCTCCACCGGGAGGCGGGGTCAGATCATCGGGGCGATGACCACCCGGTAGTGCCCCCCGTCCGCGGTGGAGACGTCGCAGCGGAAGTCGTTGACCCGGTTGACGGAACCCTGCACCGCGCTGTCGCCGAAGGCCGCGGTGTCCACCCCGGGCAGGTGCTCGCGGATGAAGGACACCGCCTCCTGGACGGACATGGCGGTGTCCTTCTGCTCTGGGGTGACACGCAGTCCGTTGTCGGTGAGACGGCTGATAACGACCCGGAACATGTGCTGTCTCCCTAGGGTGCCGGGGGGCGGACACCGGCATTCTGCCCCATCGCCTCCCCGGCTGGGAATCCTCCGGGAGGACGGGGGCGCCGGGACGGCCCTCCCGGTCACACCTCCAGGTCCGCCTCGATGCCCTTGAGGCGGTGCCTGGCCAGGGCGAGGTTGCCCCGGGAGCGGTCCAGGGCCAGGTAGAGGAAGAGGCCCTGCCCCTTGCGGCTGGTGAGGGGCCGGATGATGTGGTACTGCCCGGACAGGGTGATGAGGATGTCCTCGATCACGTCGTTGAGCCCCAGCTGGTCCATGGTGCGCATCTTCGCGCGGACCACCTCGGTGTTCCCCGCGGCGGCCACGGTGAGGTCCAGGGAGTTGGTGGAGGCGAGGGTGCCCAGCGCCATTCCGCTGCTGTAGTCGACGACGGCGGCGCCCACCGCCCCGTCGATCTCCATCATTTCCTTGAGCCCGGCTTCGATGTTCGGCATGTCCTTCTCTCTCCTTGACGTGGGTCGGCGCGGCGCCCCGCGGTCGGCGATCCAGCGGCGCAGGCCGGAGGCGCCTCGGCGGGGCTGCCCACCGGTCACGCTGCCACCGGCCGGGGGCGGTCGACGGACAGCGTCCGCAGCGCGGTGAGCACGCGTTCCAGCACCTTGCGGTCCACGGACGCGACCGCCGGCGCGGCGGGGCGGGGCAGGTCCCGCCGCGGCGGGCGGTCGGTGTCGTCGCGGGGCGGCGGCACCCCCGCCGCGCGCACCAGGTCGCGCAGCCGCCGCAGGGCGAAGCCGAGGCTGCCCTCCGTGCGGCCCATCCGCACCCGTACACACAGGTCGGAGCCCTCCACGACGGCGAACAGCACGTGGTGGTCGGTGTCGGTGACGACAACGTCCTCGACCCGCTGGTCGGCGCACAGGGGCCCTTCCCGGACGGCCCTGAGGATCGCCGCAGCGTCCGCGGCCGGATCTTCGGCGCCGGCGTGGGCGAGGACGCGCCCTCGCCGCCAGTCCACGAGGCAGGCGCTGCGCACCCCCGGCGTCTGGAGCATCTCCCGCAACTGCTGGTCGAAGCGCACGTCGGTCCTTTGCGAAGGCTGGGGCCGTGACTTGCGTCGGCCCGCGACGAATCAGGCTAACTGTCCTTTGCGGACATCACGAGAATAGGCGCCAGACGTTCACACCGCAGCCTTTTCAGTGATTTATTATGTTATGCCTGACCGGAGGGGGTGAGGGAAATCCGAAAGGAGAGCGAGGAGGCGCTGGCGCGTGTTTCGCCCCGCGAAGAAAGGCGATCGGGCGGAGTGTCGCGCGCGGTCACCTTTTCTCCCCGGAGGGGGCTTCGGGACCTCGGACCCGGGTCGCGCCGGTGAGGGGTGGACGGAGCGGGGCGGCGGGGCCGCGGGCGGACCGGCCGCCCGGGAGGAAGGCGGGAGCGGGACGGCGGGCGGAGCGGCCGCCCGTGAGGAAGGCGGGGGAGACGAGCGGGGAGGGAGCGGGGAGGGAGCGGGACTGACCGGGGGCACGGGTCCGTGTCGGAGCGAACGCGGGGCTGCGCGGGGTCAGAGCCAGACGACCTCGGAGGTCTCCAGGTCGTAGCGGGCGGGAACGACGTCCAGGCGCCCGGACTCGACGAGTTCGCGCAGGTCGTCGTCCACGCGGAGCAGGTCGGCGATGTACTCGGCGTTGGCCCGGACGCAGGCGTCCACGAAGTCGCCGCCGTCGTCGGGGGTGGCCTCGACCACCGGCAGGATTCCCTCCACCAGGTAGCCGACGTGGCCGTGCGGGACCTCTCCGGTCTCGTGGGCCTCCACGGCCGCGGTGACCGCGCCGCACGAGGAGTGCCCCAGGACGACGATGAGCGGAACCGCCAGGTGCTCGGCGGCGTAGCTGATACTGCCCAGGACGGACTCGTCCAGGACCTGTCCCGCGGAGCGGACGGTGAACAGGTCGCCGAGCCCGCGGTCGAAGACCAGCTCGGGCGCCACACGGGAGTCCCCGCAGGCCAGGACCACGGCGAAGGGGGCCTGCCCCTGCGCCATCTCCTCCCTGCGGGCGCGGTCCTCGTTGGGGTGGCGGGAGTCGTACCGGCGCCAGCGCCTGTTGCCCTGTTTGAGGAGGCGCAGCGCCTCCGCGGCGTCCCCCGGCCGGGGCGCGGGCATGGGGGCCGACCAGGCGGGGGCGGAGGCGGCGGTGGCGACCGCGGCCCCGACCCCTCCGGTGAGTGAGGCAAGCAGTGCGTTACGACGGGTGATGGCCATGTGAGGTCTCATTCTTGACGTCGACAAATGTGGACTTTTGCCGCCAAACGAGGGCCAAATTACTCTTGCACCACGAACCGGATCAAGGGCTTTTAACGCGCCCCTAACGTCCTTCACCGCGGCGCGCACGCCGGAACGGATACGAAAGCGCCCTTTCCGCGCCGCTGAACTCGAACAATGCCGGACTCGGAGGCTTTCCTCCGGCTTTGCGCAGACTTCTCCGAGTCCGACGAAACGTGCCTCCCCGAACACGGCGCGCGACCGGACGGAGGAGCCGCCCGGGGACGCCGCGGGTCCGGGTTAGGATGCATTACCAACCGACCGTTCGTTAAGAAATCCTCGTGGGGCCCGGTGGCTGAGGACGCGCCTGCGGCCGTCCCCGCCCACAGGGCCGCTCCCACCAGGTAGATTCGACAACCGTGTCCAGATCTTCCCCTGTCGAACCAGCGCCCTCCCGCCGCGGGGCAGCGGGGCGGCGACGCTCCGGCCGCCCCGGCCACGACGCCGACTCCGTCCTGCGCGTGGCCGCGCGCGTGTTCAACGAACGCGGGTACGACGGCACGAGCATGGAGGACCTGGCGCGCGCCCTGGGCGTGACCAAGTCGGCCATCTACCACCACGTCACCGGCAAGGCCGAGCTGCTGCGCCGCTCCCTGGACCTGGCCATGGACGCCCTGTTCGCGGTCACCCGCGAGGAGGCCTCGACCACCGGCCCGGCCATCGACCGCCTGGAGCACGTGCTGCGCGGCAGCGTCCGGGTGCTGGTGGACGAGCTGCCCCACGTGACCCTGCTGCTGCGGGTGCGCGGCAACACCGAGGTGGAGAAGCGCGCGCTGGAGCGGCGCCGGGAGTTCGACCACCTGGTCGCCGACCTGGTGCGCGAGGGCGCCGCCGACGGCGACATCCGCCCGGACGTGGACCCCGCGGTCGCGGCGCGCCTGCTGTTCGGCATGGTCAACTCGATCTCGGAGTGGTACAAGCCGGACCGCGGGCTGGGCTCCGACGAGGTCGCCGACACCCTGGCGAGGATCGCCTTCGCGGGTCTGCGGGCCTGAGGAATCGCGGGCCTGGGCAGAGGAGGCGCCTTCGGGTCGGCGGGCCCGGAAGCCGGAGCGGAGGAAGGCCGGGGAACGCTTTCGCCGGGCTGCGCGCCCGAGCGCACGGCCGCGTTCCGCGGCTCCTCCCGGCGGCCCGCACACGAGCATCCCGCGCATGACAAGCGTCACGGACGGCGCGGTCACCGTGCGCCGCATCCCCGAAGGACGGGGCCGCGCCGAGCGCTGTTCGGGGATCGGCCGCCGCGGCCTCACCGGTGTGCGTCCCGGCTCTGACCAGTGCTCCTTAGGATGACCTTATTCTTCTCCCCCTCATCCTCCGGAGCGGCGTCCCATGATCGACCACTTCACCCAGGGGCCGCTGACGCCCGCGATCGCCTACGCGGTCTCCGTGACCGGCTCCTTCGTGGGGCTGATGTTCGCCGCCCGGGCCCGCCGGACCACCGGCGCCCCCCACTGGACGTGGCTGTCGCTCAGCGCGGTCTGCCTGGGCGGGACGGCCGTGTGGTCGATGCACTTCATCGCGATGATGGGCTTCGAGGTGTCGGGAACGGCCATCCGCTACGACCCCGTGCTCACCATGGCCAGCGGTCTGCTCGCCGTCCTGGTCATGGGCGTCGCCCTGCACCTGACCATCAACCTGCGCACCACCTGGTCGCTGCTGGCGGGAGGCGCCATCGCCGGGACCGGCATCGTGGCCATGCACTACATGGGAATGGCCTCCATCAACATGCGCGGCCACATGGGGCACGACCCGCTGTACGTGGTGCTGGCCGCCGTCATCGCCCTGGTCGCGGCGACGGTCGCCCTCTGGTTCGCGCTGCGCCTGCGGGGGGTGCTCGCCATCCTCGCCGCCTCCGCGGTCATGGCGGTCGCGGTCTGCTGCATGCACTACACCGGCATGTTCGGCGTGCACGTCACGATGGACGAGGCCGCGGGGGCGGGGCCCGTGCCCGGGTCGACCGGCGCGGATCTGCTGCTGCCGCTCGTCATCGGGCAGTTCGTCTTCCTCCTGGCGTGCAGCCTGCTGCTGATGCTGGGCGTGGACGACACCGGTGCGGGCCGGGACCGCGCGGCACGGTTCGAGGAGGACCCCTCCGCGCCCCCGGAGGAGAGCGCCGAGGCCTACGCCGCCCGGCACCGCTCCGACGACGTGTGGGCCCGGCGGAACTGAGGGTCGCGTCCTTGTTCCCCTGCGTTGCCGCTGGCCACATCAGGCCACACGCGTTTGAGAACACCTCTGGCGCACCAGTCTCCGGCCTCCCTACTATCCATGGAACCCGACCGAAATGGGACCAAGGTCATGGAAAGTAGTGAGCCGTGCTCGACCACCTCGCCCAGGACTGGCTGACCCCCTCCATCGCCTTCGCGGTCTCGATGATCGGATCGTTCCTCGGACTGTCCTTCGCCTCACGTGCGCGCCGGACCACGGGACTCGTCCGGTGGCAGTGGCTGACCCTGGCCTCCCTCGCCCTGGGCGGGATGGCCGTGTGGTCGATGCACTTCATCGCCATGATGGGCTTCGAGGTGTCGGGGACGGCCATCCGCTACGACGCCACGCTCACCGTGGTCAGCGGCGTCATCGCCATCGTGGTGATGGCCGTGGCGCTCACCCTGACCATCGCCAGGAGGACGGCCGCCTGGCTCCTGCTGGGCGGGTTCATCGCCGGGACCGGCGTCATCGCCATGCACTACCTCGGCATGTACTCGATGAACGTGCACGGGGAGATCCACCACGACCCGCTCTACGTCGCCCTGGCCTGCGCGGTGGCGCTGGTGGCCGCCACCGCCTCCCTGTGGTTCGCCTCCCGGCTGCGCGGCCTCCCGGCCATCAGCGCCGCCTCCGTGGCCATGGCCGTCGCGGTGACCACCATGCACTACACCGGCATGATGGGCGTCCACTTCACGGAGCCGCGCTTCTCCCGGCACAGCCCCCCGCCCGGTTCCAGCGCGCCGGACCTGGTCCTGCCCCTGCTCGCGGGCCTGTTCGTCTTCATGCTGATCTGCAGCCTCTTCCTCCTGCTGGGGGTGGAGGAGGAGCGCCCGGACTACTCCCCGCGCACGGCCGCCCCCGCCCCGCCCGCCTCCGGAAGCGAGCCGGAGGAGTCCGCCACGGGGTACGTGCCGCGGCACGCCACCGGCCCGCAGACCGCGCTGTCCGACGACGTGTGGACCCGGCGCCGCTGAGCCGCCCCGCTCCCCCGGCCCCCGCCCGAAAAACCCGTGGCGCGCTCCGGCCCGGCGGTCCTACGCTCACCGGAGCGGAGCGCGCCGTGTCCTCGGCGCCGACGACGGAGAGGAAGCAGTGATGACCGTTCCTGCGCATGGTTCGAACCCGACCTTCCCGACCGTTCGCGAGCCCTGAGGGGCGGCACCCCTCCTGACGGCTCGCCACTCCAGAGAGTCCGTCGTGAACACGCACAACAGCACAGACACACCCCTCCCCTCCCCGCTGACCGCGCTGGGATGGAACCGCCGCGTCGAGCGGGCCTTCGACGCCACCGCCGCGGCGAGCCCCCACCCGGTGGTCCCCGCGCGCGTCTCCTCCTCGCGCCGCGGCGGGGCGGTGGTCCGCCTCCCCGGGGAGGCGTCCGCCGACTACTCCCCCGCCGTCACCAGGGCCGCCCAGGCCGACCCGTCCTCCGCTCCGTGCAGCGGCGACTGGGTCGCGGTGCGCCGCTCCGGCGACACCTGGGTCGTCGAGGCCGTCCTCGAACGCTCCGGCAGCCTCGTCCGCCAGGGCGTGGCCCGGGACTCCCACGACCAGGTCCTCGCCGCCAACATCGACGGCGTCCTGATCTGCGAGGCCGCCGACCAGGGGCCCAACGTGGGCCGCCTGGAACGTTTCCTCAGCCTGGCCTGGGCGAGCGGTGCGACCCCGGTCGTGGCGGTCACCAAGGCCGAACTGGCCGGGGACCGCCTCCCCGAGGTGCTCGAACTCGTCCGCTCGGTGACCGCGGGCGCCGACGTGCACACCGTCAGCGCGCACACCGGCCTCGGTGTGGAGGAGCTGGCCGCGCGCTTCCTGCCCGGTGCCACCTGGGTCCTGCTCGGCACCTCCGGGGCGGGCAAGTCCAGTCTGGTCAACGCGGTGGCCGGTCGGGAGCTGATGGACACCGGCGAGATCCGCCACGACAGGCGGGGACGGCACACCACCACCCGCCGCCAGCTCCTCCAGCTGCCGGGCGGCGCGCTGGTCCTGGACATCCCCGGGGTACGGCGCATCGACGTGCCCGGCGACGCGGAGGGCCTGGACCGGACCTTCGCCGACATCTCCGACCTCGCCGAACAGTGCCGCTTCCGGGACTGCCGGCACGGCAGCGAGCCCGGCTGCGCGGTCAACGCCGCCGTGGACGAGGGTGAGCTGGACGCCAGGCGGCTGGAGCGCTGGAACCGGCTCCGGCGCGAGTCCGGGTGGAACCGCTCCCGGGGCGACGCGCGCCTGCGCGCCGAGCGCAGGAAGCAGTGGAAGGCCGCCGACCGGCAGGGCCGCGAGAACTCCCACCCGTCGCCCGCCACCACCCTCAACGGACGCGCTTCGCGCGCAGCCTTCCCGCGCAAACGGGGCGGCTAGTGACCAGAAATGTTGCCCATGGAATACGAGAAACCCCGACCTGCGATGATCTTGTACCTGTAGTCGACGTCGGCGCTCGAAGCTCGCCATAGGTACGAGATCACGGTGAAGAGGGCGGGCGGACCGGTGAGCCCTTCCGGACACCGGCTGGCGCCTCGTCCTCTCTCGTGGACGGGGTTGTCGGCCCGGCGGGGTCCCCGCGTTCCCGGTGGGACGCGGGGACCCCGCCGCCGTTCGGGGCCGCCGCAGCCCGGCGGCGGAGACACGGAGCCAGGAACCGCGGGTCAGAACCCGAAGGCGCGCGCCGCGTTGCCCGCTATGACCCCGGCGAGCTCGTCCTCGTCCATGCCCTTGACCCTCGCCAGCGTCCGCAGCGTGTGCGGGATCAGGTAGGGGGCGTTGGGGCGGCCCCGGTAGGGCTTGGGGGTGAGGAAGGGCGCGTCGGTCTCCACCAGCATCAGCTCCGGCGGCGCCGCCGCGGCGGCCTCGCGCAGGGACTCCGCGCTGGCGAAGGTGACGTTGCCCGCGAAGCTCATGAAGTACCCGTGCTCGGCGCACACCTTGGCCATGGCCGCGTCGCCGGAGAAGCAGTGGAAGACCACCCTGTCCGGAGCGCCCTCCTCCTCCAGGACCCGCAGCACGTCCTCGTGGGCGTCGCGGTCGTGGATCATCACGGCCTTGCCGTGGCGCCTGGCGATGGCGATGTGGCGGCGGAAGGACTCCTCCTGGGCCCGCGCGCCCTCGGGACCGGTGCGGAAGGTGTCCATGCCGGTCTCGCCGACCGCCACCACCTGGGGCAGCGCGGCCAGCTCGTCGATCGCGGCCAGCTGCGCCTCCAGCTCCGCCGACCCGCCGGGCTGGCGGAGCTTGCCCGCCCAGTCGGTGTCGTCCACCTCCACGCCCGGGGCGCCGTCACCGTGCACGACGCGCGGCGCCTCGTTGGGGTGCAGGGCCACGGCCGCCCACACGCGGCCCGGGTGCGCGGCGGCCACCTCGGCCGCCCAGCGCGAGGAGGCCAGGTCCACGCCCACCTGGACCAGCGGGGTCACCCCGACGCCCTCGGCGGCGGCGATGATCTCCTCGACCTCCGGGGTCTGCATGTCCATGTGGGTGTGGCTGTCGGCCACCGGTACGCGCAGGGGCTCGGGTACCGGAGGGGGCGTCTGGTCGTTGCGCTCCCTGACCGCTTTACCGCTGCGCTTTCCCATGCTCACGTTCCTCCACGAAGAAGCGCCGACGGGCTGTGCCCGCCGGCGCGGTCGTCCCTCTCGCCGCCGTGGCCGGAGCCTAGTCGGCGGCGCCCTCCAGCCGGGCCAGCTCCTCGTCCACGACCGACTGGTCGAGCTTGGCGAACAGCGGCTCCGGGCGCCCGAGCGGGGTGCCCGGCACGATCGGCCGCGACTCCCAGCGCGCCTCGTTGCCGGCGTAGTCCCCGGTGATGACCGGGTACTCCACCTCCTCCTCCGAGCCGCCGATCGTGTCGCGCCCGGAGTCGATACGGGGCATGCCCGTCCAGGTGCCGGTGCCGCCGAGCATCGCGTACACCTTGTTCGCCGACTCGGGCAGGTACGGGGTGAGCAGCGTGTTGGCGTCCTGGACCAGCTGGAGGGCCACGTGCAGCACGGTGGCCATCCGGTCGGGGTCGGTCTTCTTCAGCGCCCACGGGGCCTGGTCGGAGATGTACTTGTTGGCCTCGGCCACGGTGCGCATGGCCTCCTGGAGGCCCGCCTTGAACTGGGACCGCTCCAGCCGCTCGCCCACCCTGGCGAACGCGGCCCGCGAGTCCTCCAGCACCCGGCGGTCCTCGTCGGTCAGCTCACCGGCCGCGGGGATCTCGCCCAGGTTCTTGGCCGCCATCGAGATGGAACGGTTGACCAGGTTGCCCCAGGCCGCCACCAGCTCGTCGTTGTTGCGGCGCACGAACTCGGCCCAGGTGAAGTCGGTGTCCTGCGTCTCGGGACCGGCGGCCATGATGTAGTAGCGCAGCGCGTCGGCGGAGTAGCGCTCCAGGAAGTCGCGCACGTAGATGACCACGCGCCGCGAGGAGGAGAACTTGCGCCCCTCCATGGTGAGGAACTCGCTGGAGACCACCTCGGTGGGCACGTTCAGCCCGCCCAGCGGGCCGGGCTCGCCGCCCCGGTCGCCCTCGCCGTTGTGGCCCAGCAGGATCGCGGGCCAGACCACCGAGTGGAAGACGATGTTGTCCTTGCCCATGAAGTAGTAGGACCGGGCCTCGTCGCCCTGCCACCAGCGGCGCCAGGCCTCGGGCTCACCGATGCGCCGGGCCCACTCCACCGACGCCGACAGGTAGCCGATGACCGCGTCGAACCACACGTACAGGCGCTTGTTGGCGTTGTCGCTCCAGCCCTCCAGGGGGACGGGCACGCCCCAGTTGAGGTCGCGGGTGACCGCGCGCGGCTGGAGGTCCTCCACCAGGTTCAGGGAGAACTTGAGGACGTTGGGACGCCACTGCCCCTCCTTGCCCTTGAGCCAGGTGGTGAGGGCGTCGGCGAAGGCGGGCAGGTCGAGCATGAAGTGCTCGGTGTCCACGAACTCCGGCTTCTCGCCGTTGATCCGCGAACGCGGCGAGATGAGGTCGATCGGGTCGAGCTGGTTGCCGCAGTTGTCGCACTGGTCGCCGCGAGCGCCGTCGTAACCGCAGATGGGGCAGACGCCCTCGATGTAGCGGTCGGGCAGCGTGCGGCCGGTGGACGGGGACACCGCGCCCTTGGTGGTGTGGGCGAACACGTACCCGTTCTCGTACAGCGCGGTGAACAGCTGCTGCGCGACGGCGTAGTGGTTGCCGGTGGTGGTGCGGGTGAACAGGTCGTAGGACAGGCCCAGGCCCACCAGGTCCTCGGCGATGATCCGGTTGTAGCGGTCGGCCAGCTCGCGGGGGGTCACACCCTCCTGGTCGGCCAGGACCTGGACCGGAGTGCCGTGCTCGTCGGTCCCGCTGACCATCAGCACGTGGTTGCCCGACATTCGCTGGAAGCGGGAGAAGACGTCGGAGGGGACCCCGAAGCCGGACACGTGACCGATGTGGCGCGGTCCGTTGGCATAGGGCCAGGCGACCGCGGTCAGGATGTGACGATTCGACGACATGACCCAAGCCTAAAGGTACTGCCGGGCCACGCCGTCCTCCTTTTTCCCGCACGCGGTCCGCGGGCGCGCGCACGGCGCCTCACACACCGTGCCGCCCACACGGCGCCGCCCGCACCGTGCCGAGCCCGATTTCCCCGCGCGCGGCCCGGGGGCACGGCGGCCCCGCGGTGCACCAGGGGCCGAAGGGACATTCCCCGGGGCTTGCCGCTACCCGTATGCTCTGCTGGACGAGCCGTGTGCCACCGGGACGCATGGTCGGGCAGCACTTCCCTCCCGGTCCCTCCCCAAGGCGGTGGTCACCATGGTTACCGGTGCCCTACCCCGCCCTGCCCGGCACACGACCGCGCTGCTGACCAGCGTGGTCCTGCTCGTCATCCTGTCCTTCCCCGTCGCCTCCGGCGGCGGGCAGCCGGCCGGACCGCCCCTGCCGCCGCACGGCCTTCTCAGCGCCCCCGAGGGCGCCGCGGCCCCCTCTGCGGACCAGGCCCGGGTGACCCCGCGCGAACGCGCGGACCTGGCCGAGAACCCGATGGTCACCGTCGGGCCGCCCGCCTCCACGTGCGACCACCGGTCGGTACTGCGCGACCTGCCCGACACCGTGCCCAGCAGCGCACTGCGCCTGGCCGTGTGGGACCAGCCCTGGTGGCCTCTCTCGCCCCCCGCGCCCGTTCCCGTCCCGGACCTGGACTCCCCCGGGGAGCTGCCGCCGACACGGGCTCCCCCTCCCACCGCGAACACCGCCATCTGACCATCCCCGCGCGCACCCCCCTGTCTCCGGCGTGCGTCGGGATCACCCGTATTCGCAGTGAAGAGGTACCAGGCCCTTGTCCAGCCAAACGGGAGCGGGCGCGCGTTGGATACGCGCCCTCATCTCCCTTCTCGTCATCCTCGTCGCGTTCGGCGCGGCGTGGTTCATCCCGCCGCGTCTGGGGCTCGACCTCAGCGGCGGCACACAGATCGTCCTGGAGACCCAGGACGGTCCCGAGGGCACACCCGCCAACTCCGAGAACACCGACCAGGTCGTCGAGGTGCTGCGCCAGCGCATCGACCGCCTGGGCGTGTCCGAGGCGACCATGTCGCGCTCGGGCGAGAACCGGATCATCGTCGAACTGCCCGGTGTGCAGGACCCGGCGGAGGCCGCGCAGATCATCGGCCAGACCGCCCAGCTGTCCTTCCACCCCGTGCTGGGCGTGGGCCAGGCCGGCGGCCAGGGCGTGCAGGCGCCCGCCCCGGGCGACTCCGCCAACGCCCCGCAGGCCACCGCGGACGAGGCGCGCGCCCCGTCCGACCCCGCGGCCGAGGGCGGTGACGAGGCCGCCGAGGGCGGCGGCCAGGAGATGACGCAGGAGCAGCTCGAAGAGCTCATGGCGCAGCAGGGCGGCATGGGCGGTATGGGCGGCCAGCAGCCCCCCGCCGGTCCCAGCGCGGAGAACCCCGAGGACGTCGTGATGACGCTCCCCGACTCCGACGGCACCCAGCTCCAGCTCGGCGAGACCGCCATCAAGGGCGACCAGGTGGCCAGCGCCGACGCCGCGCTGGACAGCGTCAACCGCGCGCAGTGGACGGTCAACGTCAACTTCCGCGGCGAGGGCGCCGACCAGTGGACCGCGCTGACCGCCGACGCCGCCTGCTACGACCAGGGCGACCCGCGCCGCCGCGTGGCCATCGTGCTGGACGGGCAGATCATCTCCGCCCCGGAGGTGAACCCCGAGTTCGCCTGCGACGTGGGCATGCCCGGCAACACCACCACCATCACCAGCCCCGACTTCACCAGTGAGACCGCCAACGACCTGGCCGTGCTGATCGAGGGCGGCTCACTGCCGCTGCCGGTCACCGAGGTCCAGCGCCAGACGGTCGGCCCGACCCTGGGCGCCGAGGCCATCCAGGCCAGCGCCGTCGCCGCGATCCTGGGCCTGGCCTTCACCACGCTCTACATCACGCTGGTCTACCGGCTGGTCGGCTTCCTGGCCGCCCTCGCGCTGGGCTTCTACACGCTCATCGCCTACGGCGCCCTGGTCGCCATCAACGCAACACTGACACTGCCGGGCCTGGCGGGCTTCGTGCTGGCGATCGGTATGGCCATCGACGCCAACGTCTTGATCTTCGAACGCACGCGCGAGGAACACCAACGCCAGGCCAAGCTCTACGAGGCCAACAAGTCCGCGGGGCTGCGGGACGCCACCGAGGACGAGGCCGCCAAGGCCGAGTCCGGAGTGCTCACCCGCAGGCGGCGCCGGGCGGTGCCGCCGAGCCTGGAGAAGGCGTTCGTCGTGGGCTCCCGCAAGGCGTGGAGCGCCGTCCTCGACACCAACATCACCACGCTCATCGCCGCCGCCCTGCTGTTCTTCTTCGCTTCGGGCACCGTGCAGGGCTTCGGTGTGACCCTGAGCATCGGTACCCTCGTCTCGATGTTCTCCGCGCTGGTCATCGCGCGGGTGTTCGTCGAGTGGGCGGTGCGCCGCGCGGTCGTGCGCAAGCACCCGGCCGTCAGCGGCCTGAACCGCATCGGCGGCGTCCGCACCTGGCTGGTCAACAGGAACCCCGACCTCATGGGCCACCGCACCAAGGGTCTGATCGTGGCGGGTCTGATCGTGGCGGCCGCGGTCGCCGCGCCGCTCATCCGCGACACCAACCTCGGTGTGGAGTTCACCGGCGGCCGCGTGCTGGAGTACGAGGTCAGCAGCGGGGAGGGCGTCTCAGTCGACGAGGCCCGCTCGGTCATCTCCGCGCTGGACTTCCCCGGCTCGGACACGGCCGTGGTGCAGGAGTCCGGTGACGGCGACATCTCGGTGCGCACCGGCAGCATCTCCGACGACGACGCGGCCAGGATCGCCGACGCCCTGGGCGAGCAGACCGGCGGGGTGGAGCTGGTCAGCGACGAGCTGATCGGCCCGAGCATGGGCGACGAGCTGCGCAACCGCGCGCTGATCGCCCTGGGCGCGGCCCTCGCTCTCCAGATGGTCTACCTGGCCTGGCGCTTCCGCTGGTCGTTCGGCGTGTCCACCATGCTGTCGCTGGCCTTCAACCTGGTCCTGGTGATCGGGCTGTTCATCTGGTTGGGCAAGCCGATCGACGGCGTGTTCCTCGCCGCGCTCCTGAGCGTCATCGGCTTCTCCGTCAACGACACGGTGGTGGTGTTCGACCGGGTGCGCGACGAGTGGGCCCGCGACGACAAGTCGAAGTTCTCCGAGATCGCCAACCGCGCGGTGCTCAACACCCTGCCGCGTACCGTCAACACCTCGATCGGCGCGCTGATCATCCTGGGCTTCCTGACCTTCTTCGGCGGGTCCTCGCTCCAGGACTTCTCGATCGCCATGCTGGTGGGTCTGACGACGGGCGTCCTCTCGACGATCTTCGTCGCCGTCCCGCTGGCCATCTGGCTCCAGAGGTGGGACAGGACCGACCCGCCCCACGTGGTCAAGGAGCGCAAGGCCAAGCAGAAGGTGGCCGCCAAGGCCGCCCGCGAGGCCGACGACGGCGCCGTCGTCTAGGGTCTGTTTCTGGACGGGCCTCACAGCCCCAGGGGGGTTGGTTCGGGCGCCCACCGGGTTCTGGAGGTGGCGGAGGCGGGTTCGTGAGGAACGGGCGAACCCGCCTCAGGCACCACGGCGCTCCTTCAACCCGATTCCCGTGCTCCGGGCGCCCGAACAAGGAAAATGCTGCGCGTAGCGTCCGTCGAGGGCGGTGGTCCGCCTCGGCGCGAAGCGCCCCCGGCGGGCGGTGGCGGGCGACGGGCGGGCCGAAGCGAAGGTCCAAGAAAACACTGTCTAGCGCCGCGAAAGGGTTTCCGGCCCCGAGGCCGGGAGCCCGCCGCCCCGGAGGTGGTGCGGCGGGCCGGACGGCGAAGGGCCCGGGGGACGCGCGTCCCCCGGGCCCTTCACCTGTGACGGGTCAGGCCGTCTGGGCCGCGACCGGCGCGCCCTCGGAGGCCTGCACCAGGACGAACCCCTGGCCCTCGAAGGAGAGCTGGAGCGCCTCGCCGCTGCCCCGGCCGATGAGCGCGCCCGCCTTGGCCGTGCGGCGCACGCCCGTGCTCAGCGAGCTGGACCAGGCGACCGCGGAGTCGGTGTCCACGAAGGTCGGCTGGTCGACGTTGATCAGCACCGGGGCGCCGTGGCAGGCGATGGCCACCCTGCCTCGGCCGCTGAAGACCGTGTTGAAGAGCCCGCCGGCGGCCATGCCCGCGCCCTCCACCCGGCGGATGTCCCAGTTCAGCCCGGCCTCGAAGGCGAGCACGTTGTCGCCGTTGACCGTGAGGTGGTCGTCCTCCAGGTCCACCAGGTGCACGTCCCAGGCGTCGCGGGCCAGGAACACGTCGCCGCGCCCGGACACCTTCATCAGCGGCAGCCCCTCGCCGGTGAAGGCCTTCTTGAAGAACTTGCTGACGCTGCCCGCCCCCTCGTAGGAGAAGTCGACCTGGCCCTGGTAGGCGACCATGGCGCCCTGCCTGGCGAAGAACTCGCCGTTGAGGCCCACCCGGAGCATCTTGTGGTTCTGGAGGTGCATACCCGGCTGGCTGGTCTCCTGGGCCTGCTGGAAGAGGTGGCTTCTCATGAACGGTTCCCCATCGACGTTCTGGCTGGTTCACCTGGTCAGACGCTCCAGGACCGGAAAGGTTCCGCCGCGGGTACCCCGTTTTCGGTCAGTCGGCGGACACGATCCCGTGCACCAGGTCGTAGACCCGGCGCTTGGGGACCCCGAACTCCCTGGCCACACGGGTGATCGCCTCCTTGCGGCGCACGCCCTCCTCCTCCAGGTCCGAGACCGCGGCGACCAGGTCGGCGTCCCCGACCTTCCCGGGATCGCGGCGGGCGCCCTCCACCACGAGGGAGATCTCCCCCCGCACGCCCTCGGCGGCCCAGGCCGCCAGCTCCCCGAGGCCGCCCCGGCGCACCTCCTCGTAGGTCTTGGTCAGCTCCCGGCACACGGCTGCGCGGCGGTCGGCGCCGAAGGCCGCGGCCATCGCCTCCAGGGTGGCGGCGACGCGGTGGGGGCTCTCGAAGAACACCATCGTGCGGCGCTCGGCCGCCAGGTCGGCCAGGTAGCCCGACAGGCCCTTGCGCGGCGGGAAGCCCTCGAAGCAGAACCGGTCCGTGGGCAGGCCCGAGACCACGAGCGCCGTGGTGACGGCGGACGGCCCCGGGATCGCGGTCACCGGGATGCCCTCCCCCGCGCAGGCGGCGGCCAGCCGGTAGCCGGGGTCGGACACCCCCGGCATCCCGGCGTCGGTGACGACGAGGACGTCGCTCCCCGCGCGCAGGTCGCCGAGCAGCTCGTCGGTGCGGCGGCTCTCGTTGGCGTCGTAGTAGGACACGACGCGGGCGCCCGCGTCCCCGCCCAGGCGCACGTCCGCGCGGGAGGCGAACTGGCGTAGCCTTCGGGTGTCCTCGGCCGCGATGACGCGGGCGCCCTCCAGGGCGCGCAGCAGCCTGGGCGGCGCGTCCTCCACGTTCCCGATGGGCACACCGGCGAGCGTCAGGGTTCCCGTCCCCCCACTCGTCCCAGCTCCACCCTCAACCACTGTGATCCCCGTCCTGTCGCGCTACGGTTGGCTCATCACGCCATCCGAAACCTGGTTTCGTGGTCCGTCCGCAAAGGACAACCATCTCCGACCCCAACCTACGAGCCGAGGCAACGCGTTCCCCGCTTGGAGGCGGGGCTTTCGACCCCCGGGTCGAGGGCCTGGCGTTACCAGCACCAGCCAACACCAGGGAGGTGACCAGTTGGCCACGTTCCACACGGGTGAGAAGACCCACCAGGCCGTGCTTCCTCAGCGGCCTGCTCCGGAACACGGGTCAGTGGTCACCCCCGGGGACAGGGACGGAACGGAGCACGGAGGCCGCGTTCTCGCGGCAGCCGGCGTGGAACACGCGCGAGGGGAGACGCTCGGTGTCTCACCTGGCGTCGGGTACGGCATCCCCGCTCCCGTAAGGGCCGGGGACCTGGTCCGGGCGGCCGTGCCGTCGGGCGGACACGTGGGGACGCACACCGGTCGTGTGGCGGTGCGCAGCAGTGGCATCGGCAGCGGGAGCGGCAGCCACACCCCGCGGACCCCGCACGGGCCGACCAAGACCTCATGGAAGAACCTGCGTCTGCTCCAGCGGGCGGACGGTTACGGCTACACCACCCAGAAGGAGGCAGGGGCTCCCTCCACCGCCTGAGGGCGGGAGTATCCACCCCGTACACCCGATGACCACCACCGCACCTTTCTCCGAGGCAGAGCCCTCGCCCCCGCCGCGGTCGGCGCGGATCCGCGCCCGTTTCCTGCCCGTCAACCCCGCGCCCCGCTGGCTGGGCTGGCTGGGCGCCTTCGCCGTCGCGCTGTTCGCCGGAGCGCTGAGGTTCGTCAACCTCGGCCAGCCCGACCGGATCTACTTCGACGAGACCTACTACGCCAAGGACGCCTACGGGCTCTGGAACTTCGGCTACGAGCACGAGACCGTCGAGGAGCCCGTCGAGGCCGACGACCTGCTCGCCCAGGGGTACCAGGACATCTTCACCGGCACGGGCGACTTCATCGTGCACCCGCCGGTGGGCAAGTGGATGATCGCCCTGGGCGACTGGCTGTGGTCGCTCCTGCCGTTCGGCACGACCATGACCCCCGAGGCCTGGCGGTTCGCCTCCGCCGTGGCCGGGGTGCTCTCGGTCCTCATCCTGGTACGGCTGGCCACCCGGCTGACGCGCTCGGTGCTGCTGGGCTGCACGGCGGGGCTGATCATGGCGCTGGACGGCCTGCACTTCACGCTGAGCCGCATCGCCATGGTGGACATCTTCCTCACCCTGTGGATCCTGGCCGGGTTCGCGTGCCTGGTGATCGACCGGGACAACACCCGGGAGCGGCTGGCCCGCCTGGCGGAGGCGGGAGGGGACCTGGCGGCGGTGGGCTGGCTGGGGATGCGCTGGTGGCGGCTGGCGGCCGGGCTGTGCTTCGGCCTGGCGGTGGGCACCAAGTGGTCGGCCCTGTTCTTCGTCGCGGCGTTCGGCCTGCTCACGGTGGCGTGGGACTACGGGGCCCGCAGCAGCGTCGGCCAGCGCCGCTTCTTCTGGCGGTGGCTGGGCATCGACGCCGTCCCGGCGTTCGTGCAGACCGTGGTGGTCGCGGGGGCCGTCTACCTGGTCTCGTGGTCGGGGTGGCTGTTCACCCGCGGCGGCTACAACCGCGACTTCGCGGACGGTCTGGTGCCCGAATGGGTGCCCGGTCTCCTGCGGGAGCCGGTGGAGGCGCTGTGGAGCCTGGTGAACTACCACCGGCGGATGATGACCTTCCACACCGACCTGACCAGCGACCACGCCTACATCTCCGCGCCGTGGGAGTGGCTGGTCATGCGCACTCCGGTGATGTTCCACTACAACGGCGAGGTCGCCTCGTGCGACACGGGCGACTGCGTCACCTCGGTGGTCTCCATCGGCACGCCGGTCATCTGGTGGTCCAGCCTGCTCGCGCTGACGGTGATGCTCGGCTGGTGGGTGACCTTCCGCGACTGGCGCGCCGGGGCGGTGCTGCTGGCCGTGGCCGCGGGGTGGCTGCCGTGGTTCGCCTACCCGGACCGGCCCATGTTCCTGTTCTACGCCGCCCCGCTGCTGCCCTTCCTGGTCCTGGCGATCGTGCTGGCACTGGGGCTGGCGATGGGGGCCGGGGAGGACAGTCCGCGCTTCGCCCCCTACACGCGTGCGGTGGGCGGCATCGTCTACGGCGTGGTCCTGCTGTTGATCGTGGCCAATTTCGCCTACTTCTACCCGGTGTTGTCGGCGTATCCGATCGACGAGGGGATGTGGCGCGAACGCCTGTGGTTCGACGTGTGGGTCTACGGCAACGGCGGTTAGCGAACGGCGCCCCGGCGTATCCGTGTTCGGCCGCACTCCATTAGTGGTCCGGCGGACGGAAATCAACAGTTACGAGTAGCCGAAACAGGACAGGGAAAGAGCGCGATTCCCGCGTGGAAAGCCTCGGCAGGGCAGCACCCTCCCTGGTAATGTCAGCGACTGGTTGCTGTTGTAGTTTCCATGGATGCCCGGGGCGCCTCGCGGAACTTCACGTGGGCGCTCGTCGATGCGGGATTCACCCGCCGGTCAGGCGCCCGGCGGCCCGGGGCCAGCAGGGTGCGGCCCCGCAGTAGTCCCCAAGGGAGAGCACATGGCTCAGGGCACCGTGAAGTGGTTCAACTCTGAGAAGGGTTTCGGGTTCATCGCCGTCGAGGGCGGCCAGCCCGACGTGTTCGTCCACTACTCGGCGATCACGGGCACCGGCTTCCGGAACCTGGAAGAGGACCAGAAGGTCACGTTCGACATCATCCAGGGCCCCAAGGGCCCGCAGGCCGCTGACGTCAGAGCGGTCTAGAGTCGTCCTTTCCACGCGGTCGGCGGAATCCACGGTCGCCCGACGGCACCGTCCGCGTCCGCGTTCCCTTACTTACCGGCACACCCGAGCAGCCGGGACCGGGTGTCGTCCAACGACCTTCCCGGCCCCGGACCGGGGCGCTCCGCCCGACGGCCCCGCACCGGGCCCCGGAGCCGGATCCGACCCCGGATGACACCGGGAGCGCCTGTACCCAGCCCCCCGCTCGTCGAGCGGGGGGCTGGTCCGCGTCCACCCCTTCCGGACGGCCGGGGCAGGGTTACCCAAGCCCCCCGATACCGGTTAACCTGCTTGAAGCCGGTCGGTACACCGAAGGACTGAGGTCGCGCATGTTCAACATCAGCGGAGGAGAGTTCGTCGTCCTCCTCCTGCTCGCGCTGCTGATCTTCGGCCCGGACCAGCTTCCCAAGGCGGCCCAGCAGGTGGGCAGGGTGCTGCGCCAGCTGCGGACGATGGCCAACTCCGCCTCCAACGACATCCGGGAGGGGCTCGGCCCGGAGTTCAAGGACTTCGACGTGCAGGACCTCAACCCCCGGCGCTTCGTGCAGAAGCACTTCTGGGAGGAAGAGGAGCAGGAGAGCAAGCCCGTGGCCCGGCTGAACGGCAAGCGCCCTCCCTTCGACGACGAGGCCACCTGACACCGGCCCCGGCCACACCCTCCCCCGCCCGCGGCCTCATCCCACGAGCATCAGCACGAACAGCGCCAGGCCCAGCAGGATCACCGAGCCGACGATGATCGCCGGGGACCCGAAGGCCAGGACCAGGACCTCCACCGCCAGCGCTCCGCCGAAGGCCCCGGCCAGCCAGGGCCAGCGCACGCCCGGCTCCCAGTCGTGACGGCGCTCGCGGTTGAGCGTGATCAGGAACGCGGCCCCGATGAGCAGCCAGAACACCAGGTGGGCGAGTGCTCGGGTCTGCGGATCGACGTAGTCGGCCATCCCGCCGACCACCATCACGTAGGTCGCCGTTCCCGCGAGCAGCCGCCAGTGCCCGCCGCCCCTGCGGGCGGGGATGACCTTGCGCCGGGCCGGGGTGGTGCGCCGGAAGCGCTCCGCCGCGACCGCGGGCTCCTCCTCCACCGGTTCCACCGTGGTCTCACGCGGTCCGGGAGGCGGGGGCTCCGGGGGCGGGGGCTCGTATCCCCCGACGGGTGCGGCCCCCTGCGGGGGCCGGATGCCCTCCGCCGGGGGCACGGAGTCCTGCGGCGGGGTCGGGGGGTCCTGCGGCGGGAACTCTTCGGGGTGGTATCCGCCGGGGTACTTCGGGGAGTCGGACACGGTCCGCCCCTTCACGGTCGCGCGGTGGCCCCCTGGCGGGGCCGGGATCGGTGTCCGGATCCCTACCCGGTGCCGCGCCCGGTCAAATCCCCGTTCCGGGGGCCTTCCGACGGCGGTGCGGGCCGGACGGGGGCACCGGGGACGAAGAAGGACCCGACCGGTCCTCGGGGGTCCGGTCGGGTCCCTGTGCCGGGGTTCGGCGGAACCCTTTCGGCGGGCTGGTTACAGCCAGGCCCACCCGTTGTCACGGGCAGTAATAACGCGCGTGGTCATGGCATCTACCTTTCGTATGACTTCCAGCCCATCCCGGAACCACGATGGCGCAGAGCGCTCTCCGTCCGCAAGCCCCGTAGACGAACGTTCATCATTTTATGGCACGGGCACCACCAAAGCCTGCCAGGGCATCGTCCAAATAACCGAATCCTGACCCGTTTTCGCAGCTCAGAAGGGCTTCCATTACCGTTGGCAGAACACCTCACGGCTTGGTGGCCTGCCAAAACAGGACATCGGCCAGGTCAAATCAACACCATGAATATAACGGAGAGCGACGGCGTTCCCATTTCCGTGGAACGGGAAATCGGGATATCCGGCGGTGGACCCGGGAGCGACTCCACGGAACAACACGGGCTGTTACCAGGGAGAACCCGTCGAACAGAATGTCGGAAAGCAGAGCTATGCCCAGCTTTGCACCATGACACCCGTTCTGTCTGATCGTGACTCTGCGTCATGGTCGGCTCCGCGTCATGACCGGCTCCGTGTCATGACTCCTTCGGTCCGGTCACCCGGACGCGCCTCCAAAGAGGGAACCCCCAGGGCACCTGTTTCGGTCATGGACAAAACCGAATATCTCACTTACCGCTTCCCGGACGCGCACGCCGGTGGCACCTTTCCGCTGCCCTCCCCGCGGTGTCGTTCGCACCGTTTCCCGCGGGTGTGTCCCGGGTAGCGGGCGGTGAGTTCCTCCGTTACCACCCCGCTCACTGAGCGCACATGAGACAATGGGCAGCCCCAGCAGGAGGTCTCCATGCGCATCTCTTTCCCCCGGCCGGCCCTTCTCCCCCCGGCCAGCGGTTGGACATGCCCGTACCGCAACCACCTGGACAGACCCGAGGTGTCGGTGCGCGAGAGCCCGCTTCCGCGGCGAGGGACGGGGCGTGTGGGGAACCCATGAGCGCACACCCCCTCTTTCCCGCCCAGGCCCCCTACCCCGGGGAGCCCGCCGCTCCGGCCGCCCCGATCCGCGCCATGGTCGTGGACGACCACGCGCTGTTCCGCCGGGGTCTGGTGTCCGTCCTGGACGAGGAGCCCGACATCGACGTGGTCAGCGAGGCGAGTGACGGGGAGGAAGCCGTCCGCCTGGCCGCCGAACTGCGTCCGGACGTCGTCATCATGGACGTGATGATGCCGCACACCAGCGGCATCGACGCGTGCTCGCGCATCCGTGAGGCGGCGCCGCACACCAGGTTCGTCATGCTGACCATGAGCGACGACGAGAGCGACCTCTTCGACGCGCTCAAGGCCGGGGCCACCGGTTACCTGCTCAAGGCCATCTCGGTGACGGAACTCGCGGAGGCGGTGCGCGCCATCGTCAAGGGCGACTCGTTCATCAACCCGGCGATGGCGACCAAGCTCATCGGGGAGTTCGCCGAGCTGGCCAAGCAGGAGAGCGCCCCGCCCAGCCGCGCGTCCATCCCCGAGCTGACCCGGCGCGAGACCGAGGTGCTCAAGCTGCTGGCCCGCTCCCTGAACAACCGGGAGATCGGGGAACGGCTGTTCATCACCGAGAACACCGTCAAGAACCACGTCCGCAAGATCCTGGAGAAGCTCCAGGTGCACTCGCGCACCGAGGCCGCCATCTACGCCGTCCGGGCCGAGTACGTCTCCGGGCGCTGAGGCCCGCATCCCGGCGGAGTCGCGCCGGGCGCGGCCCGTGGCTGCCCCCGGGCGGCCGCCAGCCGGGCGCTGGAGCCCGTTGGGCACCAGGCGCACCACGTGGAGAGTCCCAGGAGCACCACGAGTCCCAAGAGCACCAGGAGCGTCCGCGTGGGCGCGTCCTGCGCGCGGAGGGTCCCACGCGGACGCCGGGGAGGCGCGGCACCGCCCGGCGCGCGTCCCGCGGGCGGCCGGGAGCTGACCGGGGCGGGCCTACTCCTCCTCGGAGGGGCCCCGCGCGGCGGAGGACGGGCCGAAGAGCAGTCCGGCGCTGCGGCGGGTGACGGTGAGCAGGTCGGCGCCGCGGAACAGGTCCCCGAACCCCGAACCCTCGAGGTTCCCGGTGAGGGAGAGCGTGGCGATGCCGTGCACGACCGACCAGCCCGCGACCATGGCGGCGGCCGCGTCCCCGACCTCCCGGCCCTCCTCGGCCAGGGACTCCACACCGGCGCGGAGCTCGTCGAAGGCCGCCGTGCGCGCGGCGTTCAGCTCGTCGTCGTCCCCGCTCAGCAGGCTGGGGGTGAACATCACGTCGAAGTGCGCCGGATGGCCGGTCGCGAAGCGCACGTACTCCACACCCGCCTCCAGGAAGCCCCCGCCTGACTCGCGGTTGGCCCGCAGCCGTGCGGCCAACTCGTGGAAGCCCTCGGTGGCCAGGGCGTTGAGCACGCCCTCACGGCTGCCGAAGTGGTGCCGGGGGGCGGTGTGGCTCACCCCGAGTTCGAGCGCCAACGAGCGCAGGCTGAAGGAGTAGGGCCCCTCCCTGGCGATGACCTCCGCCGCCTTCTCCAGGACGGCGGCCCTGAGGTTCCCGTGGTGGTATCCGTCTGCCATGACCCCGCACCCTACGCCGACAAGTTTCCACTGTAAAGATTTTACGGGCCGACTCCGCGGCGAAGACGCGGAGTACGCTGGACGGGTACCGGCACCCCGCCACAGGGGATAGCCGCTTCGCCGGTGACACTCGGGGCTCCGGTCCGGAAACGACCGCCCGCCGCAGGGAACAGCAGCACCGCCTCCGGCCCGGAGCCCGCGTGTCTCCCGGAAGTCCCCGGAGACACGGCGAAGGCCCCGTCCCACGGGTGGGACGGGGCCTTGCTGTCTGCGGTGGAGCTATGGGGATTTGAACCCCAGACCCCCTCGATGCGAACGAGGTGCGCTACCGGACTGCGCCATAGCCCCGAAGACGAGATCCAGACTAGCAGGAAACCCGGAGTGGTCCGAACCGGGTTTTCCCGGTCCGGCTCCGGCCCCGGACCGGCCCGCTCGCGGTCCGACCCCGGGTCAGTCCCCGGCGGCGCGCAGCCGGGCGTCCGCGTACTGGTCGTACACCTGGCTGCGCCGCTCCTTGAGGGCGATCACCTCGGCCTCGCGCTCGGCCTCACGCCGTCGCTCGGCCTCCTCCCGGCGGGCGCGCTGGACCTCCCTGCGGCGTGCCCGCAGGACCGCCTCCCTGCGCTCGGCGTCGGCCTTGGCGGCCTCCCGGAGCAGGACCAGGTGTCCGGCGAACAGCAGCACCGGCGGGGCGGCCACCCACCAGGGCCCCAGCCCGAAGGCCACGGCCACGAGGGTGGCGACGTTCACCAGGATCAGCGTCGTGGTGCGACGGCGGCGTCGGGCGATGACGCGGGCGCGCGGTCCGGACTCGGCGCGGTACCGCCCCGGGCGCGGCGCGTCCCCGCGGAGCCCGGGGGCGTCCGCCGGGGCGGTGACGTAGTCGTCGCGGCGCAGGACCCGGGTCTCGGTGGCGTCCGGGTCCTCCGCACGCCCCTCGGCGTCCTCCCCGTCCTCCCCGTCCTCGGTCCCCGCGGGTTCCCCGTCCTCCCGCTGGTCCTCGTGGAAGGTGTCCACGGGGTCCTTCCGCAGCAGCATCGGCACCAGGACTATGAGCCACACCACCACGATGGCCAGGTACAGAGGAGAGCTGCTCATCACCCCTCCTCACGATGACGGCCACTGGACGTTGATCGACACCTCGTCGACACCGCGCCGCGTGGTGCTCCCGGGGACGGAGACGTCCCGCCGGGGAACGCCGCCCCCGCCCCTCCCCCGGTCCGGGGAGTTTCCGGTGCGCCATATCCACGCGTTGCCCGCATCGTCAATGCGTCTATGTTCCGCACGGTACGACCCCGTGTCCATAAATGCGCCACATTCTGACCGGAGTGTCGCAAGATTGTGGACTCTCAGTTTCGGACGCCCTGACCCCGGGGGTGAAAGTGCAGGTCAGTCAACGACTGCGGAGCGCAGCCCCAATTCAACGCAAAGTAATGAATCAATGTCACTAAAGTCAGGTTTAAGTTCCAGATGCTTCTGTGATGTTGGCACGTTCAGTTCGGCCCCGGGTGTGGACTCGCCGGATCGCGCGGATCCCGGCCACCGTTCGGGCCCTGTGGCCCCAAAGCGGAACCGGGGCCGGAACCGGGTTCCTCGGACGGTCCGGAAGGCGATCCGTGGCGCCACCGGTACAGCAGCCCCCGGGGGACCTCCTCCGCGGTGATCGCGTAGCAGATGTGGTCGCGCCAGGCCCCGTCGATGTGCAGCTGTCTTCTGCGCACGCCCTCGTCGCGGAAGCCCAGCTTGGCGACCACGCGTCTGCTCGCCCGGTTCTCGGGCCGGACGTTGGCCTCGATCCGGTGCAGCCCGACACGGAAGAAGGAGTGGTCCACGGCCAGCGCGACCGCGGTCGGGGTGATGCCGCGCCCGGCGTGGGCGCTGTCGATCCAGTACCCGACCTGCGCCGACCTGGCCGAACCCCACGCGATGGCCCCCACCGTGATCTGACCGACGAACCTGTCGTCGTAGAGGACCGCCCAGGGCATGGACAGGCCCTGCCTGGCCTCGTGGCGGATGGACTGGAGCATCGAGACGTAGGGGGCGAGCCCGGTGGTACGCAGCGGCATCTCCGGATAGGTGGGCTCCCAGGGACGCAGCCACTCCTCGTTGCGCGAACGCGTGTCCCTGATCGCCGCGGCGTCGCGGAGCCGCAGCGGCCGGAGTACGACCGGCCCCTCCTGGAGGGTGACGGGCCACCCATGTCTGCGATTCACGACCGTCCCTTCGATGCCCTCGGCACCGTAGCCCAGCGGTGCGACACCGGACGCCGGGGCGTCGGGTTGCCGTCGCCGGTGACGGGCTCCAGTATTCCACTCCCTGGGATGCGGCATGGCTGTCGTCGCCCCAGCGGGCAAGAATCGGATGATTCCTAACTCCAATACTTCCGTACCGAAAACCGGCCCTACCCCAAGGAATTCTCAACGGTCGGAATGCCCGGGATGTGATTCCGGTCATTCTCCGGTGTCATTCGGAGTGGGCGTGGTCCCCTCCGCGCAGCTGGTCCACCGCGTGCCGCAGCACCGGCGCCAGCACCTCCATCCCGTCGGCGGCACCGCCCCGGGAGCCGGGCAGGTTGACCACGAGCATCCGGTGCCCCGCGCGCTCGGCGACCCCGGCCAGACCGCGCGACAGGATCGCCGTGGGCACGCCCTTGTCCCGGCCCGCCGCACGCAGCGCCTCGGCGATCCCGGGGATCTCGTAGGACAGCAGCGCGCGCGTCACCTCGGGCGTGTGGTCGTGCGGGGTCAGCCCGGTGCCCCCGGTGGTGACGACGGCGTCGAGCCGCTCGTCCAGGGCGCGGCCGATGGCCTGTGCCACCGGTTCGCCGTCGGGGACCACCCACGGCCCCACGACCGCGCAGCCGACTCCGCGCAGTCCCTCGGCGACGACCGGTCCGGAGCGGTCCGGGTAGACGCCCGCCGCCGCCCGGTTGGACGCCGTGACGACCGCGACGCGGAGGACGGGGGGCACGGCCTCAGTCACCACGCCTCCAGTGGCCCTTCCTGCCGCCGGTCTTCTCCTCGACGCGCACCCCGGTGACCTCGGCCCCGGGGTCGATCGCCTTGACCATGTCCACCAGCCCGAGGGCGGCGGCCATGACGCAGGTGAGCGCCTCCATCTCCACGCCGGTGCGGTCGGCGGTGCGGACCGTGGCACGGATGTCCACGCCCTCGTCCACGACGGTGAGGTCCACGTCCACGCCGTGCACGGCGATGGGATGGCACAGGGGCACCAGGTCGGGGGTGCGCTTGGCCGCCTGGATCCCGGCGATCCGGGCGACGGCCAGGGCGTCGCCCTTGGGGACCTCTCCCCCGCGCAGGGCGGCGACGGCCTCGGAGCCGAGCAGCACCCGGCCCGACGCGGTGGCCGTGCGCGCGCTCACCGTCTTCTGTGAGACGTCGACCATGCGCGCGGCGCCGGACCCGTCCAGGTGGGTGAACCCGGAGGGGTGGTCGGCCCCCTCACGCCGTGGGGTGTCGGTCATGGGTCCGCCAACTCCTCCGCTCGGAACGCGGGACGCGGCCGGGCGGCCGCGTCCGGGCGCGCCGGAGCGCGCCACCACGACCGTACGGCACTTTCGGACGCTCCCCGTCCACAGGTCCGCGGGTTCGGGAGGGCGCGGCTCAGGCCGGTTCGGGCAGGCGCACCACCTCGACGCGGCTGCCCGCGGCCAGCTCGGTCACCTCCTCGGGCACCACCACGAACGCGTTGGCCCCGGCCAGGGCGGACAGCTGGTGCGAGCCCTGGTGCAGAGCCGGGGACACCGTGGACTCGGCGTCGCGTCCGTAGGGGGACTCCTCCAGCACCGCCCGCAGGAAGGAGCGGCGCCCGGGCGGGGAGGTGACCGGCGAGGTGAGCAGCGCGCGCATGCTCGGCAGCGGCCGGGGGTCGAGCCCGCGCAGGCGGCGCAGCGCGGGCCGGACGAAGACCTGGAAGGACACGAAGGCGCTCACCGGGTTGCCGGGCAGCGTGACGATGGGGGTCCGGTCCGGGCCGATCACGCCGAAGCCCTGGGGCTTGCCCGGCTGCATCGCCACCTGGGTGAACTCCACGGTGCCCTCGCGGGTGAGCACCTCCTTGACCACGTCGTGGGCGCCCATGCTCACCCCGCCCGTGGTCACCACGATGTCGGCGCGCACCAGCAGGTCATCCAGCGTGTCGCGCACCGTCTGCGGGTGGTCGCCCACGAACCCGTGGCGGTGCACCTCGCACCCGGCGTCGCGCGCGGCGGCGGCGATCATGAAGCTGTTGGACTCCCAGATCTGGCCGGGGCCGAGCGGGCGCCCGGGCTCGACCAGCTCCTCGCCGGTGGAGAGCACCATCACACGGGGGCGGGCGTAGACGGGCACCGAACGGCGCCCGACGGCCGCCAGGACGCCCATCTCCCCCGGACCGACGCGCACGCCGGGCCGCAGCACGGTGGCACCCGCGGTGACGTCGTCCCCCGCGCGGCGCACGGCGTTGCCCGCCTTCACCGGCCGGTCGAAGGTCACCCTGGCCGTGCCGCCGTCGGTCCACTCGACCGGGACCACCGCGTCGGCTCCCGAGGGCATGGGCGCGCCGGTCATGATCCGGGCCGACCTGCCCGGCAGAACCGCGGTCGGGGAGGGGTCGCCCGCCGGGATGTCGGCGACGACCGGCAGCCGTACGGGGGTGTCCGGCGAGGCCGACTCCAGGTCCGCGGCGCGCACCGCGTACCCGTCCATGGACGAGTTGTCGAAGCCCGGCAGCGACACGGGCGAGGTGACGGCCTCGGCCAGCACGGCGCCGTGTGCCTGGAGCAGGTCCAGCTCGGTCGGCACGGGATCGGGGATCAGTGCCAGGACATCGGCGACGTGCTGTTCGACGCTCTTCACGGGGGTTCCTCCCGGTTCGCGGTTCCTTTGGCGGCCCCGCCTCCCCTCCCTCAGGAGACGGCTCACACCCCATTCTCGCCGCGTCCGGCCCCGCGTGCGGTGCGCCGGGCCCCGGTCGGGGCGCTCGGGCGTCCCCGGTCAGGGGCGCTGGGCCTGCGCACGGTCGACGAAGTCGCGCAGCCAGGGCAGCAGTTCGTCGGCGAGGTCGGGGCGGCGGCAGGCGAAGTCCACGACCGTGCGGATGTAGTCGGCCTTGTTGCCGGTGTCGTAGCGGCGCCCGCGGAAGAGGACGCCGTGCACCGTGCCACCGTCCTCGGGCTTGCGCCGGGCCAGCTCGCGCAGGGCGTCGGTCAGCTGGATCTCACCGCCCCGGCCGGGCGGGGTCTCGTGCAGGACGGGGAAGACCGCCGGGTCGCAGACGTAGCGGCCGATGATCGCCCAGCGGCTCGGCGCCTGCTCGGGGGCGGGCTTCTCGACCAGGTCGGTGACGGTGACGACGTCCTCCTCGTCGGTGGGCTCGATGCCCGCGCACCCGTACAGGGACACCTGCTCGGGCTCCACCTCCATGAGGGCGACGACGCTGCCGCCGTGGCGCTCGCGCACCTCGATCATGCGGCGCAGCAGGTCGGCGGACTCGATGAGGTCGTCGCCCAGCAGGACGGCGAAGGGGTTGTCGCCCACGTGCGCCTCCGCGCACAGCACCGCGTGGCCCAGGCCGCGCGGCTCGCCCTGGCGGACGTAGTGCACCTGGGCGAGGTCGCTGGACTCACGCACCGAGCGCAGCCGCGCGTCGTCGCCCTTGGCCTCCAGCGCCTCCTCCAGCTCGTAGGCCCGGTCGAAGTGGTCCTCGATGGAGCGCTTGCTGCGACCCGTGATCATCAGGACGTCCTGGAGGGAGGCGGCCACCGCCTCCTCCACGACGTACTGGATCGCGGGCTTGTCCACGATCGGCAGCATCTCCTTGGGCGTGGCCTTGGTCGCGGGCAGGAAACGCGTGCCCAGGCCCGCGGCGGGTACGACCGCCTTCGTGACGGACGCGGAACCGGAGGGTCGCTTCTGGTCGGTGGAGTCGTTCATGTCGGCACTTTAGGACAGCGGTCGGCCGTCTCAGCGTCTCCACACCCGGGAGGGCGCCAAGAAGTCCCGACGGTTTCGGGCGGCGGAGGGCGGACCGCCACCGCGTGTTCACCGCACGGGGCATACGGCCGGGGCCGGGGCGGTGCCACACTGGGGCCATGGGCGAGAGCGAGCTGCGTGAGGCCAAGGCCGGGCTGCGGAGGGGTTTCCTGGAGCGGCGGCGCGCCCGGAGCCCCGAGGAACGCTCCCGGACCGGGTCGGCGGTCCGCGACGCGCTGCTGGACGTCCCGTGGCTGGCCATGGGCGGAACGGTCGCCTGCTACTACTCCGTGGGCGGGGAGCCCGACACCCGCAAGCTGGTGGCGGCGCTGTGGAAGCGCGGCGCCTACGTGCTGCTGCCCGTGTTCCTGCCCGGCGGCGAGCTGGACTGGGCGGCCTTCGACGGGCCGGACTCCCTGGTCCCGGCCGGGCACGGGCTGCTGGAGCCCGTGGGCCGCCGCTACGGGCCCGACGCGCTGGCCCGGGCCGACGCGGTGGTCTGCCCGGCCCTGGCCGTGGACCGGCGGGGGACGCGCCTGGGGCGCGGCGCCGGGTGCTACGACCGCGCGCTGGCCCGCAAGGGCCCGCACACCCCGGCGATCGCCCTGGTCCACGACGAGGAGTTCGTGGAGTCGCTGCCCGCCGAGTCGCACGACCGGCCCGTGGACGCCGTGGTCACCCCGTCCGGCGGGGTGCGGGTCCTCGGCACGGGCGTGTGGCCGGGCGGACCGGCGGAGCGGGACCGGCTGAGCGGGAGGGGCTGAGCGGGAGGGGCGGGACGCGCAGGGCGGGATTAACCCGAACGCCGGGGGCGTTGTCGCTGGCGGTCGCGCTCCGGCGGCGCCCGGCGCCCGGCCGCGTGCGTCACCGCACCGATCTCCGTGGGCGAGGCCCTGTCACGGCTCCGGTCGGCGAGCGCGTACTATTTAGCAGTCAACGGGCGAGAGTGCCAGCAAGGAGGACCCGAACAGTGCCTACGTACCAGTACGCGTGCACCGAGTGCGGCGCCCAGATGGAGGTCGTGCAGAGCTTCAGCGACGACGCGCTGACCGTCTGCCCCGAGTGCGAGGGCCGCCTGCGCAAGGTGTACTCCGCCGTGGGCATCGTCTTCAAGGGCTCCGGCTTCTACCGCACCGACAGCGGCAAGTCCTCCAACAGCTCCGTGCTGACCGGTTCGGGCTCCGGTGAGGGCAAGGACGGCGGGAACTCGGGCTCCACCGACTCCTCCTCCGCCTCGTCCACCTCCTCGGACGCCAAGAGCTCCTCCTCGGACACCAGCAGCGGCACCAGCACCACGAGCAAGGCCAGCAGCAGCACCAGCGCCACCGCCGCGACGGGCTGACCCGCCGGGCCGTTGACCGCCACCGCGCCGCCGATCCCTCGGCGGCGCGCGGCATGTCCGGCCCCGGGGCGGAGGCACCGGGCGGGCACCCGCGGCGTCCCCGCCCGGGAGCGTCAGCGCCCGGACCCGGCGGGCGCGTCGGCGCGCCGGCGGCCCTCCACCTCCCCGTCCGGGAACGCTCGGACCCGGGGCGCGCGGCCCGTGTGATCAGGCCTGTGGACAACCTCCGAACGGCCCCTCCGCGACCTAGCGTTGAGGGTATGAACAACGCCGCGCCCCTTCCCTACCGGCACCGTCGCGCGCTCACCCGGCTCCTGGACCGGCACCGGCGCGTCGTCGCCGCCCTCCTGGCCGCCGCCGCGCTCCTCAGCGCCGCCCTGGCCGTACGCCCTCCGCCCGCGCCCACCTCCCGTGTCCTGGTCGCCTCCCGCGACCTCGGTGCGGCGGACCCCCTCACCGACGGCGACCTCACCGCCCGGGACCTGCCCGCCGGCTCCGTGCCGGGCGGCGCGCTCGCGGCCGACACCGCGACCGCGGGGCTCCGCCTCAACGCCCCGGTGCGCCGGGGAGAGGTGATCACCGACGCCCGGCTCGCCGACCCTCCCGCGCGGGCCTACGGTCCCGGCCTGGTCGCCGTCCCGGTGCGGGTGGCCGACCCCGGCGCGGTGGACCTGCTCTCCCCCGGCAGCCGGGTGGACGTCCTCGCCGCCAGAGGACGCGACGACCTCGCGCCCGCCCGCGCGGGCCCCGCCGTGGAGGTGGCCAGCGACCGCCCCGTCCTGGCCCTCCCGGAGGAGGAGCCCTCGGGCGGCGGGGAGGGCGGCGCGCTGATCGTCATCGCGGCCACACCCGTCGAGGCCAGGAGTCTGGCGGGCCACGCGGCCGGCTCGCGGCTGTCCATCACCATCCGCGGTTGACCGGCGACCTCCGGTGGGCAAAGCTGGCCGGGCGCCGCGGGCTCCCACCAGGGGAACCCCGCCGCGGCGCCCGTACGGACACCACGAGTATGTAGGGCTTGTATCCATGCAAGGCTTCAAGAAGTTCCTGCTCCAGGGCAACCTGGTGCAGCTGGCGGTCGCGGTCGTGATCGGCGCGGTCTTCGCCAACCTCATCACCGCGTTCACCGAGGGGTTCATCACCCCGCTGATCGGCATCTTCGGCGGGGTTCCCACCTTCGGGGACCTCTACTTCGAGATCAACGGGAGCCGGTTCCTGTACGGGGCGTTCGTCGACGCGCTGATCTCGTTCCTGATCACCGCGTCGATCGTGTACTTCTTCGTGGTCCTGCCCGTCGCCAAGGTGATGGAGCGCTTCGTCAAGGCCGAGGAGGCCACCACGCGCGAGTGCCCGCACTGCTGCACCGAGATCAGCAAGAAGGCGTCCCGCTGCGCCCACTGCACCAGCGAGGTGGTGCCCGAGACCGCCGTCTGAGGCGGCCGGACGCGTCGGGGGCGGCCCCGTGCGGGGCCGCCCCCGGAAAAAGGGCCGGGCGAGGATCAGCCGGTGTACTCCCAGTGCCAGGGCTCGAAGGGGCTGGACTTGGCCCAGGCCGGATGATGCCAGCCGAAGTCGGCGCCGTTGGCCTCCATCCAGAGCCAGCGGTCGGACCGGTAGTTCTGGATGCCGCAGCCGAGGTCGATCGCCTGTCCCAGACCGTGGTTGCTCGTGCCGGGGACGGCCGCGAAGCCCGGCGCCACCTGGCCGTAGACACGGTGCTGGTTGGGCAGGTCGCGGTAGGCGCTGGTGATGCACATGTTCTCGCCGTACTCGTCCACGTACCTGGCGTTGAGCTGGAGGAAGTCCACGGCCGCGTCGGCGCGCAGCTTCTTGTCGTCGTAGAGGTCGCACAGGGAGTTGGCCGGGAGCAGGCCGTTGGCCGCGCCCTGGGCGTTCGCGGCCGCGTCCGGGTCGCAGTCCGCGGCGGCCATGTAGGCCTCCGGGTCGATGCCGCGGTCCTCCAGCTCCTGCACGAGCTCGTTCGTGGTCTGCTCGGACTGCTCGCGCAGGGCCTCGATGTCCGCGGCCAGCTCGACCTGTTCCAGCTGGGTGGTGGTCTGTAGCTCCTGCGCCTGGCTCGCCAGCTCGACCTGCTCCTGGCGCAGGTCGGTGGCGTCCTGGATGAGCACCTGGTTGTCCTGGGAGATCTTCGCCGCGTAGGCCTGCATCTGCAGGTCCTCGGTGAGTGTCCCCGACGCCAGGAGGGCGAGCATGCCGCCGTCGGGCTGCTTGTACAGCGTGCTGGCCAGCTGGGCCAGCGGTTCGCGCATCTCGTTGAGTTCGAGTTCGGTCTGCTGGAGGTCGTAGATGGTCTGGACCAGCTCCGACTGGGCGTCCTCCAGCGCCTCCTGGCGGTCAACGAGGCCCTGGTTGGCCTCCTCGAGCTCCTGGGAGGCGGTCTCGGCCCTCTCCCGGAACTCCTCCAGGCTCGCCTCGGCGGGTTCCAGCGCGCCGGTGTGCACCGGCGCCACGAGGAGCGCGGTGACGAGCGTGAGCGTCAGCGCCTGTGCGAAGCGGACCCGGTAGGACAGGGCGAAGGCGGTGAGCGCCCCGCCGCCACCCGGTACGCGGGACCTGCGCCGCGCCGCATCAGAAGTGAACGGCACGAATGATCCTCCGGCTGCTTTTCCTCGAACACCTACCCGTGGCCGCAAGGCAACGTACTACATGTCCACATGCGGCCACGCGAGATCGGTCCACCGGGCGGAGCGGGTCGCGGGCGGGCCCCTCCCCGCCCCGTCGCCCTCCACTCCGGGCTTCGGTGAAACACCTGGTCACCGCCGGGCTGGTCGACGCCGAGCCCGGTCACCCGTCGTTATCGAGGGTACATACGCGGCCATAACACGACATGCGCCATGAACAACGTCACACCGCACCAGGACAACCAATCGTAGGTCAGCGTACTCCGCCATGCACGCAGAGTCCCCCAACCGCCCCCGCCGGAGGCGGACCGACACCCCATCCACGCCCATCCTGGGTTAGGCTTGGTCCGGTGACGGGGTAAGACATACCTGCGTCCGACCCATGGCTCCGTAGCTCAGGGGATAGAGCACCGCTCTCCTAAAGCGGGTGCCGCAGGTTCGAATCCTGCCGGGGCCGCGTCTGTGAACTGGGGTTCCTCCTTCGGGGAGGGACCCCAGAACGCTTTCCGGGGCCCGTTCTGGGCCGCGTTCCACAGCTCTCGTCACGCGGCGGCCCGCGCACCCGCGTGGGCCTTTCGCGGCGCGCACCCGTCCGGCCCCACCCGCTGGCGGCTACCGGCGGCCGACCTCCACCGTGGAACCCGCGACCAGCGCGGCCACCGTCCGCCGGATCCTGTCGCGGACCACGGACTCCTCCGCGCCGGTGAGCACGAGGTGGTGGACCGCGCCGACCACCGCCAGCGCCAGGGCCTCGGGGTCGGCGGTCCCGTGGAGGCGCCCCAGGCGCCGCTCCGCGCCGAGGTAGGCCGCGGCCTCGGCCTCGACCGCCTCCAGACCGGCCGTGCGGTCGCCGAGGACCGCGCGGACGCGTCCGGCCAGCTCCGGGCGGGAGACCATGAGCCTGGCCAGCGCCAGGAGGACCGTCGGCGGGGTCGCCAGCACGGCCTCGGCCAGGTTGTCCGCGACCGCGCCCGTACCGGCGCGCCCCGGCAGGGCCGCGGCCCCGGCACAGACCTGGAAGCCCCGATCGACGGCGTAGGCGGCCAGGAAGTCGTCGGTGTCCGCGAAGTGGGCGTACAGCAGCCCGGCGGCGACACCGGCCTCGCGTGTGACGGCCCGGCCGCTGAGCCCGCCGGGCCCCTCCCGGACGATCACCCGCTCGACCGCGGAGAAGAGCCGCTGCCTGAGTTCGGGGATGGCGACACCACGTGGCATGCCAGGAATTCTAGGCCCTCGACCGGCCCCGGCGCGGTCGTCCGCCGCACACCGGGCCACCGGCTTGCGTTCAGTATGAACACGTGCTCATACTTGTATGAACGCTTGCTCATACCAATCCCATGTGGCCCGGAGGTCGCGGTGACGAACGTCGAGGACGCTTCCCAGCGTGTCGGTGGCGGGGACGGCGGCCCGCCGCCGAGGCGGGCGGTGATCGTCGGCGCGGGCATCGCCGGTCTCGCCGCCGCGCTGCGGCTCCACCGGGCCGGTTGGGAGACGCTCGTGGTCGAGCGCTCCCCGGCCCGCCGCAGCGGCGGCTACATGGTGAACCTGGTCGGGTGGGGCTACGACGCCGCCGAGCGCCTCGGCCTCGTCCCCGCGCTGTCCGACAGCGACCTCGGCCTGTTCTCCACGGTCCTGGTGAGGGCCGACGGTCGGCGCAAGTTCGCCGTCCCTCCCGAGATCGCCAGGGCCGCCCTCGGCGACCGGGCGCTCACCGTGTTCCGGGGAGGCCTGGAGTCGGCACTGTACGAGGCCGTGCGCGAGACCGCGGTTCTCCGCTTCGGCACCACCGCGCTGGACGTGGCCCAGGACTCCGGCGGCGTCCGGGTCGGCCTCAGCGACGGCACCACCGAGCGCGCCGACCTGCTCGTCGGCGCCGACGGGCTGCACTCGGGCGTCCGCGCGGCCGTGTTCGGTCCCGAGGCGGACTTCCGCGTCGACCTGAACCACGTCGTGGGCGCGCTCCCGCTCGACCGGCTCCCTCCGGGCGTGCCGGAGGGAACCGGCACCACGTTCATCGGACCGAGGCGCACGGCGGCGGTCGTCAACCTCGGGCCGGGCCGGTCCTCGGCCTTCTTCACCTACCGCTGCGCGGACCCGGACGCCGAACTGGCGCGGGGACCCGCCCAGGCGCTCACCGCGGCGTTCGGCGACCTCGGCGGGGACGTGCCCGACGTGCTCCGCCAGCTGCGCGACGACCCGTCCGGCGCCTACTTCGACTCCGTCAGCCAGATCTCCATGGACAGGTGGAGCCGCGGCCGGGTCGTGCTGCTGGGCGACGCGGCCTGGTGCCCCTCCCTGTTCGCCGGGTACGGCGCGGCCCTCGCGCTCAGCGGCGCGGACCGGCTCGGCGACGCCCTGGAGCGGCACGGCGACGACGTCGCCGGGGCCCTGGCGCGGTGGGAGGCGGGACTGCGCCCCGAGACCCGCAAGCGGCAGGCACTCGCACGCCGGGGGACGCGTCAGTACGCCCCCTCCAGCCGCGCGCACGTGTGGATGAACGACCTGGCGATCCGGGCCGTCCTGCTCCCGGGCGTCCGCGGACTCGTCCAGCGCGGCATCCGGCGCGCCAGCAGGCAGTACGCCGCGACGGACGGGTGACGGAGGGCCGCGGCAGGCGGCAGGCGGCAGGACGCGGCGAACGGCTGGCAGCGGGCCTCGGTCCCCGATGTCTGGAAGACTGGCGCCGTCCGTTCCGCGGCGGCCCGTCCCCGACGGCGCCCGCCCCAGCCCCCCTCCTCCGGAAGCAGGGACACGTGTTCGAGAGGTTCACCACCAACGCGCGCCGGATCGTCGTGCGGGCCCAGGCCCAGGCCAAACACCTGCGCCACGACACCATCGACACCGACCACCTCCTGATGGGCCTGGCGTTGGAGGCCCAGAGCACCGGAGGCCGCTGCCTGACCGGACACGGCCTCGACGCCGAGGCGATCGAGCGCGTCTCGCTGGCGCTGCGCCCCTCGGGCGCCGTCGCGCCGGAGGGACACGTCCCCTTCACCGGCAGCGCGAAGAAGGCCCTGGAGAACTCGCTGCGCGAGGCCCTCGCCCTGAAGCGCAACTACATCGGGACCGAACACCTGCTGCTCGGGCTGATCCACGACCGCGAGTGCACCGCCGTCCGGATCCTGGCCGCCCTGGGCACCGACCCCGACGCGCTGCGCCGGACCACACTCGACGCGTCGGAGACGAACACCCCCTCCAGGAACACCGAAGGCGTGCTCGACCACCTCGGCGACACGGTGCGCACCGCCGTCGGCCTTGCGCGTTCGGAGGCCGTGGCGCACCGGCACGCCGAGATCGGCACCGAACACCTCCTGCTCGGCCTCCTCCACACCGGGCAGGACCGTGACGACGCCGTCCGGCTCATGCTCGAACACGGCGTCACCCTGCCCCTGGTCCTGCGCCGCGTCGACGAACTGGTCGGCCGCGGGCGGGCGGAGGCGCCCGCGGAGGTCAGGGTCCTGCCCTTCACCCCGTACGCCGGGCACGCCATGGAGCTGAGCCACCGGGAGCGCCTCACGCGGTCCCAGGGCGAGGTCACCGCCGCACACGTCCTGACCGGGATCCTCCGCGTGCCCGAGAGCACGGGCGCGCGGATCCTGACGGAGGCCGGGCTGGACGCCGACACGGCGCGCCAGCGGTTGTTCGGCGCGGCTCCGGAGCCGACCGGCCCGTGACCGGGCCCGGTGCGTCCGCGTCTCCCCTGGTCAACGGTGCCGGTTCCCCCACGTGTCGCCATGACACCGGGGGGCGGCTCGTCCGATCATGGAGCGGGAGCAGGTACCTGACGGGGGAGGTCACACGGATGGCGCACACGGAGCACTTCCGGGACGAGCGGTCGGAGGAACCGGACAGAACGCCCGTCCGGCAGCGGGGCGGCTCGCCCGCCGCCATCGCCGGGGCGCTCCACCGCACCCCGCACCCCGGCCCCCAGCACTGGGGCGGGCCCCGGCCCCGCAAGACGGACCCGGACCCGTTCTTCCCCAACCGGCTGGGGCCGCCGCCCACACGCCGCCGCCCCTGAGCGGGCGTCCGGCGGCGGTACGACCGTGGGGGCGCCTAGCGCCGCGGCCGGAGCACGTAGCCGACGTAGCCGTACTCGTGGCCGTGCTCCCGGTACACCGCGACCTCGCGGCGCAGTTCGGCGGCGGCCGCCGCGGCGTGCGGGTCGGCCGGGTCGGTCAGCGCGGCCCGCGCCTCCAGCGGGGCGTAGTACGCCTCCCAGTCGCTCGCCGGGAGCAGGTACGCGGTCGTGACGGTGTATCCGGCGGCCGTCGCCGCCGCCACGTTCTCGGCCGTGGTGCTCAGCGGGTACAGGGCGTCCCAGTAGGCCCGGGCCCCGGCCGACGGCTCGTCCGTGGTCCACCCGCACTCGGTGACCACCAGCGCCCCGTCGGGGGAGAGCAGACGGCGCCACGAGGCGAGCGCGTGCGCGAACCCGACGTTGTAGGCGGCGCCCTCACTCCACAGCAGGTCGAAGGACCCGTCCGCGAGGTCGTCCAGGTCGTCCATGGAGCCCGTCCGCGTGGTGACGCGGTCCGCGGCGCCCGCGGCCTCGGCGGCGGCCGCGAGGTCGGCCAGGAACGGCGGGTACAGGTCCACCGCGGTGATCCTCGCCCCCTCCAGCTCCCTCGCCAGGAGCAGCGAGGCCGCTCCGGTGCCGCTGCCCAGGTCCAGTACCCGCGGGCTCCGCGGCAGGGGGGACGCCAGGGAGAGCAGGAGGCGGGTGGTGGCGCGCGACCCGGGCCCCTGCCGCTCCTGGCCCTCGTGCAGGGCCAGTGCGGCCTTCAGGGACGGGTCGTCGAAGTCGGGTTCCATGCTCGCTCCGGTGCGCTGGAGGACGGGTGCACCGGTGAACGTAGCAGTTCGGCGCGGGTCTCGCGGGGGGAGGCGGCGCCCTCCCCCCGCCCCTCACAGGAAGGGCCGCCAGGGGGCCAGCACGGCCTCGCCGAACTTGGCGTACCAGGGGCGCTCCCGCCACTCGCACTCGGACAGCTCGCGGGCGTTGGCGAGGTCGTTGGCGAAGACCTCCTCCAGGTGCCCGGCCACGCCCTCGTCGAAGATCTCCACGTTGATCTCGTAGTTGCCCGTCAGGCTCAGCCGGTCCACGTTGGCGGTGCCGATCGTGGACCAGCGTCCGTCCACCGTCGCCGTCTTGGCGTGCACCATGGCGTTGCGGTACAGCCACAGGCGCACGCCGCCGCGCAGCAGCACCGAGTACTGGCTGCGGGAGATCCAGTCCGCGACGACGTGGTTGGACTCCTCCGGCACGAGGACGTTGACGTCCACGCCGCGCTCCACCGCGTCGACCAGGGCGCTCTGGAACTCCCGGTCGGGCATGAAGTAGGCCTGGGTGAACAGCACCCGCTCCTTGGCCCGGTCGATGGCCTCCAGGAACATCGCCCGGATGGGGTAGATGAGCATCTCGGGCACGTTGCGGTGCACGCGGAAGTGCGCGTCCCAGTCGGGGTCGCCGAAGTTCTCCAGCTCGGGCTGGAGCGGCCGCCGGTTCATGTTCCAGAAGTCGCTGAAGGCGTTCTCCAGCTCCCACACCGCCGGGCCGGTCACGCGCAGGTGGGTGTCGCGCCAGTCGGTGGCGTAGAGCGAGCCCACGTTGTACCCGCCGACGAAGCCCACCTCGCCGTCGACGGTGAGGATCTTGCGGTGGTCGCGGCCGGACTTGCGGATGTTCAGCAGCAGCACGCCGGGCCGGAAGGCCGGGTACTCCAGCACCCGGACGTTGGACGGGAAGCGGAAGAAGGACCGGGGCACCACCAGGTTCGCGAAGCCGTCGTAGATGACGTACACCTCGACGCCCCGGTCGGCCGCCTCGATGAGCGCGCGCTTGAACCGCTGGCCCACCCGGTCGTCCTTGACGATGTAGGACTCGAACAGGACGCGGCGCCGGGCTCCCCGGATCGCCGCGATCATGTCCTCGAACAGGTCCTCGCCGTAGGTGTACACGGTGGCCGTGGTCCCGCTGTCGCCGATCGGCAGCTCGGCGGGCGCCGTGCGGGGGAAGAAGGCCCGGCGCGGCCGCACCTTCCTGCGCCAGTGGTTGACCCCCATGAGGGTCGCGGCCACCGCGACCTGGGTGGTCACCAGCCCGACGAGCCCCCACTTGGCCACCGAGGTGATGGTGGAGCGTCGCACAGTCGCCTCCCGGGCAGGGACCTCCGCGGTGCCGGGCCCGACCGCGGACGCCCCTGGTACAAAGTGGACGTCAACCGTATCCCGGGGCACCGGCGGACGGCGGCGCGTCCGCCCCGTGTCCCCTGTGACACAGGACCCTCCCCCTACCCCCGTTCCCGGCGGCGGAACGCCACCAGCTCCGTGGTCGGGCTCTCACTGCGGCCCCGGACCAGGCGCCGCTCCAGCGGGTACAGCGCCGCACCCGCGAGCCACCCGGTCGGCGCGGTGAGGGTGGCCGCGCGCAGGGCCCCGCCCCACGCCTTGCGCCAGGGCGCGGGGGCGTCCACCTGGGCATTCATCAGCATGAGCATGGGCACCCGGCGGACCAGGTCGAACCCGGCCCGGTCCGCGGTGTCCGTGATCCACTCCAGGGTGCGGTTGACCTGGTGCTCGCCGCGCTGCTCGGGACGGCGGAGGCAGTTCTCGGAGACCACGAGGAGGCCGCCGGGGCGCAGCACCCGGGCGAACTCGCCCACGGCCCGGGTGTAGCGCTCGTCGTCGGTGATGTGGAAGAGCACGTCCATGCAGGACAGCGCGTCGAAGGAGTCGTCGTCGAAGGCGTCGAGGTCGGCGGCGTCCTGGCGGACGAACCGGTGGTCGGGGAACCTGCCGCGCAGGCGCTGCACGGCCGCGTCGGTCATGTCGCACCCGGTGACGTCACCGACGCCCATGCGCCCCCACAGGCGCACGTAGAAGCCGGTGCCGCTGCCCACGTCGAGGACGCTGGCGCCGGACCGGCCGGGGGTCAGCCGGGCGGCCTCGCGCAGGAACACCTCCTCGCGCACCTTGTACATCCACGTGTTGAAGGGGCGCCCCAGGGCCCGGTAGCCGACGCCGCTCTCGGTCCAGTCGCCTTCGAGACGGCGTTCCCAGAAGTCTCGCAGTTCGCTGTGCGTAGCCATGGGACCACTGTCACACCGCGCCCGCGGGAAGTCCCGCCGCAGCGCCGGAACGGCCCCGGCGAGCCGCGTGCGGCCGGTTTTCGGACATCCTGGCGTCCTCAAGGCGAAGGGCCGGATCTCGCGACCCCGACCGTCCGCCGCTCAGGGGACGCGGTGGGCGACCACGCGCTCCACGAACCCCAGCGCGGTCCGGTCGTGGTGGTCGACCGCGAACCCCGCGTCGACGGCCACGTGCCGGGGCAGCCGCCGGGGCCGGTCCCTGCGGGCCTCCAGCGCGCTCAGGGGCCAACGGGTGTACTCGATGTGGTCGACCAGCAGCAGGAGCCCGCCCGGCCGCAGGACGCGGCGCATCTCGGACAGGGCGCGGTACTGGTCGGGGATGGTGCACAGGGCGAGCGCGCACAGGACGGTGTCGAACTCCCCGTCGCCGAAGGGCAGGTCCTGCGCGTCGCCCTCGCACAGGGTGAAGCGCCCGTCCAGTCCGGCGGCCCGCTCCCGGGCCCTGGCCAGCATGCCGGGACTCAGGTCCACCCCGGTGACCTCCACCCCGTCCCGGTAGTAGGGCAGGTTCTGGCCGGTGCCCACGGCGACCTCCAGGACCCGGCCGCGCGCCCCGGCGCACAGCCTGGCGCGGGTGCGGCCGAGCACGGCCCTCTGTACCCTCGCGCCGCGGTCGTAGCCCCGCGCCATCCGGTCCCACTCGCCGCGCACACGCTCGGTCCGCTCGTCCACGGTGTCCTCCCTCAGTTCGGTTCCTTGACCGGAGCCCCAGTGTGGAAGTTAATGTCCACATGAAGTCAAGCGAGTCGGAGCTGTCCATCGGCGAACTGGCCGAACCCTTCGGACTGGCCGCCCACGTGCTGCGGCACTGGGAGTCGGTCGGCGTCCTGGAGCCGTCCCGCCGCGTGGGGGGCCAGCGCCGGTACACGCCGGAGCAGCGCCTGCGGGTGGCGCTGGTGCTGCGCGCCCAGGAGGCAGGGTTCAGCCTGGAGCAGATCCGCGAGCTGTTCGGCGCCGAGGACGGGGCGGCACGACGCGAGCGCCTGACCGAACACCTGGCGCGGCTGGACGAGCGCATGGCCCGGCTGCGGGCGGTCCGCGACATGGTGGCGCACACGCTCTCCTGCGAGGCGCCGGACATCCTGGAGTGCCCGACCATGAGGGCGGTGCTGGAGGAGACCTCGGTTTCGGAGTGCGCTGCCATGCATGACCGCACACACCCTCCGAGTCTCCGGGAGTCCCCTTGACCTTCAACGACCACCTGACCGAGTTCGCCGGACTGCCCGTCGCGAGCTACCCGGAGGCCCGTCGCCTGGAAAAGCACGGGGGGACCACCGCTCCCGATGTCCGTTCTCCGGAGCGGGACGGCCTGGCCGACCCCGGGTCGGTGGCCTGGCGGTTGGACCGGCACGGCGTCGGGGACGACGACCCCCGGGCCCACCTGGAGGGTTTCCTGGAGTTCGTCGGCGCCCCGGCCGCGGTCCGCGCCCTCGTGGTCGGCGATCTGCTGGAGGAATTCGAGGTGGAGTCCTCCGACGCCGTCCGCGACGCCCTCGCGGAGCTCGCTCCGCGCCTGCCCGGCCTGCGCTCCCTCTTCTACGCCGACCTGACCTTCGAGGAGTGCGAGGCGTCGTGGATCGAGCACGGGAACCTGTCCTCAATGGTGACCGCCCTCCCCGGTCTGGCCGAGTTCGCGGTGCGCGGCACCATCCGCCTGAGCCTGGAGGCGCTGGAGCACGACGGGCTGCGCCGCCTCACCCTCCAAGGCGGAGGACTGCCCGCGGGGCTCACCCGCGAGGTCGTCTCCGCTCGGCTCCCCGCCCTGGAGCACCTGGAGCTGTGGCTGGGGGTGAAGGACTACGAGGGCGACACCACGGCGGAGGACCTCGCGCCGGCGCTGTCCGGCGAGGCCTTCCCCGGGCTGCGCTCGCTGGGCCTGCGCAACGCCGAGCACACGGGCGCCTGGGTGCGGGTCCTCGCCGAGGCACCGGTCACCTCCCGCCTGCACACCCTGGACCTGTCCCTGGGAACCCTGCGCGACGAGGACGTCCCGCCCCTGGTGGAGTCGCCCGTGTTCCGCGGGCTCCGAAGGCTGGACCTGCGCCGCCACTACCTGTCCGAGGAGGCGGAGAAGGAGGTCCGCGCGGTGTTCACCCGAGCCGGGGTGGAGGTGGACCTGTCCGAACGCGGGAAGCCGGACGTCTGGGGGAGCGGCGCCGTGTACTACCCGGCGGTCTCGGAGTAGTCCCGGAAACCGCCGGGGAGCCTCCGGGCCGCTCGGACGCGGGTGACCCGGGGACGTCGGAGCGCACTGGTAGGTATGGACGCACACCCTCCGAGAGACCGGGAGTCCCCTTGGCCTTCGACACCCACCTGACCGAGTTCGCCGGACTGCCCGTCGTGGAGTACCGCTCCTCAGAGGGGTGGACGCGGGAGGCGGAGAAGGAGCGCGAAAGGGCGGAGCGGCTGGGCCGGAGCTTCGCCGGCCCCGGCCCCTACCCGCCCCCGGCACTGGCCGCGGCCCTGGCCGACCCCGGGTCGGTGGCCTGGCGCCTCAGCGACGATGAGGAGCCCCTGGACGACTACCGGCGGTTCATCGCGCAGGTGGACCAGGACCGGGTCGCCGCCGTCGTGCTCGGGGACATGCGGGAGACCTTCTCCGTGCAGTGTCCCGACCCCCTCAAGCGCGCCCTCCTGGAGGTGGCGCCGGACCTGACCGGGCTGCGCTCCCTCTTCTACTGCGACGTGACCTACGAGCAGATCGAGGCCTCGTGGATCGAACTGGGCGACATGGCCCCGGTCCTGGACGCCCTCCCCCGGCTGACCGAGTTCGCGGTGCGCGGCACGGGCGACATGAGCCTGCACGTGCCCCGGCACGACTCGCTGCGCCGCCTCACCCTCCAGGGCGGAGGACTGCCCGCGAAGCTCACCCGCGAGACCGTCTCGTCCGGGCTGCCGAACCTGGAGCACCTGGAGCTGTGGCTGGGCGTGGAGAACTACGGGGGCGACACCACCCCGGAGGACCTCGCCCCGGTGCTGTCCGGCGAGGCCTTCCCCCGGCTGCGGTCGCTGGGGCTGCGCAACGCCGAGCACACCGACGACTGGGTTCCGGTCCTCGCCGGGGCCCCCGTCACCTCGCGCCTGCACACCCTGGACCTGTCCCTGGGCACCCTCACCGACAAGGGCGCGCGGGCCCTGGTCGAGGCCGCACCCGCGTTCGGGCACCTGAAGCGGCTCGACCTGCACCGCCACTACCTGTCCGAGGAGATGAGCGAGCACGTCCAGGCCGCCTTCGCCGCGACCGGTGTGGACGTGGACCTGTCCGACCGCGAGGTCGACAGCGACTGGGAGAGCGAGAACTTCGACTACGACTCGGCCGGCTACTACGCGGCCGTCACCGAGTAGGGCCCGCACCGTCCGTTGTGTCGCCCCGGGCTGCTAGATATGTTCCTGCCCGAAACCCCGAGGTAGGAGCCCCCCGATGCTGAACAACCACCACGTCACCGAGTTCGCGGGCCTGCCCGTGGTCGAGTTCCCCGCGGTCGAGACCGAGGAGGCCGGCACCTACTCCGAGGAGCCCGCCCAGTCCCCCGAGGAGCTGGCCGCGGCGATCGCCGACCCCGGCTCGGTGGCGTGGCGGCTGCGCGTCTCGTCGGTCTACCCCGCCGAGGACTTCGGGGACTACTTCGCCCGGTTCCTCGCGGCCGTGGACACCGGTCAGATCCGGGCCCTGATCATCGGCGGCTGGGGCGACTTCGAGGAGGAGCCGCCCTCGACCGTCCCGCGCGACGCGCTCATCGGCAGCGCCGACGCGTTCCCCCGGCTGCGTGCGCTGTTCTTCGGCGAGATCCTCCAGGAGGAGTACGAGATCTCCTGGATCCACCAGACCGACCTGGCGCCCCTGGTCGCGGCGTTCCCCCGGTTGGAGGAGCTGACCGTGCGCGGCACCGGAGACCCCTACTTGGGCGACGGCAAGCTGGAGATGGCCCTGGCCGAGCACACCGGCCTGCGGACCCTGGTCCTCCAGAGCGGCGGCCTGCCCGGCCAGGTCTCGCGCGAGGTCGCCGCCTCGCCGCTGCCCGCGCTGGAGAACCTCGAACTGTGGCTGGGTGTGGAGAACTACCGGGGTGACACCGCCCCGGACGACCTGGCGCGGGTGCTCTCCGGCGAGGCCTTCCCCGAGCTGCGCCACCTGGGCCTGCGCAACGCCGAGGACGTCGACGACTGGATCCCCGTTCTGGCCCAGGCCCCCGCCCTGGCCTCCCTGGAGGTCCTGGACCTGTCCCTGGGCGTCCTCACCGACAAGGGCGGACAGGCCCTGGTGGAGGCCGCGTCCGCGTTCGCGGGGCTGCGCCGCCTGGACCTGCACCACCACTACCTGTCCGAGGAGACGCAGGCGCGCGTCCGCGAGGCCCTGCCCGGTGTGGAGGTCGACCTGTCCGAGCACCGGGAACCGTACACCCACGGGGACAGGGTGTACTACTTCACCGCGGTCTCCGAATGACCCCCGAACGCCCCCTGGTCGTCGTGGGGGTCCCCGGCCACCGGCGCCTGGAGCTGTTCGGCGCCGCGGCCGAGGCCCGCGGTCTTCCCGGACCGGTGGTCGTGCCGTGGCGCGCGCTGGCCTCCGGGCCGGTGGAGCTGCCGGAGGACGCCGTGGTCCGGGTGGACTCGCCGGGTGGCGACGCGGAGACCGAGCGCCTGCTGCGGGGCTGGGAGCACACCCCCGACCTGTACCGGGCCGAGGGCACCGGCGACCAGCACGCCGGGTTCCGGGCCGCGCTGGACCGGCTCGCGGAAGCGGTGCGCGTCACGCCGGGCGCGGCCCTGCTCCAGGAGCCCGCGGACCTGGTGGACATGTGCGACAAGCGGCGCTGCCACGCCCGTCTGGCGGCGGCCGGGGTGCCGGTGCCGCCCGCCCTGCCCGGGCCGGTCACCGGCTACGCGTCGCTGCGGGCGGCGATGGACGCCCACCGCTGGCCGCGGGTGTTCGTCAAGCCCGCGCACGGCTCCTCGGCCTCCGGCGTGGTGGCGCTGGCCACCGCCTCCGGCGGGCGGATCCGCGCGGTCACTTCGGCCGACCTGGTCCGGGGCGCCGACGGGTCCGCGGAGCTGTACAACAGCCTGCGGCTGCGCACCTACACCAGCGAGGAGGACGTCGCGGCGGTGGTGGACGCCCTGGCCCCCGACCACCTGCACGTGGAGCGGTGGGTGCCCAAGGCGGGGTTCGCGGGCAAGGCCGTGGACCTGCGCGTGGTGGTGGTCGCGGGCCGGGCCGCCCACGTCGTGGTGCGCTCCTCGTCCTCACCCATGACCAACCTGCACCTGGGCAACGCCCGGGGCGACCTGGCGGCCCTGCGGGAGTCGGTCGGCCCGCACGCCTGGGCGCGGGCCATGGCCACCGCCGAGGCCGCCGCCGCGTGCTTCCCGCGCACCCTGCACGCCGGGGTGGACCTGCTGGCCTCCCCCGGGTGGCGGGAGTTCGCCGTGTGCGAGGTCAACGCCTTCGGCGACCTGCTCCCCGGCGTCCTGCACGAGGGCCGCGACACCTACGCCGAGCAACTGCACGCCCTGGCCACCGGACGTTTCCCCGTCCCCTTCCCCGTCCCCGAACCCGAGAGCGCATGAACAGCACCGCACCCGACATGAACGCCGTGGTGGGCACGCACGACATCCTGCTGCTCACCCTGGACACCCTCCGCCACGACGTGGCCGCCGAACTGGCCGAGGCGGGCCGCACCCCGAACCTGGCCCGCCTGCTGCCGGGCGGGCGGTGGGAGCGCAGGCACGCGCCCGCGAGCTTCACCTACGCCTCCCACCTGGCGATGCTCGCCGGGTTCCTGCCCACCCCCGCCTCTCCGGGGCCGCACCCGCGCCTGTTCGCCGCCGCGTTCCCCGGCAGCGTGTCCACCGCGCCCGGCACCTGGACCTTCGACGCTCCGGACCTGGCCTCCGGGCTGGCCCGGGCCGGCTACCACACGGCCTGCGTGGGGGGCACGGGCTTCTTCAACCGGCGGTCGGCGGTGGGCTCGGTCATCCCGGACATGTTCGCCGAGAGCCACTGGGAGGAGTCCTTCGGCGTGACCGACCCCCGCTCCTTCGAGCACCAGGTGGCGTGCGCCGCCCGGATCGCCGGGGAGCGCCCCGCGGACCAGCCGCTGTTCCTGCTGCTCAACGTGTCGGCGCTGCACCAGCCCAACTGGTTCCACCTGCCCGGGGCCGTCCGGGAGGACGGCGACACCAGGCGCAGCCACGCCGCGGCCCTGGAGTACGTGGACCGACACCTGCCGCCGCTGCTGGCCGCGATGTCGGCCCGCCGCCCCTGCTTCGCGATCGTGTGCTCCGACCACGGCACCGCCTACGGGGAGGACGGCTACACCGGCCACCGGATCGGCCACGAGACCGTGTGGACGGTCCCCTACGCCCACGCGTTCCTGCCCCGGGGACGCACCGCTCCCGCCGACGCCCAGGAGGCGACCGCGTGACCACCGCACTGACCCCGCGCCCCGAACCGGTGCGCGCCGACTCCCCCTACCAGTCCTACGTCTACGCCTACCCGCACAAGAGCGCCTACCGGCCCTTCACCGAGCGCCCCGCGCTCGCCGACCTGTGGCGCGGCGAGGACGTCGGCGCGCTGTCGCTGTACGCGCACATCCCGTTCTGCGAGATGCGCTGCGGGTTCTGCAACCTGTTCACCCGCTCCACTCCCCCGGCCGAGCAGGTCACCGCCTACCTGGACGCGCTGGAGCGGCAGGCGGAGGCGGTGGCCGGGGCGCTGCCGGAGGGCGCCGCCTTCGCCCGGGCCGCCCTGGGCGGCGGCACCCCCACCTACCTGACCGCCGAGGAGCTCACCCGGGTCTACGACCTCACCGAGCGCGCGTTCGGGGTGGACCTGTCGGCGGTCCCGGTGTCGGTGGAGACCTCCCCGGCCACGGCCACGCCCGACCGGCTGGCGGTGCTCGACGCGCGCGGCGCCACCCGGATCAGCATGGGTGTGCAGAGCTTCCTGGACTCCGAGGCGCACGCGGCCGGGCGTCCGCAGAAGCGCGCCGAGGTGGACCGGGCGCTGGCCGCGATCCGCGAGCACGCCTCGGCCGACCTCAACCTGGACCTCATCTACGGCATCGACCGCCAGGACGCCCGCACCTGGGCCTACTCCCTGGACACGGCGCTGGAGTGGGAGCCGGAGGAGGTCTACCTGTACCCGCTGTACGTGCGTCCGCTCACCGGGCTGGGCCGCCGCGCACGCGCGTGGGACGACCACCGGCTGGGCCTGTACCGCCAGGGCCGCGACCACCTGCGCGAACGCGGCTACGAGCAGGTGTCCATGCGCATGTTCCGGCGGGCGGACGCCCCGGCGGCGCAGGGGCCGGACCACTCCTGCCAGACCGACGGCATGGTGGGACTGGGCTGCGGGGCCCGCTCCTACACCTCCGCCGCGCACTACTCCTTCGACTACGCCGTGGGCGTGGGGCAGGTGCGGTCGATCATCGCCGACTACACGGGCCGCGACCGGGCCGACTTCGCCCGGGCCGAGGTGGGGTTCGACATGGACGGGGACGAGCGGCGCCGCCGCCACCTGCTCCAGTCGCTGCTGCTCGCGGAGGGGATGGACACCGCCGCCTACGCCGAGCGGTTCGGCTCCCGCCCCGAGGAGGACTTCGCCGCGACCCTGGCGGTACTCGACGGGCGCGGCTGGCTGGAGCGCGACGGTGCGCCGGACCTGCTGCGGCTGACCCCGGAGGGGCTCGCCCACTCCGACGCGGTGGGTCCGATGTTCTTCTCCGCCGGGGTGGCGGCGCTGATGGCCGACTACGAGGCCCGGTGAGCGCGGTGACCCCCTCCTCCCCGGCCTCGGGCCCCGCGCTCCCGTCGCACCTGACCCTGCTCTACCGCGGTCCGCTGGCCAGCTGCGACTACGACTGCCCGTACTGCCCCTTCGCCAAGCGGCGCGACAACCCCGAGACGCTGCGCGCCGACCGCGCCGCGCTGGAGCGCTTCACCGACTGGGTGGCCGCGCTGGAGGCGGAGCACCCCGGCACCCGGGTCTCGGTGCTGTTCACCCCGTGGGGCGAGGGGCTGGTGCGGTCCTGGTACCGGACCGCGATCACCCGGCTCAGCCACCTGCCGCACGTGGAACGGGTGGCCATCCAGACCAACCTGAGCGGACGCCTGGGCTGGCTGGCCGACTGCGACCCCGGCACCGCCGCGCTGTGGACCACCTACCACCCCGGCCAGGTGACCCATGAGCGCTTCCTGGCCAAGGCGCGCGAGCTGGTCGGCATGGGGGTGCGGTTCAGCGTCGGCGTGGTCGGCGAACCGGAGCACCTCGCGGCGGCCCGGCGGATGCGCGCCGACCTGCCCGAGCAGGTGTACCTGTGGGTGAACGCCGCCGAGGGCCGGACCTACACCGACGCGGAGGCCGCGCGGTGGCAGGCCCTGGACCCCCACTTCCACTACAGCCGCAGCCCCCACCCCAGCCGGGGTCTGCCCTGCCGTACCGGTGACACTGTGCTGTCCGTGGACGGGGACGGCGACGTGCGCCGGTGCCACTTCGTGGACACCCCGATGGGCAACCTCTACGACGGCTCGTTCGCCGCCCGACTCGGCCCCCGCGCGTGCCCGCTGACCAGCTGCGACTGTCACATCGGCTACGTCCACCTTGAGTCCCTGGACCTGTACGACGTGTTCCGGGGCGGGGTGGTGGAACGGGTCCCCGCCGCCTTCGGCTCCCCGCTCCCTCTCGTGTGAGACGGGTCAAAACCGCTTCGCAACGTCACAGGGAACCGACATAATGCCCACCATGGTCTTTCCCCGGGTTATCGCGACCGACCTCGACGGCACACTCCTGGACGCGGGAGGCCTGGTCTCCGAACGCAACCGGCGGGCGCTGGCCGCCGCCGCGGAGGCGGGCGTCAGGGTGGTGGTCTCCACCGCGCGCCCGCCGCGGACCACGCAGCACATCGCCGAGCAGCTTCCCTGCGCCGCCGTGCTCTGCGGCAACGGCTCGCTGGCCCACGTGCCCGGCGACGAACCGCTGGTGCGCGCCATCTCCCCGGACACCGCCCGTTCGGTGGTCGAGAAGCTCAACGCGGAGCTGACCGGGATCGGCTACGGCATCGAGACCGGCACCGACTTCTTCCACGACGCCGACTACCACCTGGAGCCGTGGCTGTCCGGCGAGTGGGTGCGCGAGGTGCTGGAGGACACCGAGACGCTGCTGAAGCGGGCCACCCCGATCACCAAGCTGCTCGTGCGCGCCCGCGACATGCCGGTGGAGGAGCTGCACGAGACGGCCGCGGCGGCGGTCGGGTCGCTGGCGGAGGTGACCTACTCGGGCAGCTACAGCCTGCTGGAGCTGAGCGCGCCGGGCGTGAACAAGGGCAGCACACTCGCGATGGTCTGCGAGCGGTGGGGGGTGTCCGCCGAGGAGGTGGTGGCCTTCGGCGACATGCCCAACGACCTGGCCGCCCTGTCCTGGGCGGGCGCGGGGTACGCCATGTCCAGCGGGCACCCCGACCTGCTCGACCCCGCGCTGGGACTGCGGGTGGCCCCGTCCAGCAACGAGGACGGCGTGGGCCGGGTGGTCGAGCAGCTGCTCGCGGAGCGCTGAACTGCGATGATCTTGTACTCGTAGCCGATGTCGGCGCTCGGCCTCGCTGTAAGTACCAGATCACGGCGAAGGGAGCCGGCCCCGGACACCGCGCCGGAAAACACCTGGACCGGGCTCGGGTCCGCCTCCTAGGGTCGCCCCACACGTACCCGGAGAAGGGCTCACCGTTGCCGCACCCCACCCAGATCGTCTCGTCCCTGGCCAACTCCGACCGCCTGGCGCTCTACGCCCGCGTGGTCGCCGCGGGAGCCGGGGGGCTGCCCGCCGGGGAGGTCCGCGCGGACGGGCGGGGGCGCAGGAACCTGGCCCGGCTCTCGGACGCGGGACTGGTGCGCGAGGACGACGGCCGCGTGGTGTGCGTGCCGGAGGTGTTCTCCGCCGCCCTGGAGGAGCACCGGCCCGTGCGCCGGGACCCGGTGGACGCGCTGTTCCACGACGGGCGGCTGAGCGCGCTGCCCGCCAGGCGCGAGCTGCGCGTGCGGGTGCTCGCGCGGATCACCGACCGGTTCTTCGCCCCCGGGGCGACCTACACCGAGAAGCAGGTGAACGCCGCCCTGCGGTCCTGCTGTGACGACCACTCGGCCATGCGCCGCCACCTCGTGGACGAGGGCTACCTGACCCGCGACGACGACGGCAGCGCGTACCGGGTCGTGGAGGCCTGAGCCTCCGCGCGCCCGTCCCGTCACCCGCGGCGGCTCAGGCCTCCACGCCGTCCACCTGCTCGTGGTAGGTGCGCCGGGTGCGCTCGGTGTGCTCGCTCATCAGTCTCAGCGCCGCGTCCGCGTCACGGTCCTCGATGACGTCGACGAGGGCGGAGTGCTCGTCCCAGGAGGCCGCCCCTCGGACGCGGGCGACCGGGGCGTAGTACCAGCGCACCCGCCGGTCGACCTGCGCGGCCAGCTCGGCGAGCACCCCGTTGCCAGAGGCCTCGGTGACGGTGCGGTGGAAGTCGGCGTTGGCCTGGACGACCGCGTCGGTGTCGGCGCGGTCGGTGGCCGCGCGCCCGGCGGCGACCAGGTCGCGCAGGAACCCGATCTGCTCGGACGAGGCGTTCTGCGCGGCCAGGCGGGCCGACTCCGTCTCCAGCAGGGCGCGCACGGCCAGGAGCTGGTCGGCCTCGCTCTCGGTGGGCGTGTGCACGAACGCCCCGTATCCGGGCCGCAGGTCCACCCACCCCTCGTTGCTGAGCCGCTGCATCGCCTCGCGGACCGGCTGGCGCGAGACGCCGAGGGTCTGGGCCAGCTCGGTCTCGACCAGGTGCTGACCGGGCGAGAGCGACCGGTTGGTGATCAGGTCGAGGATGGCCTCGTACACGGCTTCACGCAGCGGCACGGGGCGCTGGACCCGTCCCGCGACGGCGTTCAACCCCTGTGGGGACATAGGGCGGCTCCATCCGGATGCGTGGGCTTTGTAGACAGTGTACAAAAGGCGGCAGGCGGGTGCGCCGTCACGGCAGCTCCACGAGTTCGACTCGGCCGGCCCGGCGGCCCGGCGGCACGACCGCGAGGGCGTCCGCGACGGCGGCGGCGCGCAGGTCGGCCGAACCGGTGCCGGGCAGTTCCACCGCCAGGTCGCGGCTGACGCGCACCGGCACCAGGCGGGTGTCCGTCGGGTGCGGCGGGGTCGGTCCGATGAGCCGGACCCGGCGGCCGAGGTGGGCGGGGTCGCGCCGGTCCGCGCGGCCGGTGAGCACCGGGACGAGCAGCGTGAGCGCGGCGGCCAGCGCGGCGCCGGGGTTGCCCGGCAGGCCCACGACCACCGTTCCCGAGGGCAGCACGGCCAGCACCTGCGGGTGCCCGGGGCGGCAGGCCACGCCGTCGACGACCATCCGCGCGCCGAGTCCGGCGAGTACCGGGCGCAGGTGGTCTGCGGGCCCGGCCGAGGAGGACCCGCAGACCGCGACGACCTCGGAGGGCGGGGACGCCTCCAGGGCCCGTGCCGTGTCCCTGCCGCGGTCGGCGACCGCCAGGGCGGGCAGGCAGCGCCCTCCGGCCCAGGCGACCAGTCCGGGGAGCAGCGGGCCGATCGCGTCGCGCACGGTGCCCGGGCGCGGCGTTCCCTCGCGCACGACCTCGTCCCCGGTGACCAGGACGCGCACCGGGGGGCGGACCACGGGCAGCGTGTCCAGGCCCAGGCTCGCGGCCAGGCCCAGGAGGGCGGGGGTGACGGGGCTGCCGCGGCGCGCGGCCAGCGCCCCGGCGGGAGTGGTCTCGCCCTTGCGGCGGATGTGCCTGCCGGTCTCGGCCCCGCCGCGCACGCGCCCGGAGGACACCGTCGCCCGCTCCCAGGGGAGGACGGCGGTGGTGCCCTCCGGCACGACGGCGCCCGTGGCGACCTCCACCGCCTCCCCCGGGTTCAGGCGGACGACGGGTCCCCGGCGCCCGGCGAGCGAGCGGCCGAGGACGGTCCAGGGGCCCTCACCGGCCACCGCGTACCCGTCCATGGCCGCGCTGTCCAGTACCGGGACGTCGACCGCCGAGACGAGGTCGGCGCCGAGGGTGGCACCGAGGGCGCCGTCGAGCGGCTCCTCGGCCATGGGCTGTCCACCCTCGGCGCCGGTCACCCACGCCAGCTCCCGCGCCTTGGTCCAGGGCAGCGGTGCGCGCGGGTGGCTTTTTCCGTGAAGAAGCGGAGAAGTTTCCGGGGCAACCGGGTCGGGCATTCCTTCTCTCCCTGTCGTCGGGTGAAGAACGCTGCCCTGAAGCATACTGTATACAGTATTTTATGGAAAGGAGTCCTCATGCGAATCGCCGTACTCGGCGCCGGAGCGATCGGCGCCTACGCGGGAGCCGCGCTGCACAGGGGCGGGGCCGACGTGCACCTCATCGCGCGCGGCGAGCACCTGCGGGCCCTGCGCGAGCGGGGGGTCCGGGTCCTCAGCCCGCGCGGGGACTTCGACGCGCACCCCCACGCCACCGACGACCCCACCGAGGTCGGGCCCGTGGACGCCGTCATCCTCGGCCTGAAGGCCCAGCACTACGCGGCCTGCGGCCCGCTGCTGCGCCCCCTGATGGGCCCCTCCACCATGGTCGTCGCCGCCCAGAACGGCATCCCCTGGTGGTACTTCCACGGGATCGAGGGGCCCCTGGCCGGGCACCGGATCGAGAGCGTGGACCCCGGCGGCGCGGTCAGCCGGACGATCCCGGTCGAGCGCGCCGTGGGCTGCGTGGTCTACGCGGCCACCGAGATCGCCGGACCCGGCGTGATCCGGCACATCGAGGGGACCCGGTTCTCCATCGGCGAACCGGACCGCTCCTCCTCCCGGCGCTGCCGCGACCTCCAGGCCGCGATGGAGGCGGGCGGGCTCAAGTGTCCGATCGAGCAGGACCTGCGCGAGGACATCTGGGTGAAGCTGATGGGCAACATCGTCTTCAACCCGCTGAGCGCGCTGAGCCGCTCCACCATGGTGCAGATCTGCCGCAACCGCCCGACCAGGGAACTGGCCCGCACCATGATGGCCGAGACCCTGGACGTGGCCGCGCGGCTGGGCGTGCGCCCCGCCGTCTCCATCGACCGGCGCCTGGCCGGGGCCGAGCGCACCGGCGACCACCGCACCTCCACCCTGCACGACCTGGAGCGCGGACGCCCCATGGAGCTGGACGTCATCCTGTCCGCCGTGGTGGAGCTGGCCGACCTGACCGGCGCCCCCGCTCCCGCGCTCCGGGCGGTCGACGCCGTCGCGGGACTGCTCAACGCCCGGATGCTGGACGCACCCGCCCCCACGCCCTCGGAGCCCTCCGTCGCGGCCTAGACGCACTGACCGCAAAGGTCCGCCGGTGGACCCCTCCCCGGCCGTGATCTTGTACTCATAGCGGGGTCGGACGGTCGAGACGCGCCACAAGTACGAGATCACCGCAGGTCAGAACCCACGGGACACACCAACAACACTTCCGACCAGTCCGCTTTCCTACGCACTCTTGACCCTTGTCCGCACCGTCTCAATACTGTATGCAGTATCCGAACAATGTCGCCGCCCGGCGGCCCGGACGAATCCGGCCACGAACACCATGCGAGGCCACATGCGATCCGACGATTTCTCCGCACCCCACAACCGACTCACCCAGCCCCTCGTCCGTGACGGCGGCGAGCTGCGCCCGGCCTCCTGGGAGGAGGCCCTGGACCGCGCGGCCGCCGGGTTCCGGCGCGGGGTGGCCGAACACGGCCCCAACTCCTTCGGCATGCTCTCCTGCGCCCGGGCCACCAACGAGATGAACTTCATGGCGCAGAAGTTCACCCGCGTCGTCGTCGGCACCAACAACGTCGACTCGTGCAACCGCACCTGCCACGCGCCCAGCGTCGCCGGGCTGGCCGCGGCCTTCGGCTCGGGCGGGGGCACCTCCTCCTACACCGAGATCGAGGACACCGACCTCATCGTGATCTGGGGCGGCAACCCGCGCTTCGCCCACCCGATCTTCTTCCAGCACGTGCTCAAGGCCGTGCGGCGCGGGGCGCGCCTGTTCGTGGTGGACCCCCGGCGCACCCCGACCGCCGAGTGGGCCGACCGCTGGCTGGGCCTGAACGTGGGCACCGACATCCCGCTGGCGCACGCCATCGGCCGCGAGATCCTGCACGCGGGACTGGCCAACGACACCTTCGTCCAGCGCGCCACCAGCGGCCTGGACGAGTACCGCGCGCTGGTGGAGCCGTGGACGCTGGCCGCCGCCGAGGCCGAGACCGGCGTGCCCGCCGAGGCCATCCGCGAGCTGGCGCACGCCTACGCCCGCGCCGAACGCGCCCAGATGTGCTGGACGCTGGGCATCACCGAGCACCACAACGCCACCGACAACGTCCGTTCGCTGATCAACCTGTCGCTGCTCACCGGGCACGTGGGGCGGTACGGGTCCGGGCTCAACCCGCTGCGCGGCCAGAACAACGTGCAGGGCGGCGGCGACATGGGCGCCATCCCCGACCGCCTGGTCGGGTTCCAGGACCTCCTGGACGCCCGGGTGCGCGCGCCCTTCGAGGCCGCCTGGGGACGGGAGATCCAGCCCGACAAGGGCCTGAACCTGACCCAGATGTTCGAGGCGATGGACGAGCACGAACTCAAGACGCTCTACGTGATCGGGGAGAACCCCGTCCAGTCCGAGCCCGAGACGCACAAGACCACCCGCCGCCTGCGCGGCCTGGACCACCTGGTCGTGCAGGACATCTTCCTGACCCGCACCGCCGAACTGGCCGACGTGGTGCTCCCGGCCAGCGCCTCCTGGTGCGAGTCCGACGGCACCTTCACCAACAGCGAGCGCCGCGTACAGCTGGTGCGCAGGGCGCTGGACCCGCCGGAGGGCGCCCGCGACGACATCGAGATCATGTGCGACCTGGCCACCCGGCTGGGCCACGACTGGGCGCGGCCCTCCGCCGAGGAGATCTGGAACGAGGTCCGCGCACTCTCCCCCATGCACCGGGGCATGAGCTACGCGCGTCTGGCCGAACTGCACGGCATCCAGTGGCCGTGCTACTCCGAGGACGCCGTGGAGCCGAGCTACCTGCACGCGCGGCTGTGGTCGGAGGACCCCGCCGAGCGCGGCGAACCCGCGCCGTTCGGGATCGTGGGCCACTCGCCGCCGGTGGACCTGCTGGACGAGGACTTCCCCTTCCGCCTGACCACCGGCCGACGGCTGGACGACTACAACACGGGGGTGCAGACCAGCGGGTTCTCCTCGCCGCTGCGCCGTGGCGAGCTGCTGGACCTGTCCCCCGAGGACGCGGCCAAGCTCGGCGTCGGCGACGGGGAGACGGTCCGGGTGACCTCCCGGCGGGGCTCGGTCCTGGTCCCGGTCTCGGTCACCGAGGCCATGCGGCCGGGCCTGGTGTTCATGACCTTCCACTTCCCCGAGCAGGTGGACACCCAGCTGCTGACCATCGACGCCACGGACCCCATCGCGGGGACGGCGGAGTACAAGGCCGCCGCCGTGCGGATCGAACGGGTGGAGCGGCCGGCGCGCCCGGCCGCCGCCGCGAGCTGAGGAAAGAAGGAGGGCCGTGCCGTCGCCCCAGCCCCCTGCGGCGGCGGCACGGCCCGTCGTGCCAGGTCAACGCCCTGCAAGAGCGCATCGGACGCCCTGGGGCATCCTTACGCGATCTTACCGCTTACAGGGGTTGTCAACCCGAACACCGTCATCATACTGTTCTCTGTATACAGAATCCTGTGATCTGGATTACACTCGATATGAGGTGACCACGGCGTGGACCTGCGATTCCTGGACGAGACGCCCACCACCGCCGAACGCGAGGCCGTCGAGAGCGTGCTCGGGCCGCCCGAGTCCGGTTGGGACGGCGGCACCCGCCAGGACGCCGACCTGCGCTACGCGCGGGGCGGCCACTCCGCACGCGACCGGCGCGACCTGCTCCTCCCGGCCCTGCACGCGGTGAACGACCGCGTGGGCTGGATCAGCCGCCCCGCGCTCGACCACATCTGCCGCAGGCTGACCGTCCCCCCGGCGGAGGCCTACGCCGTCGCCTCCTTCTACGCGATGTTCGCCCTGCACCGCAGGCCCCGCCGGGTCGTGCACCTGTGCACCGACATCGCGTGCGCGGCGGCGGGCTCGGACGGGATGCGCGCCCGGCTGGCCGAGCGCCTCGGCCCGCCCGGCGGCCACGACGGGGAGGCGGCCTGGCACGAGAGCCCGTGCCTGGGCATGTGCGAGCGCGCGCCCGCCGCCCTGGCCGTGGAGGCGGGCGCCCCGGCACGGTACGCCGTCGCCGCCCCCGCCACGCCCGAGGCGCTGGACGCCATGGCCGCGGAGGCCCTGCCCGACACCGGGGCGCCGGAGACCAACGGCCACCAGCCCGCCACCACCTTCGGCGCGGACCCCCTGCCCGGGAGCACGCCCGAGCCCGACCCCGCGGCGGCCGTGCCCGACGCGGGCTCGCCCGACCACGTGCTGCTGCGCCGGATCGGCACCGTCGACCCCCTCAGCCTGGACGACTACCGCGCCGCGGGCGGGTACGCCGCGCTGCGCCAGGCGCTGCGCCTGGGCCCCGCCGGCGTCATCCGGGAGGTCTCCGACTCCGGCCTCGTCGGCCGGGGCGGGGCCGCCTTCCCCACCGGACGCAAGTGGCAGGCCACCGCCCAGCAGCCGGACGGCCCGCACTACCTGGTGTGCAACGCCGACGAGAGCGAGCCCGGCACCTTCAAGGACCGGGTCCTGATGGAGGGCGACCCGTTCTCCGTCGTCGAGGCGATGACCGTCGCCGGGTACGCCGTGGGCGCGCGGACCGGCTACCTCTACATCCGGGGCGAGTACCCCCGGGCGCTGCGCCACCTGGAGAACGCCATCGCCCTGGCCCGCGGGCGCGGCCTGCTCGGCCCGGACATCCTGGGCTCGGGGTTCGCCTTCGACATCGAGATCCGGCGCGGCGCGGGCGCCTACATCTGCGGCGAGGAGACCGCGATCTTCGGCTCCATCGAGGGCTACCGGGGCGAGCCCCGCAGCAAGCCGCCCTTCCCCGTGGAGAAGGGGCTGTTCGGCAAGCCCACCGCCGTGAACAACGTCGAGACGCTGGTCAACGTGCTGCCCGTCCTGCTGATGGGCGGACCGGCCTACGCGGCCGTGGGCACCGGCCAGTCCACCGGCCCCAAGCTGTTCTGCCTGTCGGGCGGCGTGCGCCGCCCGGGGTTGTACGAGCTGCCCTTCGGCGCCACCCTGCGCGACCTCGTCGAGGCGGCCGGGGGGATGCCCGAGGGGCGCACCATCCAGGCGGTCCTGCTCGGCGGCGCGGCCGGGACCTTCGTCCGCGCGGACGAGCTGGACATCCCGCTGACCTTCGAGGGGGCCCGCGCGGCGGGCACGTCCCTGGGTTCGGGGGTGGTGCTGGTCCTGGACGACACCGCCGACCTGGTCGCGACACTGGTCCGGGTGGCGGCCTTCTTCCGCGACGAGTCCTGCGGCCAGTGCGTGCCCTGCCGGGTGGGCACCGTGCGCCAGGAGGAGTCGCTGCTGCGGATCAGGTCCGGAGGCGACGCCGCCGCCGAGGTCCCCCTGCTGCGCGAGGTCGGCCTGGCGATGCGCGACGCCTCGATCTGCGGCCTGGGGCAGACCGCGTGGAACGCCGTGGAGTCGGCGATCGACCGGCTCGGCCTGTTCGACGCGACCGACGACACCCACCAGAGCACCGGCCCGGACACCCGGGCGGCAACCGAGGAGGCCCGATGACCGTCCCCGTACTCCTGGCCCCGCCCAAGCGGCTGATCGACGCGACCATCGACGGGCGCACCGTGCGCGTCCCGGAGGGCACCACCGTCCTGGAGGCCTGCGCCGGGGAGGGCACCGAGATCCCCACCCTGTGCTACGGCGACACCCTCACCCCCCGGAACGCCTGCCGGGTGTGCGTGGTGGAGGTGGAGGGCGCGCGCACGCTCGCCCCCGCCTGCTCGCGCAGGCTGGAGCCCGGCATGAGCGTGGCCACGGACTCCGAGCGGGTGCGGCACAGCCGCAAGATGGTCCTGGAACTGCTCGGCTCCTCCGTGGACCTGTCCACCACCCCGAAGGTGGCCGAGTGGATGGAGCGCTACGAGGCCGAGCCCGAGCGGTTCGGCCCGCGCGCCGAGGCCGCGGCGCTGGGCGTGCGCGACGCCCGCCACGCGGGCGACCACGAGCCCGGCGACGGCGCGGCCGCGGAGACGGTCGAGCAGCCCCCGAAGGTGGACAACGACCTGTACGTGCGCGACTACTCCAAGTGCATCATGTGCTACAAGTGCGTGGACGCCTGCGGTGACCAGTGGCAGAACACCTTCGCCATCGGGGTGGCCGGGCGCGGCTTCGACGCCCGCATCTCCACCGAGCACGACGTCACGCTGCCCGACTCGGCCTGCGTGTACTGCGGGAACTGCATCGAGGTGTGCCCCACCGGCGCCCTGTCCTTCCGCACCGAGTTCGACATGCGCGAGGCGGGTACCTGGGACGAGGAGGCGCAGACCGAGACCACCACGATCTGCACCTACTGCGGGGTGGGCTGCAACGTTACGCTGCACGTGCAGGAGAACGAGATCGTCAAGGTCACCTCGCCGCACGACAACCCGGTGACCCACGGGAACCTGTGCATCAAGGGCCGGTTCGGCTTCCAGCACGTACAGCGGCGCGGCGGCGGCTGACCCCCGCGGGCCCGCTCCGGAGCGGGCCCACCTCGGGGGATGAGAAACCGGGCGAAATCAGATAGAACCGGGACAGAGGTACACCGGAAGGCGGTGGAGCGGATGGGACGGGTCACGGTCCGGGAGAAGGTGCTCCGGATCAGGGACGGGTCCGCGACCGAGCGCGTGGACACACTGGTCGTCGAGGAGCCCCTGGAGATCAGGCTGGACGGGGACCCGCTGAGCATCACCATGCGCACCCCCGGCAACGACTTCGACCTGGCCGCGGGGTTCCTGGTGAGCGAGGGCGTGGTCTCCCGCGGCGAGGAGGTCACCGCGATCCGCTACTGCGCCGGGGCCACCGAGGACGGTTCGAACACCTACAACGTGCTCGACGTGTCCCTGGCCCCGGGGGTCCCCCGCCCGGACACCTCCCTGGAGCGCAACTTCTACACCACGTCCTCGTGCGGCCTGTGCGGCAAGGCGAGCCTGGACGCCGTGCGCACCCAGGCCGTGTGGCCGGTGGACGGGGACGGGCTGCGCGTCGAAGCGCGGACCCTGACCTCGCTGCCCGACCGGCTGCGCGAGGCGCAGCGGGTGTTCGAGCGCACCGGCGCCCTGCACGCCGCCGGGCTGTTCACCGCCGACGGCGAACTGCTGGCCCTGCGCGAGGACGTGGGCCGCCACAACGCGGTGGACAAGCTGGTCGGCTGGGCGCTGCGCTCCGGACGGCTCCCGCTGCGCGAGACGGTGCTGATGGTCTCGGGGCGCGCCTCCTTCGAACTGGTCCAGAAGGCGTGGATGGCCGGCATCCCGATGATGGCCGCCGTCTCCGCGCCCTCGTCCCTGGCCGTCGACCTCGCCGCGGAGGCGGGCATCACCCTGGTCGGCTTCCTCCGGGGAACCTCCATGAACGTCTACGCCGGACGGCACCGGATCCTCCTGAAGAAGGCGCACACCACGCCTTCGGCGGCCACGGGAGGCGTCCGCGGTCCGGGTCGGTAGACGCGGGAGCGGCCGGTGCGCTCCAGCCCCCTGCACCGACCGCTCCCGACATCCGGTCCCCGAAGAACCGAAGCAATTCCCACTCGCTTTGATAAACTTGCCGTATGACTGAAGGCAAGCTTCCCGTGGGCAGTGGTTCCTCGGTTCGGGTCAGCCTCTCGCTTCCGGAGGGCACCGCTGAGGCGGTGCGCGCCATCACCGGGAAACGAGAGTTCTCCGCCTACATCACCGAAGCGGTCGAGCACCGGTTGCGCAGCGACCTGATCGCCCAGGACCTCGCGGACTACCAGGAGGAGTACGGCGCCTTCACTGAGGAGGAGCGCGCCTGGGCCAAAGCGGAGTTGGCTGGCGAGCAGAAGGATGCCAGGGATTCGGGCGAGGCCGTGTGAGGGGCACCCTCGTCCTGGACTCGGCAGGGCTGTCCGGGTTCATCACCAGAGACCGCAAGACCATGCTCCTCATTGACGCCGCGGTCCAGGAGGATCGTTCTCTGGTCATCAGCGCGGCAACCATCATCGAGGTCCAACACCGAGGAGTGGGTACCGCGAGGCTGAACTGGGTGCTCTCTCGTCTCAGGGTTGAGGACCTCGGCAAGGACAGTGCGCGGTCAGCCGCCGCACTCCTCCAACGGGCCGGTCTGCACGGTCATCAGTACGCCATCGACGCGATGGTGGCGGAGGTGGCCCTACGGCAGCGGTCTCCCGTCACGATGCTGACATCGGATGTCGGGGACATGTCCCGGCTGTGCGGCTCCGCAGTTCGCCTGGTCGCTGTCTGAGGAGGACGGTCTTCCGGGGAGCCGCCGGTCACCCGGAAGACCGCGCTTCTCCCTAGACGCGTCCCTCGGGGCGCAGGGTGTAGTGCGGGAAGTTGCCGGGCGGGCGCTCGGCCGCAGGTCCCCTCGTGACCGCGTGGACCAGCAGCTCACCGCCGACGAAGGCGCCCCGCCAGGAGTCGCCCCAACCGCCGAACAGCTCCTCGCGGTCCCCGCGCGAGCGCGGCCGGTTGACGCCGACCTTGAAGGCCCGCACCCCGGCGGCCAGGCGCGCGGCCGTGTCGGTGTCGTCGCACGAGACCGTGGCGACCAGGGCGCCGTTGCTGGCGTTCATGGCGGCCAGCAGCTCGGCCTCGGTGTCCACCAGCACGATCGAGTCGACCGGGCCGAAGGGCTCGGCGTGGAAGAGCGGCGAGGAGCGCGGCGGCTCCAACAGGGCCACCGGGGCCACGTAGGCGTCGGTGTTCTGGCCCGGCAGCAGGAGCGCGTCCTCCAGTCCACCGCGGTACAGCGGCACGGCCCCGCCCGCGACGGCCTCGGCCACCCGGTCGGTCAGCTCCTTGGCCTTGGCCGCGTTGATCACCGGGCCGAAGTCCAGCTCGGGCAGGTCGTCCCCGGCCGACTCCACGGCCAGCGGGTGGCCGAAGCGCACCGCCCGGACCGCCGTGAGGTAGGCGTCGAGGAAGGCGTCGAAGCGCGAGCGCTGCACGACGAACCGGGGATAGGCGGTGCAGCGCTGCTTGGCGTAGTCGAAGGTCTTACGGATCTGCCCGGAGAGGGTCTCCCAGTCCTCGAACTCCCACACGCCCCAGCAGTTGAGCCCCTCCTGCTCCAGGACGTGCGGCCGCCCCAGGTCGGCGAGGTCGGCCGCCACCCGGCCGCCGGTGTCCCGGCCTCCCACGAAGGACACGCAGCCGATCTCGGGCCCGCGCACCAGCGCCGGGGAGAGGTCGCGGCCGCCTCCGCTGACCAGTGTGAACGGCAGGCCCTCGCGGACCGCCAGGGCCACGGCCAGGGTCAGGCAGACCAGCCCGCCGTCGGTGGGGGTCTTGGCGATCACGCCGTTGCCCGCCAGCGCCTGGACGCACATCGCGTGCGCCAGCACGCTCATCGGGTAGTTCCAGCTCGCGATGTTGCTGACCGGGCCGTCCAGGGGCAGGCGTCCCTCCAGCATGGGCTCGACGCCGTCCAGGTACCACTCGACCCCCGATATCGCCCGGTCCACGTCCTGGCGGGCCAGCCGCCAGGGCTTGCCGATCTCCCAGACCAGGGCCAGCGCGAGGGTGTCGCGGTGCCGCTCCCAGGCCCGGACCGCGGCGCGGACCCGCTCCCGGCGCTCGGCCAGGGGCAGCGCGCTCCAGCGGCGGTGCTCCTCGGCGGCCCCGGCGACCGCGCGGGCCGCGGTGGCGCCGTCGAGCATGGGCGGGCCCGCGATCTCCGAGCCGTCCACGGGCGAGTACGCGGTCCGGGGCTCGCCGTCGGCGCGCCACCGGCCGCCCCAGTGGTTGTGCGTCCGGTCGGGTCCGAAGGCCTCCGGGGCCTCCTCGCGGCAGCGGGTGTACAGGGTCGCCCAGTCGGTGCCGGGCTTGAGCGTCGCCGTCATCGCGCCGTGGGCGCCGCCTCGGAGAGGGCGCCCGCCTCCTCTCCGCGGGGTGCTCCGGCCAGGACGGTACGCACCATCCGGGCCGCTTCGCTGGGGGTGGTGCCGACCTTGACGCCGACGGCCTCCAGAGCTTCCTTCTTCGCGGCGGCCGTGCCCGAGGAACCCGAGACGATCGCGCCCGCGTGACCCATCGTCTTGCCCTCCGGAGCCGTGAAGCCCGCCACGTA